>NZ_JBIVBI010000003.1:0-560400 GCF_044746005.1 Streptomyces sp. NPDC086766 | reverse complement strand
CCATCAACACGATGGTCGACCAGCTCTCCGCCTTCGCCGACGAGGTCACCCGCGTCGCCCGCGAGGTCGGCACCGAGGGACGCCTCGGCGGCCAGGCGGACGTGAAGGGCGTCAAGGGCACCTGGCGCGACCTGACGGACTCGGTGAACTTCATGGGCGGCAACCTCACCGCCCAGGTCCGCAACGTCGCCCAGGTCGCCACGGCGGTGGCTCAGGGCGACCTCTCGCAGAAGATCACCGTCGACGCCCGCGGCGAGATCCTCGAACTGAAGAACACCATCAACACGATGGTCGACCAGCTCTCCGCCTTCGCCGACGAGGTCACCCGCGTCGCCCGCGAGGTCGGCACCGAGGGACGCCTCGGCGGCCAGGCCCACGTCCGGGGGGTCTCGGGCACCTGGAAGGACCTCACCGACAACGTCAACGTGATGGCGTCGAACCTGACCGGTCAGGTCCGCTCCATCGCCCAGGTCGCCACCGCTGTGGCGCGCGGCGACCTGTCCCGGAAGATCACGGTCGAGGCGGCCGGCGAGGTCGCGGCCCTGGCCGACGTCATCAACACGATGGTCGACACGCTGTCCGCGTTCGCCGACGAGGTCACCCGCGTCGCCCGCGAGGTCGGCACCGAGGGACGACTCGGCGGCCAGGCCCACGTGCCCAACGTGGCCGGCACGTGGAAGGACCTCACCGACAACGTCAACTCGATGGCGAACAACCTCACCGGCCAGGTGCGCAACATCGCGCTGGTGACGACGGCGGTGGCCAAGGGCGACCTGTCGAAGAAGATCGACGTCGACGCCCGCGGCGAGATCCTGGAGCTGAAGACGACCATCAACACGATGGTCGACCAGCTCTCCGCCTTCGCCGACGAGGTCACCCGCGTCGCCCGCGAGGTCGGCACCGAGGGCCGCCTCGGCGGCCAGGCCGAGGTGGAGGGCGTCTCGGGCACCTGGAAGCGCCTGACGGAGAACGTCAACGAGCTGGCCGGCAACCTGACCCGCCAGGTGCGGGCCATCGCCGAGGTCGCCAGCGCCGTGGCGGAGGGCGACCTGACCCGCTCCATCACGGTCGAGGCATCCGGCGAGGTCGCCGAGCTCAAGGACAACATCAACTCCATGGTGGGGTCCCTGCGCGAGACCACCCGGGCCAACCAGCAGCAGGACTGGCTGAAGACCAATCTCGCGCGGATCTCCAGCCTGATGCAGGGGCACCGCGACCTGCCCGTCGTGGCCGAGCTGATCATGGAGGAGCTGACGCCCCTGGTGTCGGCCCAGTACAGCGCGTTCTACCTCGCCGAGGACGGCGCGCGCGGGCCCGAGCTGCGGCTGGTCGGCGCCTACGGCCGTCCCGACGACGACGAGCGCCCCACCCGCTTCTCCTTCGGCCGCTCGCTGGTCGGCCAGGCCGCGCGCAGCCGCCGTACGATCCTGGTGGACGAGCTCCCGCAGGGCTACGTCAGCATCTCCTCGGGGCTCGGCCAGACCGTGCCGGCCGCGCTGGTCCTCCTGCCGATCCTCTTCGAGGACCAGGTCCTCGGCGTGATCGAGCTGGCCTCGGTCACCCCCTTCACGCCGATCCACCGGGACTTCCTGGAGCAGCTGCGGGAGGCCATCGGCGTCAACGTCAACACCATCGTGGCGAACGCCCGCACCGACGAGCTGCTGGACGAGTCGCAGCGCCTGACCGCCGAACTCCAGTCCCGCTCGGCGGAGCTGCAGGAGCAGCAGGAGGAGCTGCAGCGCTCCAACGCCGAGCTGGAGGAGAAGGCCTCGCTGCTGGTCGCGCAGAACCGCGACATCGAGGCGAAGAACCTGCAGATCGAGCAGGCCCGGCAGGAGCTCGAGGCCCGCGCGCAGCAGCTGTCGCTGGCCTCCAAGTACAAGTCGGAGTTCCTGGCGAACATGAGCCACGAGCTGCGCACCCCGCTCAACAGCCTGCTCATCCTGGCCCAGTTGCTCGCACAGAACCCCTCGCGCAACCTCACCCCGAAGCAGGTCGAGTACGCAGGCATCATCCACTCCGCCGGTTCGGACCTGCTGCAGCTGATCAACGACATCCTCGACCTGTCGAAGGTCGAGGCGGGCAAGATGGACGTCGCGCCGGAGCGGGTGTCGCTGCGGCAGCTCATCGAATACGTCGAAGCCACCTTCCGGCCGATGACGACCCAGAAGGGCCTGGACTTCGGGGTGACCACCGCGCCCGGCGCGCCGGCCGACCTGCTGACCGACGACTCCCGGCTGCGGCAGATCCTGCGCAACCTGCTGTCGAACGCGGTGAAGTTCACCGAGCAGGGCAGCGTCGAGCTGTCCATCGAGCCGGCGGCGGACGAAGCGGTACCCCCGGGCGTGGTCCGCGGCGGGGCCGTGGTGGCGTTCCGGGTGAAGGACACCGGCATCGGTATTCCGGAGCAGCACCTGGAGTCCATCTTCGGCGCCTTCCAGCAGGCGGACGGCACCACCAGCCGCAAGTACGGCGGCACCGGCCTCGGTCTGTCCATCACACGGGAGATCGCCCATCTGCTCGGCGGCGCCGTCACCGTGGACAGCGCGCCCGGCCGGGGCAGCATCTTCACCCTCTTCCTGCCGGTGGCGCGTCCCGACTTCGAGCAGCTGCTCACCCTCGGCCGGGCCCCGGAGAGCGAGCCGGCCGCCCTCGTCCCCGCCGCGGCGGCCCCCCAGCTCGTCGCACCGGAGCGGCTGGGTTCGGCCGGACAGCGCCGGCGCCGCCTGCTGGTCGTGGAGGAGCGGCCGCGCGGACTGCTGACCCTGGTCGCCGAGAGCGTGGTCGCCGACGTGGCCCGGCACACCCCGGACGACGGGGCCCCGCTGCCGACGATGGACGTCATCACCGCGGTCGGCGCCCACGAGGCGGCCGGTGCCCTGGCCGACGAGTCGTGCCACTGCGTGGTGCTCGACCTGGACATGCCCGACGGGGAGGCGTCCCGCTTCCTCGAGGCGCTGCAGGGCGACTCGGCGCTGGCGGGCGTGCCGGTGCTCATCCACAGCGGTCAGCGCCCCGACGTGGCCCGCGCCCAGGCGCTGCGGTCGCACGAGGACGACGGGTCGCTGGAGTTCCTCTCCAGCCTGGACGAGCTGCGCGAGCGGATCGCCCTGCACCTGTCGGCCGAGGAGCCCGGTGACGTGCTGTCCCTGGTGCGGACCGAGGACCCGCAGGACCTCGCGCCGCCCGTCGACGACGCCTTCGTCGGGCGTACCGTCCTCGTGGTCGACGACGACGCGCGCAACCTCTTCGCCCTCAGTGGCATCCTGGAGCTGTACGGCTTCCGGGTGCTCCACGCGGAGAACGGGCTGAAGGGCATCGAGACGCTGGTCGGCAACCCGGACATCGCACTGGTGCTGATGGACGTGATGATGCCGGAGATGGACGGGTACACGGCCACGGCGGAGATCCGCAAGATGCCGCAGTACGCGGAGCTTCCGATCATCGCCGTCACCGCGAAGGCGATGCCCGGGGACCGGGAGAAGTCCCTGGCGTCGGGTGCCAGCGACTACGTCACCAAGCCCGTCGACACCCATGACCTGATCGCCTGCGTCCGACGCTGGTTGTCCGCATGAGCGCGCCGTCGTCCGTCCCGCCCGCGGGTGGGACGGACGTGGTCCGCCGCCGACCGGACCGCGCCCCGGCATCCCGCAGCGGAGGAGCATTCGCATCGTGACCACGTCCGAACAGCCACGTGAGCCGGCCGGCGCCGAGCCGTGTCCGGAGGAGGCGTCGGCGATTCTCGCGCAGCCGGAGCTGACGGACGTCGCCGACCCCGCGCAGACCGAGACCGCCGACCCGGAACAGACGCACACCGCCGGCCCCGCGCAGCCGGAGAACGCGGACACCGCGGACCCGGAGCAGCCGACGGATGCGGCCGACTCCGCTCTCCGCGACCTGCCGGGCGGCGTCTCCCCCGGCTCCCCCGTCGGCAGGCTGGCCGCCACGGTGGAGCGGCTGCGCCGCGAGGTGCGGGACGCACAGGCGGAGGCCGAGGGCCGGGCCCTGATCGAACTCGCCAAGGGCATCCTGGTCGAACGGCTGGGCTGCGGGCCGACGCAGGCCGCCCGGCAGCTCGCGGAGCTGACCGAGCAGGCCAAGGTGACTCCGCTGGAGTTCGCGGTCGAGGTCATCAACCAGGCCGCCCACGACCGGGTGGCCGAGGTGACCGACGCCTTCCTCGCCGCCGCGACGGCAGAGGAGGACGAGTCGGCCGCCGTACGGCTGCGGGCCGCCGAGAGCGGGGCGCTGGCCGCGGACGACACCCAGGCCGTCGCCGACTCGCTGCTGGAGCACGCCCTGCGCCCGCTCGGCGCGGTGGCCGTGGCGGTCTGGGCCGCGGGGCCCGACGGCTCGCTCACCCTGGCGGGCAGCGCCGGCTTCTCCCCGTCCGAGGGCACCCGGTGGCGCTATGTGCCGCCGGAGGTGGACACCGTGGCGCGGCGCGGCCTCATCGCGCGCGAGGGCCAGTGGTTCACCTCGCTCGCCGAGACCGGCCTGCCCACCATCGGCCGGCACGTGCATCCGGAGGGCGGCCGGGTGGCCGTGCCCGCCGGCACCGGCGGCCGCATCCACGGTGTGCTGGAGATCGCCTGGCCGGGGCCGCTGGAGCCGCAGCCTCCCCAGGTGGTCCGCCAGCTGGAGGCGCTGGCCGAGCTGTGCGCGCACACGCTGGAGACGTACACGCAGCGCCACGAACTCACCACGGAGCCGCGGATCCTGCCGGACGCCGCCGAGCTGATCGACCTGGCCGACGGCCTGCACGACCCCGCCCTGGTGCTGGTGCCGCATCTCGACGCCTCCGGGCAGCTCGTCGACTTCCGCATCCAGCACGTCAACGACCGCTTCCTCGACCCCGGGGGCCGGCCGCGCGTGGTGATCAACGGGGCGCTGCTGCTGGAGGCCTACCCCATGGCCGCCGGGAAGAGCGAGCTGTTCCAGCGCGTGGAACGGGTGTACGCCACGGGCGAGTCGTTCCGTGCCCAGCGCATGCAGCTGACCGCGCTCGTGGACCAGTTGCCCCTGTCGGCGGTCGCGGACATCAGCATCAGCCGGCACGGCAACAGCGTGCTGCTGATCTGGCGTATCGAGGACGAGACGGCACGGCTGGCGAGCCTGCTCCAGCACGCGCAGCGCCTCGGCCGTATCGGCGGTTTCGAGGAGAACCTGCTCACCGGCGAGATCACCTGGAACGGCCAGCTCTTCGAGCTGTACGGGCGGCCCCCGTCGAGCACCCCGGTGCCGCTGGAGGAGCTGCCCGCGCACGCGCACCCGGACGACGCCGAGGCGATCCGCCGGTTCCTGCGCACCCTGCTGCACCACCTGCGGCCGGCCTCCGCGGCGTTCCGGCTGCAGCGGCCCGACGGGGTGACCCGCCACATCCGGGTGGTCGCCGAACCGGTCCTCGACACCGACGGCCGGCTGTTCGTCGTCCGCGGCGCCTACCAGGACATCTCGGCGCTGCACTGGACGGAGGTCGCGCTCGCCGCGACCCGGGACCAGCTGGCCCAGACCGAGCAGCAGTCCAGCGAGCGCAACCGGCTGGCGCTGCAGTTGCAGCACGCCATCATGCCGCCGACGCAGGCGCCGCTGGAGCTGCCCGACCTGCAGGTGGCCGTGCGCTACCGGCCCGCGGAGACCGAGCAGCTGGTGGGCGGCGACTGGTACGACGCCGTGGTGCTGCCGTCGCGGAAGGTGCTGCTGTGCGTGGGCGACGTCTCCGGGCACGGCATAGAGGCCGCCACCAGCATGGTGGTCCTGCGCAACGCGCTGCGCGGCCTGGCCGTGACCGGTGCCGGGCCGGGCCAGCTCCTGTCGTGGCTCAACCTCGTGACGCGCCATCTGACCGGCGCCGTCACCGCCACGGCGGTGTGCGCCCTCTACGACCCGGAGCAGCGCATCCTGCGCTGGGCCCGGGCGGGTCATCTGCCGCCCGTACTGGTGCGGGACACGGAGGCGGCGCCGCTGCCCATGGTCAAGGGCATGTTGCTGGGCGCGCTGCAGGACGCGGTGTTCGAGGAGGCCGAGATGCGGCTCGCGCCGGAGGACACCCTGCTGATGTACACCGACGGCCTGATCGAGCGGAGGGACTGGTCGGTGGTGGAGTCGCTGGCCCATCTGCTGACCACGGCCCGCACCGCGCCGCGGACCCTGGACCAGCAGCTGGACCGCCTGCTGACCTACAGCAAGTCGGACACCGACGACGACACCTGCCTGGTGGGCATCCGGGTCACCTGATCCGGCGGCCCCCCGGCACCGGCCCGGCGGCCTACCCGGCCGCGGGCAGGTAGTCCTCCCAGCGGGCCTCCGGCCACAGGTCGGTGGCGAGGACCAGCAGCCTGCGCGGCTGGGCGCCGAGGCCCGCCACATGGAGCCGGCCGCCTTCGGGGCCGAAGGAGTCGCGGGCGGTCAGGATCAGGTAGAGCACGGCGCTGTCCACGAAGCGGACGGCGTCGAGGTCGAGGGTGAGGTCGCGGACGGTGCCGGGCAGACCCGCGACGGCCGCCTCCACGGCGGGCCGCGTCTGGTCGTCGATGTCGGTGTCCACGGTGAGCGTCGCGGCGGTGGCGCCGCGGTTCAATGAGACAAGAGTGCCCATCTGTGTGGCCCCCCTCTCTGACGGGGGTGTCGGGCCGCGCACGGCCCGGGGGCTGAGTCCACCGTGCCACGCATGCGCCGCCGAGTCGAACGACCCGGCGGGGGCGTACGCATGGCCGGGGCATTACGGGGTACACGCGCGGGGCGGTGAGAAGTACGGGAGCCGCAGGTGAGGGGGTACGGCTTGGGACCCGGTGTCCGCGGCACGTCCCCTCCTCCTGTGACCCGGACGGATCATCGCTCGTCGGCGCCGATGAGAGCTTGATCACGCACCCGGGCGCATTCGGGGTGCATCGAAGGCGCCGGCAGGGGTAACCAGCCCCTGGCCGTCTGCACCCGTTGGAGGTACCCGTGCCCATTGCCCAGAATCCTCTGTCCGTCGAGGTCACCGTCCCCCGTGAGGACGTCGCCCTGCTCACGGTCGAGGGGTACCTGGACGTAGACACCGCGACCGAGCTGCAGGCGCATCTGGCCAACCAGCTCCACCACGGCCGCCGGCACTTCCTGCTCGACCTCTCCGGCGTCCCCTTCATGGACTCCTCCGGGATGAACATCATCCTGCGCGTGTACCAGGAGGTCCGCGACAAGCCGGGCAGCGTGCACATCATCGGGCCCACGCCCGCGGTGCGGCGGATTCTCGACCTCACCGGGGTCAGCATCACGGTGCCGGTCTCGGAGGACGTGGACGAGGCGCTGGCCCTGGTGGACAAGGAGCCGGGGCGGCCCGAGGAGCCGGGGGACCAGCAGGCCTGACGAGCCGGACACGCCCCGGGCGGTTCGCGGGAGGAGGCGTGCCCGCACGGGCAACAGTTGTCGTTTGACAACTGTACCCGTGAGGCAACAAAGTGAGCGGGTTCAGTCACACGGGAGGGACCACAGATGTGCCGGCGAGGAGGCCGTCAGGCCGTGCGGGCGTCGTCCGCGGCGCCGCCGCCGTGGATCTGCGCCGCCGCGGCGTCGCAGAACGCCTCGAGCCCGGTCAGCAGCGCGGTCCGCTGCGCGACGGGCATGCGCTCGAGGACCGACTGCAGCTCCGCCTCCCGGCGGCCGCGCAGGTCGGCCAGGAAGGCCCGGCCGTGGCGGCTGAGTTCCAGCTGCACCTCGCGGCGGCTGCTGGCGGCGGTCTGCCGCCGGACGAAGCCCACCGCCTCCAGGCGGTCGCACAGCCGGCTCGTCGACGGCGGCGTGGAGCCCAGCGCGTCGGCGAGGGTGCGCAGGTTGATGCCTTCGTTGTGCTCCAGGATGAACAGCACGCGCAACTGCGAGGCGGACACCGGCGCCGTCGAGGCGCGTCCCCACAGCACCTCCAGCAGCTCGGCCGTCTCCGAGGTCACACGCGCCGCCTCAGGGGGGTGCGGGCGCGGGTAGGAGGACGTCACGGTCACACTCTCGCAGGCTTCCCGGACCCTGTCAGCCCACCGAGGACGGGACAGCGGTCCGGACACGGACCACCATGGAAACGACGGGGCCGCCGCCACCACGGCACGGACGCGGCGCGGCAGCATCACAGAGAATGGCGTAACCGACATCGTGAACAGACTCGTGGCCGCCGAGCGCGCCCTGCGCTCCGCGGCTCCGCACCAGGTGGTGGACGCCCTCCGCGACGTGCTGTGCAGCCAGTACGCGGCGCGGGACGTCGAGTTCCTGATGGCCGACTACGGGCTGGCCGTGCTGCAGCCCGTGGCGGACTCGCCGCAGGTCGCGGACCCGCTGCCGGTGCACGGCAGCCCGGCCGGCCGCGCGTTCGGCGCGCAGGAGCCGTTCACCGAGGAGCTCGGCGGCGGCCTGAGGCGGGTGCACCTGCCCGTCACCGTGCGCGGCGACCGGCTCGGCGTGCTGTCCGTCACCGTCCCCTCGGCGGCGGCGAGCGGTGAGCCGCTCGCCGAGCTCGGCGAGCTGGCCCGGTCGCTGGGCCACGAGGTGGTCGTGGCCGAACGCGACACGGACCTCTTCGTGCGGGCCCGCCGCCGGGACCGGCTCACCCTGGCGGCCGAGATGCAGTGGCAGCTGCTGCCGGCCCGCTCCTGCTCCGGCCCCCAGTACGCGCTGGGTGCCCAGCTGGAGCCGGCCTATGCGGTCTTCGGCGACAACTTCGACTGGAGCGTCTCCGCCGACCGGCTGATCCTCTACGTCACCAACGGCATGGGCGAGGGCATCGAGGCGTCGCTGCTGACCAACCTCGGGCTCAACGCGCTGCGCAACGCGCGCCGGGCGGGCATTCCCCTCGCGGACCAGGCGGCCCTCGCCGACCAGGCGATCTACGCGCACTACCGCGGGGCGGCCTACCTGTCGGTGCTGCTGCTGGACCTGGAGCTGTCCACCGGCCGGCTGCAGGTGGTCGACGCGGGCTCGCCGCGGATGCTCCGGGTGCGTGACCGCTCCGTGACGCCCGTGCCGTTCGAGCAGCAACTGCCGCTCGGCATGTTCGAGGAGACCGACTACATCCCCCAGGAGTTCGCGCTCCGGCCCGGTGACCGGCTGGTCTTCGTGAGCGACGGGGTCTACGGCGTCGCCGCGCCCGGCGGCGAGGAGTACGGCGAGCGGGCGCTGAACCGGGCCATCACGTCGGCCGGGCTGCTGCCGGCGCCCGAGGTGCCCGCGGCGGTGCTGCGGCAGCTGACCGGGCACCGCGGCAGACCCGAGCCGGACGACGACGCGCTGGTCGTCTGCGTCGACTGGTTCGGCAAGCAGCCCCCGCCGTAGGCCGGCACCCCGGACCACCGGCCCGAACAGCGACTTCGACTTCGCACACGCGTACGAGTGAGGGGCGCATGCCGTGCCCCGACCGGATCGTGCGTACGGGACGAGGTGTCGTACGAGGTGGGCCCGTGGTTACAGTTGTCGCCCGGCAAAGGTCGCACCGCCGCCCCGCTGCCACCAGCGGGTCCTGCGGTGCCAGCGGATGAGGAGTGGAGCTAGGTGCCGGAGCAGGAAGCGGTGGAGCAGCACGGATCGCCGACGCGCGAGGTCGGGGAGTTCCTGCGCCGCCGCCGGGAGCAGATCGCCCAGCGGTGGGCAGACGAGGCCCTCTTCCGTGCCGTGTTCACGGTCTCCCGGGACGAGGCGGAGGAGGCGGGCCGGGACGTGGCCGACGCCCTGGCCAGGGTCGCCGCCTCCGGGCACGTCGCGGACCCGGCGGACGACGGTTTCGCCGTGGTGCGGGAGCAGCTGGCCCGGATGGGGGCCGCGCGGTCCCGGACCGGCCTGACCCCCTCGCAGGTGTCGAACGACGTGGACGCGCTGCGGCCGCCCGTGGTGGAGCTGCTCGTCGCCGACCTCGCCGACGCCCCCGCCGAGTGGCTGCGCGAGTGCGCCAACGCCCTGACGGTGCTCATGGGCACGCTGCGGCTGGTGGTGCAGCAGGCGGCGCTGAGCGACGGCCAGGCCCTCATCGACCGGCAGCGGCTCCAGCTGCTGGAGGCGGCCACCCCGGTCGTCAGCCTGTGGGACGGCGTCGTGGCGGTCCCGCTGATCGGGACGCTCGACAGCGCACGCAGCCAGGTGGTGATGGAGAGCCTGCTGGAGGCGGTCGTCGAGCAGCGGGCCCGCTTCGCGATCCTCGACATCACCGGGGTGCCGACCGTCGACTCGCTGGTGGCCCAGCATCTGATGAAGACGGTCGCGGCCGCCCGGCTGATGGGCGCGGAGTGCGTGGTCTCCGGGATCCGGCCCGCCATCGCGCAGACCATCGTCCACCTCGGCCTGGACCTGGGCACGGTCGTCACCCGCGCGACCCTCGCCGACGCCCTGGCGCACGCCCTGCGCCGGCTGGGCACGGACATCGTCACCCCGACGGTACCGGACGCTGTGGGTCAGCGGTGATCGACGACTTCGACCGGTCCGCCACGGGGCACGTCCCGGTGCTCCGGCTCGGTGACGTGCTCCTGATCACCCTGCAGGGAGATCTGTACGACAGCGCGGCGGAACGGCTCCAGCGGGACATCGGCGAGACCGTCGTCCGTACCCGCGCCACCGGCGTGGTCATCGACATCTCCGGCGTGGAGGTCGTCGACTCCTACCTGGGGCGCGTCCTGGCCGAGATCGCGGGCAGGGCCGGGCTGCTGGCCGCGCGGACCGTGGTGTCCGGCATGCGTCCCGCGGTCGCGATCACCCTGGTCGAGCTGGGCCTGACCCTGCCCGGACTGCGCACCGCGCTCGACACCGAGGACGCCCTGCGGCTGCTCGCCGGGCAGGAGCCCGCCGCCGGCCCCGGCGGCACCTCCCCGGGGAGGGCCTGATGGAGACCGCCGCGGACATCCGGGCCTGCCTGCCGATCCGCTCGGACCGGGACCTGGTGTGGGTGCGCCAGCACGTGCGCCAGGCGGCCGGGCGGCTCGGCTTCGGCCTGGTCGACCAGACCAAGCTGGTCACCGCGGCCAGCGAACTGGCCCGCAACACGCTGGTGCACGGCGGGGGCGGGGAGATGGAGGCGGACCACGTCGTCACCGGCCGGACCCACGGGCTCAGGCTGACCTTCCGCGACGAGGGGCCGGGCATCGCGGACCTGAACCGGGCGCTGACCGACGGCTACACCTCCGGCGGCGGTCTGGGCATGGGGCTGGGCGGTGCGCGCCGCCTGGTGCACGAGTTCACCGTCGACAGCGCTCCCGGCGCCGGTACGACGGTCACCGTGACCTCCTGGGTGGCCCGTCCCCCGCATCCGCGCGAGGAGTCCTGATGCCGCGGCTGTGGGACGTTCCGGTGCACGACTCGACCCGGGTGCGCGACGCCCGGGTCGCCGCCGAGGGCGCCGCGGCGCTCGCCGGGCTCGACGAGCGGCGTACGGCGGCCGCGGCGCTGGTGGCGACGGAGCTGGCCACGAACCTGCTCAAGCACGCCGGCGGGGGCCAGGTCCTCGTCGACGTCGTCGCGCCTCCGGTTGCGCGGACGGGCTCGGGGCATTCGTCGCTCGTGCAGATCACCGCCATCGACCACGGCCCGGGCATGGCCGACGTCTGTGCGGCCCAGCGGGACGGCTTCTCCACCGCCCGCTCGCTCGGCGCCGGCCTCGGCACCTGTCGGCGTGTCGCCGACGACTTCGCCCTGCACAGCGCGGCCGGCCGGGGCACCGTGGCGCTCGCCCGGATCGGCCCCGCGGCCCCGCGGCGGGACGGTCCCGATCCGGCGCCCGAGGACCACCCGGACGGCCCGGAACTGCCGGCACAGGTGCGGGCCGGCGGGGTCAACGTCCCCTTCGCCGGAGCCGCGTACTCCGGTGACGCCTGGGCCTGGGTGCGGTCCGGGGACCGGCTGACCCTGATGCTGGCCGACGGGCTCGGCCACGGCCCGGAGGCGGCCCGCGCCTCGTCCGCGGCGGTGCGGACACTGCAGTGCGCGGCGCACCTCCGGCCCGCCGGACTCCTCGCCCGGCTCGACGAGGCGCTGCGCGCCACACGGGGTGCGGCCGTCGCCCTGGCCCAGCTCGACCTGCGGACCGGGCTCCTGCGCTTCGCCGGCATCGGCAACATCGGGGCGCGGCTGCGCGAGGGCGACGGCTGGCGCGCCCTGCTGTCGCGGCCCGGCATCGTCGGTCTGCACCGGCCCGCCACCCTGACCGAGCACGAGGCGCCCTGGACGGCGGACCGGCTGCTGATCCTGCACAGCGACGGCCTGCCGAGCCGCTGGACGCCCCCGTCCGGACCCGTCCTGCCGACGGCCGATCCCGCCGTGACGGCCGCCGTGATCCTCCGCGACACCAGCAGCCCCGCCCACCCGGTACGGGACGACACCACCGTGGCCGTCCTGACTCCGACCCCGCCGGACCGCCCATGAAGCGCACTTGGCAGATCACCGACGTCACCGACGCGGCCCGGGCCCGCATCGCCACCGCGCGGCTGGCCGCCGCGTACGGCGTGCCCACGCTCGAACGGACCCGCCTGGCCACCGCCCTCAGCGCCCACCTGCGGCAGTGCCTCACCAAGGGCGGCACCTGGCAGCTGGACCTGGAGGCCCCCGCGCCCGCCGGCGGGGACGGGCTGCTGCACGCCACCGTGACCCCCTCCCCCGGCACCGGCCCCGCCGGGGAGCCCCCGTGGCACACGACGGTCACCTGCTCCGAGGCCGCGGTCACCCCGGACGGCGAGGTGCCGGACGACCCGGCCACGCTGGCGGAGGCGCTGCTCGGGGCCGACGAGGACACCGCGCTGACCCTGGAGAAGCTCGCCGAGCAGGAGGAACTGGTCTCCTTCCACCGGGAGGAGCTGCACCAGACCAACCAGGGCGTCCTGGCGCTGCACGGCGAGCTCGACGCCGCGGGACGGGCCCAGCGGGAGGCCTTCGCCGCCGAGCGCAAGGCGCGCACCGAGGCGGAGGCCGCGCGCCGCCGGCTGACCTTCCTGGCGGACGCCAGCGCCGTTCTGACCGCCTCGCTCAACCACGACGAGATCGTGCGCCGCCTGCCCGACCTGCTGGTCCCCGAGTACGCCAGCAGCGTCGACGTCTGGCTGTTCGAGCAGGAGGACGAACGGCAGCGCTCCGCGCCCCGCCCCGCCGCCGCCGTGATCGCGGCCCGCACCGGGCGGCCGCAGTACGCCGCCGACCACCCCGGCGGCCTGCCGGGAGTCGACGACCAGCCGCCGTCCGCACTGGATCCGGAGCGGCCCCTGCTGTGCGTTCCGCTGCCCACCCGGGGGGCGCCGCTGGGCGTGCTGACGCTCTCGCCTCCCGGACAGCGCTGGGACCCCGACGACGCCGTGATGCTGATCGAGCTCACCCGGCGCGCCAGCATCGCCATAGACAACGCGCGGCGCTTCGAGCACAACCGCGACATCGCCGAGACCCTCCAGCGGGCCCTGCTCACCGACCTGCCCACCACCCCCGGGCTGGGACTGGCCGCCCGCTATCTGCCGGCCACCCACGGCCTCAACATCGGCGGTGACTGGTACGACGCGTTCCGGCAGCCCGACGGGAGCCTGATCACCGTGATCGGCGACGTGACCGGGCACGGGCTGCACGCGGCCGTGATGATGAGCCAGTTGCGCACGGCGCTGCGGGCCTACGCCGTCGACGGCGGCAGCCCGGGACAGCTGCTGACCCAGCTGCACACGTTCCTGCACCATCTGCAGCCCGACCTGTTCGCCACCGCGGTCATCGCGCGGTTCCGTCCCGGCGATCCGACGCTCACCTGGGCCGCCGCGGGCCATCCGCCGCCGGTGCTGCGGATGCCCGACGGCCGGGTGCGGGTCCTCGACGCCAAGCCCGGCGCGATGCTCGGCATCCCGCTGCGGCAGGAGATCCGGGACCACACCGTCCGCCTCTCCCCCGGCGCGACGCTGGCGCTGTACACCGACGGCCTGGTGGAGCGGCGCGCGCAGGGCATAGACCCGGGCATCGAGCGGCTCGCGGCGGCGCTCGGGGCGTGCGACTCGGCGGACCTGGACGCCGACCTCGGCGGCTCGGCGGACCGGCTGCTGCCCCCGCTGCTGAGCGACTCCGAGCGCGACGACGACGTCTGCCTGCTGCTGTGCCACATCGACAGCGGAGCCGAACTGGAGGGGCGCCCGGTGGCGGGGGCGAAGGGCCGGGCTCGCTGAGCGGCCCCGCCCGGTCCGCGCAGCGGGACGGGCCGTCCCCGGTCAGCCGGGCGGCAGTGGCCGGTCGTGCGGGGCGGTGTGCGCCCGGTGGAAGGCGAGCAGCCCCTGGTGCAGCGCCGCGCACTGCTCCGGTGTCATGGTCCGGAACACGTCGGCGAGACGGCGTACGCGTCCCTCGGTGACCTCCGCGAGCAGCCGCTGCCCGTGGGCGGTCACCACCAGCTGCACCTCGCGCCGGTTGTGCGGCTGGAGGGTGCGTTCCAGCAGGCCCGCGGCCTCCAGCCGGTCGCACAGCCTGCTGGCGGTGGGCAGGCCGATGCCGAGGTGCTCGGCCAGCCCGGTCAGATTGAGCTCGGGCCGGTGACGGACGGTCTTCAGCGCGACCAGCTGACGGGCGGGCAGCCCCGGGGTGATCTCCTCGGCCGCGGAGAACCAGAGCGCGACGACGCACTCGACGGCGTCCACCACCCCCCGGGCGATTCGGTCCCACTGCTCGGGCCCCTGTTCGCAGGACACGTCAGTTCCCCTCGGCCACGCCACTTGTCATGTACGTCGGGCTACCCGAAAGGCCACGGACTACACGACCGGCATGTGCCGCGATACGAGGCCCGATCTTGGGAACCCGCCTGGAAGGACCGTGTCCGGCGGCGGGCGGACGGCCGGCGGCGCGGCGGGACCGAAGAGGTGCGAAGCGGCGGCCCAGGGGCAGGCGCCCGGAAGAGAGCCGGACCGCCCGGAGCCGCAGAAGGGAAGAACACCGTGACACGACCCAGGATCCTGGTGGTGGGCGCCGGCTTCGCCGGAGTGGAGTGCGTCCGCCGCCTGGAACGCAAACTCGGCCCCGACGAGGCCGACGTCACCCTGGTGACGCCGTTCGCCTACCAGCTCTACCTGCCGCTGCTGCCCCAGGTCGCCTCCGGCGTGCTGACGCCCCAGTCGATCGCCGTGTCCCTGCGCCGCAGCAAGAGGTACCGCACCCGCATCATCCCGGGCGGAGCCATCGGTGTGGACCTGAAGGCCAAGGTGTGCGTCATCCGCACCATCACCGACCAGATCGTCGACGAGCCGTACGACTACATCGTGCTGGCGCCCGGGAGTGTGACCCGGACGTTCGACATCCCGGGCCTGACGGAGCACGCCTTCGGCATGAAGACGCTCGCCGAGGCCGCCTACATCCGCGACCACGTCATCTCCCAGCTCGACCTGGCCGACGCCAGTGAGGACCCCGCCGAGCGCGCCTCGCGGCTGCAGTTCGTGGTCGTCGGCGGCGGGTACGCCGGCACCGAGACCGCCGCGTGCCTGCAGCGTCTGACGCACGCCGCCGTGAAGCGCTATCCGCGGCTGGACCCGGGCCTGATCAAGTGGCACCTCATCGACATCGCGCCGAAGCTGATGCCGGAACTGGGCGACAAGCTGGGCCGCAGCGCCCAGGAGGTGCTCAAGCGGCGCGGCATCGAGATCTCGCTCGGGGTCTCCATCGCCAAGGCCGGGCCGGAGGAGGTCACCTTCACCGACGGCCGGGTGGTGCCCACGCGCACCCTGATCTGGACGGCGGGCGTGGTGGCGAGCCCGCTGATGGCCACGCTCGGCGCGGAGACGGTCAAGGGGCGACTCGCGGTCACCGCCGAGATGTGCCTGCCCGGCAACGACGGGGTCTTCGCGCTCGGCGACTCCGCCGCCGTGCCCGATCTGGCCAAGGGCGACGGCGCGGTCTGCCCGCCGACCGCGCAGCACGCCCTGCGGCAGGGCAAGAAGGTCGCCGACAACGTCATCGCGGCCCTGCGCGGCCTGCCGTTGCAGCCGTACGAGCACAAGGACCTGGGACTCGTCGTCGATCTCGGCGGGAAGGACGCCGTGTCCAAACCGCTGGGCGTGGAGCTGCGCGGGGTGCCGGCGCAGGCGGTGGCCCGCGGCTACCACCTGGGGGCGCTGCGCACCAACGTCGCCAAGACCCGCGTCCTGACGAACTGGATGCTCAACGCGGTCGCCGGGGACGACTTCGTGCGGACCGGCTTCCAGGCCCGCAAGCCCGCCCAGCTGAAGGACTTCGAGTACACGGACGCCTACCTGACGCCGGAGCAGGTGGGCGAGCACGTGCGGCGGGCGCAGCCGCTGGACGTCTGACGGAGCGGGCCCGCTCTCCCGCGCGGCGCGGCCGGACCGCCGCGGGCGGTCCGGCCGCGGCATGTCATGCTGGACGAGCGGATGATCACGTGGAGCGGGAGAGAGTACGGCGGCGTGAGGGCAGCAGAGGGGCCGGTCTGGGCGCGTCTGAGGGATCGGATCACGGCGTCCGATCCCGGGCTGCTGAGGCTGGCGGCCGGATCACGGACGGCGGGCGCCATCGCCCTGACCCTGGCCGTGCTCGGCGTGCTGCGCGCGCCGGTGGCGCACCTGGTGGCCGGGGCGATCGCGTCGATGGTGGCCACCTTCGCCATCCGGGAGAAGCAGCGCCCCGAGCAGGCCGTCACCCTCGCCCTCGGCCTGCTGGTGGCGCTGGTGTCCGTGTCGCTGGGCGCCCTGCTCAACACCCGGGTCGTGGCCGGGGACCTCTTCTTCGTCGCGCTGATCTTCTGTGCCGTCTACAGCCGCCGGTTCGGCGACCGGGGCACCGCGCTCGGCCTGATCGGTTTCCAGATCTACTTCCTGTCCCTGTTCGTCGGCGCGACACCGGCGACGCTGCCCGGGCTGTACGGGGTCATCGCCCTCGCGTTCGCGTGCAGCGCGTTCGTCCGCTTCGCGGTGGTGTACGAGACGCCGGCGGGCATCCTGCAGCGGCTGCGCGAGGCCTTCCGCGTCCGTCTGGCCCAGCTGGTGGCCGCGCAGACCGCGTTGCTCGACGCCGGGCCCGACGAGGTGGACAAGGTCCTCGCGGAGGTCCGGGACCGCACCGCCCGCCTGCACGAGACGGCCATGATGATCCAGGGCCGGCTGGAGGAGGGGACCTCCGACGAGGCATTCGCCCGCACCGTGCAACGCCGGATCGCGGACGCCGAGATCGCCGCCGAGCGGCTGGGCCTGATGCTGCTCGGCGCCCGCAGCGCCGAGCGCGCGAACACCCTCACACTGCACCTGCCCGGCGCGCCCGCCCCCGCGGGCGGCCCGTCGCCGGTGCGGGACGAGCAGGCCGACACGCTGCGCCGTGATCTGTCCGCGCTGCGGATGCTCGTGCTGCGGCCTGTCGGGGAGGGTGGCGGCACCGCGATGGCGCATGTGCGCAACCGGCTCCTCGGCTACCGGGAGGAGGAGAACCTGCCGCCGGCGACGCCCGCCGTGCAGGACGTCTTCCGGGCCGTCGGCGAGGCGGCGCGGGCGGTGCTGGGACTCAGGATCGCGCTGGACGGACCGCAGGACGAGTCCGACGACACCCCCGCGACGGCCCGCTCTCGGGAGGAGCTGGACGCGGAGAACGCGGCCATCGAGGGCGCGGAGGAGAGCGAGGGCGAGGAGGAGCGGGCCACCGGGCTGCGGCGGCCCACCACCCGCGCGGCCGTGCAGGTCTCCGTGGGCTCGGCCCTGGCCATCGTCGGCGGCGAGTTCCTCTCCAGCCAGCGCTGGTACTGGGCGGTGCTGACCTGCTGGATCGTCTTCATCAACACCTCGTCCACGGGCGAGATCCTGGTGAAGGGCTACCGCCGGCTGCTGGGCACCGTGCTCGGGGTCGTCGCCGGTATCGTGCTGGCGGGCCTGGTCGGGCCCCACACCTGGACGGCGCTGGCGCTGGTGCTGGTGTTCGTCTTCGCGATGTTCTACACGGCGCCGCTGTCGTACACGCTGATGTCGTTCTTCGTCACCGCGGCGCTGGGCCTGCTGTACACCCTGCTGCACACCTACAGCCTGTCGGTGCTGGTGCTGCGGGTGGAGGAGACCGCGCTCGGCGCGGCCTGCGGGGTCGTCGCGGCGGCGCTGGTGCTGCCGGTGCGCACGGACCTGCGTACGAACGACCTGCTCGGCACGGTGCTGGAGCGGCTCACCGACGTGGCGGACGCCGCGGTGGACCAGCTCAGCGGCGGCCCGCCGGCCGATCTTCTGGACCAGGCCCGCGACCTGGACCGGGCGCTGGGCGATCTGCGGGCGGCTACGCAGCCGCTGACCCATCCGATCACGCCGCTGCGGGCGCGGCGCAGCACGGCGCAGTACGTGGTCGCGCTCCTGGAGACCTGCGCGTACCACGCGCGGTCCCTGGCCGCGACGGCCGAGCTGCTGCCCTCGCACCCGTCCATCGCGGCGGATCCCCGGCTGCGGCCGGCCTGCGGCCGTATCACGCGCAACATCGCGGCGATCGGCGCGCACGTGTCCGACGAGCACGCCACCGTCGAGGTGGAGGCCGGGCCGAGCATCGCCTCCCTGCTGGAGACCGACGGGTCCGGCGCCCGGCGCTACGACCGGATCACGGGCCGCGTGCTGCGGCATCTGCAGCGTCTCGACGAGGCGGTGGTGGGCCTGGCCCGCCCGCTGGGCGTGCCGGTCGCGGCGCGCAAGCAGTGACGGCCCGTGGTACGGCCGGTCACGGGACCGGGCCGTACCACGGGCCGGAGCACGGGTGCCGAGGCCCGCGGCGCTGGTGCGTGGGCCGCGGGCCGAGGACCCGGGAGCGGGTCAGAAGTCGGTGGGCATGTCGCTCACTTCGGCGATGCCGCGCAGTTCCTCGGTCTCCCGGTGCCGGTCGCGGATGTAGTCGGCGATCTCGGTGAGGCGGTCCGGGTCGGAGGCGGTCACCGCGTCGGTGACCACGCGGACCGGACCGGTCTCGTCGATGTCGAGGACGACCAGCTCGTTGTCGAGCCTCCCGGTCACCGCGGTGGCGATGACCAGGGCGGCCTCGTCCCGTATCTCCTGGGGCAGACCCTGTGCCTGCGCTCCCTCCAGCGGGAAGTCGACCGTCGCGGGCCCCCGTTCGTCGAGGGCGCGCAGCACCGGGTCGACCACGTCGAGCAGCAGCTCGTAGTCCTCCTCGGGCATCCGGACACGGAGAAGGTCGAGGTACACCTCCACGGCCCGGCCGTCGGGCGGAAGCTCGTCTTCGTTCATCCGCTCCGTGTTCCCCGCCGGGGACGGATTCAGACCCCGCGCGGGGAAGACGGTGTGAAGCGGGTGGCTCCGGCGGCCCGGGCGAAGCGACGCGCGGGCCGCCGGAGCGGGTCAGACCCGGCGCCAGCGCGCCAGCGCGAAGGAGAACAGGCCGAACAGCACGAGCCCGGCGGCGACCAGTGCCAGCAGCCACGGGCCGGCCGGTGTGCCGGCGAAGGAGCGCAGCGTGTCGTCGAGCCCCTTGGCCCGCTCGGGCCGGGCGTCGACGGCGGCGCGGACCGCGAAGCCGCCCGCGACCACGAACACCAGACCGCGCGCGGCGCCGCCGCCCACCCCGGTGACGTCCACCAGCCGCCGGACCCTCGGCGACATCTGCCCCAGCTTCATCTTGTCGCGGTAGGAGCGCCGCACGGCCTGCACCGCGATGACCACGCCGGCGATCACGACACCGGCCCCGGCCGCGCCGACGAGCCACTGGCCGGCCGGTACGTCCAGGGCCCGGGCGGTCAGGTCCCGGGACTGCTCGTCGCTGGACCGCCCGCCTCCGCCGGAGCCCGCCGCGAAGGCCAGCACCGACCAGGCGACGGTCACGTAGAAGACGCACCGGACGACGGCCATCAGCCGCTTGCCCGCCTTGCGGCCGTCGGCGCCCGCGGAGCCGAACACCGCCTCCGACAGCCGCCACACGGCCATGCCGACCAGGCCGATGCCCAGCGCCCACAGCAGGACCGAGCCGAACGGCTCGTCCGCGATCGTGGCG
The DNA here is from genome assembly GCF_044746005.1 of Streptomyces sp. NPDC086766. Lineage (NCBI taxonomy): Bacteria > Bacillati > Actinomycetota > Actinomycetes > Kitasatosporales > Streptomycetaceae > Streptomyces > Streptomyces sp. NPDC086766. Next base: position 540,480 of record NZ_JBIVBI010000003.1, on the reverse strand, counting down.
AGGGCGCCGCTGCGGTCCGCCTGGTGCTTCCCGTCGCCGAAGGCGACGCGCAGGGCCAGCACGCCGACCAGCAGGTAGATCACTCCGCGGGCGGTCAGTCCCGCCCTGGCGGCCCCCTCCGTCACCGAGCCATTCGCCGCCCGCCGCGCCTTCAGGCGCCCGCTGCGGGCCGTGACACTCGTTTTCATCCGCACCTCCCGCCCTCCGGATGCCCCGGCGGAAAGCGAACATACGCGGCCCGGCGGGCACGGCCTCCGACGCGCGGAGGCCGTGTCGCGGGCACGTGTCGCGGAGGCAGTGGTTCCGCCGTGGGGCCGGGGGGCGGGGGGCCGCGATCGCGGTGGGAGGTCAGGCGGACGCCGGGCGGCTTCCGTCGCCCCGGCGGGCCACCCGCTCCGCCAGCACCTCCGCCCGGACCCGGGCGCAGCTGCGGCTGATGAGCCGGGAGACGTGCATCTGGGAGATGCCGAGCCGGTCGGCGATGCGGCTCTGGGTCATGTCCTCGAAGAAACGCATGTAGAGAATGGCGCGTTCACGTTCGGGCAGCCGGCGCAGGCCCTCCTTCGCCGACTCGCGGTCGACGACGACGTCGTAGGAGGAGTCGGCGGCGCCGAGGGTGTCGGCGAGGCTGTAGCCGTCGCCCTCGGCGGCGGACGACAGTTCGGCGTCCAGGGAGAGGGTGCTGAAGCTCTCCAGGGCCTCCATTCCCGCGGCGACCTCCTCCTCCGTCAGCCCGCTGTGGCCGGCTATGTCGGCGACGGAGGGCTCGGGGCTGCCCGGGTTCTGGGTCAGTTCGCGGCGCGCGACGCGCACCTTGTTGCGCAGTTCCTGCACCCGGCGGGGCACCCTGAGCGCCCACATCCGGTCGCGGAAGTGCCGCTTGACCTCGCCGGTGACGGTCGGGACGGCGTAGCTTTCGAAGGCCCCGCGGTCCGGGTCGAAGCGGTCGATGGCCTTGACCAGACCCAGCGCCGCCACCTGCCGCAGATCCTCGATCGACTCCCCGCGGTCGCGGAAGCGGCTCGCGATGCGATGGGCCATGGGGAGCCAGACGGTGACGAGTTCGTCGCGCACGGCGTCCCGCTCGGGGCCGTCCTCCAGCGCGGCCAGGCGGTGGAAGAGGGCCATGGTGTCGGGGGTGTCGTCGTGCGGCCGCCGGGCGGGAGCGGCCTGGTCCTCGGGCGTACCGGAACGGCCTGTCGACATTTCGATGAGCATGCGGAATCGCTCCTGAACGGTGGTTCCAGGGAATTACCGCGGAAGAAGTGAGCTGTCCGGTGCTCCGGAAGATCTTCCGGAGCAGCTCCCCCGCTTCCGTCGGCGCGCCTCCGGTCCGAAGCACGAGATTCCGACTGCCCTGGGGGTGGGGGAGCAAACTCCGCTTCCCGCAAACAATTGCATCGGCCAATCACCGTGGCGGGCCGGTACACCCACGGCCACGTCAGTAGAGGGGAACGACGGCGGTGATGCACTTGCCGCCGGAGGGCAGGTCGGAGACCTGGACCTCGCGCGCCAGCCGACACACGATCGGCCAGCCGCGGCCGTTCGGCCGGTGCCGCCCCAGCGGGTCCACGAGTGGCCGGGCCACCGGGAGGCGGTCGCTGCGGTCGCTCACGCAGACGCGCACCCCGCACCCGTCGACGTCGACGCGGAAGTCGGTCACGCCGCCGCCGTGCAGGATCGCGTTGGTGGTGAGCTCCGAGGCGACGAGCTGGGCGTCCGCGAGGGCGTGCGCGTCGCACGGGGCGTGGCCGGCCCGGCAGCAGGCGGCGACGGCGCGTTCCACCTCCCGTCGCGCTTCGGCCGGTTTGCGCGGCCCGGGGCCGGGTGGCACGGGCGGCCCCGCGCCCGGGAAATCGTCGGTGGGTGGGGTCCTGTGCTCCTCGCACATGTCCTCGCTCCCTGGCTGATGAGAGGTAGAAGCCGGACCTGGCCGGAAGAAAGCGGTGTGCGTGTGCGCCCGACGCGTGCGGCCTCGAAGAACCCCACGTGCGGCGCCGACACCGCGGTTCACCCTTTCCGGCTCACCTCTCCGGGCCCGGCCAAACCTGGCTCCGGCCGGTCCGCGGACCTCCTGCCGGTTCACGGGACGTGCCGCGGCGGTGGCGTGTCCCGGCGGAGGCGCATCCGGGAGTGGTCGGGACGCCCGCGCTGGGTAGGTGCCAGGACATGACCGAAGTCGTGGATTCAGATGAGCTGTTGCGGCGGATCCAGCGCGCCAGGGGCTGTGCGCGGGACGAGGAGCGGAGATGGCGCGCCCGCCGGGTCGATCTCGGGGCGACGGATCCGGAGGCGGCGCAGGAGGCGGGGGTCCGCGTCCTGGCCTACGAGACCGTCCTGCGGGTGCTGGACGAGATCCTCACCCCCGGTCGGCACGACGCGGAGGGCTGAGGGCGCCACCCCCGACGAGAGGTTGAAAGTGAAACCGGTCACCTGACCCGCTCCCGGTTACGCGAACCCGAGCGAGATGGTTTACGGTTCATACATACGCGGCGACGGGGTCGACCCACCGTCCTCCGTACGCCGCCGCGAACGGCCCTGGCTGGTCTCCCCCGTCCAGCCAGGGCTTTTTCATGCCCTGGCGCTGTCCCCCGCCCCCGGGGCGGCCGGCCCTCGTCCGCCCCCGGCCGGGCGGCCCGCGCCGCGCCGGATCGACCTCGCCTCCGCCGAGGTGCCCGGGGCGGCGGCAGCGGCTGAAATGGGCGTAGGGAAATGCGCGGAACCCATCGCCGGCGAGGAGCCCAGCGTCATGACCAAAGCGATAAAGCTGCTGACCGCCCTCCCCCACGCGCAGCGCGAGCGCCTGATGGAGCTGGCGAAGGAGGTCTCCTTCCCCGAGGACACTCGGATCTTCGAGGCGGGCGGCACGGCCGACCGGTTCTGGGTCATCCGCTCCGGCGCGGTCCACCTCGACCAGCGGGTGACGCCGCTGCGCCGGGTGACGGTCGCGAGCCTCGGCGCGGGCGATCTGCTGGGCTGGTCCTGGCTGTTCCCGCCGTACCAGTGGGACTTCGGCGCCGAGGCCTTCAGCAAGGTGCGCGCCTACGAGTTCGAGGCGCCGCCCGTTCTCGCGCTGTGCGTGGAGGATCCGCTGCTCGGGCTGTCGCTGGTGCGGACCGTCTGCGAAATCCTCGCCCACCGGCTGGAGATGACCCGGGGCAAGCTGCTGGAGCAGTACTCGATTCCCCGGCGCGGCGCGCTGTAGCCCCGGCCCCGGCGCTCGGGCCGGGCGCGTCAGACGCGGTAGCGGCGCAGGGCGGGCACGGCGGCGGCCAGGCCCAGCAAGAGGGCGACGACCAGCAGCCCGCCGCCCGTCACGGCCACGCGGGGGCCGAAGGCCGAGCCGGCGGTGCCGTGCAGCACGTCCGCCAGGCGCGGGCCGCCCGCGACGACGACGGTGAAGACGCCCTGCATCCGGCCGCGCATCTCGTCGGTGGCGGCGGACAGCAGGATCGCGCCGCGAAAGACCATGGAGACCATGTCGGCGAATCCGGCGGCGGCGAGGAAGGCCACGGCGATCCACAGATCGCAGCTCAGACCGGACCCGGCCACGGCCGCTCCCCACGCGGTGACCGACCCGATGACCATCCAGCCGTGCCGGCGCGCCCGGGAGAAGGCGCCCGAGAACAGCCCGCCGGCCACGGCGCCGACGGGGACGGCCGCGAACAGCAGACCGACCGCCAGACCCTCGCCGTAGGGGGCGTAGGTCTCGGCGGCGAGCTGCGGGAACAGGGCGCGGGGCATGCCGAAGACCATGGCGACGACGTCCGCGAGGAAGGACAGCAGCAGGACCTTGTGCCGCGCGATGTAGCGGAACCCGGCGGCGATCTCCCGCGGCCCGGCGCGGCGTGCCCCGCCGCCCGCCGCCGGTGGCAGCGGCGGCAGGCGCAGCACCGCCCAGACCGCGACGCCCAGGGCGACGGCGTCGGCGAGATAGAGCTCGGGCAGCCCGACGACGGGTATGAGCGCGCCGGCGAGCAGCGGCCCGGCCACCAGCCCGGACTGCGCGACGGTGGAGCCGAGGGCGCCCGCGGCGGGGAGTTCGTGCGCCGGGACCAGCCGGGCGATCGAGGCGTTGCGGGCCGGGGAGTTGAGGCCGAAGAAGGCCTGCTGCACGGCGAGCAGCGCCATCAGCGCGCCCACCGAGTCGAGGCGGGTCACGGCCTGCAGCCAGAACAGCAGGGAGGTGACGGCGATGCCGCTGTTGGTGACCAGCAGGAGCCTGCGGCGGTCCACGGTGTCGGCGACCGCGCCGCCCCACAGCGCGAACACGACCATCGGCAGCAGCCCGGCGAGGCTCGCGCACCCCACCCACGCCGAGGAGCCGGTGATGTCGTAGATCTGCTGGGGCACGGCCACCGCGGTGAGCTGGCTGCCCACGGCGGTGACGACGGTGGAGGACCACAGTCTGCGGTAGGCGGGGCGGCGCAGCGGGCGCGTGTCCATGGCCCAGCGGCGCCGGTCGCGCCGGACGGGTCCGTCCGGGCCCGGGGCGGTCGCGGCCGGGGCGGCGGTGCTGCTGTCGGGGCTCTCGCTCGTGTCCACCAGGCTTCCTGATTGCTCGTTACATCTTGTCGTCCGCCCTCACTGTCGCAGCACCGGCCGGGCCCCGGGCACGGGGCCCTGGGGGCCGCGCTCAGGCCGGGGCGTCGCGCAGCGCCTCCAGGCGGACGGCCGCGCTGTCCAGGAGCATCTCCAGGGCCGTCGGGTAGGCGCTGGTGACCATGCGGGTGGCGAGGAGGGGGGCCGCCTCGGCGATGCGCGGGTGGGTGGCGGCGGGCAGCCGGGCGTAGGTGGAGCGCCACATCGCGTCGTCGGCGCGCAGCGCGGCGCTCGGCAGCGCCAGGGAGGCGGCGTCCAGGGCGGCGAAGGCCAGGGTCTGGTCGATGAAGGCGTGGTAGATGCGCACGGTGTCCGGCAGCGGGAAGCCGGCGCCGCGCAGCACCTCCAGGACGGCCTCGTCGGCGGCGAGTTCGTTGGCCCGGCCGGTGACCCGGTTGGTGGTGACCAGGGCGGCCTGCGGGTGGGCGACGTACACCGCGTGGATGCGCAGCCCGACGGCGCGCAGGTCCGCCCGCCACTCCCCCGTCGGCGCCCAGTCCCGCAGGGCCTGTCCGACGAGCGCGTCGCCGATGGCGAGGGTCAGGTCGTCCATGCCGCGGAAGTACCGGTAGAGGGTGCTCGGGTCGCAGTCGAGCGCCAGGCCGAGCCGGCGGGCGGTGAGTCCGGCGCTGCCGTGCTCGCGCAGCAGCCGCAGCGCGGTCTCGACGATCAGCCCCTCGGACAGCACGGTGCCGCCGCGGGTGGGCCGGCGCCGCCGCCGCTTCTCCTCGGGCACCACGGTCTTCGGCATCCCGCCTCCTCGGTTCCGGGGCTCTCGGCTCCCCGCTTATGCCAACGCCATTGACCTTACGCGACCGGGGCGCGTTGTATCGGCGGCCGAGGGCGCGCCTCGACCTTCCCGGCCGGGGACCGCACGGTGGTCCCCGGCCCGAGACCGAAAGGAAGTTCCCGTCATGCGTGTACTGCTCGTCGGAGCCGGTGGCGTGGGCACCGCGATCACCCGGATCGCGGCCCGGCGCGCCTTCTTCGAGACGATGGTCGTCGCCGACTACGACCGGGCGCGGGCCGAGGCCGCCGTGGCGGCCCTCGGGGACGACGGCCGGTTCGCCGCGGAGCGCGTCGACGCGGGCGACGAGGCGGCGGTGGCCGGCCTGCTGGCCCGGCACCGGTGCGACGTGCTGCTCAACGCGACCGACCCGCGCTTCGTCATGCCGCTGTTCCGGGCCGCCCGCGCGGCCGGCGCCGGCTATCTCGACATGGCGATGTCCCTGTCCCGGCCGCACCCGGAGCGGCCGTACGAGGAGTGCGGGGTCAGACTCGGCGACGAGCAGTTCGCCGCGGCGGCCGACTGGGAGGAGGCGGGCGCGCTGGCGCTGGTGGGCATGGGGGTGGAACCGGGCCTGTCGGACGTGTTCGCGCGGTACGCGGCCGACGAACTCTTCGACGAGATCGAGGAGATCGGCGTCCGGGACGGCGCGAACCTCACCGTCGACGGATACGACTTCGCCCCGTCCTTCAGCATCTGGACCACCATCGAGGAGTGCCTGAACCCGCCGGTGGTCTACGAGGCCGGGCGCGGCTGGTTCACCACCGAGCCGTTCAGCGAGCCGGAGGTGTTCGACTTCCCCGAGGGCATCGGGGAGGTGGAGTGCGTGAACGTGGAGCACGAGGAGGTGCTGCTCGTGCCGCGCTGGGTCGACGCGCGCCGGGTCACCTTCAAGTACGGCCTCGGCCGGGACTTCGTGGACACCCTGAAGACCCTGCACCGGCTGGGCCTGGACCGCACCGGGCCGGTCACCGTGCCGGGCCCCGACGGGCCGGTCGCCGTGTCGCCCCGGGACGTGGTCGCCGCCTGCCTGCCCGACCCGGCGACGCTGGGCGACCGGATGCACGGCAAGACCTGCGCGGGCACCTGGGTGCGCGGCACCCGGGACGGCGCGCCGCGCGAGGTGTACCTGTACCACGTGGTCGACAACCAGTGGTCGATGGCGGAGTACGGCTGCCAGGCGGTGGTGTGGCAGACGGCCGTGAACCCCGTCGTGGCCCTCGAACTCCTGGCGGGCGGCGCCTGGTCGGGGACCGGCGTGCTGGGCCCCGAGGCGTTCCCCGCGCTCCCCTTCCTCAACCTGCTGACGGAGTACGGCTCTCCGTGGGGCCTGCGCGAGCAGTGACCTTGTGGGGATTGTGCGAAGGTCTCGTCGTGGCCGACCTGCACTGTTTCACCCCGCGTCGTCCGGACACCCGAAGACGAGTACACCCTTGGCACGGACGACTTTCGATCGCAGGTGACTTTTCTATGGACAACTGGCGAGACCACGCCGCGTGCCGCCAGGAGGACCCCGACCTCTTCTTCCCGATCGGCACCACCGGACCGGCGCTGCTGCAGGCGGAGCAGGCCAAGTCGGTCTGCCGGCGATGCCCCGTGCAGGAGCAGTGTCTGCGCTGGGCGATGGACACCGGGCAGACCATGGGCGTGTGGGGCGGGACGACCGAGAACGAGCGCCGCGCCCTCAAGCGGCGCACCGCCGCCCGGCGCCGTACCGCGTAGCGGCCCTCCGGCCCTCCGGCCCGTCTTCCGCCCCCGCGACACCGGGGGCGGAAGACGGGCCGCCGCGCGTGCGGCGGACGCGCGGACCCGGCGGATCGGCGGCGCGGGCGCCCCGGTACCGGCGGATCGGCCGCTCAGGCGCGGCGGGGCTTGCCCGGCTCGTACAGCCAGGTGTGGAGCAGTCCGGCCACGTTCTTGCCCGACACCCGCTCGGCCAGCGCGGTGAACTGGGCGGTGGTGCCGTGCCCGTGACGATGCCCCGCGGCCCAGGCGCGCAGGATGCGGAGGAACGCCCGGTCGCCGACGGCCCGGCGCAGTTCGTGCAGGGCCATGGCGCCGCGGGCGTAGACCGGGGTGCCGAAGAGGTGCGCGGGGCCGCCGGGGTCGCCGGGCGGATAGGCCCACAGCCCGTCGCTCGCCGGGCGGGCGTACAGCGCGTCGAAGGTCTTCTGGGCGCTGTCGCCGCCGTGCTGCTCGCTGTAGAGCCACTCGGCGTAGGTCGCGAAGCCCTCGTTGAGCCAGATGTCCTTCCAGCGGGTCAGGGAGACCGAGTCGCCGAACCACTGGTGGGCGTTCTCGTGGACCAGGGTGCTCAGGGCGGGCGCGCGGTCGTAGACCGGCCGGGTCTGGGTCTCCAGGGCGTATCCGACATTCGGCGCGTGGTCCACGATGGAGCCGGCCGCGCGGAAGGGGTACGGCCCGAACAGCCGGCTCTCCCAGGCGAGGACGGACGGCAGCTTCTTCAGGACGGGCGCGGCGGCGGCCGCCTCGCGCGGGTCGACGGCGTTGTAGACCTCGATGCCGTCGCGGGTGGTGTACCGCTCGACGTCGAACGTGCCGATGGTGGCGGTGGCCAGGTACGCGGCCATCGGCTCGCTCTGCCGCCAGCGGAAGGTGGTGCGGCCGTGGGAGGTGTGCCGGCCGCGGTAGACGCCGTTGGCGACCGCGGTGCGTCCTTCGGGCACGGTGAGGGAGAAGTCGTACGACGACTTGTCCTTGGGGTGGCCGTTGGCCGGGAACCAGGTCATCGCGCCCTGCGGTTCACCGGCGACGAAGGCACCGTCGTCGGTGGGGATCCAGCCGTCGGGGGAGCCGTCGGGGTCGGTCACCGGCTGTGGCGTGCCGCCGTAGTCGACGGCGACGCGGAAGGTGCGGCCCTTGCGCAGGGCGGAGCGCGGGGTGATGACGAGTTCCTGGCCGTCGCGGCGGTAGGCCGCCTTGACGTGGTCGACGGTGACGCCGGTGACCTTCAGGCCCTCGAGGTCGAGGTCGAACCGGGTCAGCCGCTGGGTGGCGCGGGCGGTGAGCACGGCCCGGCCGTCGAGGTGCCGGGCGTGCGGGTCGTACCGCAGGGACAGGTCGTAGTGGGCGACGTGGTAGCCGCCGTTTCCCTCGAGCGGGAAGTAGGGGTCGCCGGCGCCCGCGGAGCCGGCGGTGCCGGCCGCGGCGGGGCCGGCGGCGGCCAGCAGCGCCGCGACGGCGACGGGAACGGTCGTGACCACGGCTTCGCGCCGGAGGACGGCGATCCGTCCGGCGGTCCGCTTCCGGGGTGGCGTCACAGGGTCTCCTTGGGGGGTGGCCGGTGATCAAACGACCTCAGCGTAGGGGCCGTCCGCCGCGGACGCGCCCTCGTTCAGGTCAAGTCACGGGCGCGGTCCGCCGGATGGAGCCGCCCGGCCGGACCGCCGACGTATGCTCCGCCCCACGACCCGTCAGCGTGACGAGGAGAACCCGGCCGTGAGTGTCCGTGTGCGCCGCATCTACGAACCGCCCGAGCCCGACGACGGCGTGCGCGTCCTGGTCGACCGGCTCTGGCCGCGCGGCGTCTCCAAGGCGGACGCGCACGTCGACGAGTGGCCGAAGGATCTGACGCCGTCCACCGAGCTGCGTCGCTGGTACCGCGAGGGCGAGGCCTCGCACGAGGAGTTCCGGCGCCGGTACGAGGCCGAGCTCGACCGGCCCGAGGCCGCCGAACTCCTCGACCCCGTACGGGCCTTGACGCGGAAGGGGACGGTGACGCTGCTGACCGCGTCCCGAACACCCGAGGAGAGCCACGCGTCGGTCCTGGCCTCGCTGCTCGAGGGCTGAACCCGCCCGGGAGCGCGTGCCGGACTCCTGCCGGGAGCCCCGCACGAGCCGGTGTCTCTCCGTGCGGAACACCTCCCCGTGCGGGACCCCGCCCCGTGCGGAACACCTCCCCGTGCGGGACCCCGCCCCGTGCGGAACACCTCCCGGTACGGGGCCGTCACCCGGCGGGGACCTCCCGGGAGGAGCCGTCCCGTGCGCTCAGGCGGTCTGCCGTGCCGCGGCCCGCCCCGCCGCGCGGCCCGAGAAGAGGCAGCCGCCGAGGAAGGTGCCCTCCAGGGCGTTGTAGCCGTGGACGCCGCCGCCGCCGAAGCCGGCCACCTCACCGGCCGCGTACAGGCCGTCGACCGGGTGGCCGTCGGTGCCGAGTGCGCGGGAGTCGAGGTCGGTCTGGATGCCGCCGAGGGTCTTGCGGGTCAGGACGTGCATCCGGACGGCGATCAGGGGCCCGGCCTCCGGGTCGAGGACGCGGTGCGGGGCGGCCACCCGGCCGAGCCGGTCGCCGATGTAGCGGCGGGCGTTGCGGATGCCCTGGATCTGGGCGTCCTTGCTGTAGGGGTTCGCCAACTGCAGGTCGCGGGCCTCCACCTGGCGCCGCACCTCGGCCGCGTCGAGCAGCGGCTTGCCGGTGAGCCCGTTCATCTTCTCCACGAGCCGCTCCAGGGTGTCGGCGACCACGAAGTCCGCGCCGTGCCGCAGGAAGTCCCGCACGGGGCCGGGCGCGCCCTTGCCGAGCAGCCGGTCGCGCAGCACCGCCCTGCGGTCCTTGGCGGTGATGTCGGGGTTCTGCTCCGAGCCCGAGAGCGCGAACTCCTTCTCGACGATCTTCCGGGTGAGGACGAACCAGGAGTGGTCGTGGGCCGCGATGTCCTCGGTGGTGCGCAGGTGCCGCAGGGTGCTCAGCGTGTCGTATCCGGGCAGGCACGGGTCGGGCAGCCGGCGGCCGAGGGCGTCGAGCCAGACCGAGGAGGGGCCGGGCAGGATGCGGATGCCGTGGCCGGGCCAGATCGGGTTCCAGTTCTGCAGGCCCTCGGTGTAGTGCCACATGCGGTCGCGGTTGACCAGGCGGACGCCGGCGGCGGCGCTGATGTCGAGCATCCGGCCGTCGACGTAGGCGGGGACGCCGGTGACCATCTCCGACGGCGGGGTGCCGAGCCGCTCGGGCCAGTGGCGGCGGACGATGTCGTGGTCGGCGCCTATCCCGCCGGTGGTGACGATCACGGCCTGGGCGGTGAGCTCGAACTCGCCCACGGCGTCCCGGCTGGAGGCCACCCCGCGGGGCGAGTCGTCCGCGGCGAGGACGGTCCCGCGCACGCCGCGCGCGGCGCCCTCCTCGACGACCAGCTCGTCGACGCGGTGCCGGTGGTGGAAGGTCAGCAGCCCGTCCCGGGCGGCCTGCCGGGCGTGGTCGGCGAACGGCTCCACGACGCCGGTGCCGGTGCCCCAGGCGATGTGGAAGCGCGGTACGGAGTTGCCGTGGCCGTCGGCCCGCAGGTCGCCGCGCTCGGCCCAGCCGACGGTGGGCAGCAGCGTGATGCCGTGCCCTTCCAGCCAGGACCGCTTCTCCCCCGCCGCGAACTCGACGTAGGCGCGGGCCCAGCGCACCGCCCAGGAGTCCTCGTCGTCCAGCCGGTCGAACTGCGCGCTCCCGCGCCAGTCGTTCCAGGCCAGGTCGAAGGAGTCCTTGACGCCGAGGCGGCGCTGCTCCGGGGAGTCGACGAGGAACAGCCCGCCGAAGGACCAGTACGCCTGCCCGCCGAGGTTGGCGGCGTTCTCCTGGTCGACGAGGGCGACCCTGCGGCCCCGGCTGGTCAGCTCGTGCGCCGCGACCAGGCCCGCGAGGCCTGCTCCGACGACGATGACGTCCGCGTCCATGGCGACCGTTCCTTCCTCAGTTCCTCATCCGGGGGTGCCGCTGCCGTCGGTGAGCAGGGCGGTGAGCAGCTGCTTGAGCCAGGCGCGGGCGCGCTCGACGTCCTGGTCCAGCAGCAGCTGGGTGGTGACTCCGTCGTACGCGGCGACCACCGCGCGGGCCGCCCCGTCGGCGTCGCCGAGCACGGGGGGCAGCGGGGTGTGGCCCCGGGCCCGGCCCAGGCGCTCCGCGACGGCCCGCCGCAGCCGCGCCCGGTGTTCCAGCAGGGTCCGGGCCACGGCCGGGTGGCGGGCCGCGTGCACCAGGAAGTCGGTCTTGACCAGGAGCCAGTCGAGGTCGAGCAGCAGCACCTCGGTGACCCGGTCGACGGCGGCGGGCACGTCGAGGTCCGGACCGTCGAGCGCGAGCGCCCCGGCCACCTGGTCGGCGATCAGGTCGGCGCGCTCCCGGTACAGGGCGAAGAACAGCTCGTCCAGGGTGGCGAAGTTGGAGTAGAAGGCCCCCCTGCTGTAGCCGGCCGCCTCGCAGACCTCCTCGATCGACACCCGGCCGAAGCCCTTGGAGGCGAAGACCGCGAAGGCGGCGTCGAGCAGCTTGGCCCGGGTGCGCGCACGGCGCCTGGTGACGCGCCCGGCCGTTCCCTCCAGCACGTAGCCCGCCCCCTTCCGCGCCGCTTGCGTGTCCCGTCCGCGTTCGATACGCGAATGTATCCGATACAGCTTTGTATCGAAAGAGCCCGACGCAGCCCAGTGGCGCCGACCGCGGCGGGGGCCGCATGAAGGGAACACGTTTTCGATTAAGGAGTACGCTGGAGCCATGACCGCGCACCACCTCCAGGCCTCGCTCTTCGCCCAGGCCGACGAGCTCCGCCTCGGCCCGCTGACCGGGCTGCGCCGCACCCCGCTCGGCGCGGGCGCCTGGATCGACGTGCTGCCCGGGTGGCTCGCCGGGGCCGACGACCTCTTCGAGCAGCTCGCCGCCGAGGTGCCGTGGCGCGCGGAGCGCCGGACCATGTACGACCAGGTCGTCGACGTACCGCGGCTGCTCGCCTTCTACGGCACCGGCGACCCGCTGCCGCACCCGGTGCTCGCCGAGGCCCGCGCGGCGCTGTCGGCGCACTACGCCGGCGAGCTGGGCGAGCCCTTCACCACGGCCGGGCTGTGCTACTACCGCGACGGCCGGGACAGCGTCGCCTGGCACGGCGACCGGATCGGGCGGGGCGCGCGGGAGGACACGATGGTGGCGATCCTCTCCGTGGGCGCGCCCCGTGACCTGCTGCTGCGCCCGGCGAGGGGCGGCGGCGGGACGGTCCGGCGCCCGCTGGGGCACGGCGACCTGATCGTGATGGGCGGCTCCTGCCAGCGCACCTGGGAGCACTGCGTGCCCAAGACCACCCGGGCCGCGGGAGGACGGATCAGTGTCCAGTTCCGTCCGGCCGGTGTGCGCTGAGGACGCGCCGTCGCGCCGCCCCCGTCTCCCCGGCGCCGGGACGATCTGGTGGGATGTCCCCGTCGGGCGGCCACCACGGGATGCGGGGAGATCGATGCGGGCGGATGTGCGGCATGTCGCGGACGGCACCTACCTGGTGCACGGCAGCAACACCAACTGGGTGATCCTCACCGACGGGGACGCGGCCACACTGATCGACACCGGCTACCCGGGGGACCGGCGGCAGCTGCTCGACTCGCTGACGGCGGTGGGCAGTTCGCCCGAGGCTGTGCAGGCCGTGCTGATCACCCACGCCCACAACGACCATCTGGGCTCGGCCGAGTACCTGCGGGGCACCCACGGCACGCCGGTGCACCTGCACGAGGCCGAAGTGCCTCACGCGCGGCGGGAGTTCCTGCACCAGGTCTCCGTCGGCCGGGTGCTGCGCAACGGCTGGCGCCCCGGGGTGCTGCCGTGGGCGGTGCACTCCCTGCGCGTCGGCGGCACGGCCCACGTCCCGGTGGCCGCACCCGAGGCGTTCCCCGCGGCGGGCCCGCTCGACCTGCCGGGGCGGCCCGTCCCCGTGCACACGCCCGGGCACACGCGGGGCCACGTGGCGTTCCACCTTCCGGACGCCGGGGTGGTGGTCTCCGGCGACGCCCTGGTGAGCGGCCATCCCACCTCGCGGATCGCGGGACCGCAGCTGCTGCCCGACATGTTCCACCACGAACGCGCCCGCGCGCTGGCCTCGCTGGACATGCTCGAAGGCCTCGACGGCGACGTGCTGCTGCCCGGCCACGGCCCCGTGCACCGCGGCCCGGTCCGGCAGGCGGTCCGGCGGGCCCGGGAGCGGGCCCTGCCGGGCGGTTAGGGTCGTGCCATGGCCTTGCAGATCAACGCCACCAACCCGGAGCACCCGGCCCTCCTGCTCGAACTGCCGTGGGACGTGCCGCTGGAGGAGTGGCCCCAGGAGTACCTCGTCCCGCTCCCCCGCGGCATCTCCCGGCACGTGGTGCGCTACGCCCGCGCCGGCGACGAGGTGATCGCCGTCAAGGAGCTCGCCGAACGTCCCGCGCTGCGCGAGTACGGGCTGCTGCGCGACCTGGACCGGCTCGGCATCCCCGCCGTGGACGCGCTGGCCGTGGTCACCGGCCGCACCGACGGCGCGGGCGGCCCGCTGGAGCCGGTGCTGATCACCCGGCACCTGGGCGGCTCGATGCCGTACCGCTCGATGTTCGAGACCACGCTGCGCCCGGCGACCATGCACCGCCTGATGGACGCGCTGGCGGTGCTGCTGGTGCGGCTGCACCTGGTCGGGTTCGCCTGGGGCGACTGCTCGCTGTCCAACACGCTCTTCCGCCGCGACGCCGGCGCGTACGCCGCCTACCTGGTGGACGCGGAGACCGGCGAGCTCCACCCCCGGCTCAGCAACGGGCAGCGCGAGTACGACCTCGACCTGGCCCGCGTCAACATCAGCGGCGAGCTGCTCGACCTGGAGGCGTCCGGGGCGCTGCACCCCTCCGTGGACCCGGTGGAGTTCGGCACCGAGATCTGCGCCCGCTACGGGCGCCTGTGGGAGGAGCTCACCCGCACCTCCGTCTACCCGGCGGGCAAGTACCACTACATCGAGCGCCGGATACGGCGGCTCAACGACCTCGGCTTCGACGTCGCCGAGATGCAGATCCAGTCGTCCTCCAACGGCGACACGGTCACCTTCGTGCCCAAGGTCGTCGACGCCGGGCACCACCAGCGGCAACTGCTGCGGCTGACCGGCCTGGACACCGAGGAGAACCAGGCCCGGCGGCTGCTGAGCGACCTGGAGAGCTGGATGGCCACGCAGGACGACCACGCGCCGGGCGACGGGACGGCGGCCCGCCCGGAGGTCCTCGCGCACCGCTGGGTGCGCGAGGTGTTCCGCCCCACCGTGCGGGCCGTGCCGCCGGAGCTGCGCGGCGGCATGGACCCTGCCGAGCTGTACCACCAGCTGCTGGAGCACCGCTGGTACCTGTCCGAGCGCGCGCAGCACGACATCGGCCTCGACACCGCGGTCGAGGACTACGTCACCGCCGTCCTGCCGAAGGCGCGCGCGACGCTGGAGCCGACGACGCCGCGCTGAGTCACGGGTGCGGGACGACGGCCACCGGGCACGCGGCGTGGTGCAGCATCGCGTGCGCCACGGAGCCGATCGGCGCGCCCATCGCGGTGCGGTGGGAGCGCCGGCCCACGACCATCAGCTGCGCCCGCTCCGCCGCCGAGAGCAGCACCTGGCCCGCGCTGCCCATCTCGACGTACTCGACGACGGGGACGTCGGGGAAGCGTTCCCGCCACTGCCGCACCGCCGCGGCCAGCCCCTTCTTCTCGTACGGCTCCAGTCCCCCGGCCTCGTCGAGGAGCTGGAGGGAGCCGGGGCTGTAGGCGAACACCGGGGGCAGGGTCCAGGCCCGGACGACCCGGACGGTCGCGCCCCGGGCGGCCGCCGTCTCGAAGGCGAACCGCAGCGCGGGGGCGCTGTCCTCCGGCTCGCCGTGCTGGCCCACGACGATCTCCCGGCCGGCGGCCTCCGCGGCGGGGTCGTCGCCTGCCCGCACCAGGACCACGGGCCGCTCCGACGCGGCGATCACCCGCTGTCCCACGGAGCCGACCAGGAAGCCGACGAAGGCGCCGTGCCCGCGGGAGCCGAGCACCAGCATCTCGGCCTCGGCGGCGGCGCCGACCAGCGCGTCGACGGCGCCGTCCTGGAGGACGGCGGTGGTCACGGACAGTCCCGGCCGGCGGTCGGTGACGGTCCGGGCGGCCTCGTCGACCGCCTCCCGCACCCGCGCCAGCTGCGTGTCCCGGTCGCCCGCCTCGAACGCGTCGTGCGGCTCGAAGCGCCACGCGCCCACCACGCGCAGCGGCAGCCCGCGGCGCTCGGCCTCCCGGCCGGCCCACGCCAGCGCGGCGAGGCTCTCCTCCGATCCGTCCACCCCTGCCGTGATCGGACGCGTCATCCGGTGTGCCTCCCTGAGTCGGGGTCGAGTCCTGCGGGGTCCAGTCTTCCCCACTCCGCCCGCCACGATCTTTCCCCACTCCGCCCGGCCGGCCTTCCCCACTCCGCCCGGCCGGTCTGGCCCCCCTCTGCCGACCGGACTCTGCCGACCCCGGCCGCCCCCGGTCTCTCCCACTCCCCCGATGTGCCGCTCGCCGGGGCGAACCGGGGCGATCGAACATACGATGGGCGGAAGTCGGCGCGGTGGCCCCGTCCGCGACGGGGTGCGCCGGGCCCCCGGACCGACCGCTCGGGGTGGAAGACGCATGGCCCAGGCCGCGGAGGCAGCGCGGACCGTCATCATGACCGTGGACGACGATCCGGGGGTCTCCCGCGCCGTCGCCCGCGACCTCCGGCGACGCTACGGCGAGTCGTACCGGATCGTGCGCGCGGAGTCCGGCGGGTCCGCGCTCGACGCGCTGCGCGAGCTGAAGCTGCGCGGCGACCTCGTCGCCGTGATCCTCGCCGACTACCGGATGCCGCAGATGAACGGCATCGAGTTCCTCGAACAGGCGCTGGACGTGTACCCGGGTGCCCGGCGGGTGCTGCTGACCGCCTACGCCGACACCGACGCGGCCATCGACGCGATCAACGTCGTCGACCTCGACCACTACCTCCTCAAGCCCTGGGACCCGCCCGAGGAGAAGCTCTACCCGGTCCTGGACGACCTGCTGGACGCCTGGCGCGCCAGCGACCACCGCCCGGTGCCGCGCACCAAGGTGGTCGGGCACCGCTGGTCGGCGCGGTCCTCGGAGACCAGGGAGTTCCTCGCGCGCAACCAGGTGCCCTACCGCTGGTACTCCTCCGACGAGCCCGAGGGCAGGCGGCTGCTCGCCGCGGCCCGGCAGGACGGCCGGCGGCTGCCGCTGGTGATCACACCGGACGGCACGCCGCTGGTCGAGCCCGAGGCGCCCGAGCTCGCGGCGCGCGTGGGACTGGAGACCACTCCCGCGGCCGACTTCTACGACCTCGTCGTGATCGGCGGCGGCCCGGCCGGGCTGGGCGCCGCGGTGTACGGGGCCTCCGAGGGGCTGCGGACGGTGCTGGTGGAGCGGTCGGCGACCGGCGGCCAGGCCGGGCAGAGCTCCCGGATCGAGAACTACCTCGGTTTCCCGGACGGCGTCTCCGGCGCGCAACTGACCGACCGGGCCCGGCGGCAGGCGGCGAAGTTCGGCGCCGAGATCCTCACCGCGCGCGAGGTGACGGGCCTGGAGGTCGACGGCGCGGCACGGACCGTGCGCTTCTCCGACGGCTCCGCGGTCGCCGCGCACAGCGTCATCCTGGCGACCGGCGTCTCCTACCGGCAGCTCCCGGCGCCCGGCGCGGACGCCCTCACCGGCTGCGGGGTGTTCTACGGCTCGGCGCTGACCGAGGCGCCCGCCTGCGAGGGCCACGACGTCTACGTCGTCGGCGGCGCCAACTCCGCCGGACAGGCCGCGATGTACCTGTCCCGGGGGGCCAAGTCGGTCACGCTGCTGGTGCGCGGCGCCTCCCTGTCGGCGTCGATGTCGTACTACCTGATCCAGCAGATCGAGGAGGCGCCCAACATCACGGTGCGCTGCGGCACCGTCGTCGAGGCCGCGCACGGGACGAACCGGCTGGAGCAGCTCACGCTGCGCGACGTGGCGAGCGGGGAGAGCGAACGGGTCGACGCGCAGTGGATGTTCGTGTTCATCGGCGCCGCCCCGCTGACCGACTGGCTGGACGGCACGGTGCTGCGCGACGAGCGCGGGTTCATCCTGGCCGGACCCGACCTCACCGCCGAGGGCCGCCCGCCCGCCGGGTGGGAGCCGGACCGGCCGCCGTACCACCTGGAGACCAGCGTCCCCGGCGTGTTCGTGGCGGGCGACGCGCGCGCCGAGTCCGCCAAGCGCGTCGCGTCCGCCGTCGGAGAGGGAGCCATGGCCGTGATGCTCGTCCACCGCTATCTGGAGCAGTCGTGAACGGGCGGCCGATGCCGTGCAGCCCACGGGAGATCGGCTCGCTGTTCCTGTTCGAGAGGCTGTCCGCCGAGCAGTTGGGCCGGCTGTGCGGCGAGGGGCGGGTGGAGAGCTTCGAACCCGGGCCGGTGTACGCCGAGGGGGACCCGGCGACCTGCTTCTACGTGATGATCGAGGGCACGGTGGTGCTCTCCCGCCGGGTCGGGGGCGACGACGTGGAGGTCGGCCGCACCTCCCAGCGGGGTGTGTACGCGGGCGCCATGCAGGCGTACCTGGGCGACCGGGTCCGGCAGGTGTACAACAACTCGCTGCGGGTCACCGAGCCGACCCGGTTCTTCGTGCTGCCCGCGGACACGTTCGCGAGCGTCGTGCGGGAGTGGTTCCCCATGGCGGTGCACCTGCTGGAGGGGCTGTTCCTCGGCACCAAGAGCACCCAGGCGGCGATCGGGCAGCGGGAGCGGCTGCTGGCCCTCGGTTCGCTGTCGGCCGGGCTCACCCATGAGCTCAACAATCCCGCGGCGGCGGCCGTCCGGGCCACCGCGTCGCTGCGGGAGCGGGTGGCGAAGATGCGGCACAAGCTCGCCGTGATCGCCGAAGGCCCCTTCTCCCGCGACGCGTTGGCGCGTCTCATCGACATCCAGGAGCGCACGGCCGAGCGGGTCGCCAAGGCGCCGGCCCTCAGTCCGCTGGAGGCCGCCGACCGGGAGGACGCCCTCACCGAGTGGCTCGAGGACCACGGCATCGACAACGGCTGGCAGTTGGCGCCCACCTTCGTGCAGGCCGGATTGGACGTCGACTGGCTGGAGCAGGTCGCGGCGGCCGTCGGCGAGGAGATCCTGCCGGGCGCGGTGGGCTGGCTCAACTACACGGTGGAGACCGAGCTCCTGATGGACGAGATCCAGGACTCCACCACCCGCGTCTCCCGGCTCGTCGACGCCGCCAAGCAGTACTCCCAGCTGGACCGCGCCCCCTACCAGGTCGCCGACGTGCACGAACTCCTCGACTCCACGCTGCTGATGCTGTCGGGCAAGATCGGTCCGCGCATCGAGGTGGTCAGGGAGTACGACCGTACGCTGCCGAAGATCCCCTGCTACCCGGCCGAGCTCAACCAGGTGTGGACGAACCTCGTCGACAACGCGGTCTCGGCGGTCGCCGGCGCGGGCGGGGAGGGCACGCTGACCGTGCGGACGGCGCGGCACGACGACCGGCTGCTGGTCGAGTTCCAGGACAGCGGGCCCGGGGTGCCGCCGGAGATCCGCGACCGCATCTTCGACCCCTTCTTCACCACCAAGCCGGTGGGCCAGGGCACCGGCCTCGGCCTGGACATCTCCTGGCGGATCGTCGTCACCAAGCACCACGGCAGCCTCCGTGTGGAGTCGGTGCCGGGCGACACCCGCTTCCAGGTCCTGCTGCCGCTCGCCGCCGCCCCCGACGACACCCCGCTCACCCCCGAGGAGGCCGCATGACCGGCGACTTCGCGATCGACCCCGGCGTCCCGCCGAGCGGCACCGGCTGCGTCGAGTGCGACGCGGCCGGCGGCTGGTGGTTCCACCTGCGGCGCTGCGCCGCGTGCGGGCACATCGGCTGCTGCGACGACTCGCCGTCCCGGCACGCCACCGCCCACTACCGGGCCACCGGGCACCCGGTGATCCGCAGCTTCGAGCCGGGCGAGAGCTGGTTCTGGAACTACGACACGAACGAGCTGTACGAGTCCGGCCCCGAACTCGCCCCGCCCTCCGGCCACCCGGCGGACCAGCCCGCCCCGGGTCCGGCCGGACGGGTCCCGGCGAACTGGGCGGACATCCTGCGCTGAACCACGGCCGTCGGCCCGGCTCGGGCCGGGCCGACGGCCGGGCCCGGCCCCCGCGACGGCGGACGCGTCCGGCCGTGCGGGAGGCGGAAGCGCGGGTGCCCCGCTCGGGGCGGGGCACCCGGGCCACCGTCCGGGGGGAGCCGTCAGTGGCGGTCCGCCGGGGTGTTGGCGGCGGTGACGTTGACCGCGGCCCAGGCCCGGTCCACCGTCTTGTACGCCGTGCTGCTCGCGCCGTAGAGGTCCTTGGCCGCCTTCAGCGTCGCGACGCGCGCGTCGTGGAAGTCGGTCGTCGAGACCATGTAGCGGGTCAGCGCGCGGTAGAAGATCGCCGTGGCCTTGGTCCGGCCGATGCCCTTCACCGTCAGCCCGTGGTAGGCGGGCGAGTCGTAGGTGAAGCCGCCGATCGTCTTGCGGCCGCTGCCCTCGGCGAGCAGGTAGAACGCGTGCGAGGAGACGCCGGATCCGGCGTGCACCTCGGTGTCGTACACCGCCGGCGACCAGTAGTCGATCGTGCCCTCGAGCTTGTCGAGGGAGGGGTGGTCCAGGCGGCGCAGGAACTTCTGCGCCAGGCCGAGCTTCTCGCCGAGGAGGTAGTTCGGCGGGTTCTTCGGGTTGTTGGTGAAGAACTCGACGTCGGATCCGAAGATGTCGGCCAGGGACTCGTTCAGCGAACCGGGCTCGCCGTACTGGTTGCCGTCGGCGTCGACGCGGGTGGGCTCCAGCCGGGCGGTTGCGTCCACCACGCCGTGGGTGAGCTCGTGGCCGGTGACGTCGAGGACGACGAGCGGCTTCTTGAACATCCGGCCGTCGCCGTCGCCGTACAGCATGCAGTCGCAGGTCGGGTCCCAGAACGCGTTCGCGATCCGGTTGCCGAAGTGCACCATGGCCTTGGCGCCCTTGCCGTTGTTCTCGATGCCCTTGCGGCCGAAGGTCTTCTTGTAGAAGTCCAGCGTCTTGGTGACGCCGTACTGCGCGTCGACGGCCGCGCTGGTGCGGCTGGAGGTGGAGCCGTTGCCCCACTTGTCGGTGGTGCTGGTGAACTTGGTGCCCCGCGAGAAGGTCTCCAGCTCCCGGTTCTTGGCGTCCCGCGTCTCCGTGCCGTAGCGGCTCGGGTCCCGCAGCAGGAAGCTGGTGCGGGCGGTCCGGGTGGTGGTCAGCGAGACCTTGCCCACGAAGAGGGAGGAGCCGGTGCCCGTGGCGGGAGACGGGTAGCGGGAGGCCGCGGCGGTGGGGACGGCGCCGACGGCGGACAGCGGGGCGTCGCCGGTGGCCGGGTTCAGCGTCTCGCCCCGCTCGCGCAGGGTGTCGAGCAGCTTCGGCGACAGGAACTCGTCGCTGTCGGGCGTGTTGCTGCGCACCGTGCCGGTGACGGCGTCGACGACGACCGTCCGGGAGCCGTTGCCCTCGGTGGTGGCGCTGCCGGTCACCCGCACCTGGTAGGCCAGGGCGGACGCGCCGTCGCGGGCGTCCACCACGAGTTCGGCGCCGCCCGCGTCGCCCCGGGCGACGGAGGCGGCCTTGGCCTCCGCCTGCCGCGGCGTCAGCCGGGCCTCGGTGGTGGCGGGTTCGACGGTGTGGCCGGCCGCCCGGGTGACTCCGGTGTACGCCAGCTTCGCGTCGAGGTGGACGACGAGGTCGCCGCCGAGCACGGGCATGTCCTGATGGGTCCGCACGAACCGGACGTGGCGCGCCCCTTCGGGGTCGAGCATGACGTCCTCGGCCCGCAGCCCGTCCCCCCGGGTGACGCCGGTCGCCGAGGCGTGGGCGAAGGCGGCGGCGCGGGCGGCCTCCACCACGGAAGCGGCCGAGATGCCGGCGGACGACACGGTGTGGTCCGTCCCCGTGGGGGGAGTGGCGAGCGCCGTGCCGGCCAGGCCCGTGACGGCCGTCGTCACCGCGACGGCGACCGCCACGCTGCGTATGTGGGGTCTGCGCACTCTTGAGGGTCCTTCGTTCGGGAGAGCGGCCGGGATCACCGGGCGCGCCCTTGGACATGGCGCCTCGGCGCCACGGGGGCTGGTCGGGCCCCGGGGCGAAACCCTGAAGGATCAGTCATGTCCATGTAAAGCGCGAATGAAGTATTCCGTGCGCTTCATGGCAATCCTTTGCCAATCCGTCCCACTCAGTGATCAGCGAGCGACCAACTGTGTGTCGTCCGGGGAGATGTGACGGGGCGCGAGAGGGTTGCCTCGCCCGAATGTGATCGATCTCGCACGGGCGACGCGCGGACGGAGACGGGCCACCCCGCCCGACCCCGCCGTGACCGACGACCTCGCCCGGTGATCCAGGGCCCCCCTCCCGGATCCCGCAGGGGACGCGGGCCCTGGGCGGAACGCATCGCTCCGGGCCACGATGCCCGGATGAAGGGTGACCTCTTTTCCAGTGAGCACATGGTGCGGCCCGCGTCCGCGCCCGGGATGACCGTCGAGAACGCCAAGTGCGTCAAGTACACGGTGGACGGCGAGATGCTGGCCCGGCAGGGCTCGATGGTGGCCCACCGCGGCGACCTGCGGTTCGAGCGCAAGGGCCAGGGCGTGGGCGGCATGATCAAGCGGGCCGTCACCGGGGAGGGGCTGCCGTTGATGGCCGTGCGCGGGCGGGGCGAGGCCTGGTTCGCGCACGAGGCGCAGAACTGCTTCGTCGTCGAGCTGGGCGGGGGCGACGAGTTCACCGTCAACGGGCGCAACGTCCTGTGTTTCGACGCCTCGTTGTCGTACCAGATCAGGACGGTGAAGGGCTCGGGGATCGCCGGCGGCGGGCTGTTCAACAGCGTCTTCACCGGGCAGGGCGCGCTGGGGCTGGTGTGCGAGGGCGATCCGCTGGTCATCCCGGTGACGCCGGAGCAGCCGGTGTACGTGGACACGGACGCGGTGGTGGGCTGGACCGCCCACCTCCGTACGTCACTGCACCGCTCGCAGTCCCTCGGCTCGATGCTGCGCGGCGGGTCCGGCGAGGCGGCGCAGCTGATGCTGCAGGGCGAGGGCCATGTCGTCGTACGGCCCAGTGAGGCGACGCCGCAGAAGGCGCAGCAGCACTGAGCGAGCCGGACCCCGAGGGGTGATCTGCGCCCCGCAGGCAACCCCGTCGCGCGCACCGGCGTCTTGACCTGCGACAGACAGCCCCGGCCCCGCGCCCGGTCGCGGGGCCGGGGCTGGTTTCCGACGCACTATACACATCATGTATACACACCGTGTATAGAAAGGTACGCATGTACGGCAAGGCATTCGCCCCGGAGTACCAGGGCGCCCTCACCTCCCTGTCCGTGAACTCCTCCCTCACCGACGTCCTGGCCGCGGGGAGAGAGCGGCTCGCGGCCGCCGAGCGGGCCGGGCAGCGGATCGAGGCGGCCCGTTCCGGCCTCGCGGTCGCCGAGGCGCACCGGCGGCTCGGCCAGGTGGGCGAGGCGGACCGCGCCTGGAAGGCGAGTTACCGGACCGCCCGGGAGGCCGGTGACCCGGGCGCGATGGCCTGGGCGCTGTGGAGCGGCGGCACCCTGGCCCGGCAGCGCGGCGCGTTCGCCCTGGCGTGGCGGCTGCTCGGGTACGCGGCCGAACTCGGCGAACGCGGCGGGGACGTGGTGGTGCGCGGCTACTCGCTGGCCGGGCTCGCCGAGACCGGCCGCATCCAGGGCGACTACGAGGCCGTGGGCCGGCTGCACGAGCGGTTGCTCGCCGAGGCCCGCAGGCGCGGCGAGGCCCGGCACACGGTGTGGGCGCTGGAGGGCATCGCGCAGATGCACCGCAACACCGGCTCGTACGACACCGCGTACGCCCTCTTCGAGGAGGCCGCCGGCATAGCCGCGCGCGCCGAGGACCGCCGGGGGCACGCCTGGGCGCTGCGCGGCCTCGCCGACCTGCGCTCCGTGCGCGACGGGGACGTGGCGGGGGCGCTCGCGCTGCTGTCGGAGGCCGAGGAGTCGTGCCGGGCGATGAACCTGGCGGGCGCGCTGGCCTACAACCACAAGATGCGGGGCAACGTGCTCTACCGCGCCGGTCGGTACGCGGAGTCGAAGGACGTCTACCGGCAGGCGCTCGCGGAGTTCCGCGCCATCGGCGAGCCGCGCGGCGAGGCGCTGTCCCGCCTCGGCCTCGCCAAGTCCCACGCCCGGCTGGGCCGCGACCGCGCCGAGACTGCGGCCGAACTCGCCGACCTGGCCCGCACGATGGACCGCATCGGGCTCCGGCACGCGCGGGAGATGGTGGCCCGGGCCCAGGAGGAGTTCCTGGGCCCGGACGCGGCGGCCGCCTTCGACCGCCCGGCGGAGCCTTGTTCCGGCCCGCCGGCGAAAACCCGTTGCGGCCTGCCGGCGGAAGCGGGTTCCCGCCCACCGGCCGAAGGCGGCGCGCCGCAGGGCGCCGGCCAGGACTCCCCGGCCCGGGACGCCGACGCCGGCCAGGACTCCCCGGCCCGGGACGCCGACGCCGGGGAGGGCTCCCCGGCCCGGTCCGCTGTCGGGGAGGGCTCCCCGGCGCGGGTCGCGGACGACACCCGGGGCGCCGCCGTACCCCACGGCCACACCACCGAGGGCACGACCTCCCCCGAGGTCGTGCGATGACCGCCGGCTCGCCCATCGCGCCCGTGGCAGTGGACTTGCCCGAAGTCCTGGACCGGTGCCGGGCGTTGATGCGGCCCGCGATGGAGGTGGCCGTCGGCGGGCTGCATCCGTGGGTGGGCGAGATGGCCGGCTACGCGCTCGGCTGGTGCGAGGTCGGCGGGGCTCCGGCGGCGGCCGCGCCCGGCGGCAAGGGGGTGCGGCCGGCGCTGGCGGTGCTGGGGGCCGAGGCGGCCGGGGCTCCGGGCCGGACCGGGGTGCCCGCGGCGGTCGCGGTCGAACTGGTGCACACTTTCTCGCTGCTGCACGACGACATCATGGACGGCGACGCCACCCGGCGCCGCCGACCGGCCGTGTGGAAGGCCTACGGCACCGGCCCGGCCGTCCTCGCGGGCGACGCCCTGTTCGCGCTGGCCGTCGAGACGCTCGCCGCGGCCCCGGACGGTGCGGCGGCCCTGCGCCGGCTGTCGGCGGCTCTGGCCGATCTGCTGCGCGGGCAGGCCGACGACCTCCGGTTCGCCACCCGTCCCTGGACGGGCCGGGGCCGGGTGCGCCCGGAGGCGTACCGGACGATGGCGGAGCACAAGACGGGCGCGCTGCTGGGCTGCGCGGCCGCGCTGGGCGCCCTGCTCGGCGGGGCGCCGCGGGCGACGGTGGACGCGCTGGACCGGGCCGGCCGGCACCTCGGGACCGCCTTCCAGGTGGTCGACGACATGCTGGGCCTGTGGGGCGATCCGGCCGTCACGGGCAAACCCGTCCACGCCGATCTGCGCGAGCGCAAGAAGACGTACCCGGTGCTGGCCGCGCTCGACGCCCCGCATCCGGCCGCCCGGCGACTGGCCGAACTGCTGGAGTCGGACGGGGATCCCGCCGGCGCGGCCGCGCTGGCCGAGGCGGCCGGCGGCCGGGCCGCGGCCCTGGAGGGGGCCCGCCGTCAGGTCGCCGCGGCCCGGACGGCGCTGGCCGCCGTGCCCCTGCGGGCCGCGGCCGCCGCCGAGCTGGACGCGCTGCCCGCCTTCCTGCTCGGCCGCGCCCTCTGAAGGTGTTGACCCGCGCCGCGTCCCCGGGTCAGGGTCGGGGCGGCGCGGATCATCACCCCCCGCGCCGGAAAGGTGAACTGCCTTGATCGGCATCTCGGAGATCGAAAGCGCGGCCGAGCGGATCGCCGCACACGTGGTCCGCACCCCGACCGTGCCGAGTCCCGGCCTGTCCACGCTGCTCGGTGTCCCGGTGACGGTGAAGCTGGAACTGCTCCAGCGCACCGGCTCGTTCAAGGCGCGCGGCGCGACGGCGAAGCTGCTGTCGCTCGGCGCCGCGGAGCGGGACGCGGGGGTGGCGGCGGTCAGCGGCGGCAACCACGGCATCGCGCTGGCGGTCATGGCGGCCGCACTCCAGGTGAAGGCCACGGTCGTCATGCCGCGGTCGGCGCCGGCCCGGTCCATCGAGACGGCGGAGGCGGCCGGCGCCGAGGTGCGGCTGACCGACGACATGGACGGCGCGTTCGCGCTGGTGCCGCGGCTGCGGGACGAGGGCCTCACCCTGGTCCATCCGTTCGACGATCCGGTCGTGGTCGCCGGACAGGGCACCGTGGGCCTGGAGTTGGCGCGGGACGCCGGCGACCTCACCGACGTCCTCGTCAGCATCGGCGGCGGCGGGCTGATCTCGGGTGTCGCGGCGGCGCTGCGCGCGCTCCGCCCCGGGGTACGGATCTGGGGGGTGGAGACCGAGGGCGCCGAGGCGATGTCCGCGGCGCTGCGGGCCGGGGGCCCGCGGCCGGTGGCGCTCTCCTCGGTCGTGACGACGCTCAGCGCCCCGGCGGTGTCGCACCTGACGTACGACCATGTCCGCGCCCTCGTCACCGAGGTGCTCGTGGTTCCGGACCGGGAGGCCGTGCGGGGCTGCCTCGCCCTCGCCGAGCACGCCAAGGTGTGGACCGAGCCGGCCGCGGGCTGTCTGCTGCCCGCCGCCTGGCTGGTGCGGGAGCGGGTCGGGCCGGACGCCCGGCTCGGGCTGGTGGTGTGCGGGGGCAACGCGACCACCGCGGACATCCTGTCCTGGGCCGAGCGCTTCGGACTGCGCTGAGCCTTGGTCGCAAATGCGCCGTACCGGTGCCGCTGGGGTCGAATTCGGCCGCCGATCGAGTTTACCGATGGTTACCACAGGTGGGCCGGGCCGTATTCGACCGCCGGATTCCGGTGCGGAAATCACGCGGGCGTCCCGCTCGGACGGAAACGGAACTTCTCCGGCCTCTTCCGGTCGGGTCCGCCGGCCGTCCGAGCAGCGCACTTGGCCCGCGGCGGCCGGGTCCGGCCTCCCCCGCCCGGCGGCGTACGGATTTCGTCGCACACACGGCCGGAACCTTTGAGTAAAAGGCGGGAACCGCCGACTCTTCGCCGATCCCTTGAACACACCCCGCCGTGGCCGTCGTACCACTGGGAAAGGTGAGAGCCACGGGGTTTCAGCGAGGGATGACCATGGTCGAGGCGCACGTCTCCGGACACGATCTGGTGGCCGGACGGTACCGGCTCCTGGAGGTCGTCCACCGCGAGACGAACCAGGTCTGCTGGTACGGCGAGGACGTCGAGGCGGAGCGCCCCCGCCTGCTGACCCAGACCGGCCTCCCCGCCGGCACCGGGGAGGAGAGCGTCCGCCGGGTCACCGCCCGTGTCACACGCACCGCCGAGACCATGGGGCTGCTGCGGCCGGGCCGGGTAGCCAAGGTCGTCGACGCCGTCACGGAGGCCGGCACGCTGTGGACGGTCACCGAGTGGATCGACGGCACACCCCTGGGCGAACTGCTCGCGGCGGACGGCGCGTTCAACTACGTACGGACGTCCCGGATCGGGCTGGAACTGCTCGACGTGCTGGAGGCCGCGCACGCCGAGGGGATCACGCACGGCGAACTCGGCCCCGGCCAGGTGTTCGTGCGGGAGCGGGGCGGGGTCGTGGTGACCGGGTTCGGCCTCGCGGGCGCCACGCTCGCGCCCCGGGTCACCGCGCCCTCGTACGCCTCGCCGGAGCAGGCCCGCGACGAGCGGATCGGGCCGGCCGCGGACCTGTGGGCGCTCGGCGCGCTGCTCTACACGATGGTCGAAGGGCGCCCGCCGTACCGGGACCGGGGCCGGCCCGAGGTGACGCTGAAGGGCGTGGACCGGCTGCCGCTGCGCGCCCCGGTGCGGGCCGGCCCGCTCACCCAGGTCGTGCAGGGGCTGCTGCGGAAGGACTCGCGGGAGCGGCTGACCCGTCCCGTGGTCCGCGCGGCGCTCACCCGCGTGCTCCACGAGGATCCCGCGACGCTCGCCCCGGGCGGGGTCCGGCCCCGGCTGCGCGGCGCCTGCGCCGCGGCCCGGGACGCGGGCCGCGTCTGGAGCCGGCGGACCATGGCCGTGGGCACCACGCTCGCGGTGGTGACCGTCGCCGTCGCGGTCCTTGCCGCCACCCACCAGCTCCCCGGCACCGGCACCACCGGGGCCGGTGCCGGCTCCCGCTCCGGCGCCGCCGACCACTCCGTCCCGCGCCCCGCCCTGCCCGGCACCGCTCTGCCGGCCGCCCCGCCGGCGGCCTCCGCTCCGACGACGGCGCCGCCCTCGGCGACGGCGCCGGGTCCGCCGTCGGGCTTCCGCGTCTACGACGCCCCCGAGGGCTTCTCCGTCGCCCTGCCCACCGGCTGGAAGCGGCTGCGCACCACCCGCGCCTCCGACCTCGCCTACCGCGTCGTCTTCGGCGCGGCCGGGGACGACGAGGGAACAGGCGAGGGGCGCACGTTGGCGGTGACGTACAGCGAGCGGCTCGGACCGGACCCGGTCGCCGTGTGGCGCGACGACGTCGAGCCCGGTCTGGAGCGGACCTCCGGGTACCGCCGGATCGGCTCGATCCGCGCCACCACGTACCAGGGGTTCCGGGCCGCCGACATGGAGTGGCTGTCCGGGACGGGCGCGGACCGGGTGCGCACCTTCGGGCGCGGCTTCCTCCTCGGCGGCCACCGGGGCTTCTCGCTGCGCTGGACGACACCCGCCGAGGACTTCGCGACGACCTCCGCGCGCCAGGCGCTCGCCGTCTTCCTGCGGACCTTCCGGCCCTCTGCGGACTGACCCGCCGTTGTCCGCCCGGGGAGCAGGGGACTCGCCGGACATGGTGCAGATCGGATACACGATGATGACCGAGCAGGCCGGACCCCGTGAGCTGGTCGGCCATGTGGTGCGGGCGGAGGAGGCCGGGTTCGACTTCTCGGTGACCTCGGACCACTACTTCCCGTGGCTGCGCTCGCAGGGGCACTCGCCCTACGCGTGGAGCGTCCTCGGCGCCGCCGCCCAGGCGACCTCGCGCATCCCGCTGATGACGTACGTGACCTGCCCGACCTTCCGCTACCACCCGGCGGTCGTGGCGCAGAAGGCGGCGACGATGCAGCTGCTGTCGCAGGGCCGGTTCCGGCTCGGCCTCGGCTCGGGCGAGAACCTCAACGAGCACGTGGTGGGCGGCGGCTGGCCGTGCGTCGACGTACGCCACGAGATGCTGGAGGAGGCCGTGGGCATCATCCGCGACCTGTTCGAGGGCGGTCATGTCACCCGGCACGGCACCCACTTCGACGTGGACTCGGCACGGCTGTGGGACCTGCCGGACGAGCCGCCGCCGCTCGGCATCGCCGTCTCCGGCGAGCAGTCCTGCCGCCTGGCCGGCCGGCTGGCGGACCTGGTCATCGCCACCGAGCCCAAGGCCGGTCTGCTGGAGTCCTTCGACCGGCACGGCGGGGCGGGCAAGCCGCGCGTGGGCCGGCTGCCGGTCTGCTACGACCCCGACCGCGACGAGGCCGTGCGCCGCGCCCACGACCAGTTCCGCTGGTTCGGCAGCGGCTGGAAGGTCAACTCCGAACTCCCCCATCCGGACGCGTTCGAGGCGGCCACCCAGTTCGTCACCCCGGACGACGTCGCCGGGTCGATTCCGTGCGGCGACGATCCGGACGCCTTCGTCGAGGCCGTACGCCCCTACGCCGAGGCCGGGTTCACCGAGATCGCGCTCGTCCAGATCGGCGGCGAGTCCCAGGAGGCGTACCTGGACTGGTCGGCCAAGACGCTGCTGCCCGCGCTGCGCGACGCGCTCGGCTGAGCCGGGAAGAAGTAAATCACCCGGACGCCGGAGCATCTCGCGCGGGAAAGGGGTACTAGACGGCTCTACGTCCCGTAGTCCCCGGAAGGCCCTCCACGTGAACAACCTCGTAAGCAAGACCATCGTCGTGCAGTTGCAGGCCGGCGCCGCGGACCGCTTCCCCGTGCTGGCCCACTTCAGCTACGAGGCCGACGACCCGTTCGCGGTGACGGTCGTCTTCAGCCACGACGGCCGGGTGCTCGCCCGGTGGAAGCTGGACCGGGAGATGCTCGGCGAGGGGCTGTCGCGCTCGGTGGGCGTCGGGGACGTGCGCTTCCGCCCGGTGGCGAACGGCCCGTGGCAGGAGCTGTGCATGGAGTTCTACGGCAGCCCCCACCCCGACGGGGGACGGCACCATGCCGTGGTGTTCGTGTGGGCGCCGGGCGTCGCCGCCTTCCTGCGTCAGACGCGCGAGATCGTGGCGCCGGGCGAGGAGCGGGTTCACGTGGACGACTTCCTCGCCGAGGTCATCGCCGGGGGCTGAGCGCCCCGGGGCGGCGGTTCCGCCCCGGGGCCCGTCCCCGGCCGAGGGGACGGCCGGCGGCTCCCCGCCCCCGGCTCAGCCCCCGCGGCTCACCGTGAGGTGTGCTGGTGGCGGGTCCACAGCGGCAGGGCGTACCAGCACAGCACGTACCAGGCCACCACGCCCGCGACCAGCCAGGGCACCCAGCCGTCGTGGGTCGCGACCCGCAGGATCAGGAACAGGGAGCTGGTCATGGTCGCGAGCAGCAGCACGAGCCCGACGAAGGTGAGCCGGGAGGCCCACCGCACGGCCTCCGGCTTGACCCGGCGCCCGGCGACCAGACGGTGCAGGGAGACCGGGCCGATGAGCGCGCCGGTGGCGCACGCGCCGAGCACCACGGTGACGATGTAGACCACCTGGTTGGCGTGGCTCAGCGTCTCGTACTTCGGCTGGAACACCACGGTGAGCAGAAAACCGAACAGGATCTGCACCCCGGTCTGGGCGACCCGGACCTCCTGGATGAGTTCCCCCCACTTCCGGTCCGCTCTCTCCTCTTCCGTCTCGTCGCGCCCGCGCCGCTTCTCCGCGCCGTCCCCGCTGTCCGTCACGTCGTCTCCCCTTTCCCGTGACCGTGTGTCGTCCTCACCCCAGATTCCCCAATGAGAAGGAATCCTGCCTGGTCGACCGCCGGTTTGGGTGATCCGCCGACGGTTACCCGGGCGGGACGGACCGGAAGTCGAGGCGAGGAGGTTCCGGCAGATGTCCGGCACACAGCTCACGGTGACGTTCAGCGGCGGCCAGGTCGCCGACGACCGGGCGGTCGTCGAGGCGCTGGAGAGGGACTTCGGGGCGCCGGACGAGCGTCCCGGCGACGAGAACGCGACCGTGCGCACGGCGACCTTCTCCGGTGTCACCGCCGGGCAGGACGCCGGAGGCACGGCTGGGCGGGCGTCCGGCGGCACGGGGGCCGGCGGCCACCTGTCCGCGCCCGTCACCGTGACCCTCCAGGGCACCCCGGGGGCCGTGCGGAAGGCGAGCGACCTGCTCGCCCACGCCTTCACGGCCCATGACGAGGGCGCCGCCGCCGGCGACCAGGAGCAGGAACGGCAGCTGCGCCTGGAGCCGTGACGGGAGCGCCGTCTCCCAGGAGGGCCCGCCGGTCTACCAGCGGGCCTCGACCCGGTCCTTGACGCGCCGGTCGTAGAGGTCCTCGATCGCCGCGAGGGTCGCCTCGGACAGCGGGGGCAGCTTGGCGGCGGCCGCGTTGGCGCGCGCCTGCTCCGGCGAGCGGGCGCCCGGGATCACGGTCGTGACGCCCGGCTGCTGGACGATCCAGCGCAGCGCGAGCTGGGCCGGGGAGTACCCCTCGGGGGCGAGTGAGGCGAACTCGGCCGCCGCCTCCACGCCGGTGGCGAAGTCGACGCCGGAGAAGGTCTCGCCCTGGTCGAAGGCCTCTCCCTGCCGGTTGAAGGTGCGGTGGTCGTCGGCGGCGAAGACGGTGTCCTTGGTGTACCTGCCCGACAGCAGGCCCGACGCGAGCGGGACCCGGGCGATGACGCCGACGCCCGCCTCGCGCGCGGCCGGGAGCACCTCGCGCAGCGGCTTCATGCGGAACGGGTTCAGGATGATCTGCACGCTCGCCACGTTCGGCCGGGCGATCGCCGTGAGGGCTTCGGCGCAGGTCTCCACGCTCACGCCGTACGCGGCGACGCGCTCCTCGTCCACCAGGGTGTCCAGGGCGTCGAACACGGCGTCCATGGAGTACACGGGGGTGGGCGGGCAGTGCAGCTGCACCAGGTCGATGCGGTCGACGCCGAGGTTGCGCCGGGAGCGGTCGTTCCAGGCGCGGAAGTTGTCCAGGACGTAGTTCTCCGGGACCTGGTCGACACGGCGGCCCATCTTGGTCGCGACCAGGACGTGCAGATCCGGCCGGGAGCTGAGGAACGAGGCGATGGCCGACTCGCTGCGCCCGTCCCCGTAGACGTCGGCGGTGTCGAAGAAGGTCACGCCCGCCTCGGCCGCCGCCTCCAGTACGGCCTCCTTGTCCGCCACGTCGCCCCAGTCGGCGCCCAGTTGCCAGGTGCCCAGGCCGATCACCGACGCGTGCTGGCCCGACCTGCCGAATTCACGTTCGTCCATGGCGGTCAGTCTGTCACCCGCCGGGGCGTCCGGGGGTGAGGTGGATCTGCACCGCGGGCGCGTACCTCGCGACCAGGTCGTCGAGCGCGCTGTGGCGCACCCCCTGGCCGCGCGCGATGCCGTACATCACGCCGAGGCCGAGCAGGGCGGCCACGGCGAGTTCGGCGCGCAGGCCCGCGTCGGGGCCGGTGAGGCGCTCGGCGAGGCGTTCGGTCACCTGGGTGCGGAAGTTGGCGCGCAGGACGTCGCCGTGCGCGCCGTGCAGGGGCGCGAAGACGATCCGCAGGACGGGGTCGGCGCCCCGGTCGCGCTGGCTCTCCAGGACATGGCGGACCATGTGCGGGCCGAGGGTGTCGAGCGGTGCGTCCAGCAGCGCGGCGGCGTCCTCCTCGAAGGACATGACCCGGGCGAAGAGGGCGTCCTTGGAGCCGAAGTACTTCAGGACCAGGGGCGGGCTGACCCCGGCGCGTTCGGCGACCGACTTGAGTGTGATGTGGCCGTGCGCCTGCCGGGCCAGGAAGTGGCGGGCCGCCTTGAGGATGGCCGCCTTGGTCGCCTCGGCGTCACGGCGGCCGGGGGCGGGCGGGGGTGCCGGGGCGCCGGGCGGGACGGTCATGGCGCTCACGCTCCCTCCAGGGCCTCGTCGCGGGCGCCCGGGGTGCGCCCGCGGGCCCGGCGGATTCCACCGGGGGCGCGGTCGCCGGGGATGGACAGGGCGGCGGCGCAGGCGGCCAGGGCGACCGCGCCCGCCATCGCGAACGCCAGCAGATAGCCGTGCAGCGTGGCGACCTGGACGCCGTCCACCGGGCTGCCGTGGTGCACGAGCACGGCGGCGACGGCGGCGCTGGAGGTGGCCTGGCCGATGGTGCGCATCAGGACGTTGACGCCGTTGGCGGAGGCGGTCTGCCCGGCCGGGACGGCGCGCAGGATCAGTGTGGGCAGCGCCGAGTAGGCGAGCGTGGTCCCGGTCGCCACCACGGTGGCGCCCAGGATGATCATCCACAGGTCGCGGCTGTCGGCGATGCGCACCGCGTAGCCGCAGGCGATGACCGCGGCCCCCAGAGCGAGGGTGATCCGCGGCCCGCGGGTGGCCGAGATCCGGGCCGAGAGGGGCGAGAACAGCAGCATAGTGATGCCGCCGGGCAGCAGGCACAGGCCGGTGGCGACGATCGACAGCCCGAGCCCGTACCCGGTGGCCTTCGGCGCCTGCACCAGTTGCGCGGTCACCAGCGAGTTGGCGTAGAAGGCGAATCCGGTCAGCAGGGCTGCCACGTGGGAGAGTCCGACGCGCGGCCGCGACACCAGGCGCAGGTCGACCAGCGGCCGTGCGGCGCGCAGCTGCTGCCGGCACCACAGGCCCAGGACGGCGGCGGCGCCGAGGAACAGGCCCACGACCCGGGGGGTGCCCCAGCCCCACTGGCCGCCCTGGGACACCCCGAGCAGCAGGCACACCAGGCCGGCGGCCAGCCCCAGCGCGCCGAGCACGTCGAACCGGCCCGGCTCCCGCACCGGCGACTCCCGCACCGCCCACCACACCGCCGTGACGCCCAGGGCGCCGAGGGCGCTGGTGAGCCAGAACATGGTGTGCCAGTCGGCGTACTGCACGACCAGCGCCGCGAGCGGCAGGCCGAGGGCGGCGCCGATGCCGACGGTGGAGCTCATCAGGGCGACCGCGGAGCCCCTCCGCTCGGGCGGCAGTTCGTCGCGCAGGATGCTGATGGACAGCGGGACGACGGCGGCCGCGGCGCCCTGCAGGGCGCGGGCCGTGATCAGCACCCGGATGTCGGAGGACAGCGCGCAGAGCACCGAGCCCGCGGTCATCAGGGCGAGGGCGGCGGTCAGCACCCGGCGCTTGCCGTACATGTCGCCGGCGCGGCCGAGCACCGGGGTGAGGACGGCGCCGGACAGCAGGGTGGCGGTGACCGTCCAGGAGACCGCGCCCGGCGAGGCGCCGGTCAGCCGCGGCAGGTCCGGGAGCAGCGGTACGACCACCGTCTGCATGACCGCCATGAGGATGCCGCCGAACGCCAGCACCGGGATGGTCAGCCGCTCCCGCGGGCGCGTGCCGCCGACGGGCCCTCCGGCCGGGGCGGGTATCGGGGCGGGCTGCTCCATCGGCACTCCAGCGGACGGCGGGAAAAGGCGGTGAATGGCAATTCACCTTACCGGGTGAATTCCCATTCACCTACCCGGCCCGGGGCCTGCCCGCGCGCGGCCCGTGGACCGCGCGTGCGCCGTCCGGGCGGTCCTCGGTCCCGGCCACCGCCTCAGCCTGCGCAGCGCCTCCACCCGCCCGGCGGACTTGTCCATGCCGCGAGGGTTACCGAAAGTGATCGACTGGCCTCGCGGGGTGGCAGGCGCCTCCGGGCGCGCTCACACCTCGCCGATCACGTCAGTTTCCGCGCGTGAGCGGCGCCACTGCGGGCGCGGCGCCCGGCGAAATAACGCGCGGAACTCCCGCGAGAGGAGGAGAAATTCCTCCCGCGGGGCCCTGGGGGCGCCTCCGACAACAAGATCGTCTTTGTTCAATTCCCCACTTCTTGTTGGCGATTGTCCGGATCGGAGCCAACCCCTTCCCGGCGATTTCCGCCGCTCTCGGGCGGACCGGTAGTCATGCGGGGACCCCACCCGAACACACCCAGGAGGTCCCGTATGCCCGAACTCAGTCGTCGCCGCGCGCTCACCGTCACGGCCGGTCTCGCCGCGGCCGCCGGCGCCGGGGCGGTCACCGCGCTCCCCGCGTCCGCGGCCGGCCGCCCCGCCCGGCCGCGCCTCGCCGGGCACTCCGCCCACGGCGCGCGCGACGCGTTCGGCGCGCACGACGGTCACGAGGCGCACGACGGTCACCACGACGACTCCTTCGAGCCGTTCGACGAGGTCTACCTGGGCCGCCGCATACAGGGCCGGCCCGCGAACGGGGGCGGCCACGGGGAGGGCCACCACCACGGCACGGGCTACGCCGTGTTCGTCGACGGGGCGGAGCTGCACGTGATGCGGAACGCGGACGGCAGCTGGATCAGCGTGGTCTCCCACTACGACCCGGTCCCGACCCCGCGGGCCGCCGCCCGCGCCGCGGTCGACGAACTGCGGGGCGCACGGCTCGTCCCGTTCCCCGCCAACTGACCGTCCCCGCACCGCATCCGGAGTACCGCGCACATGACCGTACGGAAGAACCAGGCCACCCTGACCGCCGACGAGAAGCGGCGCTTCGTCGCCGCCGTCCTGGAACTCAAGCGCAGCGGCCGCTACGACACCTTCGTCACCACGCACAACGCCTTCATCATGGGGGACACCGACAACGGCGAGCGGACGGGCCACCGTTCGCCGTCCTTCCTCCCCTGGCACCGCAGATTCCTGCTGGAGTTCGAGCAGGCCCTGCAGTCGGTGGACGCCTCGGTCGCGCTGCCGTACTGGGACTGGAGCACCGACCGGACGGCCCGCGCCTCGCTGTGGGCGCCCGACTTCCTCGGCGGCACCGGGCGGAGCCTGGACGGGCGGGTGATGGACGGGCCGTTCGCCGCGTCCGCCGGGAACTGGTCCATCGGCGTGCGCGTCGACAGCCGTACGTATCTGCGCCGTTCGCTCGGCACCGGTGTCCGTGAGCTGCCCACCCGGGCGGAGGTCGAGTCGGTGCTCGCGATGGCGACGTACGACGCGGCGCCCTGGAACAGCGCCTCGGACGGCTTCCGCAACCATCTGGAGGGCTGGCGCGGGGTCAACCTGCACAACCGGGTGCACGTCTGGGTCGGCGGACAGATGGCCACCGGGGTCTCCCCCAACGACCCGGTGTTCTGGCTGCACCACGCCTACGTCGACAAGCTGTGGGCCGAGTGGCGGCGCCGGCACCCGGACTCCGGCTACCTGCCGGCCGCCGGCACCCCGGACGTGGTGGACCTGCACGAGCCGATGCGGCCGTGGAACGACGTGACCCCGGCGGACCTCCTCGACCACACCGCGCACTACACGTTCGACACCGACTGATCCGGCCGGTTTGTCCCGCCGTCCGGGCGGTACTCGGTCCCGGCCCAACCGCAGCACACGAAGGAGGAACGGAGCCGTGTCGCAGGTCGAGGAATCCATCGAGGTCGGCGTCCCCGTGCACACCGCGTACAACCAGTGGACGCAGTTCGAGACCTTCCCCGAGTTCATGAGCGGGGTGGAGCGGATCGAACAGCGCACCGACACACTGACGCACTGGGTGACCAGCGTGAACGGGGTGCACCGGGAGTTCGACGCGGAGATCACCGAGCAGATCCCGGACGAGCGGGTCGCCTGGACGACCGTCGGTGGTGAGACGCGGCAGGCGGGTGTGGTCACCTTCCACCGGCTCGACGACGGCCACACCAAGGTCATGCTGCAGATGGAGTTCCAGCCCGAAGGCGTCGCCGAGACCCTCGGCGACAAGATGGGGATGGTCAAGCGGCAGGCCAAGGGCGACCTGGAGCGCTTCAAGACGTTCATCGAGAAGCGGGGCACGGAGAGCGGCGGGTGGCGCGGCGCGGTGATCTGACCCGCCGCCCCGCCCGGAGTGCCGCACGGCGGCCGCTATCCGGCGGCCGCCGTGCGGCACTCCGGGTGGCCCCAGCCCTGGTCGTTCTTGGCGATGGGCTCGCCGGCGGCGTAGGAACGGCCGCAGACGCAGCGGCCGGGGAACTTCGCCTTGATCGTGCGGGCGGACGAGCCGCCGCCCCGCCGCGCCGTCCTGGCCCCCTCGGAGCGGCGGCGCGGCCCGGCGGAGGCCGGGACGGCGGGGGCGGCCGGCGGCTCCGGCGAGCCGAGGTCGCTGCCCGCGGGCTGCTGCACGGTCGCCGCCTGGCTTGCGGCGCGGTCGGCGAAGTCGTTCAGCGGGTCGCCGTCGACCTGGTGGGCGGGGACGTAGCGGAAGTCGACCGAGCGGCCCTCGAGCAGTTCGTCGATCCGCACGACCAGCTCCTGGTTGGCGACCGGCTTGCCGGCGGCCGTCTTCCACCCGTTGCGCTTCCAGTTCGGCAGCCAGGTGGTGACGGCCTTCATCGCGTACTGCGAGTCCATCCGGACCTCGAGTGGCACGTCCGGGTCCGTCGCCGCCAGCAGCCGTTCCAGCGCGGTGAGTTCGGCGACGTTGTTGGTGGCGGTGCCGAGCGGACCGGCCTCCCAGCGGGCCGGGCTCTCGGCGTCGTCCGAGACCACCCACGCCCAGCCGGCCGGACCCGGATTTCCCTTCGAGGCCCCGTCGCACGCGGCCACCACACGTTCACCCATGGCCCCGATCATGCCACGGCCGGCCGGGTCCGCCCGCGGCGCTTCAGGGGACGTCCGTGACCTGCGGCATCTCCCCCCGTCTCGTGGTGATGTCGATCACCGAGAAGTTCGCGCCCTGCGGGTCGCCGAGCGCCGCGAACCGGCCGAACGGACTGTCCATCGGGCCGAACCGCAGCACCCCGCCGAGCTTGGTGGCCCTGGCCACGGCCTCGTCGCAGTCGGCGACGGTGAAGTAGACGTTGACGTACGGCGGCACCTCGGGCGGGAAGTCCTCCGTCATCCGCATCCGGCCGAGCACCGTCTCGCCGCCGACGTCGAACATGCGGAAGTCGACCGCCTCGTCCTCGATCCGCTTGGCGGTGTAACCGAAGACGGCGGTCAGGAAGGCGTCCGCCTTCTCCGGCTCGCGGGTGAAGACCTCGGCCCAGCAGTAGGCGCCGGGCACCGCGGTCGCCTCGAAGCCCTCGTGGCGGCCCGCCTGCCACACCCCGAACACCGCGCCGCTGGGCTCCCGGGCCAGGCACATGGTCCCGAAGTCGCCGACCTGCATCGGTTCCAGCAGCACCTCGCCGCCGTTGCCGCGGATGCGGGCGGCGGTGGCGGCCGCGTCCGGCGACGCGAAGTACAGGCACCACTGGGAGTGGCCCTCCTGGCCGGGCATCGGCGGTACGACGGCGGCCACCGCCTTGCCGTCCGCGTAGGCCTGGGTGTAGTTGCCGTACCGGGACGACGCCTCGCCGAAGGTCCAGCCGAGGACCTCGCCGTAGAAGCGCTCGGCCCCCTCCACGTCGCCGAACATCGCGTCGGCCCAGCAGGGGGTCCCCTCAGGTCGTACCGCCATGGCCGCTGCCCCCTCTCCCGCTTCGGTGGCTTGTCCGCAGCTTCACGCTAGCCACCGCCCGGTCGGCCCGCGCGCCGAACGCCCGCCCCTGTTCCACACTGGAGGGCGAGGCGGAGGCACTCGGACACGGACCGGTCGTGGACGGTCCGGCCCGGTCGGAGACGGTCGGTCACAGGCGGCGCGGGCCGGAACCCGGGCGGGCCGCGGCGGACGCGGACCACCACGGACCACCAGGGGCGAGCACGGCGACGGCCAGGGCGGCGGGACGGGGCGCGGTATGACGGACGGCACGATGCGGGCGTGGACGGTGACCGGGCCGCGGCCCGTGGAGGAGGACCCGCTCCGGCTGGTCGAGCGGCCGCTGCCGGTGCCCGGAGACGACGAACTGCTCGTCCACGTGCGCGCCTGCGGGGTGTGCCGCACCGACCTGCACGTCACCGAGGGCGACCTCCCGGTGCGCCGGCCCGGCGTCACCCCGGGGCACGAGGTGGTCGGCGTGGTCGCGGAAACGGGCGCGGCGGTGACCGGCTTCCGGCCCGGCGACCGGGTGGGCGTGGCCTGGCTCCGCCGCACCGACGGCACCTGCGCCTACTGCGTGCGCGGCGCGGAGAACCTGTGCCCGTCCTCGCGGTACACCGGCTGGGACGCCGACGGCGGCTACGCCGAGTACACGACCGTCCCGGCCGCGTTCGCCTACCGGCTCCCCGGCGAGGTGGACGACGTGGCGCTCGCGCCGCTGCTGTGCGCGGGCATCATCGGCTACCGCGCGCTGCGCCGGGCGTCCCTGCCGCCGGGCGGCCGGCTCGGCCTGTACGGCTTCGGGGGCAGCGCCCATCTGTGCGCCCAGGTGGCGCTCGCCGAGGGGGCCACCGTGCACGTGCTGACCCGGGGCGCCGCCGCGCAGCGCCTCGCCCTCGAACTCGGCGCCGCATCGGCGGGGGACGCGTACGCGCGGCCGCCGGAGCCCCTGGACAGCGCCATCCTGTTCGCCCCCGTGGGCGACCTGGTCCCCGTCGCGCTCCGGGCCCTGGACCGCGGCGGGGTGCTGGCGGTGGCCGGGATCCACCTGAGCGACACTCCGCCGCTGCACTACGAGAGCGAGCTGTTCTACGAGAAGGAGCTGCGCAGCGTCACCTCGAACACGCGCGGCGACGGACGCGACTTCCTGGCGCTGGCCGCCCGGCACGGCGTACGCGCCACCACGCACCCCTATCCGCTCTCCCGGGCTCCGCAGGCGCTGAAGGACCTCAAGGCGGGACGCTTCGACGGGGCCGCTGTCCTGGTGAACGACTTCTCCTGAACCGGGGCGGCGGCCGGCGGGGCGGCGGCCGGCGGGTCGGCACACGGCACACGGCACACCGCAGACCGCAGACCTCACCCCACGCCGAGGATTCCGTCGCCGGAACCCTCACCCGGCCCCGTCACCGGGTCCGGCGCACCTGAGGTCCGGGACACGGTGGCGCAGATAGTCGACGAAGCCGGGGCTGAAGTCGTCGCACACGAAGGCGCCGGACCGCAGATAGGGGCGGTGCCCGCGGACGAGGGCGTCGATCGCCCGCTGCCAGTCCGGCTCCTCCCCCACCAGCGCCCTGAGCGTCTGCGCCGTGTTCAGGGCGTGCACCGCGAACCAGGCGTACCGGGCGTCGACCGTCCGCTCGTCGCCGGGCGAGGCCAGGTCGGGATGGGCCACGGCCAGGTCGAGGTGGTGCTGGAGGATGCCCAGTGCCGAGAGCTGGAGCTGGGCCCGCGCGGCGGTCAGTTGCGCCCGCGCGCTGCGGCGGTAGGTCCACACGGCCAGGACCACCGAGGCCACCGTCGCCGCGGCCAGGACGATGAACGCGATCTGCGTGACGACGACGGCCATCGGCGTCCCCTCCTGCGGAGCGGGCCTGCGGCGGCCCGCCCGGGGCGCCGGCGAGGTGCGGGCGGCCGGACGGGCCGAGGTCCTCGGCCGGACCGGGAGGTCGGGGCCGATCGCCCGCCGCTCACCGGTCCCGATCACGTCCGTCGCCTGGATCGTGCCCCTCCAGCGTAGGTGCGGGTACGCGGCGCGGCGAGCCGAGGCAGGCGCAGTACGACCGGCACCGTGCCACCGGCTCGGCCCCTTCCTCCCCCCGCGCCCTCCGCCCCGTACGACCCGGGGGCGGCACGGGCCCCGGGCGCGGCGGCGTACGGCCGATGAGGTCGGCCGGCCCATCCCCCGGGGTGGGCCGGCCGCCGCCGCTAATCGCCCGCGTACGCCTTCCTCAGCGCGGCGATGTCGAGCTTGCCCATCGCGAGCATCGCCCGGGTGGTGCGGGCCGCCTTCTCCTGGTCGGGGTCGCCGATCATGTCGACGAGCCCGTCCGGAACGACCTGCCAGGACACCCCGAACCGGTCCTTGAGCCAGCCGCACGGCCCGGGCTCCCCGCCGTTCTCGGTCAGCTTGTCCCAGTAGTGGTCGACCTCCTCCTGGTTCTCGCAGTGGATCTGGAAGGAGATCGCCTCGTTGAACGTGAACTGCGGGCCGCCGTTCAGGGCGACGAACTTCTGGCCGTTGGCCGTGAAGTCGACGGCGATGACCGTGCCGGCGGGGCCGGGGCCCGCCTCGGTGTAGCGGCCGATCCGGCCGATACCGGAGTCCTTGAAGATCGAGACGTAGTAGTGCGCGGCCTCCTCGGCCTCGCCGTCGAACCAGAGACAGGTGGTGAACCCTTCGGTCGCCATCGAATCCTCCCGGAGCGTGGAAAGCGGTCACCTGTACCGACCGATCCTCGCCCCGGAACTCATCGGCCGGGCGCCGGAACAATTCGAATGGCCCACCCCCGGTTACGAACCAGCATCGCGGCCATGATCACGTCATCACCCGCCGAGGGCATCCGGCCCTTCCGCATCGCGGTCCCGCAGAGCGATCTGGACGACCTGTACGACCGTCTCGACCGCACCCGATGGCCGGACGAGGTGCCCGGCACCGGGTGGGACCGCGGAGTTCCCAGGGAGTATCTGCGCGAGCTCGTCCGGTACTGGCGGCACGAGTACGACTGGCGGGCGGCCGAGGCGCGGCTGAACGAGTGGCCGCAGTTCACCACGACGCGAGCTGGGCCGGACCCACCCGGACCGCGTGGTCGGCGTCCATCTCAATCTGCTGCCGGGGGCGCAGCAGAAAGAGGCGCCGGCCGACGAGGAGCTGGCCGCGCTGTCCCCCGGGGAGCGGGAGCGCACGCTCACCTCCTCGAGCCGCTGGTCCGCGTGGCAGCGCGAGGGCGCGGCGTACGCGATGCTGCACGCCACCCGGCCGCAGACCCTCGCCTATGCGCTCACCGACTCGCCGGTCGGTCAACTCGCCTGGATCGTGGAGAAGTTCAGGGAGTGGACGGACCCGCCGAACTGCCCGAGGAGGCCGTCGACCGGGACCGGATGCTCACCGACGTGATGCTGTACTGGCTGACCGGCACCGCCGGTTCGTCCTCGCGGATCCACTACGAGCGGGCGCACCCCTCGGGCCGGGTCGCCGCTCCGGCCGAGCCGTCGACCGCGCCGACCGCGCTCGCCGTCTTCCCCGCCGAGCCGCAGCTGCCGCTGCGGCACCGGGCTGAGCGGACCGAGAACATCGTGCGCTGGACGGAGTTCGACCGCGGCGGCCACTTCGCCGCGATGGAGGAGCCCGGCCTGCTCGTCGACGACGTCCGGGCCTTCTTCCGTGAGCTGCGCGCGAAGGGCTGAACAGCGACCGGGAGGGGCCGCCCCGGGGAGGGCCGCCGCTCCCGCGCTCCGCC
The DNA here is from genome assembly GCF_044746005.1 of Streptomyces sp. NPDC086766. Classification (NCBI taxonomy): domain Bacteria; kingdom Bacillati; phylum Actinomycetota; class Actinomycetes; order Kitasatosporales; family Streptomycetaceae; genus Streptomyces; species Streptomyces sp. NPDC086766. The sequence goes on along the minus strand of NZ_JBIVBI010000003.1, from coordinate 499,069 downwards.
CGTGGCGGATCTGCCAGGGGCAGAGCCGTCGCACGCGGGCAACTCCTCGGGCCGACAGTGGAGTCGACGGCATCCGCAACACCACGAGGAGACCCGATGACTCGACTCAGCACGCTCCCGCCCCGCGCCGAGGAGGGCGACACACCCCTCAGCCGCTTCGACGACCATCTCGCCGCGCACCTGCTCGCCCAGCGCATCGTCCTCCTGGGCACCCAGGTCGACGAGGTGTCGGCGAACCGCGTGTGCGCGCAGCTGCTCCTGCTGTCCGCGGAGGACCCGCACGCCGACATCGCCCTGTACATCAACAGCCCGGGCGGCTCCGTCACCGCGGGGCTCGCCGTCTACGACACCATGAGGCTGGTCCCGAACGACGTCTGCACCCTCGCGATGGGCTTCGCCGCCAGCATGGGGCAGTTCCTGCTCACGGTGGGGACGCCGGGCAAGCGGTTCGCCCTCCCCCACGCGCGGGTCATGATGCACCAGCCGTCGGCCGGGATCGGCGGCACCACCGCCGACATCGAGATCCAGGCGCAGAACCTGGAGCACACCAAGCGGACCATCGAGCGGATCACCGCCGAGCACACCGGGCAGAGTGCGGAGACGATCGCGCGGGACGGCGACCGGGACCGCTGGTTCACGGCTGAGCAGGCCAGGGAGTACGGACTGGTGGACCGGGTCGTGGAGTCGCTCGCCGACATCCGCCCGGCCGCCCCGCACCGAAGGGCGGGGCTGTGACATGGGGTCGTACACGGTTCCCTACGTCATCGAGCGGACCGCGCAGGGCGAGCGGTCCTACGACGTGTTCAGCCGGCTGCTCAACGAGCGGATCGTCTTCCTCGGCACCGAGATCGACGACGGGGTCGCCAACGTCGTGATCGCGCAGCTGCTCCATCTGGAGTCGGCGGCTCCGCAGGCCGAGATCTCCCTCTACCTGAACTCCCCCGGGGGATCGTTCACCTCGCTGATGGCGATCTACGACACGATGACCTTCATCCAGTCGCCGATCTCCACGTTCTGCGTGGGGCAGGCCGCGTCCACGGCGGCGGTGCTGCTGGCCGGCGGCGATCCCGGGCGGCGCTTCGTGCTGGAGCACGCGCGGGTGCTGCTCGGGCAGCCCGCGAGCGGCGGCCGGCAGGGCACGGTGTCCGACCTGGCGCTCCAGGCCAAGGAGATGGTCCGGATCCGCTCCCAGGTCGAGGAGGTGCTGTCCCGGCACACGCGCCACGACCTCACGACCCTGCGCGCCGACATGGACCGCGACAAGGTGTTCACCGCCCGCGAGGCGGTGGCGTACGGGCTGGCCGACGAGGTGCTGAGTCGGCGCCTGGTCGCGGTCTGAGGCGCCGGCTCGTACGACGTGGCTCCCGGTCAGGCGGCCAGGCACAGTCCGCCGGAGCGGGAGACCGGCCGGCCGCGGGCGGGGGCCGCGGTGCGGCTGGTGAGCCGGACCAGCTCGCCCTGCGTGAGGGCCAGCAGGTCGCCGAGGCCGAGCCCGAGGGCCCGCGCCGCGGCCGCGAGGACCTCCGAGGATGCCTCCTTGCGGCCGCGCTCGATCTCCGACAGGTAGGGCATGGAGATCCGGGCCGTCTCGGCGACGTCCTTGAGGGTGCGCTGCTGGGCCAGGCGTTCCCGGCGGAGCACGTCGCCGACGAGGTCGCGCCACAGGGGCTCCCGCGCGGGGGCGGGCGGCCGGTCGGCTCCGGCGGGCGGACGCAGGGGGACGACGCGGGCGGGGTTCGGCGCTTGGGTGGTCACCGTCCCAGACTAGGAGCCGCAGACGCCGGGGGAAGGCGTCCGCCGGGATCGGCGTTCCGCTCTGGGTGAAGCACTGGTGCCGCGGCGCGCCGCTGCCCGTCCGCGGAGCGGGATTCGCCGATCGCGCTCCGGGGGCGCATACTTTTCGGATAGCGGGGTACCGGGGGGTCGCGTACCCGGCCGGGCCGGGGGCGCCGTTCGACGTGTACAGCGTGTACAGACCGAGGAAAGCAAGCTCGCAGCGAGACTTTCGTGGGAGAGGTAATGGACACCGCCGTGATCCGGTCCGAGGCAGCGGCCGAAGAGGCCGGGACGACCAGGACGGGCGACGGACCGCTGCCGGGTGTCGCCGACCCCCGCACGATCGCTCCGCGGGACGCCCGCGAGCTGTCCCGCCACTTCTTCAGGCGGCTGACGGAGCTCGAAGAGGGCACGCACGAGTATCAGTACGCGCGCAACACCCTCATTGAGATGAACATGTCGCTGGTGCGGTTCGCGGCCGGCCGGTTCCGCAACCGCGGCGACGACATGGAGGACGTCGTCCAGACCGGGATGATCGGCCTGATCAAGGCGATCGACCGGTTCGAGCTGTCGCGCGAGGTGGAGTTCACCTCGTTCGCGCTGCCCTACATCGTGGGCGAGATCAAGCGCTTCTTCCGGGACACCACCTGGGCCGTGCACGTGCCGCGGCGCCTGCAGGAGCTACGCGTGGAGCTGGCCAGGGCCCGCGAGGAGCTCTCCAGCCGCCTGGACCGGGACCCCACCGTCGCTGAGCTCGCCACCCTGATGAACCTCTCCGAGAACGAGGTGGTCGAGGCCCAGATCGCCTCCAACGGCTACAACTCCGCGTCGCTGGACGCCGCCCTCACCGGGGACGGCCCCGAGGACGGCGAATCGGTGCTCGCCGACTTCATCGGCGTCGAGGAGGACGGGCTCCGGCTGGTCGAGGACTTCCACTCCCTCGCGCCGCTGCTGGCGAAGCTCGGCGAGCGGGACCGGGAGATCATCCACCTGCGGTTCGTGGAGGAGGCCACCCAGGCGGAGATCGGCGAACGGCTCGGCTGCTCCCAGATGCACGTGTCCCGGCTGATCAAGCGCATCATCACCCAGCTGCGCCAGGGCATGCTGGGCGAGCTCGGCTGCGCCTGACCGACGAGCGCCCCGACGCGACGGTGCCGCCCACTTCAGGGAAGTGGGCGGCACTGCTGTGTCTGGGCCGTGTCGTCGGGGCTGTGCGGGGCCGACCGGTCAGCGCCGGCCGAGACCCACCCGGGCGCACACCCGCTTGCCCACCGGCACCCGCTCCACCGTGACGTCCGCCAGGGCGTGCACGATCTCCAGACCGTGCCGGCCCACGCGGTTCGGGTCGCGGGGGAAACGGCGGGGCAGGGCGGCGCTGCTGTCGTACACGGAGACGAAGACCGCGGTGGCGGTGCCTTCGAGCTCCAGGATGTACGGCCCGTTGCTGTGCCGGTCCGCGTTGGTGATCAGTTCGCTCACGACCAGGAGCAGGGCTTCGGCGGAGCGCGGCTCGATCTCGGCGCACCACTCGCTCGTGAGCTGCTCGAGGAAGAGCATGGCGAAGGACCGCGCCTCCGCTATGCACCCCGGCTCCCCGGTGTAGTGCGCCGCCCGCCGGAGCGGTTCCACGGGAACGTCGAAACCAGTCGGTATCACTGCCCCGTCCAGGTACTCGATCATGCAAGTCTCTCTCGGAAAAGCCGGTCTGGCCGGACACTGTCGCACCTGTCCTCGTACCCCGAGCCGCGCGTTTGAGTCCCGGCCGATCGGCACGACCTCCGGCCGGGTCAGCGTACCGGCTCCGACCAGGGGTGATGCGGGTCAGCAGGGGCCGGCCGCCCGGCCGGGGCGGACGTCGGCGGGCCCCGCGGGACCAGGGTCGCGCGCCGGGCGGCCGGCCGGACGAGTGGCCCGTTTCGGACTACGGCTGCGCGCCGGACGGCGGGCCGGAGGTCGGCGGCGGGGACGAGGGGCCGGAGGCCGGTGGCGGGGACGACGGGGAGGACTGCTCCGGCGAGGACCCCGGCGAGGTGGGCGGGGACGGTTTACCGGGCGACTGGGGCGGCGTCGAGGAGGACTCCGGCGACGGCGAGGAGGTCTCCGGCGACGGCGAGGAGGGCTTCGTGGGCGGCGACGAGAGCGAGGACGGGGCGGTGGAGGTGGCCGGGCAGCCCGGGGACTGTCCCGAGGCGCCGGGCGGGCACGGCGGCCGCGAGCCGGATGGCGGCGGGAGCACGGTCGCGGTGGCCAGCGGCCAGGGGCTCGCCGGCGGCGGCGCCGGGCGGTCGTGGCGGCCGGTGTCGCCGGGCTTCCGGGCGAACCAGTCGTGGTGGCGCAGGTCGAAGACGACGAAATTCTTGACGGTCTTCGGCGAGGGCGTCACGACGACGACGTTCTGCGGCCGGTACGACGGCCACTTCCCGCCGACGTAGCGGGGTGCGGTCTTCTGGGCGACGGGCGGCGTCAGCGGGTTGCCGCAGGCGCAGCGGACCCGGGGCACGCCGTGATCGTCCACGAGGACGGCCGTACCCGCCTGCAGGACGGCCTGGTACGCGGTGGCGGCCCCGTCGCGGTAGCCGTGGTTGGTGACGCGGGTGTCCATGCGCAGCTGGAGTGGGGTGAGGGAGCGCAGCCAGCCGGGGACGTCGCCCGGCCGGACGCGGGCGACGGAGGCGAACGCCCTGTTCTTGGCCGGGTCCGCCGTCAGGGCCCTGATCTGCTGTTCCACGTCGCAGCTGGAGACGTTGCGGGTGCCGCCGTAGAGGCCGGGCGCGCCGCCCTGGACGCTCCGCACCGCGTTGGCGGGCTGCGAGGGCCCGGTCGGTACGGGCGAGGGCGGCGGCGCGGAGTCCTCCTTGGCCGTGGACCCGGTGAAGGGGTCGGGCCCCTTCTCGCCCGCGGACTGCAGGAACACCTCGCCCCGGGCGCTGGAGCCGTCGCCGGAGGTGGTGAGGACGACGGCGAGCACCACGACCGCCACCACGGCGGTGACGAGCAGCGCCATCCGGGGCACCGACGACCACCACGGCCGGTGGGGCTCCGGCGCACCGGCTCCCCCGCCGCCGCCCGTGGGGTGGGACGGCGGACCGGAGGGCGGCTCGGAGGGCCGACCCGACAGCGGGCCGGAGGGCGGGCCGGAGGGACGGCCGGAGGCAGGCGGTTCCGCGGTCACGAGGTCTCCCGAGGTCGACACTTCGCGGCGTATGACCAGATCTCGGCCGCTCTTCCCGCAACGTCACCATTGTGTGCCCCGGTGCGGTGCCGTCCGCAAGCGGACGCGGACGGACCTCCCGGCGGGCGCGCCGCCGCCGGGCTGCTTAGCGTGGCAGCGTGAGTCCGCCGAGCCCCTCCGCGCAGCCGGCCGCCCGCCACGGCTGGGCGCAGGCCGCCGCCACGGCGCTGGCGGGGCTGGTCTCGATGATCGTGGTCGCCGCCCTGGGCCTGTGGGCGGCCGGTGCCGCGGACCTCCCCGACCTGGCCTTTCCGCGGGTGGTCGCCGCGACCGTGGTGACGGCGGTCGGCGGCAGCGTGGCGCTCACCGGCACGGCGGGCGACCTCGCCCGGACCCATGCCGGGATCACCGTGATGCCGCTGTCGGTCACCCTGGTGGGCGCGCTTGTCGTCGCCGCGGGCTTTCTGCGGCCGCTGCGGCACCGGGCGGTGGCCGGGGTGCGGGAGCTGGCCGGGTGGGCCGCCCGGATCGCCGCGGTCTGGCTGGTGCTGCTCGTCGTCCTGGCGCTGGCCGCCCGCCAGACCTTCGCCGTGGATCTGGGCGAGGGGCTGCTCGGCGACATCGGCGACTTCCTGAACGCCTCGCCGCGGGTCGGGTTCGCCGCGCAGGTGCCGTCGACCGCCGTCCTCGGGCTGGTGTGGCTGGCGGGCGTGCTGGTGCTGGCCCTGCTGGTGTCGCGCGGGGCGCCGCTGCCGCCGAGGCTGCTGCGGTTCCAGACGTCGGTGCGCCCCGCGGCGTACGCCATGGTCGTGCTGCTGCTCACCTACGTCGTCCTGGGCGTCGTCGTCGCCCTCGTCACGGCGGTGACCCGGGGGCATCCGGCGCAGTCGCTCGCGGTGATCCTGCTCGGCCTGCCGAACCTGGCCTGGCCGGCCCTGACCATCGGGCTGGGCGCCACCTGGAACGGCCGGGTGGACGGCCCGTTCGGACTGCCCATGCCGCATCTGCTGGACGAGGTGCTGCGCACCCCGGACGTCTCCGCGCTCAACCTGCGCACGCTGGCCGAGCACGACGGCAGGGTGTGGTGGCTGCTGGTGGCCGACGCGGTGCTGCTGCCGGCCGCCGCGTTCCTGATGGCCTGCCGCTCACCGGCCCGGGTGCGCCTGTGGCGGCACGCCCTGCGCATGGCCCTCGCCCTGGCCCTGACGGTGCTGATGATCTGCCTCGTCGGCCGGATCTCCGCGCACTACGGGCTCTCCCTGTTCGGCATCGGCGACCTGGGCGGCGGGCTGTCCGGGGAGCTGCTCCTGAGACCGCGCCTGTGGGGCGCCCTGGGCCTCGCGGTGCTGTGGGGCCTGGCCACCGGCTTCCTCGGCGCGCTGCCGGCCCGGCGGGTACGCCGGCCGGGCGAGATCGACGACGGTGAGGACGGCCGTGCCGAGGGGGGCGGTGCCGAGGGCCGCTAGCGGGCCGGGCCGAACACCGGGCGGGCCCAGCGTGGCGGATCGGGGGGTCTGCCCGGCCCCTCGACCACCGGCAGATCCACCTCGGTCGCCGGGTGCCCCGCCGTCGTGCCGCCCGCGGCGGCGGTGCGCAGGGCGTCGACGAAGGCGCGGCAGGACTCGTAGCGGTCGTCCGGAGTCTTCGCGAGCGCCCGGGCGAAGACGTCGTCGACGGACGCGGCGAGGTCGGGGCGCTCCCCGGTCAGCGCCGGCGGCTCGTCGTACTGATGGGCCCACAGCAGGGCCATGTCGTCGTCCCGCCGGAAGGGCGGATGGCCGGCCAGCATCTCGTAGACCACGCAGGCGAAGCTGTAGACGTCGCAGCGCGCGTCCACCGGGCGCCCGGCGATCTGCTCGGGGGCCACGTAGTCGAGCGTGCCGACGAACTGGCCGACGGAGGTGAAGCCGCTCAGGGACAGGGACTTCTTGGTCAGTCCGAAGTCGGCGAGATAGGCGTGCTCGGGATGGTCGCTGTCGGTGCCGCGGGCCATCAGGATGTTCCCGGGCTTCACGTCCCGGTGGACCAGACCGTGCTCGTGTGCGGCGTCCAGCGCGGACGCGATCTGCGCGGCGATCCGCGTGGCCGCCGCGAGCGGCAGCGGGCCGCGCGCGTCGAGCAGGTGGCGCAGGTCGCTGCCGGGGACGTAGCGCATGGCGATGTAGAGGACGCCGTCCGTCTCGCCCGCCTCGTAGACGGGCACGATGTTCGGGTGGTCGATGGCGGCGGCCGCCCGGGACTCGTGGATGAAGCGCTGCCGGAAGGTGTCGTTGCGGGCGAGTTCGGGGGCGAGCAGCTTGAGCGCGACCGTGCGGTCCAGGTTCAGGTCGCGGGCCCGGAGGACGACGGCCATGCCGCCGCGCCCGATCTCCTGCTCGATGCGGTACCCGGCGAGCTCCTTCCCGACCAGTTCCGAGGGGCGCCCCGAGAACAGGCCGGTGTCGTGCGGCATCAGGACTCACCGTCCGCGGGGACCTCGCGGGTGGCGCCGGGGCCGGCGCCGGCGGGGGCCCGCGGCTCCCGGTCGGCCGCGTAGGTGGCCGTGCGGGCGCCGTCCGCGTACACCCACCGCCCCTGCTCCGCGTCGTAGAGCCACATCGACTCGCCGTCGACGACGATCCCGATCCGCAGCCCCCGGGTGCGGTGACCGAAGGTCTCACGGTCGATCCCTCCGCCCGTCAGGTCCTCCACGGCGACCCGGTAGCTCGCCAGGGCGTGTTCGGCGCGGGCGAGCAGCGGGCGCGGGTCGCCCGCGCCGAACGGTCCGCCGGGGCCGGGCGGGTCCTGCGGCACGGCGACCAGGCGGCGGCCGTCGACCCAGGCGGACCAGCCGTTGGCGCACACCACGCGTCCCCAGTCGCCGCGGCGCTCCGCGAGTTCCACGGGCAGCAGCGGGTCGAGGGGCACCGTCGGGCGGTCGGGGTCGGGGGCCTCCCAGGCCGGCATTCCGTCCTGGGGGACGACGTGGGTGGGGCGGAAGCCCGGGGTCGTCATCGCGCCGCCCTCACTTCCGCATCACCGCGGGCTCGCGCAGGCGCAGCAGCCGGGACACCAGGTATCCGCAGAGCACGGACAGCACCACCAGCATCCCCATGTTGATCAGCCACACCCCGGGCGTGTGCCGGAACAGCGGGTCGGCGGTCTGGGGGCCCGGCAGGATGCGGGCCAGGCCGATCGTGTCGGCCATCGCGGCGAACGCCCAGCGGGAGGGCACCAGCCAGGACAGCTGCTCCAGCACGGGGACGCCGTGCAGGGTGACCAGGGCGCCGCACAGGACGACCTGGACGATGGCCAGCAGCACCAGCAGCGGCATCGTCACCTCCTCCCTGCGGACCAGGGCGGACACGACGAGGCCGAACATCATCGCCGTGAACGCGAGCAGGGCGACGGCGAGGGTGATCTCGGCCAGCGGCGGCAGGAAGACCCCCCGCCCGCCGGGGGCGTTGAGGTCCACGCCGAGCAGGGCCACCAGCGTCAGGACGACCGCCTGGAGCACGGTCACCGTGCCCAGGACCACCACCTTCGACATGAGGTACGCCGATCTGGACAGGCCCACGGCCCGCTCCCGCTGGTAGATCACCCGCTCCTTGACGAGTTCGCGCACGGCGTTGGCGGCACCCGTCAGCACCGCGCCGACGCACAGGACGAGCAGGGCGGAGGTGGCCTTGTCCGCCACCAGCTCGCCGCCCGCCAGGACGCGGGCCATGGCCCCCATCACGAACGGCAGCGCGATCATGACGATGAGGAAGGTCCGGTCCGCGGCGAGCACGGAGGTGTAGCGGCGGATCAGCGTGCCGAGCTGCGCGCCCCGGCTGCGGGGCCGGGGCGGCGGTGCCGCGACGACGGGCACGGAGTCCGGCTGCGGCGGCTGGGCGGTCGCGTCGACGACGTACTGCCGGTGGAACCGCGAGGCGCGGTACTGCTCGGCCCAGTCCCGGTCCCGGTCCCGTTCGAAGGCTTCGAACGCTTCCGGCCAGTGGGCGAAGCCGAAGAAGTCCAGGGTCTCCTCGGGCGGCCCGTAGTAGCCGATCCGGCCGCCGGGGGCGAGCACCAGCAGCCGGTCGCAGACGTCGAGGCTGAGGACGCTGTGGGTGACCACGATGACGGTGCGGCCGTCGTCGGCCAGCCCGCGCAGTGTCTGCATCACGGAGCGGTCCATCCCGGGGTCGAGCCCGGACGTCGGCTCGTCGAGGAAGAGCAGGGACGGCTTGGTGAGCAGTTCCAGGGCGACGCTGACCCGTTTGCGCTGGCCGCCGGAGAGGCTGTGCACGGGCTGGCCGGCCCGCTGTTCCAGGCCCAGCTCGCGGAGGACCTCCTCGACCCGGGCGCGCCGCTCCTCCGGGGCCGTGTCCTGCGGGAAGCGCAGCTCGGCGGCGTAGGCGAGGGCGTCGCGGACGGTCAGCTGGACGTGCAGGATGTCGTCCTGGGGCACCAGGCCGATGCGCTGGCGCAGCTCGGCGTAGTCGCGGTAGAGGTCGCGGCCGTCGTAGAGGACCGTGCCGTGGCCGGCGGGCCGCTGTCCGGTCAGGGCGTTCAGCAGGGTGGTCTTGCCCGAGCCGCTGGGTCCCACGACCGCGAGCAGGCACTTCTCCCCCACCGGGAAGGACACGTGGTCGAGCAGGATCTTGCGCCCCTGGTCGACGGTGACCGTGAGGTCCTGCACGTCGAGCGAGACCTCGCCGGTGTCGACGTACTCCTGCAACTGGTCGCCCACGAGGCGGAACGCCGAGTGGCCGATGCCGACGACGTCGCCGGGGCCGATCGGCGCCCGCTCGACGAGCTGCCCGTTGAGGAACGTGCCGTTGTGGCTGCCGACGTCGACGATCTCGTACGTGCCGTCCGCGTGGGCCCGCAGTTCGGCGTGCCGGCGGGAGACGACCAGGTCGTCCAGGACGAGGTCGTTGTCCTCGGCGCGGCCGATGCGGATGGTGCGCGCGGGCAGCGGCCGCACCGTGGTGGGCTGCCGGAAGAGCGCGGTGGGTGCGGCCGCGGCCGGGGGCCCGGTCGGTGCCGGGGAACGGCTGACGAGGACGGCGCGCGGTCCGTCGGCGGGGTTGCCGAAGCGGATCACGCTGCCGGGTCCGACGTCCCAGTCGTCGATTCTGCGCCCGTCGGCGTAGGTGCCGTTGGTGCTGTGGTCGTCGTGGAGCGTCCAGTGGCCGTCCTTCGGGCGCAGCACCGCGTGGTGCCAGGAGACCCGGGCGTCGTCGAGGACGACGTCGCTGAGCGGGTCGCGTCCGACGTGGTAGGCGCGACCCGGGGTCATCACTGTCGAGCCCGTCTCCGTCTCGAGGACGAGCTCGGGCGCAGTCGGCGCGACCGGCCGCTCAGCCATGCCAGAATTCTAACGATGTGCCCATATCTGCGCCGTTCGACGCGAGCGTCCGGCCGCCGGAAGGGACGTCAGGTCACCGGGAGGGAGGTCAGGCCACCGGGAGGTAGAGCCCGGGGACGGTGCGTTGCATCCGCAGGGCGTCCACCGACTCGGCGAGCAGCTCGTACTCGGTGGTGTCGTCGCTGGCGGCGACCCGCACCAGCCGTCCGGCGGCCAACTCGTCGGCCACCAGTTCCTGCTGGACCAGGTCGGCGCACCAGCCGCGCAGAATGCCGGGGACGTCGGGGACCGACTGCGGGACCGGCACGAGCGCGCTCGCGGGGACGTGGGTGGTGTGGGGGCCGGGGTCGAGCCGTTCGGCGATCCAGGAGGCGCGGTCGCGCAGCCACCACAGCGCCAGCGCCAGGGTCGGCGCCCGGTAGGTGCCGAGCGGTACGCCGATGCGCCGGCCCCCGCATACGCCGTACCCGGTGACATGGCACAGGAATTCGTCGTGCACTGCTCCTCCCCCGTCGTGTCGTGCGCCTGCCGGCTCTGCCTCGCTCTCTCCGCGGCTCCTGTGCGGTGAAGGTCCCTGACCTTTGAGTATGTTGACTACTGAAACACTGTCACCACGACTTTCCGGCCAGTTCCCTGGCATATTCCGCGCGACGCCTGGCCGGAACGACGCGCCTCCACGCACCCCGGGGCATTACCCCGGTGGTAATCGACCGCCGCGGCACGGACCGGCAGGGTGGTCGCATCGGGCCGCCGGTCACGGCGGACCCGGTTCCAGCAGAGACGACCTCGACGGAGGCTGATTCGCCATGTCCGCTCACACCGACCGCCACGACATCGCCGTCGCCCGCTACTTCGAGGCCTGGAACGCCACCGGGCCGCAGGCGCTGGCCAAGGCGGTGGCCGCCGCCTGGACCCCGGACGGCACGTACACCGACCCCCTCGCCGACGTCGGTGGGCACGAGGGGATCGCCGCCGTGATCGCGGCGGCCCAGGAGCAGTTCCCCGGCTTCTCGTTCCGCCTCGCGGGCACCGTCGACGGCCATCACGACACGGCGCGCTTCTCCTGGGAGCTGGTGAGCGACGCGGACGGCACGGCACCGGTCGCCGGGTCCGACGTGGTCACCCTGGACGGCGAGGGGCGGATCCGGGCGGTGCTCGGGTTCCTGGACCGGGTGCCCGCCGGGGCCTGAAGGGCGGTGCGGGCGGGGTCCGCCGCCCGGCGGCACCGGGAACCGCACCCGGATCGGCGGTGGGGGCGGGCGCCGCGTCGGCACCCGCCCCCATCGCCGAGCAGGTCACGGCTTGACGAGCGCGTCGATCCGCGTCAGCTCCTCCGCGTCGAAGTCCAGGTTGCCGATCGCCGCGACGCTGTCCTCCAGCTGCCGCGGGCTGCTCGCGCCGACCAGCGCGGAGGTCACCCGGCCGCCGCGCAGCACCCACGCCAGCGCCATCTGGGCCAGCGACTGGCCGCGGGCCCCGGCCATCTCGTCCAGCGCGCGCAGCCTGCCCACCAGCTCCTCGGTGACCGCGTCGGAGTGGAGGAAGGGGCTGTCGCTCGCCGCCCGCGAGTCCTCGGGTATGCCGTCGAGGTAGCGGCCGGTGAGCAGGCCCTGCTCCAGCGGGGAGTAGGCGATGGAGCCGACCTGGAGCTCGTCGAGGGTGTCGAGGAGGCCCTCGTCCTCGGGGCGGCGGTCGAGCATGGAGTAGCGCGGCTGGTGGATCAGCAGCGGGGTGCCCAGCTCCCCGAGGATGCGGGCGGCCTCACGGGTCTGCTCCGGGGAGTAGTTGGAGACGCCGACGTAGAGCGCCTTGCCCTGCTGGACCGCGGAGTGCAGGGCGCCCATCGTCTCCTCCAGCGGAGTGTCCGGGTCGAAGCGGTGGGAGTAGAAGACGTCGACGTACTCCAGTCCCATCCGCCCCAGGCTCTGGTCGAGCGAGGACAGCAGGTACTTGCGGGAGCCCCACTCGCCGTACGGGCCCGGCCACATCAGGTAGCCGGCCTTCGTGGAGATCACCAGCTCGTCGCGGTACGGCGCGAGGTCGGCCCGGAGCGCCTCGCCCAGCGCGGACTCGGCGGCGCCGGGGGGCGGGCCGTAGTTGTTGGCCAGGTCGAAGTGGGTGACCCCGAGGTCGAAGGCCCGCCGCAGGATCGCCCGCTGGGTCTCCACCGGGCGGTCGGGGCCGAAGTTGTGCCACAGGCCGAGCGACAGCGCGGGGAGCTTCAGGCCACTGCGTCCGGTGCGCCGGTAGGGCATGTCCGCGTAACGGTCGGGGTGGGCGGTGTACAACGCGACTCCAGAGGGGTTGGCACTGCGGGTGACCGGTTCCGGGGAACCGGCGTCCCACTCTCGCGCGACCTGCGGGCAGTGGTCCAACAGAAGAATCCGATGGAATTCAGCGGATACGCTTCTCAGTCATGGAACTGCGTCACCTCCAGCACTTCGTCGCCGTCGCCGAGGACCAGCACTTCACCCGGGCCGCGGAGCGGCTGATGGTGTCCCAGTCGGGCCTGTCGGCGTCGATCCGGGCGCTGGAGCGGGAGCTGCGCGCCCCGCTGTTCGTGCGCACCACCCGCCGGGTCACCCTCACGGAGGCCGGGCGCGCCCTGCTCGGCGAGGCGGAGCGGATCCTGGCCCAGGTCCGCTCGGCGCACGAGGCGGTGGCCGCGGTGCAGGGCGTGCTGCGGGGCACGCTCGCGCTCGGCACCGAGCAGTGCATCGCGGGCGTGCACGTGGCCTCGCTGCTCGCCGCGTTCCGCAGGCGGCACCCGGACGTGGAGATCCGGCTGCGGCAGGCGGGGTCCGGCGCGCTCGCGGAGGAGGTCGCAGCCGGACGGCTGGATCTCGCGTTCGCCTACCGGACACAGGACGACACCGACCAGCTGCGCTCGGTGGCGCTCACCAGTGAGCCGATGACGGTGCTGTGCCACCCCGACCACCGGCTCACCGCGCCCGGCGCGGTCCTCGCCCCCCAGGACCTCGGCGGCGAGGTCTTCGTCGACTTCCACCCCGACTGGGGGCCGCGCCGCACCACCGACGCCGCCTTCTCCGCGGCGGGCGTCCGGCGCACGGTGGCCCTGGAGGTGAACGACGTGCACAGCCTCCTCGACCTGGTCGACGAGAACCTCGGCGTCGCCGTCGTCCCCCGGCACTTCCGGCACAAGCGCCCCACGCTCACCGCGCTGCCGCTCAAGGGCACCGGCGAGACCGAGTACGAGACGGTCGCGCTGCTGCCCCCGCCGCAGGCCACCAGTCCGGCGGCCCGGGCGCTGATGGCCCTGCTCGAGACCGGCGGCCCGATCCCCTCGCCGGACGCCTCTGGCGAGGGCTGACCCGACGACCGGGTGACGGGGCCGGCCGCACGAGCGGGACGGCCGGGCGCGCCCCGGGCAGGGCCGCCCCGGGCCGGCGCAGGCGCGCCCGGGCGGGCGCGGCTCGCGGGAGCCCGGTGGGTGCCGCCGCCCGCTCGCCCCGGAAGCCGGGTTCCGGACGCATGACGGACCGCGATGCGCGATGGTGGACGTATGCATGCGAAGGACGTCCTCATCGACGGCTACGGCCGCATCCGGGAAGAAGTCCATGCCGCCGTCGACGGCCTGCCGGCAGAGTTGCTCAACGCCCGGCCCGCCCCCGACGCCAACTCCGTCTCCTGGCTCGTCTGGCACCTCACGCGGGTGCAGGACGACCATGTCGCCGACGCCTTCGGCCTGGACCAGGTGTGGCTGGCGCAGGACTGGGAGAAGCGCTTCGGACTCGATCTGAACCGGCGCGACACGGGCTACGGCCACAGTCCCGCGAAGGTCGCCAAAGTGATGGTCGACTCCGCGGACCTGCTGACCGGCTACTACGACGCCGTGCACGAGCAGACCCTGCGGGTCCTGCGCGAGCTGACCGCGCAGGACCTCGGACGCGTCGTCGACGAGCGCTGGGATCCGCCCGTGACGCTGGGTGTCCGGCTGGTGAGCGTCCTGTCCGACGATCTGCAGCACGCCGGACAGGCCGCCTACGTCAGGGGGCTACTTCAGAGCGCGGAGGCGTAGCCCGGCAGGACCACGTCCCGCAGGAGGGCCACACGCTCGTCGAACGGGATGAACGCGCTCTTGACCGCGTTCACCGTGACCGTGCGCAGGTCCTCCACCGTCCAGCCGGCCTGCTCGACCAGCAGGGACATCTCACGGGTCATCGTCGTGCCGGACACCAGGCGGTTGTCGGTGTTGAGGGTGACCCGGAAGCCCAGGTCCTTCAGGGCGGTGATGGGATGCCCGGCGATCGAGGTCGCGGCGCCGGTCTGCAGGTTGGAGGTCGGGCACATCTCCAGGGCGACGCGCCGGTCGCGCACCCAGCCCGCCAGCCGGCCCAGCTTGCCGTCGACGATGTCCTCGGTGATCCGCACGCCGTGGCCGATGCGCTGGGCGCCGCAGACCTGAAGCGCCTGGTGGATGCTGGGCAGGCCGTGCGCCTCGCCGGCGTGGATGGTGAACGGCACGCTCTCGCGGCGCAGGTGCTCGAAGGCGGCCAGGTGGTCGGCGGGCGGGAAGCCGTCCTCGGCGCCGGCGATGTCGAAGCCGACCACGCCCGCGTCCCGGTAGGCGACCGCGAGGTCGGCGGCCTCCCGGACGCGGTCGAACATCCGCATCCCGCACAGCAGCGTGCCGACCCGGACCGGCGTGCCGGCGGCCGCGGCCTTGGCCATACCGGCCGCGAGTCCCTCCTGCACGGTCTCGACGACCTCCGCGAGGGTCAGTCCGCCGCGGAGCATCAGCTCGGGGGCGTAGCGCACCTCGGCGTAGACGACGCCGTCCGCGGCCAGGTCCAGCACGTACTCCTCGGCGGTGCGCAGCAGTCCCTCACGGTTCTGCATCACGGCGAGGGTGTGCTCGAAGGTGGCTATGTAGCGGACCAGGTCGCCGGAGTTGGCGGCCTCGTAGTACCAGGCGGCGAGCTCGTCGGGGTCGGTGGTGGGCAGGGTGTGGCCGACCGCGGCCGCGAGCTCGACGACGGTGGCGGGGCGCAGGCCGCCGTCGAGGTGGTCGTGCAGCACGGCCTTGGGGAGGCGGCGGATCACTTCGGTGTCTACGCGCGTAGCAGTCATCGTGGGTCTTTCCTCGGGCGGGCGGTTCGAAAGGGCGGTGGGCGGTGGGAGCGGGCGGGAGGAAGCTCAGCCGGCGGGCTGGAGCAGGTCCCAGCGGTTGCCGTACAGGTCCTGGAAGACGGCGACCGTGCCGTACGGCTCGCGCCGGGGCTCCTCCAGGAAGGTCACGCCCGCGGCGCGCATCCGGGCGTGGTCGCCCGCGAAGTCGTCGGTGTGCAGGAAGAACCCGACGCGTCCGCCGGTCTGGTCGCCGACCCGGGCGCGCTGGGTCCCGCCCCTGGCGCGGGCGAGCAGCAGGCCGGTGGCAAAGCCCGCGCCGTCCGGGCCCGGCGCCCCCGCCTCGACGACGACCCAGCGGGAGCCGTCCGGGCGCGGGGCGTCCTCGACGAGCCGGAAGCCGAGGGCCTCGGTGTAGAAGCGGATCGCCTCGTCGTAGTCGTCGACGACGAGGGTGACCAGGGCGACGCGTCTCATCGGGGCCTTTCGGGGAGGGCGATTGACGGGTGAGGTTATACGTAAAACCCACGCGTACGCCAGTCCCGCTCCCAGCGGGGTGGGATCGCGGCGCGCCGGCGGCGGCTCAGTGGGACGCGTCGCCCTGCGCGATCTCGACGCGGTGGTGGAAGTCGATCAGGCCGGTGGCGGAGGCGGCGAAGGAGAGCGTGGTGCACGCCATCAGCAGGGCGGCGATCCGCAGCGCGGCCCGGCGCGGCACGTGCGGGGCCGTGAGCAGCGCCTTGACGCGGTGCGGGATCGGGCCGGAGGTGGCCGCCGGGGCCACCTCGGGGCGCGCGGAGGGGGCCTCCCCGCCGGCGAGCGCGGCGCGGGCGACGGCGCGGGCGGTCAGCCGCCGGTCGCCGACCGCGGCGGCTGCGGCCTCGTCCGCGACGCGTTCGGCCGCGAGGCGGATGGTGTCGCGGACCGGGCGCAGGGCGGGGTGGCAGTGGGCGGCGAGTTCGGCGGCGGCCAGGAAGTAGTGGTGGCCGCCCTGGTTGTGGGCGCGCTCGTGGGCGAACAGCACCTCCCGCTCGGCCGCGTCGAGGCTGCGCAGCATCGCGGTGGTGACGACGATGCGGTGCGGGCGGCCGGGCAGGGCGTACGCGTCCGGGTGCGGGGAGTCGACCACGCAGAGGTCGCCCGCGGCGGGCCGGCGGCCGGCCTCCGTCCGGGCGCTGCGGAAGGCCCGGACCTCCCGCAGCGCCGCCCGTCCCAGGGTGATCGCGCACACGGCGAGCGCGCCGACGGAGACGGCGGCGGCCGGTACGACCACCAGGTACGGGGCGGTGGCCAGCGGGTGGACCAGCTCCCCCAGCGCGGCGAGGGCGGGCAGCTTGAGCAGGCCGATGAGGACGAAGGCGCCGAGCGCCGCGAGGGAGCAGCCCGCCAGCACGACCGCGCAGACCGTGATCACCCACAGCGCGGCGCCGGGGGCGAGGCGGTCGAGGGCGCGCCGGGCCGCCGCCGGTACGGCGAACGGCAGCAGGAGCGGCAGCAGGAGCAGCGCCGTCATCGCTCACCGGGTTCGAGCAGGTCGCGCAGGATGCGCTCGTCGTCGGGGCTGAGCTGTGCGACGAAGCGGGCGAGGACCCGCTCGCGGTCGGGGTCGCGGGCGAGTTCGGTGTGCATCCGGCGGGCGGTCAGCCCGTGCGCGTCCTGGACGGGGTAGTAGGCGTAGCCGCGGCCCTGGCGCCGGCGCTCGACGACGCCCTTGTCGTGCAGCCGGGTGAGGATGGTGGTCACCGTGGTGCGGGCCAGTCCGGCGCCGAGGGCGAGCTGGACCTGACCGGCGGTCCGGGGTGCGTCGGCGGCCCAGAGAACGGCCATGACGCTGGCTTCGAGCTCGCCCGCCGGCCGTCGTTCGTCCTTGGCGTCGGTCATCCGAAGGTCCCTCACCCGTCGTCGTCCACGGCCCGGCGGACCGTCTACACGATAGTAGTCGTCCGGAGCAGTCGTCCGGGCGTCCGCCCGTGGCGGGCCCGCACGCCCGTTATGGGAGGGCCGTCGCGGGCGACCCGCGAGGACGGGCGGGGATGGTCGGCGGGGACCGGGTACCCGGGGCGGGAGGCCCTTCGGCACCATCGGCGCCACTGGGCCTCGGGACCATCAGCACCACCGGAACGGAGCACCATGCCCGAGACGCCGAAGCCCGCCGAGACGCCCGCCCGGCAGAACGTCACGTTCCCCAGCGCGGGAGCCACCGCCCACGGCTATCTGGCGCTGCCGCCGGCCGGCCGCGGGCCGGGTGTCCTCGTCATCCAGGAGTGGTGGGGCCTGACCGACCACATCGCCGACGTGGCCGACCGGCTGGCCGCCGAGGGGTTCGTCGCCCTGGCCCCCGACCTGTACGGCGGGAGCGTCGCGCACGACGGCGACGAGGCCCAGCGGATGATGAAGGCCCTGCCGGTGTCCCGCGGGGTGGAACTGCTCTCCGGCGCGGTGGACCACCTGCTGTCGCGGCCCGAGGTCACCTCGGAGACGGCCGGCGCGGTGGGCTTCTGCATGGGCGGGGGCTTCGTGCTGTACCTGGCGGCGGTGGAGCCCCGGGTGAGCGCGGCGGTGCCCTTCTACGGCGTCGTCCAGGGCGAGCTGCCCGACTTCTCGGGGTTGCGGGCCCAGCTCCTCGGCCACTTCGGCGAGCGCGACCGGACCATCCCGCGGGAGCGCGTCGACGAGCTGCGGGAGGCGATCCACCGGCAGTCGGGCGTCACCCCGGACTTCCGCCTCTACCCGGCCGGCCACGCCTTCTTCAACGACCGGCGGCCGAGCCACGACCCCGGCTCGGCCGCTGCCGCCTGGCGGAGCACCCTCGCCTTCCTGCACGAGCGGCTGGGCTGAGCGCCGGCCGGGAGCCTCGGCGTCGCGGGCGCCGGGTGTCAGTCCTCGGCGGTGTGCTGGAACGGGCGCACCTCGATGGGGAGCGTGGTGGCCCGGCTCGCCCTGCGGCCCCAGTCCAGGGCCGCTTCCAGGTCGGGCGCCTTGATCAGGCACAGGCCGCCCAGATACTCCCTGCCGTCGGCGTACGGGCCCTCGGTGACCCGCACGCCGGCGCCCTCCGGGCGCAGCACGACCGCCGTCTCCGGGCCGTCCAGTCCCCCGGCGAACACCCAGGCCCCCGCCTCGCGCAGTCGCTGGTGGAAGGCCTCGACCTCGCCCATGATCCGGGCCAGCGCCTCGGCCGAGGGCGGTTCCCCCTCGCTCGGCTGGATCACACTGAGCAGGTAGTACTTCATGACGTCCTCCTTGGCGTCGTGCCATCGACCCACCTCCTACACGAACGGCACGGCCCCGGATCGGCACCTCGCCCGACCACATCGGGAGAATCCTGTCCATGACCACTGCGGACCACCCCCTCGTCGCCCGTGCCCACCGGCTCGCGGACGACCTGCTCGCCCCGAACGCCGAGCGCGTCGACCAGGAGGGCGTGCCCGCGACCCACATCGCGGCGGTCAGGCGGTCGGGCCTGCTCGGGCTGGGCGCGCCGAAGGAGTACGGAGGCGCGGCGGCGCCCGCCGCGGTGGCCCGGGAGACGGCGGAGATCCTGGCCGGGGCGTGCTGCTCGACCTGGTTCGTGCAGACCCAGCACCACACCCCGGTGAAGCTCCTCGCGGCGTCCGACCGCCCGGTGCGGGAACGGCTGCTGCCTTCCCTGGCCTCCGGCGAGCTGCTGGCAGGGATCGCCTTCGCGCATGTGCGCGCCTTCCCCCGGGTGCCCGTACGGGCGGTGCCCGAGCGCGGCGGCTGGCGCTTCGACGGCACCGTGCCCTGGTACACGGGCTGGGGGCTGAACGACGTGATGCTGCTGGCCGGCGTGACCGACGAGGCCGAGGTGGTGTTCGCGTTCGCCGAGGCGCGCGAGCAGCCGGGGCTGCGTCCGTCGCCGCCGATGCGGCTCGCGGCCCTCACCGCCGCCCGCACGGTGTCGCTGCGTCTGGACGACCTGTGGCTGCCGGGGGAAGCGGTGGTGCAGTGCACCCCGCACGAGCGGTTCGAGGTCCTCGACCGGCCCCGCAACACCAACGCCTCGCCGGCCGTCTTCGGCGTGGCGTACGCGGCGCTCGCCCTGCTGGACGGAGTCCCGGAGGCCGCGGACACGGCGCGTGCGCTGCGCGGCCGTCTCGACGACGTGCGGGAGCGGGCGTACGCCCTGTGGGACCACCCGGTGCCGCACGCGCACCTCGAGGAGCGGCTCGCCCTCAAGACCCGGTCCTTCGACCTGATGCGCACCGCGACGACCGCCGCGATCGTGGCCGGCGGCGGCCGCTCACTGGACCTCGGCAGCCGGGCCCAGCGGCTCGCGCGCGAGGGCATGTTCCTGCTGGTGCAGGGTCAGACGGCGGAGGTGCGCCGGGCCCACCTGGACCATCTGGCCGACTGAGACCCGTGGCCGTGGATCGTCCGGCCGACTGAGACCTGTGGCCGTGGGTCATCCGGCCGGCGGAGCCACCGTGGCCGTGGGTCATCCGGCCGGCTGGACCCGCGGCCCGGCCGGGCGGGCGGGGCGAGGCGGCGGCCGGCCGCTCAGCGCTCGTCGTGGACGGGCACGACGACCAGGAAGGCGTCCTGTTCGAGGTCCATCACGACGGTCGCGGGCTGCCCCTCGGCCCGGCGCCGCGCCGCGTACTCCTCGGCGGGCCAGGATCCGCGCGGAGATCCGGCGGGAAACCTCTCCAACACCTTCGCGCCCATACCGGCAGACACCTCCAGAATCGACCATCTACGGGAAAGAACACGGTCCAACGTGTACAGTCCGCCTGCCCCCGGTCGGGACGAACATGTGCGCGTCCGTGGAAGCCGCGCCGCACCCGGCCCGGGCAGGGTCCGCCGGGAGGCTGCCGGGGCGCCGCTCAGACGCCGCCGACGGCGAGCCGGCTGCGCAGCCGTGCGAGGGTCCGGGACAGCAGCCGCGACACGTGCATCTGGGACAGACCCAGCTCCGCGCCGATCTGGCTCTGGGTCATGTCGTGCGTGAACCGCAGCGCCAGTATCCGGCGCTCCCGCGCGGTCAGGGCGGCCATCAGCGGCTTCAGCGCGATCAGGTCCTCGGCCATGGCCAGCGAGGGATCCTCGCCGCCGAGCAGGTCGGCGAGGCAGCCGCCCTCGTCGGCGGCGTCCCGCGGGGCGTCGAGGGACAGCGCGCCGTACCCGTCGGCCGCGCGCAGTCCCTCCGCCACGACGTCCTCCGGCCACCCGGTGCTGCGGGCGAGCTCGCCGACGGTCGGCGGGCGGCCGTACTCCTGCTCCAGGTCGGCGGCGGCGTCCTGGAGCGCGAAGCGGCGCTCCTGGAGCCGGCGCGGCACGTGCACGGCCCAGGTGGCGTCGCGGAAGAAACGCTTGATCTCGCCGGACACGGTGGGCACGGCGAAGGCCTCGAACTCGGTGCCCCGCGCCGGTTCGAACCGGTTCACCGCCTTGATCAGGCCGATGGTGCCGACCTGCACGACGTCGTCGTACAGCTCCTCCCGGGTCCGGAAGCGGCGGGCCGCGTGCCGGACGAGGCCCATGTTGAGTTCGACGACCGCGTTGCGGACCCGGGAGTGTTCGGCGGTGCCCTCCTCCAGCGAGGCGAGCCGCACCAGCAGCAGCCGGGTCTCGGCCCGGGGGTCGGCCGGCGTCGTCGCGGGGGACTGTGTGACCACGGCTGTCTCCTCGGCAAGCGTGCTACCGGTAGGTGAATCCGCTGTTCATTCAGTACGGTCGGCCGCCGCGGATGCGGACACCCTCGGTTCGTTCTCCGCACGCCCCGCCGAGGCGCCCTCCCGCTTGCGGCTGAGCCGCCCCGGCCACCAGGCGACGGCGCCCAGGTCCCGCACCAGGGCGGGCACCAGCAGCGACCGCACGACCAGGGTGTCGAGCAGCACGCCGAACGCGACGATGAAGGCGATCTGCGCCAGGAAGGCGAGCGGGATCACCCCCAGGGCGGCGAAGGTGGCGGCGAGCACCACTCCGGCGGCGGTGATCACGCCGCCGGTGGTGACCAGCCCGCGCAGCACCCCCTGGCGCACGCCGTGCCGCAGCGACTCCTCCCGCACCCGGGACATGAGGAAGATGTTGTAGTCGACGCCGAGGGCGACGAGGAACACGAAGCCGTAGAGCGGCACGGACGGATCGGTGCCGGTGAAGCCGAAGGCGTGCCGGAAGACGAGGGCCGAGACGCCCAGGGTGGCGACGAAGTTCAGGGCGACGGTGGCCACCAGCAGGGCGGGCATCAGCAGGGACCGCAGCAGCAGCGTCAGGATGGCGAAGATGATGGCGAGCACGACCGGCACGATGAGGGTGCGGTCCCGCTCCGCCGTGCGCAGCGTGTCGTACTGCTGGGCCGTGTAGCCGCCCACCCGCGCCTTCGCGTCCGGGACGGCGTGCACCGCCGTCCGCAGCCGGGCGACGGTCTCCTTGGCGGCGTCGCTGTCCGCGGCGGCGCGCAGCGTGACGTCGATCTGCGCCCGGCCGCCGACGACCAGGGGGGTGCCTCCGGGGCGCCCGGTCCGGGTCACGGCGGACGCGGAGGCCACGCCCTCGGTCGTGCGGGAAGCGGCGAGGACCTGCTCCAGCCGGCCGGCGTCGGCGACGACCACGGCCGGGTTGCCCGAGCCGCCGGGGAAGTGCTCGCCGAGGGTCCGCTGCGCGGCGACGGACGGCGCGTCGTTGACGAAGATCTCCTCGAGCGGCACGCCCTTGGAGGTGAGGGTGGGGGCGAACGCGGCGCAGGCCAGCAGTCCGGCGAGGGCCACCGCCCAGACCTTGCGCGGGGACCGGTCGACGAGCCGGGCGACGCGCTGCCAGATGCCGTCCGCGCCGGGGCCGCCGTCGGCGTCGGACCGGCCGTCGGCGTCGGACCGGCCGTCGGCGGGGCGGGGCTTGGCGGGCCAGTAGGCGGCCCGGCCGAGCAGGACGAGCACGGCGGGCAGGAAGGTGAGCGCGCTGAGGACGGCGCAGCCGATGCCGACGGCCCCGACCGGCCCGAGGGCGCGGTTGTTCGTCAGATCGCTCAGCAGCAGCGCGAGCAGGCCCAGGGCGACGGTGGCCGCGCTGGCGACGATCGGGCCCCAGGACTGCCCGAGCGCGGCCCGGACGGCGGCGAACCGGTCGGCGCGGTGGGCGAGCTCCTCCCGGTAGCGGGCCGTCAGCAGCAGCGCGTAGTCGGTGGCCGCGCCGATCACCAGGATGGACAGGATGCCCTGCACCTGGCCGTCGACGCGGACCACGTCGTGGTCGGCGAGCACGTAGACGATCGCGCACGCCAGTCCGAGCGCGAAGACGGCCCCGACGATGACCACCAGCGGCAGCAGCACGCTGCGGTACACCAGCAGCAGGATGACCAGGACGGCCGCCAGCGCGACGCCGACCAGCAGGCCGTCGATGCCCGCGAAGGCGTCGGCGAGGTCCGCCTGCGTCGCGGCGGGCCCGGCGAGCCGGACCGTGGTGCCGGGGACGCGCTCGGCGGCGGCGCGGACCCGGTCGAGGGTGTCCGGCAGCCGGTCCCCGAGGCCGGGACTGAGCGGTACGACGCCTTCCAGGGCCCTGCCGTCCTTCGAGGGGAGGGCGGGCGAGACCCGTCCGGCGACGCCCGGCGCGCCGGAGAGGGAGGCGAGTGCCCGGGTGGCGGCGGCCTGACGGTCGCGCAGCGGGCCGTCCCCGTCGGCGGTCCACAGGACCACGGCCGGGAGGGTCTCGCTCTGCCGGAAGGCCCGCTGCTCGTCGCTGACCTCGGTGGACTCGGCGCTGCGCGGCAGGAAGGCGGCCCGGTCGTTGGTGGCGACCTCGCCGAGCCGGCCCGCGAAGGGCCCGAAGGCTCCCCCGATGCCCAACCAGAGCGCTAGCAGGACGAAGGGCACGAGCAGGCGGGCCCGGCGGGCGGTGGTGGACATTGTTCTCCAGACTCCGGTGGCGGGGGGTTCGTACACGCACCCAGTTAGCTCAACTGAAAAGAATCTCAATGATTGAGATATATCTGGGTGCTGATCGTAGAGGACGCGGTGACGCCTTCTCTTCCCGCCTCGCCCGGCCGCCGGATGCACCCGGCGGCGGTTCAGCGCTCCGGTGACGGCAGGAGCGCGAGCTCGTCGTTGATCGCGGTGAGGAAGCGGACCACGGTGGCCAGCTCCTCCTCGGTGAAACGGGTCCGGGCCGCCTCGGTCGCCTCGGCCAGCGGCCGGAAGTAGTCCCGGGCGGTCGCGCGGGCGTCGGCCGCGTAGTGCAGGTGGACCACCCTGCGGTCGGGGCTCTCGCGGACCCGGCGGATGTGCCCGGCGCGTTCGAGCCGGTCCACGCACGCCGTCACGGCGCCCGAGGTCAGCCCCAGGCGGCCGCGCAGCCGGCCCGGCGTCATCGGCTCGTCGGCGTCCAGGATCGCCGCGAGTGCCTGCACATCGGTGGGGTGCAGCCCGTGTTCGCCCGCGAAACCCTGCACGAGGCGGTTGATCTCGCCGTTCATCCGCCGCAGCCGGACCGCGAAGGAGAGCAGGCCGGTGTCCTCCGGCGCCCCCGCCCCGGGGTCCGGTCCGCCCGCGCTCCGCTCGGTCTCGTCTGCCGTGGCCACGCGATCAGCCTATAGAAACGCCGGTCCGGGCATCCGCGCGGACCGTTTCGGTGGAAGTGTTCGGGAAAGGCGCCGACACGCGGAGGACCGGAACCGATGAACGGTGAGGACACGGGAGAGGGGCCGCGCGACGGTGCGGGCACCGGAGAACGGCTGCGCTGCCTGGTGACGGGCGCCACCGGCTACATCGGCGGCCGGCTCGTCCCCGAGCTGCTGGAGGCCGGTCACCGGGTGCGCTGCCTGGCCCGCTCCCCCGGCAAGCTCCGCGACCATCCCTGGGCGGCGGACGCCGAGGTGGTCCGCGGCGACGTCACGGACGCCGACTCGGTCGCCGAGGCGATGCGGGACGTCGACGTCGCCTACTACCTGGTGCACGCCCTGGGCTCGGGCCGGGACTTCGAGGACACCGACCGCCGGGCCGCGCGTGTCTTCGGCGAGCAGGCCAAGGCCGCGGGCGTGCGGCGGATCGTCTACCTGGGCGGCCTCACCCCCACCGGCGTGCCGGAGGAGGAACTCTCCCCGCATCTGCGCTCGCGCGCGGAGGTCGGCCGCATCCTGCTCGACTCGGGCGTGCCCACCACGGTGCTGCGGGCCGCCGTCATCATCGGCTCCGGCTCCGCCTCCTTCGAGATGCTGCGCTACCTCACCGAACGCCTGCCCGTGATGATCACTCCGAGCTGGGTGCGGACCCGGATCCAGCCCATCGCCGTACGGGACGTCCTGCGGATCCTGGTGGGCAGCGCGCGGATGCCGGCCGACGTCAACCGGGCCTTCGACATCGGGGGCCCGGACGTCCTGACCTACCGGGACATGATG
Organism: Streptomyces sp. NPDC086766; assembly: GCF_044746005.1. NCBI lineage: Bacteria > Bacillati > Actinomycetota > Actinomycetes > Kitasatosporales > Streptomycetaceae > Streptomyces > Streptomyces sp. NPDC086766. The sequence continues at coordinate 474,343 of NZ_JBIVBI010000003.1, read as the reverse complement.
CTCCGGTACGCGGCCGTCGCGGGCCTGCCGCGCCGGGTCATCCTGCCCGTCCCGGTCCTCACGCCCCGCCTGTCCAGTCACTGGATCGGCCTGGTCACGCCCGTGCCCGCGTCCATCGCGCGGCCGCTGACCGAGTCGCTGCGCCACGAGGTCGTCTGCCACGAGCACGACATCACCCGCTACGTGCCCGATCCGCCGGGGCGCCCGATCGGCTTCGACGACGCGGTGCGGCTCGCCCTGCAGCGCGTCCGGGACGCCCAGGTGACCACCCGGTGGTCGTCCGCCTCGGTGCCCGGCGCGCCCAGCGACCCCCTGCCCACCGACCCCGACTGGGCGGGCGGCAGCCTCTACACGGACCGGCGCGAACTGACCGTGGACGCCCCGCCGGAGGCCCTGTGGCGGGTCGTCGAGGGCATCGGCGGGGACAACGGCTGGTACTCCTTCCCCCTCGCCTGGGCGCTGCGCGGCTGGCTGGACCGGCTGGTCGGCGGGGTCGGGCTGCGCCGGGGCCGCCGGGACGCCCAGCATCTGCGGGTGGGCGACTCGCTGGACTTCTGGCGGGTGGAGGAGATCGAGCCGGGCCGGCTGCTGCGGCTGCGGGCCGAGATGCGGCTGCCCGGCCTGGCCTGGCTGGAGATGCGCGCCACCACGGACGCCGACGGGCGCACCCGCTACTGCCAGCGCGCCCTGTTCCACCCGCACGGGCTGCTCGGCCACGCCTACTGGTGGAGCATCTCCCCCTTCCACGCCGTCGTGTTCGGCGGCATGGCCCGCAACATCGCGCAGGCGGCGGCCCGGACCGCGCCGCTCATCCGTACGGGGGACGACGCGGTCGCCCGCTGACCCGCGCATCCGCCGCGGGTCCCGCGCCCGAAGCAGATCACCGACCCTTCGGTGCGGCCCGACGCACCGTCCGTACCGCCCCGGAGCCCGCACCATGAACGTCTCGGTCGTCCTCTTCACCGCCGACCTGCGCGTGCACGACCATCCACCCCTGCGCGCCGCCCTCGACGGCTCCCGGCAGGTCGTCCCCCTGTTCGTGCGGGACCGCGCCGTCGACGCGGCCGGTTTCGCCGTACCGAACCGGCTGGCGTTCCTCGCCGACTGCCTGCGCGGCCTCGCCGCGGAACTGGAGCGCCGCGGCGGGCGGCTGGTGCTGCGCTCCGGCGACCTGGTCGAGGAGGTGTGCAAGGTGGCCGCCGAGGCGGACGCCGACGAGGTGCACATGGCCGCCGACGTCAGCGGCCACGCCCACCGCAGGGAGGAGCGGCTGCGGCGGGCGCTGGAGGCGGACGGCCGCCGGCTGCACGTGCACGACACGGTGACCACCGCCGTCACGCCCGGCGCGCTCACCCCGTCCTCCTCGGACCACTTCGCCGTGTTCACGCCGTACTTCCGGCAGTGGTCGCAGCAGAGCCTGCGCGCCGCCCTCGGCGCGCCGCGCACCGTGCGCGTGCCGGACGGCATCGGCTCCGAGGAACTGCCCTCCCGCACGGATCTCACGGGGGTGTCGGAGGGGCTGGCGCCGGGCGGCGAGACGGAGGGCAGGAAGCGGTTCGCCGGCTGGCTGCGCTCGGGCATCGCCGCCTACGAGGACCGGCACGACGACCTGGCCGGCGACGCGACCTCCCGGCTCTCGCCCCATCTGCACTTCGGCACGCTCTCCCCCGTCGAACTCGTCCACCGGGCACGGCAGGCGGGCGGCCCGGGCGCGGAGGCGTTCGTACGGCAGCTCGCCTGGCGCGACTTCCACCGGCAGGTCCTGGCGGCGCGACCGGCCGCGGCCGCCGCCGACTACCGCACCAAGCACGACCGCTGGCGGTCCGAGCGGGCCGCGCGGGAGGACGTCGAGGCGTGGAAGGAGGGCCGCACCGGCTATCCGATCGTCGACGCGGCCATGCGCCAACTGCGCCACGAGGGCTGGATGCACAACCGGGGCCGCCTGCTGACCGCGAGCTTCCTCGCCAAGACCCTGTACGTCGACTGGCGGGTCGGCGCCCGGCACTTCCTGCGCCTCCTGGTCGACGGCGACGTCGCCAACAACCAGCTCAACTGGCAGTGGATGGCGGGCACCGGCACCGACACCCGGCCCAACCGGGTGCTCAACCCCGTCACCCAGGCCAAGCGGTACGACCCCGACGGCACGTACGTACGGCGCTGGGTGCCCGAACTCGCCGGGCTGGACGGCCCGTTGGTGCACGAGCCGTGGAAGCTGCGCGGCCCGGACCGGGGCGCGCTCGACTACCCGGACCCCGTGGTGGACCTGTCCGAGGGCCTGGCCCGCTTCAAGCGCGCCCGCGCCCGCGACTGAAGGAGGCCCGCACGTGACCGTCCCCCACTGGCTGTTCGGCGACCAGCTCGGCCCGCACTTCCTCGCCCCGGGCGGGGACGGCCCCGACCGCGACGCGCCGGTGGTGATGGTCGAGGCCCGCTCGGTCTTCCGCCGCCGGCGGTTCCACCGGGCCAAGGCGCACCTGGTGCTGTCCGCGATGCGCCACCGCGCCGCCGACCTCGGCGACCGGGTCACCTACGTGCGGGCCGAGACGTACCGCGAGGGCCTCCACGAGGCCGTCGGCGATGGCCCGCTGACGGTGCGTCACCCCACCTCGCACGCCGCCCTGCGGTTCGTGCGGTCGCTCGACGGCGTCACGGTGCTGCCCGCCCGGGGCTTCCTCGTCCCGCACGACGACTTCCGCGGCTGGGCCGACGGCCAGAGCGGCCGGCGGCTGCTCCAGGAGGACTTCTACCGCTGGGTGCGGCGCGGGCACGACCTGCTGAGGGACGGCGGCGCCCCGGCCGGCGGTCGCTGGAACCACGACCACGACAACCGCGAGCCGCCGCCGAAGGGGGCCCGCACGCTCGGCGCTCCGGCGCCCTACCGTCCCCGGGAGGACGGCATCGACGAGGAGGTGCGGCACGACCTGGACCGGTGGGAGCGCGAGGACGGCATCCGGTTCGTCGGCCGCGACGGCCCGCGCCGCTTCCCCGCCTCCCGCCGCGAGGCGCTGAGCGCGCTGCGCCGGTTCGTCGAGCACCGGCTGGCCGGGTTCGGGCCGCACGAGGACGCGATGCTGGCCGCCGACCCGGTGATGAGCCACAGCCTGCTGTCCTCCTCGCTGAACCTGGGCCTGCTCGACCCCGCCGAGTGCGTGGAGCGGGCGGAGGACGCCTGGCGGGCCGGGCGGGCCCCGGTGCACAGCGTCGAGGGGTTCGTACGGCAGATCGCCGGATGGCGCGAGTACGTGTGGCAGCTGTACTGGTACTTCGGCGAGGACTACCGCCGGCGCAACGCCCTCGGGCACCGGGCGCCGCTGCCGGAGTGGTTCCTGGAGCTGGACGCCGACGCGGTGACCGCGCGGTGCCTGGCCACCGTCCTGGCGCAGGTGCGCGACACCGGCTGGACGCACCACATCCCCCGGCTGATGCTGCTGGGCAGCCACGCCCTGCAACGGGGCTGGGATCCGCGGGCGGTGACCGACTGGTTCCACCGCTGCTTCGTCGACGGCTACGACTGGGTGATGGTCCCGAACGTCGTCGGCATGTCCCAGTACGCCGACGGCGGACGGATGACCACCAAGCCGTACACCTCGGGCGGCGCGTACGTGCACCGGATGAGCGACCTGTGCGGCGGGTGCGCGTACCGGCCGGCCGAACGCGTCGGCGAGCGCGCCTGCCCGTTCACCGCCGGGTACTGGGCCTTCCTGCACCGGCACCGGGAGCGGCTGGCGGGCAATCCCCGGATGGCACGGGCGGTGGGAGGCCTGGACCGGCTGGCCGACCTCGACGAGCTGCTGCGAGCGGAGAAGGAGCGCGGGGACGGCCCTCCGTGATCCGGCCCCGAACTCGCACCCGTGCCCCGGACTTCGGCCTCGGGCCCCGACTTCAAACTCCTGCCTCGGGCCCCGACCTCGGGCTCCTGCCTCGGGGGCCTTCTGGGGGCCTCGACCTCCGACTGCGGCCTCGGCCCCCGATCCGCCGGTCGGCGCCCGGCGCGGTGTGAGCCGATGCCGCGCGGCCGTACCCGCTGCGCAACGGCTCAGCGGCCGAGGTCGCGCAGCACCTCGCGCGCGGCCCGGGCCCCGGAGGCCAGCGCTCCCTGCACCGATCCGGTGGCCCGGTGGTCGCCGCAGACGTAGCGCCCCGGGCCCGTGCGGGAGGTGCGGAGCAGCGGCTGCGGCGGCGGCATGGCGGGCAGCGCGTCGGTGATCGTGCGGACCGTGAGCAACTCCCAGTCCCCGGCGCCGGTGCCGTACAGGTCGGACAGGGCCGCGCGCACCGTCCGCTCGCGGCCCTCGGCGTCCGGGCCGAGCACGGAGGTCGCGACGAGCGCGGAGCCGGCCGGAGCGTATCCGGGCACGACGTCGCTGAGCACGCACGTGTTGAGTACGCGCCGCCGCTCGTCGACGAGCAGGGTCGGCTCGCCCAGCGGCGACCGCGGCGCCACGTGGTAGTACGTCGTCACGACCCGGTAGGGCGGCAGGTCGAGCCCGGGCAGCAGCGCGGCGGCGGGGCCGGGGCCGGTGGCCACCACCACGGCGCGGGCGGGCACCAGCGCTCCGGCGGCCGTCTCGGCACCGTCGTCGGTGAGGCGTTCGACCGCCGTCTCCAGCCGCACCAGACCGGCGGGCAGCGCCCCGGCGAGCGCCCGCGGCACCGCCCCGATCCCCTCGGCGGGCAGGCACAGGGTGCCGCGCAGCATGCTGCGCCAGACGAGGTGGAAGAACCGGCTGGAGGTCTCCAGTTCGTCCTCCAGGAACACGCCCGACAGGAACGGGCGGAAGAACCGCTCGACGAACGCGTCGGAGAAGCCGGCCGCCGCCAGCGCGGTCCTGGTGGTGCGGTCCTCGGAGCGTTTCACCCACTCCACCGGGCCCAGCAGGTCGCGGCCGGAGAGCGCGCCGAGGGCCAGCAGGTCGCGCGGGCCGGCGAGACGGCCGGGCAGGAGGTCGGGAAGCGTCCCGGGACGGCGGGTCGGGTCGGTGAAGCGCAGCCTGCCCCGGTCGGTGTGGATCAGCACGCCCGGGGTGAACGGCCGCAGCCGCAGGTCACGCAGCGTCAGACGCCTTCGGACCTGCGGGTAGGAGGTGTTGAACACCTGGAATCCCCGGTCGACCACGAAGCCGTCGACGCGGTCCGAGCGCATCCGGCCGCCGACCCCGTCGGACGCCTCCAGGACCCGTACGTCGAGTCCCCCGGCGAGCAGGTCGCGGGCGCAGGCGAGTCCGGCGACCCCCGCTCCGATCACCAGGACGTCCACGGGGGATGCGGTCGCGGGCACGGGGTCCACCCTTCGTGTCGGGGGCGGCCCGGCGTGGGCGCGGGCCGGCGCGGGCGCGTGCTGCGGGGCGCCCTTCGGATGGGTTCCCGCCCCGTCCGCCCACCGGATGCGCCGACGGAGTGGATACCGGGGTGGGGCGCTTCCGGATGACGGTGTCCTTCCCGGTGATCGGCGTGGCTGCGGGGCCGCGGCCGGTTCGGCGGGTCGTCTCAGTGTGACTCGCCGGGGACCGCCGCGGTGTGGGCGGCGGACAGGGCGTCGAGTGCCTCGCGCAGGCTGTTCGGCCGGGGCAGTCCCGCTGCGCGGCGCCCGGCCCAGCCGGGTCCGCCGAGGAGGACCAGGGGCTGCCGGCGCGCGCCCTTCACCCCCCACTGCGCCGCGGCGACGTACCGGGCCAGCGGCAGGCTCGCCGTGGAGCGGGACTGGGCCCACAGGACCACGGCCGTCGGACCCAGGCGTTGCACGGCCGCCGCCAGCGCCTCGGCGGGCACGGCCGCGCCGAACATGCGGGTCGGCAGCCCGCGTTCGCAGAGCGCGGCGTTGAGCGCCTCCAGGGGCAGCGTGTGCTGCTCGCCGGGCACGCAGGCCAGGATCACGGGGCCGGTGACCGGGGCGTCGCCCGCGGGCGCGGCGGGCCGGGTGCACCGGCGAAGGACGGTGGACACGTGCCAGGACAGCAGGTGCTCGACCTCGACGTAACGGTCGCCCGACGAAGCCCACTTGCGTCCCACGGCGTGCAGGGTGGGCACCATCACCTCCTGCCAGGCGACGGCCACCCCGTGCTCCTCGACCGCCGCGGTCAGCTGCTCCTCGACTGCGGGGGCGTCGAGCCGTACGGCGGCCCGGGCCAGCCCCCGGCACTCCTGGCGCACATCGCCGAGGGGCAGCGTGCCGGCCGCCCGGGAGCGCGGTGCCACCACGGGCTGCCGCGACGGCGCGACGGCACCGGCCGTGCCCGGGGCCCCGGGCACCGCGGCCGCCGCCGTCTTCTGCGCGGCGCGCGCCGCCTCGGCGGGCGGCACCCCGGCCGAGGTCAGCCGGCACATCGTCTCCAGCATCTCCACGTCCTGCGGCGTCCAGCGCCGGTGCCTGCCGTCGGCGCGCACGGCGGGCCCGATGCCGTAGCGGCGGTCCCAGGAGCGCAGCGTGGTCGGGGAGACCCCCAGCCTGCGCGCCAGCGCGCCGGTGGTCAGCCCCGCCTCGCCGGCCGGGGACGCCGGATCCACCCGCTCCTCCGGCTCCCGCCGCTCGTCCGTCTCGTCCATGGAACGACTATACGACGCAGAATCGATGCAAGTTGAGTCACCGAGGTCGCCGCTCCCACGATGGCGGCACGGAGCGAGCCCCGGGAACGGTCCAGGGCCACCGCGGTGACGGGCGACCGCCACGACCGCGGCCGGCCGGCACGCGTTCCGTCCGACCTCAGGAGGCGTCGCCATGACCCCGCATCCGACCGCCGTCCGGTTCGACCCCTCGATGTCTCCTTCTCCGACTTCCCCGACTTTCACGGCCTCCACGGCCTCCACGACCTCACCGTCCGCGGCGGCCGATCCGGCCGAAGCGCCGCTGTGGGCGCCCGTCGAGGAGTCGCTCGCCGACGAGGAACTGGCGCACGGTCTGGTGGCCGGCGACGAGGCCTGCCTCGCCGCCGCCTACCACCGCTGGTCGGCTCTGGTGCACACGCTGGCCCGGCGTTCGCTGGGGGACCCGAGGGAGGCCGAGGACGTCACCCAGCAGGTCTTCCTCGGCGTGTGGCGCGGCCGGCACGGCTACCGGCCCGAGCGCGGACCGCTGGCCGGGTGGATCGTCGGCATCACCCGGCGCAAGATCGCCGACGCGCTGGCCGCGCGGACCCGGCGCGGCGAACTGGTCGCGGCCGCCGGCTCGGCCCTCGGCCCGGTCGACCCCGCCGCGGGCAGGCCCGAGGCCGCCCTCGACCGGGTCCTCGTGCGGCACGAGCTGGACCGGCTTCCGCCGGCCCAGCGGCGGGTGCTGTGCCTGGCCTTCTTCGAGGACCTGACCCAGACCCAGATCGCCGAGCGCACCGGCTGGCCGCTCGGCACGGTCAAGAGCCACGCCCGCCGGGGCCTGCACCAGTTGCGCCGCCGGCTCGAGCAGCCGACGCCGGAGGCGGACCCGGGCGCGAGCGTGCCCGCGAGCGCCTGAGCGGGACTCGCCGCCGTATTCGATGCACAAGCGGTGCGAGCTTCCCGAATTCGGAGGGGCCCGCACCGCATCCGCCGCGGTCGCCGGACCGGAAATGAGGGGGACGGCGCGACTGCGGAGGTGGGCATGGGCGAACGAGACCATGGCGGTCATGTCCCGCCCAACGACCTGGCCGCCCTCGCCCTCGACGAGCGCCGGGACCGGCCCGACCGGGGGGCCGAACGGGACACGGCCCTCGCCCATGTCGCGGAGTGCCGCCGGTGCGGCGAGGCACTGGACGAACTGAGGCGGGTCGTCGCCGCGGGCCGCACCGTCTCCCCCGCGGACGACGTGGCCCGCCCGCCCGCCCGGGTGTGGCACGCGATCGCCGCGGAGGTCCACCATCGGCCAGGCGTCTCCCGTCCCCGGCCCGCTTGCGACCCGCCCGTGCCGGCCGGCGAGACCTCCGTGCCGAGCCGGTCCCGCGACGCGCCCCCTTTCGCCGACCCTCCCAGCTCTGCCACCTCTCCCGGCCCCGCCACCTCTCCCAGCTCTTGCGGCACTCCCGACTCCCCCGGCACCCCCAGCTCCCGCGACCGCGGTGCCCTCCGGCTCCGCCTGACGCCCGCGCTCCGGAGAGCCGTCCGGCTCCTGGCGCTCCTCGCGGCGCCCGTGACCGCCGTCCTGTTCGTACGCCGCCGGCTCCGGGCGCGCGGACGCGGGGCACGCTCGCGCATCCGTACCGGCCCCCGCGCCGGAAGGGGGAGGTGCGGCGCAGGCTGACCCTCCGCCGCCGGACGGGGAGCCGCATCCCCGCTCCCCGTCCGTGCCCGCCCCCCAGGACCAGAGCCACCCGGCCATCCCGCCTTGCCCCCGGCTCCCTCCTGCACTCCCCGCGGCCCCGGGCGCGCGAGAGCCCTCTCCCGTGCAGCGCGTCTCCCCCGCACGGCCGCGTTCTCCCCCGCCGGGTGAATTTCCCGCGCTTCCTTCCGTCCCGGACCAATCCGCCGCACCCGCGGCACCGGATTACGCCCGGCCATGTCGCACTCCCTAAGGACCCCCCTGGTGAAAGAAGCCGTGTACATCGGCAGGAACCCGGCGGCCGAGCCGGATCTGCAGGAACTGATGAGCAGCGTGGCCCTGGGTGATCAGGAGGCCTTCGCAGCCGTCTACGACGTCGTGGCGAGCCCCGTCCTCGGAGTGGTGCGCAGCGTGCTGCGCGACCAGGCGCAGTCGGAGGAGGTCGCCCAGGAGGTGCTGGTGGAGGTGTGGCGCACGGCGGCCCGGTACCGCGCCGACCGCGGCTCCGCGATCAACTGGATCCTCACGCTCGCGCACCGGCGCGCGGTGGACCGGGTCCGCTCGGCGGAGGCGGCGGCCGCCCGCGAGCACAAGGCGGCCCTGCTGGACCGGACGCCCGAGTACGACCAGGTGACCGAGCAGGTGGAGGCGCACCTGGAGCGGGAGCAGGTGCGGCGCTGTCTGCGCACGCTGACGGAGATCCAGCGGCAGGCCGTCAACCTCGCCTACTACCGGGGACTGACCTACCGCGAGGTCGCCGAGGCGCTCGCGCTGCCGCTCGGCACGGCCAAGACCCGGCTGCGCGACGGCCTCATCCGACTCCGTGACTGCCTGGGAGTGAGCGCGTGACCACCGCCGACCTGCACACACTGACGGGCGCCTACGCCCTGCACGCCCTGCCCGGGGACGAGCGCGAGGCCTTCGAGCGGCACCTCGCGGACTGCGAGGCCTGCGCGCAGGAGGTCGCCGAGTTCACCGCGACCGCGGCCCGGCTCGGGCTCGCCGTGTCCGGCCCGGTCCGGCCTGCGCTCAGGGAGCGGGTGCTGCACCGCGTCTCCGCCGTCCGGCAGGAGGCGCCCCCCACCTCTCCCACCGCCCGCTCGGCCCGCGCCGTGCTGGGGTCCCGGCGGCTGTCCCGATGGGCACTGGCCGCGTGCGTGGCCGCGGTGGCCGCGCTCGGCGGCACCACGGTGTGGCAGCACGACCGCGCCGAGGACGCACGGGCCGAGGCCAGGGCGTCCGCGCAGCGGGCGGACGAGCTGGCCGCCGTGCTCGCGGCTCCCGACGCCCGTACCCGCAGCGCCGCGCTCGCGGACGGCGCCCGGGGAAGCGTGGTCGTCTCCAAGAGCCGGGACCGGGCCGTGTTCGTGGCCTCGGGCATGGCCGCGCCGCCGCGGGGCAAGGTCTACCAGCTGTGGTTCGACGACGGCGGCACCATGCGGTCCGCCGGTCTGATGGACCCGCACCGCGCCAGCCAGACGGTGATGATGGAAGGCGCCGTCGACGGCGCCTCGGCCATGGGCATCACGGTGGAGCCGCGGGGCGGATCGCAGAAGCCCACGTCGGCGCCGCTCGCGCTGATGAACCTGCCGGCCTGATCCGCACCCCGGCCCGGCGCGCTCGGGGGACCGTCCGACAGGACGGGCCCCCGAGCGTTCAGTCCCGGCCGCGCGGCGGCCACGGGAAGAAGCCGCTGGTGCGGGCCACGTACTCGGCGTATCCGGGGCGCCCGGCCATGTGCCGCTCCAGCGGTTCCTTACCGCTCCCCCTGATCAGCAGGAAGCTCATCACCAGGGGGACACGAGCGACACCGCCGCCGAGGCGCCCTCGTCGCAGGCGATCAGGAACAGGCCGCGTACCAGGCCTCGGGGGTCGCGGGCGTCCCGCCGTGCCCGCCGGGGTCGGGGCGGACCGCGAGGATCTGGTCGACGGCCATGCGCCGCCCCTCGCACGCGAGGGCCACGCCGACCAGATGGAGCCGCCACACCCGTGCCGTGTCCTCGCCCACGAGGCCTACGACGTCGGTCCGGCGCTCCTCCAGCAGGCCCATGGTTCCGCCCAGCGGCCGCATGTGCATGTCCGCCGGGCGGCTCCGGACCGGGCGGAACCGCCGGTTCGGGAGGGGGGAGAGCGGGGGCGGCTTCGGGCCGGGGGGTGCGGGCGGTGGTCATCGGGCGGTGGTCTCCTTCGTGAGCAGGTACTGCTGTACGTCGAGGTAGCCGGAGCGGAACCCCGCCTCGGAGTAGGCCAGGTAGAAGGTCCACAGGCGCCGGAAGGTCTCGTCGAAGCCGAGCGCGGCTACCTCGTCGGCCCGCTCGGTGAACCGCTCCCGCCACAGGCGCAGGGTCTCGGCGTAGTGCGCGCCGAAGCCGTCGCGCCGGGCGACGGTCAGCCGGGTGTGGTCGCGGACGTGCCGCTCGACGGCTTCGGCGGAGGGCAGCAGGCCGCCGGGGAAGACGTACTTCTGGATCCAGGTGTGGGTGGTGCGGGAGGCCGGCATCCGGTCGTGCGGCATGGTGATGGCCTGGAGGGCGGCGCGGCCGCCGGGGGCGAGGCGTGCGTCGAGGGTGCGGAAGTGGACGGGCCAGAACTCCTCGCCGACGGCCTCGATCATCTCGACGCTGACGACGGCGTCGTACGTCCCCCGGGCCTCGCGGTAGTCGCACAGGTCGACGCGGACCCGGTCGGCCACGCCGGCCTCCCGCGCCCGCTCCAGGGCGAGTGCCCGCTGTTCCCGGGAGAGGGTCAGCGAGGTGACGTGCGCGCCGCGCGCGGCGGCCCTGATGGCCAGTTCGCCATAGCCGGTGCCGATCTCCAGCAGCCGGGTGCCCTCGCCGGCCCCGGCGAGGTCCAGCAGCCGGTCGATCTTGCGGTGCTGGGCGGCGGCGAGCAGCTCCCAGCGGGCGGGGAAGCCGCGGAAGACCGCCGAGGAGTAGGTGAGGGTGTCGTCGAGGAAGAGGGCGAAGAGATCGCTGGACAGGTCGTAGTGGTGGCTGATGTTGGCGCGCGCTCCCTCGGGGGTGTTGCGCCGGGCGCCGGGCTGCCGCGGGGCCCACAGGCCGCGCAGCCGCTGGAGCGGGGGCGGGATCAGCTCGGCCGCGTGCGCGGCGAGCACGGTGAGCGCGGCGACCAGGTCGGGCGCGTCCCACTCGCCGGCCATGTACGACTCGCCGAAGCCGATCAGGCCGGAGGCCCCGATGCGGCCGTGGAAGCGCTTCGGGTCGCGCACCTCCAGCAGCGGGCCGCCCCTGCCCGCCGAGTGCCCTCCGGCGAACCGGACCTGGAGGGGCAGCCGCTCCAGCGCCCGGCGCACGACGGCGGCGGTCACGGCGGTGCGCAGGGGAGAGGCGGCGGGCGGCGCGGCCACGTCGGGCCACTGGGCCGAGGGCGCCGGGGCCTCCCTCGCGACGGGGGTGCAGCGGGGCTCGACGGTCGTCATGTCACGTTCTCCGGGGTGCGGGGGCGGGGACGGGGCTGTACGGGGACTCCCCGCAGGTACAGGCGGATGCCGGCGGACACGGCGGCGGTGGACCACGGGTGCCGCAGCCCCGGCCGCAGCAGGGCCCGGGTGGTCGCCTCACGCCGGGTGCCGCGCACGGTCGCGGTGAAGGGCCGCGCGCCCTCCCGTTCCAGGTGCGCCGCCGTGCGCCCGTCCCCCCGCCCGGCCGCTCCCCGGATCGGCCCAGGGCTCTCCGACCGCGCCATTCGTCTCTCCTCCGCCCCCGCCGCGGTCACGCTGTCCGGCGTAATCCGTGGCTGCGGCGGGGGCGGATTGGCGGCGGGGCGATCTCTCTCCGGTCCGGGGCGGCCGAGGGAAGCAAAGCGGGCGCGGAGCGCTCCCACGTCTACACATAAAGGAGAAATAAGAGCAAAATGAGGGTGCGCGGCGCCCACCGCACACCGCACAAGACGCGGTCAGGCCTGCAAGTCAGAAGGAGACGAGACATGGCCAACGTCTCGCACGGCAGAGGTGACATCACCACCCACCCCGACGTCTCGGAGATGCGGGACCGTTACGCCCGCATGCTGGGTGGCCGCGACGTGGCGCTCGTGGACGGCCCGGTGTTCCTGCTGGGCCTCTACTGCGCCGCGTCCCCGTGGATCCTCCACTACACGACGAGCCAGCCGGCACTCGCGACCCACAACCTGATCGTGGGCATCGCCATCGGGCTGCTGGCCCTCGGATTCACCACCGCCCCCGAGCGGATGTACGGACTGAGCTGGGCCATGTGCGCCATGGGCATCTGGATGATCGTGGCGCCCTGGGTCGTCGGCACCAGCCCGGACGCCGGCGTGGTGGTGAACAACATCGTCATCGGCGCCCTGGCCCTCGTCCTGGGACTGATGTGCGCCGTGACGGCGTCGAAGAGCACCACCAGGCAGTAGGGCCGTCGAGCCGGGGGGCGCGGTACCACCGGGCCGCGACACCACCGGGCCGCGACACCACCGGGCCGTGGCGCCCGGAGCCGGGAAGGAGTCACGAGGGCCGGTCCGCGGAGGCGGGCCGGCCCCGCCGTGCCGGCGGCGGGCACCGGCCGGGGCGCACGGCGACCGGGCCGCCCGGCGCGTGACGAGCCCGGGCCGGCGCGTCACGGGTCCGGGGCGGCGCGCCGCGGGGTCGAGGGGCGCGTCACGGTTCCGGGCAGGCGGATCACGGGTCCGGGTCGGCCAGGAGCGGGCCCAGCGGGCCCAGGTCCAGGTTGAGATCGCTGCGGCTCAGCCCGTGCCGCGCGCACAGGTCGTCCATGCGCCGGTCCAGCAGCATGAGCGCGGTGCCGAGCCGGTCCTCCTGGTCGGGGCTCAGCGACCCCTCGTCGAAACGGCGCACCGCCTGGCGCTCCATCAGCTGCCGCAGCAGTTCCACCACGGCCAGGACCAGTGCGGCCAGGTCGTTCGCGACCGTCTCCGGGTCGAGGTCCAGGGCATGGGTGCGCGGCTCGGTCACAGCGGCCCGCTGTCCGACCAGGGCGCCGGGACCCGGTCGCTGACCGAGGCCAGGAGGGCGTGCAGCGAGATCCGCACCAGCGGTACGTCGGCGATGGCCAGGACCAGGTCGCCGCTGATCACCACCCCGGTCGCCAGGACCCGGTCCAGCAGGTCGACCAGGGGCACCCCGATCGGCGCGTACGGTTCCGGGCCGTCCCAGGGGACGCTCGTCCGGCCGGATTCGAGCGCTGTCGGCACGGTCATGCGCGAACCTCGTCTTCCCCGGTGTTCCACTCCTGGTCCAGCCTGGCGAAGGAGTACGGGATCCAGGGCCCCGACGCGGTCGTCTCCACCAGGGTGCCGACGCGTCCGGCGCCGAACCCGGCCACCGCCCGGGTGAACGCGGCCCGTTCCGCGTCGTCGACCAGATAGGCGGCGTTCAGCAGCTGCGGGGCGCTCCGGCCGGTCAGGTGCTCGCTCTGCGGCCGGTGCCGTGTCGCGGCCACGGCGTACCGCCGCAGCTCCCGGTCGACCGCGTGGGCCGCGGCGAGCGCCCGCTCCCGCGCGTCCCGCTGGGTACGCCGGCGGGCGCTGACCCGGCCGAGATAGGCCCGCCCGCCGGGGGCGTCAGGCTCGGCGGGGGCGTCGTCCCCTCCCGTGCCGTCGGTCCCGGGCGCGGGGCCGGCCGCCTCGACGGCGTGCACCTTCACCGCCCACTCCGTACGGCCCCGCAGCCGGTCGAGCAGGTCGCCCAGCTCCGCCTCGCGGGCGGACACGGACTCCACCGCGCTGTCGTCCCCGAGGTACAGGGTGGCCATGGGGAGGGGGACGACCGGGCCGGACAGGGCGGCCGTCTCGACGCCCCGGTGATGGGTGCGGGCGCAGCGTTCCAGTTCCTCGGGCCGGTTGAGCCGCTCGCCGAGCGACGCCTCGCCGAAGGTCTCCGCCGGCACGTCCTGGACGACGAGCCACAGGGTCCCGGCGCGCAGCACACGCAGGGGGCCGCCTCCGCCGTGGCCCGCCGCGGCGGTCAGCGCGTCGCCGGGCGGCGGGGTGCGGGTCACGGCGAACGCGTAGGTGAGGGTGCCCTTCGTGTCCTTCACGCTTCCTCCTCCGCCTCTTCCTCCGCGTCGTCCTCGGCGCCCTCCAGGGCGTCGAGGCGCTCGCGCAGCCGCGCGTTCTCCTGGGCCAGCGCGTCGTGCGCGGCCCGTGAGGAGAGCGCGGGGTCGGTCTCCCACCAGTCGATGCCGGCCCTCCTGGCGGTGTCGACCGAGGCGATGAACAGGCGCAGGCGGATGGTGAGCAGTTCGATGTCGAGCAGGTCGATCTTGATGTCGCCCGCGATCACGATGCCCTTGTCGAGGACCCGTTCGAGGAGGTCCGCGAGGTTGGTGGTGGCGGGCGCGTAGTCCTGCGGCACCGAATTCGTGTGCCAGGCGGCGACGTCGGTCACGGGGTGCTCCAGGGAAGTCAGCGGCGCCGGGGGACGCGGTCGCGGTGGGCATCGTCGTCGTACTCGTCAGCGGGCTCGTCCTCCGCGTACTCGTCCTCGTCCTCTTCCTCGGCGTCCTCGTCCTCTTCTTCCTTCTCGGCCTCCCCGCCCTCCTCGTCCCCCTCGCCGTAGGCGCCCTCCTCCTCGTAGGCGCCCTCCTCGTCCTCCCACGCCTCCTCGTGCGACCGGACGACCTCCCCGTCGCGGATCTCCCCGCGCCAGCCCTCCAGTTCCTCGTCGCCGTGCAGGGTGACGTGGCGCACGAAGTGCTTCAGGTCCAGACGCAGCCGGCGGCCCTGGGCGCGCCAGAGGTTGCCGGTCTTCTCGACGAACCCGGCCGGGTAGTACTCGACCACGACGACGATCCGGGTGAGGCTGGGGGCCAGTTCGTGGAAGGTGACCGCCCCGCGGGTGGTGCCCTTTGCCCCCTCGGAGGTCCACACGATCCGGTCGTCGGGCACCTGCTCGCGGACGAAGGCCTTCCAACTGCGGCTCGACGGGCCGACCTTGACGTTCCAGTCGGAGGTGACCTCGTCGGACCGGCCGACGCTGCGGACGCCCTTGGTGAAACGGCTGAAGTCCTCGAACTGCGTCCAGTGGTCGTAGGCCGTGCGGAGCGGGACCCCTACGTCGACGGCCTCCAGGATGTGCGTCGCCTTGACGCTGCCCCCCGCCGCGCCACCGCGCGAGCCGCGACCGCGTCCCGGGCCGAGTGACCGCACCCTGCCGAGCACCGCGTCCTTCAGCCCGCGGGGCTTCCGCTGGGCCCCCGGACCGCCGGACCGCCCCCCGGCCGCGACGTCCGCGAGCCGGTCGGTGAGGTCACCGACCCGTTCCCCCGCCCTGACGACGAGGCTGCCGCCCAGCGCGGAGAGGTAGCCGCCCAGGGCGTCCGTCAGGTCGTCCAGGGGCGAGGGGCCGCTCGCTCGCTCGTCGCGGCGCGCCCTGGTGCCCGTCATCGGCGCTCACCGCCCCCGCCGCGCGCCGGAGGCCGAGTCGCCGTTCTCGTGGCCGTACTCCTCGCCGTTCTCCTCGTCGTACCACTCCGCGGACCGCTCCTCTGACGGGCGGCCGGGGCCGTCCCCGCGGACGAGCGCGTCGGTGCGGTGCCGGAGCGTGTCGGCGGCACGGGTGAGCCTGCGGTCGACGACGGCGGTGACGGCCTCGCGCCCGGCGGTCAGCAGCTCGCCGCGCACCTGCTCGGCGAGTTCCTGGAGCTGCCGCTGGGGGCCCGCTGACGTCCGGCCCGGTGCCACGCCGAGGCTCCGTCCGGCGAGGTAGGTCCCGACGGCGAGGGCGAGTCTGGCCCTTCTCGTACGGCCCAGGGCGTATCCGGCCGCCACGGCCGCCCCCAGGGCGATCCGGTTGCCGCTCACCCGCGCCTCCCCGGTGCGCGGCCCGCGGCCCCCCGTGCGCGTCCCGCGGTCCCCGGCACGTGGCCCGCCGGAGGGGCGCCCAGGGGACGGGCGGGGCTGCCGAGGAGGCCGAGCAGGCGCTCCTCCTCCTTCTCGAAGGTCTCCTCGTCGATGGCGCCGTCGTCCAGGGCCCGGTTGAGCGCGGCCAGCCGGGCCTGCACCGCCCGCGGGTCGCGCATCTGGCGCTCGGCCTCCTCCAGCAGACGGTCGGCGATCCACACCGTGCCGCGCACCGGCGCGAGCGGCAGCAGCAGGAGTTCACTCACGATGCCCACCGCGTCACCGCCCGGCCGGGGCGGGGTGCGCCTCGACGAAGCTGTAGCACGGCAGGGGCCCGGTCACGCTGAGCGCCAGCCGGTCCCCGAAGGCGCGTGCCTGGGCGGCCACCACCTGCCGGAACCGCTCCTCGTCGGCGGCGTTCAGCAGGAAGGACGCGCTCAGCACCAGGTCGTCGTCGAGCGGCCCCTGCGCCGTGCGCACGGCCAGCGGAGTCAGCCGGGCCAGGACCTCGTGGGCGGCGTGCCGCGCCTCGCGCCGGACCCCGCGGGCGAGGGCCTCGCCCAGCCGCACGTTGGCCTCGTAGTCGGGCCTGCGCCGGGTCTGGTGGGCCAGGGCACGCAGTTTCTCGTCCCGGCGCACGAGTTCGGCGAAGTAGCCGGACACGACCGAGCCCTTGACGTTCATCTCCACACAGCCCCGGACCGTTTCGAGCTGCGCCGACAGACGGTCCCGGTCGGCGCGCAGTTGGGCCCGCAGGGTGTCCGCGCCGGGGCTGACCACCGCGAACCGCATCGGCAGGACCGGGCTCTGCGCGGCGAGTTCGTCGAGCACCGCCTGGTGGGCCGTCAGGTCGCGGCGGCGCGCGCGAACCTGTTCGGGCGGGTCGGAGACGGCGGCGCACAGGCCGGACTCGGTCACCAGCCGTACCGGGGCGCCGCCCACGCCGGGCGTACCCGGGGCCCGTACCCCGGCGTGCGTGATGCCGTAGACGTAAAGGGTGCTGAGGGCGGTGGCGGTGTCCGTCACGGTCAGTCCTCCCCCTCGGAGCGGCGGGATCGGGAACGGGGCCGCTCGTCGTCACCGCGGCGGCGGCCCGAGCTGCCGCGGTCCTCCTCGGGCGGGCGGCGAGTAGGCCGTTTCCGTTCCGGCTCCCGCTCGCCGCGGCGCCTCCTGGGCTCCTGCTCTTCCTCCTCCGTCTCCTCCTCTTCCTCCCGCTCCTCCGGGGTGAGCATCTCCCGCACCTTCGAGGTCAGGGAGCGGGCGCCGCGCTTGGCGCCCGCCTTGGCGACGGCCTTCTTGGCCGACCCTCCGCCGAACAGCTCGGGCACGGTCTTGGTGCGGACGTCGTGCTCCAGGTCGAGGCGGTTGCAGGCCTCGGCGAACCGCAGATAGGTGTCGACACTGGCGATCACGATCCGGGCGTCCACCTTGAGGATCTCGATGCCCACCAGGGAGACGCGCACGAAGACGTCGATCACCATGCCGCGGTCGAGGATGAGCTCGAGCACGTCGTACAGGGTTCCGGCGCGGGGCGCGCAGACGAGCTCGTCGTCATAGGTGATCATGCAGCGGTCCTTCCGGAGGCGGGCCGGGGGCCCGGGCGTCAGTCCTGGGCGCCGCGCCGGTAGCGCGCGACCCGGCGGTACTGCAGCAGCTCGCCCGCCGAGTCCAGCTCGACCTCGTAGGTGGCGAGCAGGCTGGTCGTGTCGGGGATGCGGGCCAGCTCCAGCACGTCGACGTTGACGAGCCAGCCGTCGTCCTCGCTGCGGCACACCGAGGACACGCCTTCCAGGCGGTGGCGGACGAGCTGGCCCAGCCCGTCGGCGGCGCACCGGGCGGCGTCCTGGGCCCCGCGCACCGCACGCCCGCGCGCCGGGGCCGAGGCCGTACCGCGCCGTCGTTCGCCAGCTTCTGTCATGCTGCCCACTCTGACCGCGGTCCCCGGCGGGCGCGTGCCGGGTTAGGCCATCCGGTCGTGCCCCGGACACACGAAGGGCCCGGCACCGGGTGCCGGGCCCTGCCGCACGGGGCGTCAGCCCACGTTCAGCGCCGTGTCGTCGAGGACGAAGGACGTCTGGAGTTGGGAGCCCTCGGTGCCGGTGAACTTGACCGTCACCGTCTGGCCCGCGTAGGCGGCCAGGTTGAAGCTGCGCTGCGTGTAGCCGCTCGCCGCGTTGAGGTTCGAGTAGGTCGCGAGGGTCGACAGCACGGTGCCGCTGCTGTTGAGCACCTGCGCCTTCAGGGTGTCGTACGCCGTCGTGGTGGTCGTCTCGGCCGTGTCGACGTGGAGGTAGAAGCTCAGCGTGGCGGTGGTGCAGCCGGAGGGGATCGTCACCGTCTGCGCGAGGGTGTCGGTGTTCGCCGTGCCGTAGCCGTCGAGCCAGGCCTTGTAGGAGCCGGTGCGGGCGGCCTCGCCGGTGTCGTTGGTGATGACCCCGGTGGTGGCGCTCCAGGTGGTGTTGCCGGACTCGAAGCCGGGGTTGCCGAGCAGCTGGGCGGCGGTGCAGGAGCCGGTGCCGCCTCCCCCGCTACTGGTGCCCGCACCGGCCAGCCAGGCGGTGGCGTTGAGGGCGAGGGGCGCGTTGGTGGCGCTCGTGTCGTTCCAGCCGTCGTAGAGGGTGTTGCCGGACTGGCCGGTGCCGTCGTCGACGGGCGAGCTGTCGCCCCAGAAGGCCACCCGGCCGCTGCCGAAGGTGCTGGTCGCGAAGAAGGCGCCGGTGTTGCCGGAGTACCCGGTGCGGTACAGCAGGCCCTTGACGCTCGAGTTGTCCGCCGGCTTGAGGGTGGCGGTGGTGCCGCTGGCGATCAGGCTCTTGGTGACGTCGCCGAAGGAGCCGTGCAGCACCGGGTCGGTGCTGTCGTTGATCGCGGCGGGGTGGTCGGAGCTGATGCTCAACGAGTCGATGGAGAAGCCGAACGGGTCGGTGGAGTCGACGCTGTTGTTGGTCATCAGGTCGTTCAGGATCTCGACCGCGTCGTAGCCGTCGTTGTTGCGGTCGGCGCCCGTGTGGTCGGAGATCATGAACAGTCCGCCGCCGTTCTTCACGAAGTTCATGATCGCCGTCTTCTCGGCGCTGGTGAACATCGTGTTCGGCTCGGGCAGGACCAGGGTGTCGAAGTTCGCCAGGTCGGTCGACGACGAGCCGCCGTAGGAGAGGCTGGAGCCCGACGGCAGGGTCTTGAGGCTGTAACCGCCCGCCTTCTGCAGGGCCACGCCCCAGGAGGACAGCGCGCCGGTCCAGTCGGTCTCGGCGGACGGGGAGGGGTTCTGGCCGAGCGGGTCGGGCTGGCTGGTGGAGATGATCCAGTCGGCGTTGCCGGCGGTCTCCGCGTGGGCGTTGTCGAACAGGATGCGGTGCGTGGTGGCCGCGTGGGCGGGTGCGGCGGCGGCGCCGACCTGCAGGGCGGCCGAGCCGACGAGGAGTCCGAGCCCGGCCAGGGCGGTGGTGACTCTGTGGCGGAATCTTCTGGATCCGAGCATCCGGCGTACCTCCGAGTGGGGTGAAGGGAGCGGTGCGGGCGCGAAGTCTGCGCGCGTAGAACGAAGTTGAGGGTTCTACACGCGTCACTTGGTTGAAAGGTACATGGCATGACCACCCGGTGAACAGAAGGCCCCGGCAACAACCCGGACGGAGTGCCTCGGGAACCAGCGGGCAGAGGAAGAGCGCGGATTACCTCACCGAGGGGTGAAGATGGAGATCACGGGCATCCTCAGCGCCGTCGTCATCGGCATCGTCATCGGTGTCCTGGGCCGGCTGGTCCTTCCCGGCCGTCAGCACATCGGCGTCCTGTGGACGATCGTCGTCGGCATCGTGGCCGCGCTGGTCGGCGCGGCGATCGCCGCCGGACTCGGCGTCGCCGACACCAACGGCGTCGACTGGATCGAGTGGCTCATCCAGATCGGCCTCGCCGCGGTGGGCGTCGCCGCCCTGGACCGGGCGATGGCGGGACGCCGCTGAACCGGGCGCCGTCGGGGGGCCTTCGGCGCCGGGTGCGGCAGCGGGCCTCGACGGGACGCAGCCGGCCACGGGTCACGACTCGCGGCCGGCTCTCCCCCGTGCGCAGTCGTCAGCTCCCGTGCCCGTCATGGTCCGCGCACTCGTACGTGTACGGAGTCGTCGTGGTCAGCGGTGCGAAGCCCAGGCGTTCGAGGACGGGGCGGCTCTGGCCGGAGGCGTCGACCTGGAGGTAGCGGCAGCCGCGGTCCGCGGCGATCCGGGCCCGGTGGGCGACGAGGGCGCGGTAGACACCCCGGCCCCGCCATCCCTCGACGGTGCCGCCTCCCCAGAGGCCCGCGAACCGTGTGCCGGGCACCAGTTCCATGCGGGCCGAGCTCACCGGAACGTCCCCGGCGAGGGCGACGACCGCGGCCATGGTGTCCGGGGCGGCGGCGAGCCGGGCGAGGATCTGGTGGCGCAGGCGGGAGCCGTCCGCGCCGAACACCCGCTCGTGCACCTCGACCAGGAGGCCGACGCCCGCCGCGTCGGTGACGGGAAGCAGCCGCACGCCCTCGGGTGGCTCGGCGTCCAGGGCGAGTTCGGAGACCTCGCCGACCATCAGCGTCTCCTCGGGCCCGGCGGTGAACCCGGCGGCCAGGAGCCGCCGTCCGAGGTCCGCGGGCCGGTCGTGCCCGTGGAGCTTCCACTCGAAGCCGAGGCCGAGCCCGGTGAAGCGGGCGATCTCCCCCGCGATCGCCGCGTCCGCGCCCGCGGCGTCCAGCGCCGACCAGAGGACTCCGTTCCAGTCCTGTTCGGTGCCGATGTGGCGCACCACGCCCCCGGCCCGCTCGACGCGCGCGCCGGGTCCGTCGGGCCGGGCGCCCCGGCGCAGGTCCCGGTCGTAGAGGGCGAGGACGGCGGCGTGATCCATGCGCCCACTTGAGCAGAGGCGCACCGCCGCCGCAACGGAATTCCGCGGCCGGCCCGATCCGACAGAGGGGACCTGCCCGAGAGAAGGGACCTATCCGAGTTCGAGGGTGGTGACCCCGAAGATCCGTTCCCGGGCGTGCGGGCGGACCGGGCCCGTGTACATGCGGGCGGTCTCGAAGGAGGGCGTGAGTCCCGCGTCCTCGGCCAGCGCGATGCCGGCCCGGTTGGTCTCCGGCACGTCCACGGACACCCGGCGGCCCTCGACGCCGGCAATCAGCGCGGCGAAGAGGGCGCGCGCGTCCTCGGCGGTGTCGGCGAACAGGGGGCCGATGCGCAGGCCGTCGCGGGCGGGGCGCAGGACGCCGTAGCCGGTGATCCCCGTGCCGGTGCCGCGGACGAGGGCGCGGTGCCCGGGGGTGGTCAGCCAGTGGGCGAGGAAGCGCGGGCGGGCGGCCGGGTGGCAGAGGGCGTCGTAGGCGGTGACGGCCTCCACGTCGGCGGGACCGGCCGGACGCACGTCCGCGGGCGCCGCCGTCCGGGATGCCGGGCCGCTGAACCGGACGGTCCGGTGGGCGGGTTCGAAGCCGGACCGGCGGTAGTTGTCCTGCTGGGCCACCACGCCGTCGAGGCCGATCGTGCGGGTCCCGGCGTGGGCCAGGGCGGTCTTCCACGTGGCCAGTCCGTGACCGCGGCCGCGCAGGTCGGGGCGGACCAGGTAGCAGCCGAGGAAGGCGTAGTCGGGGCCGTGTCGGACGACCGAGATCGCCGAGACGGGGTCGCCGTCGACCCGCCCGAGGAAGAAGCCGTCCGGATCCTGCGCGAAGAAGGCGGGGCCGTCCAGGAGCCCCGGGTTCCACCCCTCGTCGGCGGCCCACCCGCTGATCACCGGCCAGTCCTCCAGGGTGGCCCGGGTGACGACGAGGTCCTCGGGAGCCGGAGAGGCCATCGGTGCTCCATTCCGTGCGGGCGGCTGCGACGCATGCATCCTCGCGGATCATGTGCGGCCGCGTCACGGCGACTTCGCGCCGGTTGCCGTCGGCCGGCCCGCCGACGGCCGGAGCCGCGGCCCGTCGGACCGCGGCTGCCGGGGCGGCGCCGGCCCCACCGGTCAGCGCCGGCCCCACCGGTCACGGACCCGGTGGGGCCGACCGCCGTGCTCACACGCCGGTCAGCGGTTCGCGCCGGGCCGGAAGCGCCGGTACAGGGCCGCTCCGCCGAGCATGAGCGCCGCGCCGGCGGCGACGGCGGGGAGCGCCTGGTCGGCGCCGGTGTGGGCCAGCGACCCCTCGGCCCGCGGAGCGGGCTGCGGCGCCTGGTGCACCGGGCGCGGTGCCGGCTCCGGCTTGGTACGCGTCGGCGGCGTCGTGGTGGTCGGCGGGTTCGGCGTCGTCGGTGTCGTCGGCGTGGTCGGCGTGGTCGGCGTGGTCGGCGTGATGGTGTCGCCGGAGCCGTTCGTCGAGCTGTCGCCGAAGACCGGGTTGGCGACTGCCACCGCGTTCGCCGAGTTGCCGGAGACGTTCACCGGCAGGTCCACGGGCAGCTGCACCCCGTTGCCGGAGACCACTCCGGGCGAGTCCTGCGCGGTGCTCTGCGCCTGCGCGCCCCCGGCGGACGCGTTGGCGCAGGTGTTGCCGGCCGCGGGGTTCAACAGCCCCACGACGTTCACCGTGTTCCCGCAGGCGTTCACCGGGACGTGCACAGGAAGCTGGATGGTGTTGCCGGAGATCAGACCGGGCGAGCCGGCCGCGATGCCGTCCGCCGCCGCGTCGGCATACACCGGACCCGCCACGGCCATCGCGCCGGAGGCGGCGGCGACGGCGATCACACCGTTTCGGGTAAGCCGTTTCATAGGTGTTCTGCCTTCCAGACATGGTCGCGGGCGCTCACCCGCACCGGGTAAAACGCTGGTGAACGATTCCGGTTATGGCTTGACCGCCTTTCACCCTTTTGGGGGGCATGGCGATCGAACGACGTACGAAATCCGCCCGGCCGGTGAAGACCCACCCGGCCGGCGAGGGGCGGGACGGACACGCCGCCCCGCACAGCCGCCCCCGTCCCCCGGCCACCGGCACCGCCCGGCCCGACCGCCCGCCTCGACCGGTCGCCGGAACCGGCAGCCGGAACCGGCCCCCGCCGACGGCCGTCGACGCCGATCGCCGGGAGGCGCGGCCCAGGGGGGCCGCTTAAGGTGAGCGGGAGCGTGGATCCCGGTCCGCAGCGGAGCGTCCTTGGAGGCATCGATGCAGGCCAAGCTGTCGAGGCGAGCCATGACACGGCGCGGCGCGGGCGTCGGGCTCGTGGCACTGGCCCTGCTCGGGGCGGGACTTCCGGCGGCGGCCGCGGGCGACGAGCGGCCCGATCCGAGCCGGTTCTACCGGCAGCACGTGACATGGGGGGCGTGCGAGGCGGGTCTGCCGGAGGACCTGCAGTGCGGCAAGGTCACCGTCCCCCTCGACTACGCCCGGCCGCGGGGCGGCACCCTGGAGCTGGCCCTCGCCCGCTACCGCGCGACCGGGCCCTCGCGGGGCTCGGTGCTGCTGAACTTCGGGGGACCCGGCGGCTCGGGCGTCACGGCCCTCGCGACGGACGGCAAGGAGTTCATGGACCTGACCAACGGCTACGACGTGGTCTCCTTCGACCCGCGGGGCGTCGGCCGGTCCTCCCCGGTCAGCTGCGGAGCGGGCGCCGATCCGGCCACGTCCGACACGGCGGGCGCCCTGGACCTGCGCGACCCCAAGGCGGCCCTGGAACGGTGGCGGAAGGTCTCGACCGCGTGCACCCGGCACTCCGGCCCGGTCCTGCCCCACATAGGCACCGTCGACGCCGCCCGGGACATGGACGTCATACGGCAGGCGCTCGGCGACAGGAAGCTGAACTACCTGGGTTTCTCGTACGGCAGCCGGCTCGGGGCGGTGTACGCGGCCCAGTTCCCCGGCAAGGTGGGGCGGGTGGCGCTGGACGGGGTGGACACGCTGACCGAGCCGCTCGCCGAGCAGGGCAGGGTGGCCGCCGAGGGGCAGCAGACGGCGCTGGACGACTTCCTCCGCTGGTGCGTGCAGGACGTCGCCTGTCCCTTCGGGCAGGACCGGCGGCAGGCGGGCGGCCAGGTGCTCCAGCTCGTCCGCTCGCTCGACGCAAACCCCGTGCTGACGGGTTCCGGCGGCCGGCTGTCCGGCCAGGACCTCGTCGGCGCGATCGGACAGGCGCTCTACAGCAGGCAGATGTGGCCGTCTCTGGAGCGTGCCGTGACCTCGCTGATCGAGGACGGCGACACCCGCGCGATCGAGGTGTTCTCCTCCGGCGGCGTCGCCCGGCCGAGCGGGCGGCGGACCCAGCGGCACGACGGCCGACTGGCCGATCCGGCCGAGGTCCCGACGGACAACCTGTCGGCCGCGATGATGGCGGTCAACTGCGCCGACGACCCCGACCGGCCGAGCGCCCGTCAGATCACCGCGGACCTCGGCAGGCTGCGCGCCGAGTACCAGGAGGCCTCGCCGGTCTTCGGCACGTACCGGCTCACGGAACTGCTCATGTGCTTCGGCCGTCCCAAGGGCACCGACTACATCCGCGAGAAGGTGAAGGACGTCGGCACCGCGAAGATGCTCCTGGTCGGCACGCGGGGCGACCCGGCCACGCCGTACCGCTGGACCGAGGAGACCGCGAAGCGGCTCGGCCCGTCGGCCGTGGTGCTCGACAACAAGGGCGACGGGCACACCGGATACGGGTCCTCCAAGTGCGTGCACCGCAAGGTGAACGACTTCCTGCTGTACGGCTCCCTGCCCTCCAGCGGCAGCTCCTGCCCGGCGGATCCGGCGACGCAAGCGGGCGGTTGAGGCAGGGGGCGGGGCTCAGCCGGCCACGATCTCCGGCCGGTAGAGGTCCAGCCAGAGGGCCAGGTCGAGGGTCTTCTCCAGGCCGCGCCGCGCCGCCTGTGTGCTCACCGGGGCGTCGTGGTGCGCGGCCCGGCGCACCCGCTCCCGGTCGACGAGGTCGAAGACCGGATGGCCGGGCCGGGCGAGCAGGTCCTTGACGTGGTCCTGGAGGGCGACCGCGTACTTGGGGTCCTGGGTGGACGGGTAGGGGCTCTTGACCCTGTCGTACACGGACTTCGGCAGCAGGTCCGCCGTCGCCTCCCTGAGCAGGCTCTTCTCCCGGCCGTCGAACGACTTCAGGGACCAGGGGGCGTTGTAGACGTACTCGACGAGCCGGTGGTCGCAGAAGGGCACCCTGACCTCCAGGCCGACGGCCATGCTCATCCGGTCCTTGCGGTCGAGCAGGACGCGTACGAAGCGGGTGAGGTGGAGGTGGCAGATCCGCCGCATCCGGTACTCGAAGTCGCTCTCGCCGTCCAGGCGGTCGATGCCGGACACGGCGGTGCGGTAGCCGTCGGCGACGTAGCCGCCGAGGTCCAGGGCCCGGGTGAGGTCGGGGCGCAGGACCTCGGTGTCCTCGCCGAAGTCCCGGGCGTGGCGCACCAGCCAGGGGAAGGTGTCGGAGCGGCGGGCGTTCTCGTCGAAGAACTGCAGATAGCCGCCGAAGACCTCGTCGGCGGACTCGCCGGACAGGGCGACGGTGGAGTGGTCGCGGACGCTGCGGAAGAGCAGGTAGAGCGAGGCGTCCATGTCGCCGAAGCCCATGGGCACGTCGCGGGCCCGGATCACCTTCTCCCGGACCGCCGGGTCGGCGAGGGTGTGCGCGTCGAGCACGATGTCCTGGTGGTCGGTGTCCGAGGCGCGCGCCACGTCGTGCACGAACGGCGCGTCGGGGGTGCCGCGCAGGTCGTCGGCGACGAAGTGGTCGGTCTGGCCGGCGAAGTCGACGGCGAAACTGCGCACCCGCTCGCCGTCCTCGGCGAGTTGCCGGGCGGCGAGCGCCGTCATGGCGGAGGAGTCCAGGCCGCCGGAGAGAAGGGTGCAGCGGGGCACGTCGGCGACCAACTGGCGGCGCACGATGTCGTCCAGGAGGGAGCGGACGGTGGCGATCGTCGTGGCCCGGTCGTCGGGGTGCGGCCGGGTCTCCAGCCGCCAGTAGGCACGTGTGTGCACGCCCGTGCGGTCCACGGTGACGACGGTGCCGGGTTCGACCTCGCGCATCCCGTCCCACACGGCGTGGCCCGGCGTCTTGACGAAGGTGAACAGCTCGCGCAGGCCGTCGAGGCGTACCCGGGGGCGGGCCAGCGGGTGGGCGAGGATCGCCTTGGGCTCGGAGCCGAAGAGGACGCCGTCGGGCGTCGGGTGGTAGTAGAAGGGCTTGATGCCCATGCGGTCGCGGACCATGACGAGCCGGTCGTGGCGGCCGTCCCAGACGGCGAAGGCGTACATGCCGTTGAGGCGTTCGGCGACGGCGTCGCCCCATGCGAGGTAGCCGCGCAGGACGACCTCGGTGTCGGAGTCGGTGCCGAAGCGGTGGCCGTGCGCGGTGAGTTCGCGGCGCAGTTCGGTGAAGTTGTAGCTCTCGCCCGAGTAGACGAGGGCGACCGTGCCGTCGGGGGTGCCCGCGGTCATCGGCTGGCGGCCGCCGGGCAGGTCGATCACGGCGAGCCTGCGGTGGCCGAGCGCGGCGGGTCCACCGGTCCAGACGCCGCGGTCGTCGGGGCCGCGGCAGGCCATCGTCTCCGTCATCGCGTGCAGGGCCGCGGCCTCGGTGCGCAGATCGCGGTCGTAGGAGACCCAGCCGGTGATGCCGCACATGTCCGACCTCCCGCCGTCCCGCTCGCCGGTGGGGCCCCTCACCTGCGTGGACACGGCGGGTGCCGGGGCCCGGCGAACCGGTTGTATCGAGCATCTGAACCACGAGCGTGGATCACCGGCGCGGGCGCGGTCAACGCGGAGGCGGCCCGGCCGGGACGGGCGACCCCGGTGGTTTCGGCCGCGTTTTGCCTCCGGGACAGACGGCGCGGGGCCGCGCACCGGGGCGCCCCGCCGGGATTTCGGCCATGGGTAAAGATTTCCTCAACCTCCCTGTGCACGTGGGAAGTTGACGCTCTCCCGTCGGTACGGGAACCCGCCCGCCGCGGACACCGGCCCACCCCGCGCACCGGACCCGCACGGCGCCGCCCATAGCACCGCACCAGCCCGCACGGCGAATCGAATTGCCCCGAATGCCTGATCGGCGAATCGGTCCTATGGTGCTGTCATGGAGCACGATCTGAGTCCCGCCACCCTCGCCGAGCTGCGGCGTCCGCGCCCCTACCCCGCGGTGTCGGTGCTCACGCCGACCCACCGCCGCGAGCCGGACAACACCCAGGATCCGGTCCGGCTGCGCAACGTCGTGGCCGAGGCCAAGAAGCAGCTGGAGGCCGACCCGGCGATCAGCCGGGAGCGGCGCACCGACGTCGTCCGGCAGCTCGACCAGGCCCTCGCCGAGGTGGACCTCGCCTTCGCCGAGGACGGGCTGGTGATCTTCGCCGCCCCGGGCGAGCACCAGGTGTGGTCGCTGGCCCGCACCGTGCCGGAGCGCGTGGTGCTCTCGGACACCTTCCTGACCCGCAACCTGGT
This sequence comes from Streptomyces sp. NPDC086766, assembly GCF_044746005.1. Taxonomy (NCBI): domain Bacteria; kingdom Bacillati; phylum Actinomycetota; class Actinomycetes; order Kitasatosporales; family Streptomycetaceae; genus Streptomyces; species Streptomyces sp. NPDC086766. The sequence continues at coordinate 446,921 of NZ_JBIVBI010000003.1, read as the reverse complement.
CTCCGCGCAGACCGCCGAGCGCCCGTTCTGGGTGCTGTCGGTCTCGGCCGACCGCGTGACGCTGTGGAGCGGCGGCTCCGGCCGGGTCACGGAGGAGCGCATCGGCGGCTTCCCGCTGACCAGGGATCTCGCCGAGAACTTCGACGCCGAGCGCCAGGAGCAGATCGGCGACGCGCCGAGCGTCTTCCGCGACCAGCGCACCCGCCAGTTCCTGCGCGAGGCGGACGGCGCGCTGGGCGCCCTCCTGCGCGAGCATCCGCGCCCGGTGTACGTCACCGGCGAGCAGGAGGCACTGACCGTCCTCGACGAGGTCGGCAGCGCCGCCCGGGACGCGGTGCACGTGCCGCACGGGGGTCTGGCGCACGGCAGTCACGAGGCCGTGTGGCGGGCGATCCGGCCGGTCCAGGAGGCGGAGGCCCGCGACAGCGCCGCTGCCGTGGCCCGGGAGCTGGAGAGCGCCCGCGGGCGCAAGGAGTTCGCGGCGGGCGTCGACGAGCTCTGGCAGAACGCCCGGGAGGGCCGCGTGCGGCTGCTGGCCGTCGAGGAGGACTTCCAGGTGCGGGTGCGCGACGACATGGGCGACCACCTGGTGCCGGCCGACAGCGGCGACCCCAAGGCCCGCGAGGACATCGTGGACGAGATCGTCGAGCAGTGCCTGGAGACCGGGGCCGAGGTCCGCTTCGTGCCGGACGGCACCCTGGCCGACGCGCAGGGGATCGCCGGAGTGCTGCGCTACTGAGGGCGCCCGGGCGCCCGCCCGCGCCGAGGTCCTACGCTACGGCGGGACAGTCGGCGGACAGGGGAGGGCGCACGTGGGCGACCTGCTGGGCGTGGCCGTGCTGGGTGCCGGGCACATGGGGGCCGATCACGTACGGCGTCTGGACCGGGTGGTGAGCGGGGCCAGGGTGGCCGCCGTCGCCGACCCCGACACGGCCCGGGCCGAGGAGGCCCTGCGCGGCATCGAGGGGGCCTCGGTGCACGCGGACGCGGCGGCCGCCCTGGACGCGCCCGGCGTCGAGGCCGTACTGATCGCGTCGCCGGGTCCCGCGCACGAGGAGGCGCTGTTCGCGGCCTTCGCGCGCGGGCTGCCGGTGCTGTGCGAGAAGCCGATGGTGCCGGACTCGGCGGGGGCGCTGCGCGTGGTGGAGGCGGAGGCGCGGCTCGGGCGGCGGCTGGCGCAGATCGGGTTCATGCGCCGCTACGACGCCGAGTACGGCCGCCTGAAGTCCCTGCTGGACTCCGGACGGCTGGGCAGGCCGCTGATGCTGCACTGCACGCACCGCAACGTGTCGTCGCCGGACCACTTCACCAGCGCGATGCTGATCAACAGCTCCGTGTCGCACGAGATCGACGCGGCCCGCTGGCTGCTCGGCCAGGAGCTGACCGCCGTGACCGTGCTGCGTCCCGCGCCGTCGGCGGGCGCCCCCGAGGGCCTGGCGGACCCGCAGTTCGTGCTGTTCGAGACCGAGCGCGGCGCGCTCGTGGACGTGGAGGTCTTCGTCAACTGCGGCTTCGGCTACCAGGTGCGCTGCGAGGCGGTCTGCGAGGCGGGCAGCGCCCGGATCGGCGAGGACCGCGCCATGGTCGTCACCTCCCGGGGCGGCGCCCGCGAGGACGTGCCGCAGGACTACCTCGTACGGTTCGCCGACGCCTACGACCGCGAGGTGCGGGCCTGGGTCGACGCCACCCGGCGGGGGCGCGTCACCGGCCCGAGCGCGTGGGACGGCTACGCCGCGTCCGTCGTCGCCGAGGCGGGGGTCCGGGCGCTGGACGAGGGCCGGCGCGCGACGGTCGAACTCGCCCCGCGCCCCGGCCTGTACGCCGCGTCCGGCCACTGACCGCCACCGGCGCGCCCGGCCCGGCGCACCGGGGCCCGTCGAGGAGCGCGCCGGAGCCCGCTCGGGGAACGCGCTCCCGCTCCGAACCGCTCACACCGCGCCGAACAGGGCGTTCAGCCCGCGGTCGACCTCGGCGGCCACGTCCTCCTCGCCGACCGCCACCACGGCGTAGCTGCGCAGCAGGAAGCGGCGCAGCGCCGCCGTTTCGAACTGGAGCAGGGCCAGGCCGGACACCGAGTGCAGCTCCAGCACCGTACGGCCGCCTCCGCACGGCCACAGGTGCACGTCCCCGGCTCCGGCGGGCTGCCCGAGCCCCTCCTCCAGCAGGGCCCGGGAGAAGGTCCAGGAGACCGGGGCGCCGTCGAGGCAGACCTCCGGCGGGAAGTCCAGGTGCACGGCCAGCGGGTCCGCGCAGGCGTAGCGCAGTGTGACGGGCACGGGGAGCGCCTCCTCGTCCGCGGTGATCAGGCGGGCGCGGGCGGGCTGTTCGAGCGTGACGTCCATGGTCGGTCTCCCCTGCGGGTCGGAGGTCGGCCGGCTGTGCCGTGTGCTGTTAGGAGTCCGCGGGAGCCGTTTGCATTACGCCTCCACCCGACCCAATTCCTGTGACCTGTGTCACTCTTCCGGATCGGATGCCGCAGCGCGGACCAGAAGCGAACACAGTGCCGTCGAACACCCGCCTGAACGCGCATCGGAAACCTCACGCGGCCCCTCAAATCACGTAGGGCGTCTACGACTTGACGGACGAGGCGAGTAGGGAAAGGGTGGCGGCCGGGGAGGCCGGGGAGACTGTGGCATATGCCAGAAGCACCACCGTATCGGGTGTTGCCAATTCCCTTACGGGGCGTCGCGGGCTGTGCAACAGTCGTAGCGGTCCCTCCCAACGCCTTGGCCGTACCGTCCCTTCGGAGTGCGTCATGCCGTCCCATCTCTCCGCGGACCACCCACCCGCGCAGCCGCCCGGACGCGGCGCGGTCGACGCCCTCATAACGCTGGCGCGCCGCCTCAAGGGGGACGTGGACGCGGTACGGCGGGACGCGCAGGACGACGGGTCGGACCCGCGGGGGCGGTGGGAGCGCGCGCTGTGCGATCTGGCCCTGCATCAGCTCAACGACGTCGACGAGCACTTGGCGCAACTGCGGGACGGGCCGCCCCCGGTGGCCGTGTTCGCAGGGCCGGAGGACCGGACCCCCGCCGCGCCGGGCGGACCGCCGCACGGTGAACCGCTCGGCCGGGTCGGCAGCGCCGAGTGGAACCTGCTGACCGACGAGGCCACCTGGTCCGGCGAGCTCTACCAGATCCTCGGCCGGGACCCCGCGGCCCCGCCCCTCACCCTCGACGAACTGCCCTCCCTGGTGCTCGACGCGGACCGGCCCCGGCTCACCTCGATGGTCACGGACTGCCTGGTGGACGCCAAGCCCATCGACGGGGAGTTCCGTGTCGTGCGGCCCGACGGCGCGCTGCGCACCGTGCACATGATGGGCGAGCCCGTGCTCGGCGCCCACGGCGGCACCGACGCGATGTGGGCCGTACTGCGCGACGTCAGCGAACTGCGCCGCAGCCAGCGGACGGAACGCGAGACCCGTGACTCGCTCCAGCACCACCGGCACCGCGCCCAGACCGAGCACCGGCTCGCGGTGGAGTTCCAGGAGGCCGTGCTGCCGCCGTGGCGCGGCTCCACGCGGCCGCCGCACCGGGGACACCCCGGCCTGGATCTGGCGGCCCACTACCTGCCGGCCTCGACCAGCAGACTGATCGGCGGCGACTGGTACGACGCGCTGGAGCTGTCCGACGGCGACACCCTGCTCAGTGTGGGCGACCTGACCGGGCACGGGCCGACCGTGACCTCGGAGATGGCGATGCTCCTGGGCGCCCTGCGGGGCATGGCCATGGCGGGCACCGGACCCGGCCGGCTCATGGACCTGCTCAACCAGTTGCTGGACGCCACCGCGCAGCCCGCCCTGGGCAGCGCCGTCTGCTGCCGCTACCGGCCCGCCACCCGGACCCTGGTGTGGGCCCAGGCGGGCCACCCCGCCCCGCTGCTGTTCCGCGACGGGACGGGGCGCGTGCTCGACGCACCGGACGGCGTGCTGCTCGGCGCCACCTCGTCGGCCGTCTACGGGCAGGCCGAGGAGACCCTGAAGGCGGGCGACCTGCTCCTGCTGCACACCGACGGCCTGGGTCCGCGGCGGGCCGGACCGGCCACCGTGCGGCGACTGCTCGGACTCGCCCCGAGGCTCGGCGGGGCGCGCACCGCGCAGGACTGTGTACGGACCGTCGTGGAGGAGTTCGGCGAGAACGAGCGCGAGGACGACGCCTGCGTGCTCGTCGCCAGGATCGCCTGAGGCACGAACGGGCAGACGGTCCCACTCGCGTGCGCCGCACGTCCGTACCCGTGCGCCGTCCTCCCGTACCCGGGCGCTACACCTGAGCGCCGCTGCCCTTGCCCTTCACCCTGGGCAGGGCCTGCCGGATCTCCTCCCGCAGCTCGTGGATCTTCGGGTAGCCGGAGTACTGGGCGGTGAGCCGGTACATCTCGCGCAGCCGGTCCCAGGTGCGGTGGGAGGAGTTGGACCCCATCGACACCAGGGCCAGTCGCGCGTACCGGTCCGCCTGTTCCGGGTCGTCGGCGATGAAGCAGGCGGAGGCCATGGACAGGAAGTCGAAGATCTTCGACCGCTGCCGGCCGTCGTTGCGCAGGGCCAGGGCCTTGTCCGCGTAGTACTGGGCGTGCGCGGCCGCGGCGGGCTCGTGCTCGGCCAGCGTGCGGTAGGCGAGGGCCTGCATCCCCAGCAGATCCTCCTCCTTGAAGGTCTGCATCCAGCTCGGCGGCGGCACGTCGCTCTTGTCGGAGACGAAGAGGTCCTCCGCCTGGCCGAGGGTGCGGCGCATGGCCTGGCCCTTGCCCATCGACGCCTGTGCCCAGGCCTCGATGGTGTGGAGCATCGCCCGGGTGCGCGGCAGCACCTCGTCGCCCGAGCCGGACTGGGCGAGCTTCATCAGGTCCAGCGCGTCGTCGGGCCGGCCCAGGTGCACCATCTGGCGCGCGGCGCGGGAGAGCGCCTCGCCGGCCCGCGGCCGGTCGCCGCCCTCGCGCGCGGCATGGGCGGCGATGACGAAGTACTTCTGGGCCGTGGGCTCCAGGCCGACGTCGTGGGACATCCAGCCCGCGAGGACGGCGAGGTTGGCGGCGACGCCCCACAGGCGCCGCTGGAGATGCGGTGGGTGACGGTAGGCGAGCATTCCGCCCACCTCGTTGAGCTGGCCCACCACGGCCTTGCGTTGCAGCCCGCCCCCGCGGGCCGCGTCCCAGGCCCGGAACACCTCGACCGAGCGCTCCAGTTCCTCGATCTCCTGCGACCCGATGGGGGCGGCCTCGTAGCGGTCGAACCCAGCGGGGTCGGCGTGCAGGGGATGGTCGAGGTTCGGGGCGTCTGCCTTGAGTGCCGGATCGGTGTGCAGCCAGTCGTGCATGGCGCTGCTGAGTGCGGATCCCGCGGCGAGCGCGGCGCCCGCGCCCACCAAGCCGCGTCGGTTGAGCATGAGGTCCATTCCCGTGAATTCGGTGAGGACCGCGGCGGTCCGCTCGGGCGCCCACGGCACTCCGTCGGGATGTTCCGCACTCCCGTCGCCCTGCCGTTTCCCCGCACGCCCGTGTCGAACCAGACCAAGGTCCTCGATGGTCACGACACGGCCGAGACGCTCGGTGAACAGAGCCGCCAGCACCCGCGGCACCGGATCGCGCGGGATCTCTCCCACGTCGATCCAACGCCGCACCCGGGAGGTGTCGGTCGCCAGCTGGGGGTGGCCCATGGCCGCCGCCTGCCGGTTGACCAGCCTCGCGAGTTCTCCCTTGGACCAGCCGGCCAGGCCGAACAGGTCCGACAGTCGGGTGTTGGGTTGTCCGCTCACGTCAAGCCCCCAGGTACTCGGCTGAGTTGACAGTAGACCCGCCGAGAGTTGCCGGGCGACTATTCGCCACGGTTCGCCAGGGTGCGCCAGATGGTGTGCCACGGGGCGTCAGGTGTCAGGTAGGAATGCGCCACCCCGACCCGGTCGCCGAGGGACATTCCCCAGGGTGCACCCGGGCGTCCGGGCCGGGTCGCGCACCGAAGCAGCAGGCACACGAAGGGATCTGTCTCTCCCATGTACGCAGCATCGTCCTCCGTGTCCGCCCCGCCCCGGCCGCTGCGCGCCCGCCCGGGCGCCGGCGGCCCCTACCTCGACCCGGCCCGGCCGGGGCCGGCCCCCGTACTCGGTGCGGGACGGCCGCGTCGCCCCGCGGGGCTCGGCACGCCACCGCTCAGCGGGAGACTCGACTTGTCCGGCCCCCAGGGCGCCCAGCTGCGCACCGCGATCGCCTCGGTGCACCGCATCTGCCCGGAGTTCTCCCCGGTACAGGTGCTGCGCCGCAGCGGGCGGTCCGTGCTCCTGGTCGGCACGACCGGGCGCAGCACGGCCGTCGCCAAGTGCTTACTCGACCACTCCCCCGCCTGGGCCGAGCGCTACCGCCACGAGATAGCGGCATACCGCTCGTTCGTCCGGCAGCGCCCGCCCGTGCGGGTGCCCCGGCTGATCGCGGCGGACCCGGACAACTGCACGCTGGTGATCGAGCGGATGCCCGGCCGGGTGGCGGCGCTCCAGCGGCATCCGGCGGAGGCCCCGCCGCGGGCGGACATCAGGGCGGCGCTCGGCGCGATCTGCCGGCTGAACGCCTGGCGCCCGCCGGCGGGCACGTTCGACGCCCCGCTGGACTACGCGGCCCGCATCTCCCGGTACCACGAGCTGGGGCTGCTCACCGACCGCGACATGGGCGACCTGCAGAAGCTGCTGCACGGCATCGCGCACGCGGCCGGCCGGCAGGGCATGGGCCAGTTCTGCCACGGCGACGCACTGCTCGCGAACATCCTGCTCTCACCGGCCGGTCCAGTGCTGGTGGACTGGGAGCACGCGGGCTGGTACCTGCCGGGGTACGACCTGGCGACGCTGTGGTCGGTCCTCGGCGACGCGCCGGTGGCGCGGCGGCAGATCAGCCAGCTCGCGCAGTCGGGGGGGCCCGCCGCGCGGGACGCCTTCCTGGTGAACCTGATGCTCGTGCTGACCCGTGAGATCCGCACGTACGAGACGGCCGTGCAGCGCTCGATGCACGACGCGGCCCCGGCGGCGCCGGGCTCGGCCCACCCGGGTGCCGCACCGTCCGGCGAGGAACAGAGGCTGCTGCTGCGGCGGCTGCACGACGACTGCCAGCTGGCCCGGCGGGCCGTGCGCGCGGCGGTCGGCACGCGCTGACGGGGACGACGGTCCGCGGGGCGTCCGCCATGGGCGGCGCGCCGCGGGCCTTTGTCGTGTCCCGCTTTCGGCGGGGCCCCGCACGGGGCCATTGGTGTACTCCACTGACGCCCCGCAGGCCTGCGGGGCGTCGCGGCGAAACTCGCCGGGACCCCGCTTGACATGGGAAATCGCCTTGCTGTGGGCATGATTGACGGATCGTCGGACAGCCGGTACCACTGACCCACGCCGGCCCCGCACGCCCCGCCACCCCCAGTGCCCCAGGAGGCTGCCTTGCCAGGATCCGCCACCGACCCCAGACCCGTGCAGGGCCGCGGACGCGCGCGCAGAACCGCGGGCGCGGTCGCCTCCGCGGCCCTGCTGCTGCCGCTGCTGGGAGCCGCGCCCTCCGTCGGCGCCACCGGCCCGGGCGCGTCCGACGGCGGCAGTCTGCAACGGGCGTTCGACTCCGCGGCCGCCGAGTACCACGTACCCCTCAGCGTCTTGCTGGGCGTCTCCTACCTCCAGTCCCGGTGGGACGGGCACGGCGGCGCCGCGAGCGTCACCGGCGGCTACGGCCCGATGCACCTGACGGACGCGCGCACCGCGCTCGGCCGGGTCCCGCACCACAGCGAGGGCTCCGAGGACGCGCGCGGCGACGCCGCCCGCACCGCCCTGCGCCCCGTCACGAAGGCGCCCGACGACTCCGCGCTGCCCGACCGGCTGAAGACCCTGACCAGGGCCGCGCGGCTGACCGGGATCCCCGCCGAGCGGCTGCGCGGCGACGAGGCCGCGAACGTGGCGGGCGGCGCGGCACTGCTGGCCGCCACCCAGAAGGAGCTCGGCGAGCCGCTGAGCGAGGACCCCGCCGAGTGGTACGGGGCGGTGGCCCGGTTCTCCGGCGCGGACGACACCGCCACGGCGGCGGCCTACGCGAACGACGTGTACGCCGTCATCCGGTCCGGGGAGCGGCGTACCACGGACGCCGGACAGCGGATGGTCCTGGCCGCCCGGCCGGCCCTGGCCCCGGACACCGCCCAGCTGAAGCTGACCGGCCTGCGGCACGTCTCCGCGGCCGGCACGGAGTGCCCCTCCTCGGTGTCCTGCGAATGGGTGCCGGCCCCGTACGAGCAGTTCGGCAACGACGACTACGGCAACCACGACCTGGGCGACCGGCCCGCGTCGCAGCGCATCCGGTACATCGTCGTGCACGACACGGAGGGGCGCTGGGACGGCGTCCTCAACCTGGTCCAGGACCCCACCTATGTGTCGTGGAACTACACGCTGCGCTCCACCGACGGGCACATCGCCCAGCATGTGAAGGCCAAGGACGTGGCCTGGCACGCGGGCAACTGGTACGTCAACGCCGGGTCGATCGGCCTGGAGCACGAGGGCTTCCTCGCCTCCCCGGACGCCTGGTACACCGAGGCGATGTACCGGTCCTCGGCGCGGCTGGTGAAGTACCTCGCCGGGACGTACCGCATCCCGCTGGACCGGCAGCACATCCTCGGCCACGACACCGTGCCGGGCCCGACCACCTCGACCATCCCCGGTATGCACACCGACCCGGGCCCCTTCTGGGACTGGCGGCACTACTTCGAGCTGCTGGACCACCCCTTCGAGCCCACCGCGGGCAAGCACGGCGGGCTGGTGACGATCCGGCCGGACTACGCCGCCAACCAGCCGCAGTACACCGGCTGCTCCAGTTCCGGCACCCCGTGCCCGGCGCACGGCTCCAGCGAGGTGCGGCTGTACTCGCAGCCCGACACGGCCTCCCCGCTGATCAAGGACATCGGTCTGCGGCCGGACGGCAGCGCCTCGACGACCGACGTCAACGACACGGGCTCGCGGGCCGAGACGGGCCAGCAGTTCGCGGTCGCCGACCGTCAGGGCGACTGGACGGCGATCTGGTATTTGGGCCAGAAGGCCTGGTTCCAGAACCCGGGCAAGCAGCCGGCGGCGGTCGACGCGGCCGGTCTCGTGGTGACGCCGAAGGCCGGGGTGGACAGCGTGCCGGTGTACGGGCGGGCCTACCCCGAGGCGGCGGCCTACCCGGCGGGGGTGCCCGCGCAGTCCGTGTCGCCGCTGCCGTACAAGCTGCTCGCGGGCCAGAAGTACGTGGTCGGCGACGAGGTGCCCGGCGAGTACTACTACTCGGTCACCTTCACCACGGACTCGCACCGGGTCGTCGTCGGCAAGGACCTGTACTTCGAGATCCAGTTCGGCCACCGGGTGGCGTTCGTGCGGGCCGCGGACGTGCGGGTGGCGCAGTCGGGGTCGTAGGCGGTGCAGGAACCGGGCGAGGGCCGGCCCCCGGGGGGGCCGGCCCTCGTCGTGCCGGGTGCCGGGTGCCGCGGGCCGGGTGTCAGCCCTGCTGGAACAGCTCCGCGGGCAGCGGCTTGAGCAGGGCGTACAGGTCGTCGGTGATCGGGCGGTCCCAGGCGGCGATGGTCACCAGGACGCCGTCGCTGCGGTCGAACTGCACGCAGGAGATCCGGCTTTCGGAGAGCTTCAGCCGGCGCACGATCATGAGGTTGTCGCCCTGCAGCACCGGCATGTCCTCGACGCCGGAGACGGTGACCTCCTCCTCGTTCTCCAGGGCGAGCAGCAGCTGGGCCACCTCGAAGGGGACCTCGCCGTCGGGAACCTCGCGCGCCGGGGAGCCCTCGGGGAGATTGCCGATGATCATCGCGGTCCCGCGTCCGCCGAACAGGTCGTAGCGCAGGAACACGCCCTGGCAGGTGCCGTCGGGCGCGGGCAGCAGCCCGGCACCGAGGTTGCCGGGCCAGTCGCCCGGGTCCATGGCCAGGACGTCGAAGTCGGGCCCGGCGGGCGTGGCGCTGCGGCGACGGAGGAACGACATGCGGCCATGGTACGTGGCTCCGCCCGCGGCGCGACGTGCGGTGGGCCACCATCCGGAGGGCAATCCGCCCCGGCGGACCGGTCCGGCGGGTCCGCTGCCGTTCCTCCCGTCCGGGCCCTGTCAGGTGAGGTCGAACTCGCCCTCCCGGGCTCCCGACACGAACGCGCCCCATTCCGCGGGGGTGAAGATCAGGGAGGGGCTCTCCGGCCGGCCGCTGTTGCGCATCGCGATGAATCCCTCGACAAAGGCGATCTGGACATCCCCCCGGCCCCGGCTGCTGGACTGCCACTCGGCGTTGCTGAGGTCCAGCTCCGGCTTGTCCCATCCCGTGAGGCGGTGCTCCTGGGTGGTGGTCTCGGCCACGTCCGTGCTCCTCCCGACTCGTCGTCCGCGGCCAGCCTAGCGATCGTCTCCGACCGCCGACAGGCCACGTGAGGGCTGCCTTCGAGGAGTCGGGGCGATCGGCTCCGCCGGGCCGCGTGGCGAAGAACCGCGGGCGGGCTCCTCCTCCCCGACCCCGGCGGCGTCGCCGAGTGCCTCGCCGGCCAGGAAGGGCCGGACCGCCGCCAGGAACTCCCGGGGCCGCGTCGCGTGCACCAGGTGCCCCGCGTCGACGGTCACCGTCCGGGCGTCGGGGAGCAGACCGGCCAGGGTGACGATCTGGCCCTGCGGGATCAGGCTGTCCGGGCCGCCCGCGACGAGCAGCACCGGCGCGGTGATCCGGGCCATGCCGTCCCACCAGGCGGGGTCGGGTGCGTTGCGCTGCTCGTCGGTGGCCCGCACCATCGCCCAGTCGAACGGCAGGTCGCCGTCGGGGCGTTCGGCGGGCGGCCGGGGCGGATCGAGCGGCACGGGCGCGGGCACGTCCTCCAGGACGAGACGCCGTACGAGGCCGGGCGCGTGCTGGGCGAGCAGGTAGGCGACCGCGCCGCCGAGCGAGTGGCCCACGACGTCGGCGCGCTCGATGCCGAGCACGGCGAGGAAGGCGTGGACGTCGTCGCGCAGGGTGGTGTACGCGTACACCTCGGGGCCCGCTCCGGGAACCCTGCCCGGCCAGTCGCTGCGGCCGTGGCCGCGCAGGTCCGGGGCGTACACCCGGCGGGGTTGCGGCCCGGCGGCGAGCCGTTCGGCGACCGGCGCCCAGTCCGCGCCGTCGGCGCCGCGGCAGTGAAGGAGCAGGACGGGCGGAGCGCCCTCGGGTCCCCAGACGCGGTAGGCGATCGTGACGCCGTTGGCGACGACGGTGCGCGGCTCCATGTCCATGACGGGCAGGCTAGCCGCGGGCACCGCGCGCACCACGCCCGCTCTGCCGAGGGCAGAACGGCCGGGCCGCCGGTTCCGTGGCGAGAAAGTGGGGCTTCGGGTCTTGCCTGGGGCCGGGGGCGGCTGGATTACTGATCCTCAGCACCTGACCGAATGATCGGTCGCCTGAATTGTCATATTTGGTGAGGGAGACTTCCGATGGCGGATGCCGCGAAGGAGCTGCTGGACGCGGGGGAACGGCTCGATACGGAGGGGCTGCGCGCGCTTCAGCTGGAGCGGCTGAGGGCCTCGCTGCGGCACGCGTACGAGAACGTGCCGTTCTACCGGGAGTCCTTCGACAAGGCCGGGGTGCGCCCGGACGACTGCCGCTCGCTCGCCGACCTGGCCCGCTTCCCGTTCACCACCAAGGCGGACCTGCGCGAGAACTACCCGTACGGCATGTTCGCCGTGCCCCGTGAGCGCGTCCGCCGGATCCACGCCTCCAGCGGCACCACCGGGCGCCCCACGGTGGTCGGCTACACCGACGACGACCTGTCCCTGTGGGCGGACATGGTGGCCCGTTCGCTCCGCGCCGCGGGCGCCCGGCCCGGGGACATCGTCCACGTGGCGTACGGATACGGCCTGTTCACCGGCGGCCTCGGCGCCCACTACGGCGCGGAGCGGCTGGGCTGCACGGTCGTCCCGGCCTCCGGGGGCATGACCGCCCGTCAGGTCCAGCTGATCCAGGACCTGCGACCGGGGATCATCATGGTCACGCCGTCGTACATGCTCACGCTCCTCGACGAGTTCGAGCGGCAGGGCGTCGACCCGCGCGGCACCTCCCTGCGTGTCGGTGTCTTCGGCGCCGAACCCTGGACGGAGGAGATGCGGCGGGAGATCGAGGAGCGGTTCGCGATAGACGCGGTCGACATCTACGGGCTGTCGGAGGTGATCGGGCCGGGCGTCGCGCAGGAGTGCGTGGAGACCAAGGACGGCCTGCACATCTGGGAGGACCACTTCTTCCCGGAGGTGGTCGACCCGATCACCGGCGAGGTGCTTCCGGAGGGCGAGGAGGGGGAGCTGGTGTTCACCTCGCTCACCAAGGAGGCCATGCCGGTGATCCGCTACCGCACGCGGGACCTCACGCGGCTGCTGCCGGGCACCGCCCGGGTCTTCCGTCGGATGGAGAAGATCACCGGCCGCAGCGACGACATGGTGATCCTGCGCGGGGTGAACCTCTTCCCCACCCAGATCGAGGAGATCGTGCTGCGCACGCCGGGCGTCGCGCCCCACTTCCAGCTGAGGCTGACCCGGGAGGGCCGCCTGGACGCCCTGACGGTGCGGGCCGAGGCCCGTCCCGACGCCGGGCCCGAGGTGCGCGAGGCCGCGGCACGGACGATCACCGCCGCGGTGAAGGACGGCGTCGGGGTGTCGGTCGCGGTGGAGGTCGTCGAACCGGACTCCCTGGAGCGTTCGGTGGGCAAGATCAGGCGGATCGTGGATCTGCGGTCCTGATCCGGCCCGGCGCGGACCTACCGCCCGCCGAAGCGGTCCCTCAGCTCCCGCTTGAGGATCTTCCCGCTGGCGTTGCGCGGGAGTTCGTCGACGAACACCACCCGCTTGGGCGCCTTGAAGTGGGGCAGCCGGTCGCGGACGTGGGCGACGAGCCCGGCCTCGGTGACCTCGCCGCGCGGCACCACGAACGCGGTGACGGCCTCGATCCACCGGTCGTCGGGGAGGCCGACCACGGCCGCCTCGGCGACCTGGTCGTGCGTGTAGAGGGCGTCCTCGACCTGGCGGGAGGCCACCAGCACGCCACCGGAGTTGATGACGTCCTTCACCCGGTCCACGACCGTGTAGTACCCGTCGGGGTCGCGCACCGCGAGGTCCCCCGAGTGGAACCAGCCGTCGCGGAACGCCTCGGCGGTCTCCTCGGGCTTGTCCCAGTAGCCCTCGCACAACTGCGGGGAGCGGTACACGATCTCGCCGGGTGTGCCGTCGGGCACGTCCTTGCCGTCCTCGCCGACCACCCGGGCGTCCACGAACAGCACCGGCCGGCCGCAGGAGTCCATCCGGCCCTGGTGCTCGTCGGGCCCCAGCACCAGGGCCAAGGGGCCGATCTCGCTCTGTCCGAAGCAGTTGTAGAAGGCCAGGCCGGGCAGGCGGGCGCGGAGCCGCTCCAGGACCGGGGCCGGCATGACCGACGCCCCGTAGTAGGCCTTGCGCAGGCCGCCGAGGTCGCGGGTGGGGAAGTCGGGGCGGTTCGCCAGGCCGATCCACACCGTGGGCGGGGCGAACAGGCTGTCCGTGCGCCCGGCCTCGATCAGCTCGAACAGGCGGTCGCCGTCGGGGGCGTCGAGGACGACGTTCGTCGCGCCGACGGCGAGGTACGGCAGCAGGAACACGTGCATCTGCGCCGAGTGGTACAGCGGCAGCGCGTGCACGGGCCGGTCCCCCGCGCTCAGGTCGAGGGCGGTGACGGCGCTCAGGTACTCGTGGACCAGCGCCCGGTGCGTCATCATCGCGCCCTTGGGCAGCGCGGTGGTGCCCGAGGTGTACAGCAGCTGCACCACCTCCTCGCCGCGGGGTTCGGGACCGTCGTACGGCGGTGTGGTGCGCAGCCGGGTCAGCAGCGCGTCGCCCGCGTCGCGCAGCGGCAGCGCCGGCACGCCGCCGGGCAGCCGGCCGGCGAGATCCGGGTCGGCCAGGACGAGCGCGGCGCCGGACTGGCCGACGATATAGGCGAGGTCGTCGCCGGTGAGGTTCTGGTTGACCGGCACGTGGACCAGGCCCGCGCGGGCGCAGGCGAGGAAGGCGATGAGGTAGGCGTCCGAGTTGTGCCCGAAGGCGCCGACCCGGTCGCCGGGTGCGAGTCCCTGGTCCCGCAGGACGCGCGCGGCGCGGGAGACGGCGTCGTCGAGTTCCTCGTACGTCCACGAGCGGTCGCCGTACTCGACGGCCACGCGAGCCGGTGTGCGCCGGGCGCTGCGCCGCAGCACCCCGTCGACGGTGCTGCCGTGTCCGGGCGTCATGCCACGCGATCCTCGACGGCCCACGCGACGAGGTCAAGGGGCGGGCCCCGGACGCGCCGGACCCGGTCGGGGGTGGGCTGCCGGGAAGCGCGCGCACGCCCCGTTGACACGGACCACGTCTGACACGAAAGTTTCATCCCACAGGGCACGTCACGAAAGATATTTTCAGGCGGTGCGACGGGAGGCCTCCGGATGACCGACGGCACGGCGGGCAGCGGCGACAGGGGCGGACTCACCCGCCGTCAAGTGGGGCGGCTGTCCATGGCGTTGGGCGGCGCGCTGGCCCTGGCACCGCTGCCGGCGGGTCCGGCCGACGCGGCGCCCGGCACGGCGGCGGCGAGCGGGCGTCCCACGCTGCGGCACGGCTCGCCCGAGCGCGCCGGGCTGCTGGCCGCCTCGCTGCGTCAACTGGTCACCGACGCCCGGGCGTTCCTCGGCCCCTCCCCCAAGCACCCGTGGTACGCGGGCGCCGTGCTGCTCGCGGGGCGCGGCGGCACGGTGGCGCTGCACGAGCCGATCGGCATGGCGGTGCGCTACTCGGCGTACGACGAGACGACCGACACCGGGGTCGAGTTCCCCGCCGGCCGGCAGCTCCCCATGACCCGGGACACCGTGTTCGACCTGGCCTCCGTCTCCAAGCTGTTCACCTCGATCCTGGCGGTGCAGCAGATCGAGCGGGGCGCGCTGGAGCTGGAGGGCAGGGTCGCCTCGTACCTGCCGGACTTCGGCCACGCGGGCAAGCAGGACGTGACGGTCCGCCAGCTGCTCACCCACACGTCGGGATTCCGTGCGTGGCTGCCGCTGTACAAGGCGCCGACGTACGAGGAGAGGGTGCGGCTGGTCCTGGACGAGGCCCCGCTCAACCCGCCCGGCACCGCGTACCTCTACTCGGACCTGAACCTGATCTCCCTTCAACTGGTGCTGGAGAGGATCACCGGCCGGGCGCTGGACACGCTGCTGCGCGAGGAGATCACCGGGCCGCTCGGCCTCGACGGCACGCGGTACAACCCGCCCGCGTCCTGGAGACCGGGGGTCGCGGCCACGGAGGACGCCCGTCCGCCGTGGTCGGGGCTGGACCGGGGGCTCGTGTGGGGCGAGGTGCACGACGAGAACGCGTTCTCCCTGGGCGGTGTCGCCGGGCACGCGGGGGTGTTCTCCTGCGCGTGGGACCTCGCGGTGCTGGGCCGCACGCTGCTCAACGGCGGTTCCTACGGACGGGCGCGCATCCTGCGCCCGGAGTCGGTGGAGCTGATGTTCACCGACTTCAACACCGCCTTCCCCGGCGACGAGCACGGCCTCGGCTTCGAGCTGTACCAGCACTGGTACATGGGCGCGATGGCCACGCCCCGCACCGCCGGGCACACCGGCTTCACCGGCACCTCGCTGGTGCTCGACCCGACGACCGACTCGTTTCTGATCGTGCTCGGCAACTCGGTGCACCCGGTGCGCGGTTGGCGTTCGGGGTCCGCTCCCCGGGTCGCCGCCGGCAACAACCTGGCGCGCGCCGTCCCGGTGCACCCGGTGCGGGGCCGTACCGCCTGGTTCTCCGGGATGGCGAACGCCGCCGACGCGACGCTCGCGCTGCCCCCGCTCGACACCTCCGCCGGCGACGCGCGGCTGCGCTGCGCCCTGTGGTGGGACACCGAGCCCGTCTCGGACGTCCTCGCCCTGGAGTCCACGACGGACGGCGGCACCACCTGGCAGCCGGTCCCCTTCACGACCGTGCGCCCCGGCGAGGAGCCCGAGGAGCATCCCGCGGGCACCGCCACCGGCTGGTCCGGCCGCGCCTGGCACCGCCTGACGGCCGCCCTCCCCGCCGACCGCCGCCTCGTTCTGCGCTGGCGCTGCACGACCGACCGCCTCTACGTGGGCCGCGGCGCCTATGTCGACGCCCTGCGCGTCGAAGCGGGCGGCGGCGTCCTCTTCGACGACTCCCGTCCGAGGGATGCCGCCCTCGTCGAAGCGACGGGCTGGGCGGCCTCCGGAGACTAGGCGGCCCGGGACCACGTCCAGCGTGTCCTTTATGAATGATCACACCCGGTCAGTTTCTTGCAATTTCCACGGGCGCACGCTTTTTCGACGGTCACTCAGAAACCTATATCGACGCCATTCCACTCCCTTTCTTTCGAAAAGAGATCTCCCGGGCAGCAGCGGCAACAAAGGCTCATGAATAGGGTTCCATCCGCTCAGCGAGGCGATAATGTGAAGCCGCAACCGGAGTGGGGACTCCGGGATCTGGGATCGGACACGGCCGCCTTTCGCCGGGGCTTTTCCATGCCCGATTCGTGCTCAACCGCGGTCGCCCTGCATCCGGTGCAGGGACCGGTGACCGCATCGGGGGTGGGGGAACAGTGCAGTCGAACATCGGGGTGAACACCCGTGCGGCCGACCTTCGCGCCGCGCTCCGCGTCGCGGATCTGCTGGCCGGGGGCCCCGCCGCGCGCGCCGCGGGTGCCGTGGCGGAGGACGGCACGGGCGACGACGCTCCGCCCCCGCCGCCCGACCTGCGCGGGGTGCGGGGGCTGGTGGCCGAGGCCGGCTCGGCCCGCGCGGACGACGCCCGGCGCGGCGGCTGGCACGACGTGCTCGCCCAGGAGCGCGCCCGCCTCTCGCGCGCCGGGCTGGGCTGGCTGCTCACGCGCCTCGCCGCCGGGACGTTCCCGGCCCTGGACGTGCTGGAGATCGGCTGCGAGCGGCTGCGGCTGAGCCGGCTGTCCTACGACTCGGCCGGCACCGGTCCCGACGTGCACCGGCTCGCCGAGTCCTCGTGGACGGACCTGGCGCCCGCCGCGCCTGGACTCCCCCACGACCGGCCGCGCCGGCTGTTCCTGCTCGCGGGCGGCGCGGAGACGGATCCCGTGGCACCCGCCGTCACGGCGCCGTTGCGCGCGGCCCTGGACGCCTTTCTGCGCGTCAACCCCCGCGACGGCAGACCGCTGGCGGTGGTGGTCCGGGCCTCCGGCTGGGGGCCCGTCGAACAGGCCGCCGAGGAGGCGCGGCGGGACGCGGGTGCGCTGCTGTGCCTGCGGCTGTCCGCGCACTGGCCGCCGTCCCCGGACGACCTGACCGCCGAGGTGCCGCTGCGCCGCACGGTGTGGCTGGCGGCCGCACAGGTCGACGGCGGCTCGGGCACGGTCCGACTGGTGCGCCGCCCGCTGTTCCCGGCCGGCAGCCGCACCGACGGCCGCGGAGCCGCGGCGCCCGTCGTCCGCGTGCCGGTCACGGCCCCGCCGCACGGCGCGACCACCGGCGAGAGCGTCGCCGCCGTCGTCGCCGCCGGGCTCGACGAGCCGGCCTCCCGCTGGCGTTCCCTGCGGCTCGACCGGCTCGAACTGCCCCCCGGCTCCCGCACGGTCCTGCGCTACGCCCTGCACGGGCGCAACCGCGTCGAGCTGCGCCACGACGGCCACCACGAGCCGGAGTCGTCCCCCTGGAGCGCGCTGGCCTCCGGCACCCCGCGGCAGCTCTCCCGGCCCCGGCCCGTCGACCTGGTGGTGGCCGTGGAACTCGCCGGGCCGCAGGGCGACGGGGGCACCGCGGTCGAGGAGCGCCTGCAGGAGGCGGCGGCCGTGGTCACCGCCGTCGAGGACGCGGTGGGCGGCGAGGACGTGCTGCGGGTCGGCCTGATCGGCTACCGGGACCACGCCCCGCTCGACCGTCCCGGCGACCACGACCCGGTCGTGCACCGGACGGCGATGTCGGCCGCTCAGGACGCCGGACGCACCCTCGGCACCTGGCGCCCCCACCCCCTGCGGCACGACTTCGCCACCGGCCTCGAACACGTCCCCCGGGAGCTGTCCGCCTGGCGCCACCTGTGGCGGGCGGGCAGCCACCGGGTGCTCCTGGTGGTCGGCTCCCGCCCCCCGCATCCGCGCACCCGCCCGCCCCGCGTCCTGCGGCGCGGCGCGGCCGTACGCATCTGCCCCGACCGCCTGGAATGGCGGGACGAACTGCACGCGGCCCGCCACTACGAGGGCGTCGTGTGCGTGGCGGTCGTGGACGAACCGGCCTGGATGGACGACCTGCAGGGCGAGCCCCATCTGGCGCACTGGGCCGAGGGCGCGTGGGACGCGTTCGGCGCCGAGGGCCGCTTCGGCGCGGGCCACGATCCCCGCCTGATCGCCTCGGCCGTCGCCGCGCCGGCGCTGTGCCTGCCCGCGGACGGCGCGCCCATCCGGCTGGTCGTGGCCGACGGCCCGGCCGGGGAGTGGCAGCACGCCGCGGCCGGCTGACGAACGAACCGAGAACCCCGAGGTGCGCGCGGCAGGCGCGGACCCGTACCACCACCGCGCGGCGGACGACTTCCGCCGCCCCTCCAGCGGGAGCCCCACCATGGTCGACGACGACGCGCGGTCCGAGCGCGAGAACCACGACGGGAAGAACGACGGGCCGGACCGGAAGAAGAGGGAGGACCGGGAAGCCGACGGACCGTTCGCGGTCTGGGATCCGTCCACCCTCGTCGGCGGTCTGGCCGCCCTGCCACCGGCGCCGGCCACCGCCCCGCCGACCGCCAACGGGTCCGCGCCCCCGCTGCCCCGGACGGCGCCCGCGGCCCCCGCCGAGGAGAAGACGCGCGGGCCCGTCGCCCTCCCGGCTCCCGCCGCGCCGCAGGACGACGCGGTGCCCAGCGTCTTCCTGGAGAAGCTCGACGAGCCCGGCCTCGCCCCGCGTTCCGGCCGGACCGACCGGGCCGGGCGAGCGGACCGGGAGGACCGGACGGACCGGGCCGAGCGGGCCGACCGGACCGCCAAGCCCGCGAAGGGCGGCCGGAAGGCGGCCGGAGACCGGGCCGACGTCCAGGAGCCGGAGGGCCGGCCCTCCGCACCCGAGTCGACGGTCACGCTCTGGGGCGGCATGGGCAGCGGGAAGTCCACGCTGCTGGCCGCGCTGTCGCGCGCGGTCCAGGATCCGCTGTACGGGAAGTGGAGCATGTGGCCGGAGGACCACTCCTCGCAGAAGTTCCTCGGCGACCTGGCGCGCATCCTCTACCGCGACCGCACGTTCCCCAACGCCACCCTCACCGAGCAGCGCCCGGTCCGCTTCACGCTGGCCGGTGACCTGACCGGCACCCGGTTCTCCAAGGCCGGCCGCAGGCGGTGGCGGCGCGGCGCCGACCGCGAACGCGACCTGACCGAGTTCAAGGTCACCGTCCGCGACCTGCCGGGAGAGGCGTTCGACCTGCACTCGCAGACCGGGGCCGCCCTCGGCGGCAAGCTCATCAAGGACCTCGGGGCGTCGCGGGCGATGGTCTACGTCGTCGACCCCGTCCGGGAGTGGCACGTCAACGGCGAGGACGGTCCGGTCAACGACGACGCCCGGCAGAACGCGGACTTCTTCACCGACGTCCTCGCCGGAGTGGCCGCCGAGATCAACATGCGCGGCGAGCGCGAGGGCAACCTGCTGCCGCACAGCATCGCCGTCTGCCTGGCGAAGTTCGACGACGACCGGGTCTTCCGCTTCGCCTGCGAACAGGGAAACGTCCGGGTCAATCCGCGCACCGGACAGCCCGAGGTGGCGGACGCCAAACGCCTTTTCGACGGGTTGTGCCAGGCCTTCCCGCACGGCAGCCTGCGGGAGATCCAGCAGCAGATCGAGTTGTTCTTCGCCCCCGAACGCGTGGGTTATTTCGTCTGCTCCGCGGTCGGATTCTGGGTCGATCCCGAACGGGGTTTCGACTTCGAGAATCCGTCGCTGGTGAACCCCGTCGAGGACGACGTCCGCTTCGTCGCGCCGCCCCAGCCCGTCAACATCCTCGAACCGTTCCTCTTCCTGCGGGGCTTCGGCCCGGCGCAGTCCTGATCCGCCCACCGACACCCGCACGAGAGAGGACACCACCATGGCACCGGGGCTGATCGCCGACTGGGCCCTGTGGGGCAAGGAGCCCCACACCAACAGCGGCTACCGGGTTCTCGCCGCCCACCCGCCCGGCCGGAGCGCCGACTTCAACACCGCCGTCCACCACTGGTCGCCGGGCACACCGGCGCCGGGCGACCAGCTGCCGTGGATCACCATCGGGTGCACCACCGGGCCGGACGGGACGCGCACGGTCGGCGTCTTCCTCCTCGACGGCACGGCCGCCGTGGACCGCACCAACCGCCCGATCTACCGGATCAGTCACTTCGCCGTCCCGGTGGCGGACGTCGGCGAGGCGGGCCTCGGCTGGTGCGGCCTGGCCCGTGCCGCCCTCGACGCCGCCCCACTGCTGTCCGAGGGCGCCACGGGGCCCGCCGAACTGCCCGTCCCCGAGGACAGCGGACTGCTCACCGACATCGGCCCCCGCGTCACCCCCCGGGTGTCGGAGATCACCGGATGGCTGGCGGCCGCGGCGGCCCACCTGCTGGACGGCACCGTGGTCGTCACCGGCGACCGGCGCTACGAGCCGCTCGAACTGCTGCTGGTCCTGGACTGCGTGGCCGCTCTGCTGCCGTACGGCATGCGCGGCAGCCTGTCCGCGGCCACCTGGACCTCCTCCGGATCCGAGGTGCCCATGCGCCTGTACTGGGGGGTCGCCGACGACTCCCCCGGGCTGACCTGCCTGGCCTGGGGCGGCGGGCTGCCGGACCTCGGCGCGCTCTCCCCGCAGGCGCGCACCTACCGCGACCTGATCATCAAGAACTGGACGGTGCACGGCGGCGAGACCGTGCTGCGCCATCTGGCCGCCGCCCGCGCGCCCCTGGACATCACAGGCCCCACGGCGCACGCGGACGCGCTGCGGGTGCTCAACGCCCTGGACCCCGCGGTCGCCGTGGCCCACGAGGTCAGCGAGGGCCGCGAGGTGGACAACGACCGGATCGACCTGGCGCTGAGCCGGCCCCGGATCGACCCCGGGTCCCTCCAGGTCCTCGCGGGGCGCAAGCTGGCGGGGCAGTCCACCGACATGGGACCGCTGGCGGCGCACATGGCGGAGCCCGGCGTCTCCCAGGCGTTCCGCGACCGGCTCATCGCCGATCTGCTCGCGGGCCGGCAGGAGACCGCCCTGCGGAACTTCGAGAGCGCGCGGGCCGCCACCTCCCTCACCAGGGAGGACCTCAAGCCCCTGGACGAGATCCTCGCCTTCGCCATCGGCCGGATCCAGGCCACCCGCGCGGACACCGAACCGGACCCGGTGATCGAGCGGCTCCTGCCGGCGGTGGCCCCGTTCGCCGAGGGGACCATGGAGTTCACGCAGTGCCTGCTGTACGACGTGCCCGGCCTCGCCGGCCGTCTCGTCCGGGCCCTGTGCGACGGGCCGGACCCGGCCGGTCCCGTCCTCGCCTGGCTGCGATGGCTCGGCGACGGAGCGGCGCCCGAGGTCGAGCACAATCCCGAACTGCGGCTGCTGCACGACCTGCTGAGCACCGGCACCTGCCCGCCCGGGGCCACCAGGAAGTGGGCGGCGGGCCACCCGGAGGCGGCGGCCCGGCTGCTGGAGGCCGCCGCCCGCTGCGGGCGCACCGACGGCCTGCTGCACGCGGACTTCTTCCACGGGCTGACCGGTTGTGCGGCCCGTACGGCGTCCTCCGCGGCCGAGGACCCGTCGCGGGCGCGGCTGCGGCACGCACTGGAGCGGCCGGCCGCCGGGATGCGGCCGGAGACCGCCGCCCGCTGGGACGTGCTGTGCGCCCTGGCCGGGCTGCCGCCCTCGGGTTTCGGCACCCTGGCTTCGGCGGCCGAACTGCCGGGCTCCGGCGGCCCTGCGGGCCGTGTCGGCACCTACACCGCGACCCTGCGGGCGGAGCTGGAGCCGCGCTCCCTGCGCCAGCACGCCCCGGCGGTGGTCGGGCTCCTGCTGGAGCACGCCCTCGCGGTGGACCCGCACACCGGCGAGGGGCCCGGCCCGACCGGCCACGACCTGACCCTGCGGATCCTGGACTGGCAGGGTCCGTGTGCGGGGCTCGTCCTCGACGCCGTGCACCGGCTGGCCACCGGGGCCCCGCACTGGAAGGAGGGCCCGGAGGACCGGCGGTGGCTCGAGCGGCTCACCACCCGCCTGCCCCAGCTGCGTTCCGGCCTGGCCGTGCGCGAGGTGCATCGCGCCGCGGCACGGGCCGGGGAGACCCGGGAGGACTGCGAGACGCTGGCCGCCCGGGCCTGCGAGGCCCGTCGCGCCGGCGCGGAGAACGACCAGCTCTGCGCGGCCCTGCAGGCCTGGGCCGCGCAGGGTCACGTCGGCGCGCGCGTGCTCACCGTCCTGGACGCCTACCACCGGGAGTGGGTGGCCTTCGGGGGAGCGAGCCGCGCCGACGAGGAACGCGACGACCTGGAGAGCGCGTTCGCCCGCGGCGGGACGGACCGCCTGGTCTGGCAGCACTACCGCGACCACGCCATCCGGCGGCTGACACAGCTCAAGACCGACCGCGCGCAGCAGATCCGGAAGCTGGAGGACGACCAGTCGAGGTGCGACCAGCAGATCCGCCGCCTGCGCAGGCTCGACGCCACGGCCGCCCACGGCCGCGGCTGACCCCGGCCACCCGCGGCCGCCCACGGCCGCCCACGGCCGCCCACGGCGGCCCACGGCGGCAGCCGACCCTCGCCACCCACTGCCGCGGCCGATCCCGGCCGCCCCACGACCCGCTCCGCCCCACGACCCGCACCGGCCCGGCGGCACTCCGCGGCCGGCAGCCCACTCCCGCACAACCCAGGGGGAACCACCTCATGTTCACCATCCGGGCGACGGCGCGCCGCGCCGCGCTGTTCACCCTCGCCGCGGTGCTCGCCGTCTCGGGCGCCGCTCCGGCCGCGGCCGCGGACGCCCCGGTGCCGCGCGACGAGATCTACCGTTCGCTGAAGGTCGACGACGTACCGGCGGCCTACGTCGTCCTGGTCGACGTCTCCAGCTCGATGCAGGACCGCGGCCCCGACGGCGTACCGCTGTACACCACGGTCAAGCGGCGCCTGGCCGACTTCCTGAAGTCGCTCACGCCCGCCGACCAGGTGGCCGTCGTCACCTTCGGGCGGGCGACCAGCGTGGTCCACCCGATGTCCCCCGCCGACCGGACCGACCATCTCTTCGACCGGGAACTGCCGGACGCCGCCAAGGAGTCGGCGAGCGATCACGGTGCCGCCCTGGACGCCGCGGCCGACCAGCTCGACCGCAGCAGGGCCCCGGTCGGGGCGGTGCTGATGCTGACCGACGGTGCCGTCAACGCGCCCGGCAGCCCCTACGCCCGCCTCGGCAGCCCGGCCTGGAAGCGCCTCAAGGACCGCTACGACGCGCTGGGAACCGGCCACAAGCTCATGGGCTACGGTCTCCCGCTCGCCGAGGGCACCGGGGTCTCCGAGGTCCTCGGCGGCGCCTTCGGCGCCCCGCGCATCCTGCCGGTCGACCCGGCTGCCCTGGGCTCCCAGCTCAGCGGTGCCAAGGACCAGGTGCGCACCCAGAAGGCGGTGAGCCTGCTGCGCGCCGACCGGGGCGGCACCGTCGCGGTCTCGGTGACGGGCGAGGGGGTGCGCGACGCCGGCGGCGGCCGGGTGACCGTGCGGACCGGGAGGAGCACCGGCGCCCGCACCCGGACCCTGGAGGTCACCGTGGTCTCCAGGGCGCGGCACGTGCCCCTGCGCGTCCGGCTGAGCGCCGCCGGCGGCCCCGGCGGTCCCCGGCTGGACCCGGCCGGGCCCGTCACCCTGGCGCCGGGCCGGAAGCGCACCGTGCGGATGACACTGACCTGGCATCAGGACCCCCGGTTCAGCCTGATCCCCGTCACCCGGGACTTCGAGGCGGGGGTGGGCCTGCGCGCCGAGGTCTCCTCGCCGTGGACCACGACGGTCCGCGGCTCCCTCGGGGACCCGAGGTTCTCCACCGGTGCGCCGGTCGTCACCGAGCTGGACCTGCGGGGTTCGGTGCCCGGCCGTACCCCCGGCTGGCTCTACCCGCTCGTCCTGCTCGTCCTGCTGCTGGGCTCCGCGACGGCCTGGCGCGTCTACAAGCGGCGCAACCCGGAGCTCAGCGGGGCGCTGGTCGTCACCGATCTGCGGTCCGGCAGCCGGCAGACCGTCCTCCTGCGCGGCCGGGAGGTCACCGAGGAGACGGACGCCGGCGATGTGCGGGCCAGGATCACGGTACGCGGACGGCAGGAGGGGGGCCGTCCGGTGCTCGCCCTGCGGTGCGAGCGGGAGGCCTCCCGCCCGGGCGGGGAGCGGCTGCGCGACACCGGCACCTGCGAGCTGGGCAAGTCGACGGTGCTGTGCGGCATCGGCTTCTCCCACGAGACGGAGAGCCGGTCCGCCGTCCTGCGGTGACGCGGTCACGCCCCCACACCCCCGAGCCGCAGCGCAGAGAGGACGTCGACATGGTGATGCCGCTGGACCCGGCCACCGACCCGCCCGAGGCCGCGGGCTTCCGCCTGCTGAGCCGGCTGGGCACGGGCGGCTTCGGCACCGTCTACCTCGGCCGGCGGCCGGGTGACCGGCACGGCCCCGACACCCTGGCGGCCGTGAAGCTCCTCAAGCGGGAGTTCACCGAGGACGCGCAGCACATGCAGCGCTTCCACCAGGAGAGCAAGGCGCTGGATCGCTGCAAGGGGGCGCGCATCCCCGAGTTGCTCGCCCTGGACTTCGGCGCCGGGCGCCGGCCCACGCTGGCCACCCGTTTCATCCCCGGCCTGTCGCTGTACCGGGTGGTGGAGTCGCACGGCGGGGCGCTGCCGCCCGACACGGTGCACACGATCGCCGCCGAACTCGTGGACACCCTCAACACCGCGCACCGCAAGGGCCTGCTCCACCGGGACCTGCACCCGGGCAACATCCTGCTGACGCAGGACGGGCCGTGGATCATCGACTTCGGGCTGACCCGCATCCGCGGCCAGCGGGTCACGCTGACCCTCGACACGGTCATCGGCCACCCGCACTTCTGCGCGCCCGAACAGCTCAGGGGACTGGCCGGGACGGGGGCGGCGACCGACGTCTTCGGCATCGCGGGCATCGTCCTGTACGCCCTCACCGGCCGTCCCCCGTACACCGGGGAGAGCGACGCGCGGGCGATGCTGATGCGCCGCGTCGGCGGTGGCCCGCCCGACCTGTCCCGGCTGCCGGACGACACCACCGGCCGCCTGCTCCGCGCCTGCCTGGCGGAGGATCCGGCCGACCGCCCGCGGCTGGACGAGGTCGCCGAGGGGTTCGGCCGGCCGGGCGCGCTGCGGCTGCCCGCCGACACCGTCCGCCTGCTCTCCGGCCACCGTGCCCGGCTGCGGGACATCCTGGCGTCGGCGGGCAACGCCGCCGACCTCACCGTGCCGTTCCGGCCCGGGCGGCGCAGCTGGAGCGCCGACGTCGGGGAGTGGCCGCACAGCGTGGTGGCCACCGACGAGGGCGGCGTGGTCACCGCCGACGGCGCCGGCGCGGTGCGCTGGCTGGACGCCGCCACCGGCGGGGAGACGGCCCGCCGCACGGACTTCACCGCTCCGGTGCAGCTGTGCGCGGACGGCGGGGTGCTGCTGGTGTGCGACTCCGGTGGCCGGCTGGAGTCGTGGAACACCCGGGAGCACCGGCTGTGGTGGTCCGTGCCGGCGGGCAGTCTGACCCAGGCCCGGGTGCTGCTGCGCGGGCAGAGCGTGTTCCTCGGCGACGCCATCGGCCAGCTGCACCACTTCGACGCGGTCACCCGGCGGGTGTGGTGGCGGACCGATCCGCTCACCGGCGGCTCGGGCGACCCGGCGGTGCCGGTCGCGGCCGGTGCCCGGCACGTGTATCTGTCGGCAGCGCAGGGCCGGGAGATCCTCGCCGTCGACGACGAGGACGGCGGCGTGTGCTGGGCGGCTCCGGCGCGGCTGCCCGCGCCGCTCCTCGCGACGCCGTTGCCGCTGGAGGAGGGGCTGGTGGCCGCGGACGGCGACGGCGGGGTGCGGTGCCTGGCCGCCGCGGACGGCTCGGTCGTGTGGGAGGCGCGGCTCGGCGCGCCGGTGGTGGCCGCGCCGGTCCGCGGGGTCGGCACGGTGATCGTCGGGGACGCCGCGGGCACCGTCCACTGTCTGGGCTCGGCGACCGGCGAGACCGTCTGGAGTGCGCCGTACGGGGAGCACGAGGAGTTCTTCGCGCTGTGCACCGACGGCGCCGCCGTCTACGCGGGCGGGTGGAGCGGGCGGCTGCACCTGCTGGACGCGGCGGACGGGACGTCGTTGCAGAGCTTCGACCTCGGTGGCCAGATCCTGGCGGCGGTCTGCGGCCCCGGCGGGCGGAGCGTCCATGCCGCCTCGTCCAGCGGCACGCTGCACGCGCTGCCCGCCGCGGCGGCACCGGACACCGTCACGGGCCGCTAGCCCCCGGGCCTGAGAAGCCACGGGTCCCCAGAAGAGCCGGGGTCCCTGAAGTTCCGGAACCCGTGAAGTTCCGGGCCCCTTGGCGCACGTCCGGAGCCCCTGAGCGCACGTCCGGAGCCCCTGGCACCGGACGGGACGCCTCGCCGACGGGCCGTCAGCCGCCCTCGCCCGCTTCGAGAACCGCCATGGCCGCGTTGTGCCCCGGCACGCCGCTGACACCGCCGCCGCGGACCGCGCCCGCGCCGCACAGCAGCACGTTGGCGTGCGGGGTCTCCACGCCCCAGCGGCCGGTGCCCTCGGCGGCGTACGGCCAGCTCAGGGCGCGGTGGAAGATGTTGCCGCCGGGCAGCCCGAGGTCCCGTTCGAGGTCCAGCGGGGTTTTCGCCTCGATGCAGGGCCGCCCGTCCGCGTCGGTGGCGAGGCAGTCGGCGAGCGGCTCGGCCAGGTGGGCGTCGAGCTGCGCCAGCGTCGCCTTCAGCAGGTCCTCCCGCACGCCGTCGTTGTCCCGGGCGAAGAGCCGGGCGGGGGTGTGCAGGCCGAAGAGGGTGAGCGTCTGGTAGCCCCGTTCGACCAGGTCGGGGCCGAGGATGGTGCGGTCGGTCAGGGAGTGGCAGTAGATCTCGGACGGCGGCGCCGCGGGCAGTTCGCCGGCGGCGGCCTGGGCGTGCGCGGCGGCCAGCTGCCGGTAGCCCTCGGCGATGTGGAAGGTGCCGGAGAACGCCTCGCGCGGGTCGACGGAGGTGTCCCGCAGCCGGGGCAGCCGGGTGAGCAGCATGTTCACCTTGAGCTGGGCGCCCTCCGCGGGCTCCGGCGGGGCGTCCGCGGTGAGCGCGGCCAGTGCCTCGGGCGAGGCGTTCACCAGGACGTGCCGGGCGCCGACCGTGCCCTGCGTGTCCCGGTGCCGGTAGGTCACCTCGGCGGCCCGGCCGTCGGTCGCCACCCGTACTGCCTCGTGGCCGGTGGCGATGACGGCCCCCGCGCGGCGGGCGGCGTCCGCGAGCGCGTCGGTCAGGGCGCCCATGCCGCCGACGGGCACGTCCCAGTCGCCGGTGCCGCCGCCGATCACGTGGTAGAGGAAGCAGCGGTTCTGCTGGAGTGAGGGGTCGTGGGCGTCGGCGAAGGTGCCGATGAGCGCGTCGGTGAGGACCACGCCGCGCACCAGGTCGTCGGCGAAGCGGTCCTCGACGGCGACGCCGATCGGCTCCTCGAACAGGGTCCGCCAGGCCTCCTCGTCGTCGACGCGGCGGCGCAGCTCGTCACGGGTGGGCAGCGGCTCGGTGAGGGTGGGGAAGACCCGCTGGGCGAGGCGGCCGGTCATGCCGTAGAACCGCTGCCAGGCCGCGTACTCGCGGTCGGAGCCGGTCAGCCGGGCGAAGGACTCCCGGGTCCGCTGCTCCCCGCCGCCGACCAGCAGCCCCGTGGCGCGGCCGTCGCGCTCGACGGGCGTGTACGAGGAGACGGTGCGGGTGCGCAGGCGGAACTCCAGGCGCAGATCCCGGACGATCTTCCGCGGCAGCAGGCTGACCAGGTAGGAGTAGCGGGACAGCCGGGCGTCCACGCCGGCGAACGGGCGGGTGGAGACGGCCGCCCCGCCGGTGTGGTCCAGCCGCTCCAGCACCAGCACCGACCGTCCGGCGCGCGCCAGGTAGGCGGCGGCGACCAGCCCGTTGTGGCCTGCGCCGACGATGACGGCGTCGTACGTCCCGTGTCCTTCGAGTGCGGTCATGGTTCTTGTTAACACGTGATGATCTACGACGGCCAGGGGGCGGCGGACGCGGTGCCGGTGTCAGTGGCCGCCCGCCGCCGGCTGCCGGCGCAGCACCGCCACCCTGCGGTACAGCTCGGCGGCCTCCGCGCCCCGGCCGAGCTGTTCCAGGCAGTGCGCCTCGTCGTTGCGGCTGGCCAGGGTGTCGGGGTGGTCCGGGCCGAGGACGTACTCGCGGGCGGCGGCCACCCGGCGGTACTCGGTGAGCGCGTCCGCCCAGCGGCCGAGCCAGCCGAGGCCGACCGCCACCTCGCGGCGGCTGACCAGGGTGTCCGGGTGGTCGGCGCCGAGGACCCGCTCGCGGATGGCGCACACGTCGCGGGACTCGTCGAGGGCCTCCTCCCAGCGGCCGAGCCGGCCGAGGTTGACCCCGAGGCCGTGCCGGGCGCGCAGGGTCTCGGGGTGGGTGGGGCCGTGCACCCGGGTGCGGTCGTCGACGAGGCCGCGGTAGAGCCGGAGCGCCTCCGCGCTGCGGCCGAGCCGGCCCAGGCTGATGCCGACCTCGTAGCGGGCGGCCAGGGTGTCGGGGTGGTCGGGCCCGAGAGCCCGGGCGCGCGCCTCGGCGACCTCGCCGTAGGTCTGCAGGGCCTCGGCCCAGCGCCCCAACTGACCGAGGGCGTAGGCGACTTCGTAGCGGGTGACCAGGGTGTCGGGGTGGGTGGGGCCGAGCACGCGGGCGCGCGCGGCGGCCACCTCGCAGGCCATGCGGTAGGAGTCCTCCAGGCGGCCGAGGCGACTGAGGTTGAAGGCGAGGTTGTGGCGGCAGCGCAGGGTGTCGGGGTGGTCCGCGCCCATGGTGCGTTCCCGCGCGGCGAGCACCGACCGGTACACCTGGTGGGCGTCGAAGTGGCGGCCGAGCTGCCCGAGGACGTAGGCCATCTCCTGGCGGGCGGCGAGGGTGTCGCGGTGGTCGGCGCCGAGCACCCGGATCCTGGCCCCGGTCACCTGCTTGTACGCGCGCAGCGCCTCTCCGGCCCGGCCGGTGCGGCTGAGCGTGAAGGCCACCTCGTAGTGGCTGGCGAGGGTGTCGGGGTGGTCGGCGCCGAGGAGGCCGGCCCGCTCGGCGGCGACCGCGCGGTGCACCTCCCCCGCCTCCTCCCAGCGGCCGAGGCGCCCGAGGCCGAGGCCCGCGTTGTGCCGTCCGGCGAGGGCGGTGAGCGTCGCCGGGGGCGGCGCGGGCGTGCCGTCCGGCCGCGGCGCGGGCCGCCCGCCGGGACTCGCGACCGGGTCGCCGGCGCCGTCCGGGCCGGGGGGAACCGTCCATGCGCCGGTGAGTCCCGCGCCCGGGTCCGCGGGGGTGGCGCGCAGGACGGCGCCGGTGGCCCTGGGGCCGTCGGTCATGCCGTGCGTCCACGACGGCAGGCGGCCTCCGCGCGCGCCCGGCTCGGGCGTGCCCGGCTCAGGCGTGCCCGGCTCGGGCGTGCCCGGCTCAGGCGTGCCCGGCTCGGGCGTGCCCGGCCGCGGCCGGGCCGTGACCACCGTGGGCACGTACGCCGGAGCCGTCCGGCCGGCGATGATGCGGCGGCACAACTCGTGGGCGTCGCCGGGCCGTTGCTCGGGCTGCTTGGCGAGCAGGTCGAGGATGATCCGCTCCAGGTAGGCGGGCAGCTCGCCGCGGTGGCGGCGCGGCGGCGTCGGCGGGGTGTCGCGGTGGCCGACGAGGACCGCCCAGGCGTCGTCGAGGTCGAACGGCGGTGCCCCGGTGGCGATCTCGTACAGGACGCAGCCGAGCGAGTAGAGGTCGCTGCGCTGGTCGACGTCGGTTCCGCCGATCTGCTCCGGCGACATGTAGTGCGGGGTGCCCATGGCCACGCCGGTGCCGGTCAGCCGCGCGGTGAAGCCGATGTCGTGGCCGAGGCGGGCGATGCCGAAGTCGCAGATCTTCACCGTGCCGTCGGCGAGGCGCATGATGTTCGCCGGCTTCAGGTCCCGGTGCACGATGCCCTGCCGGTGGGTGTAGGCGAGGGCGGCGGAGACCTGCTCGGCGATCTCGACGATGTCGGGGACCGGCAGCGGCCGGTGCTCGTTGCCCTCCAGGAGCTGGCTGAGGTTGAGGCCGTCGAGCAGCTCCATCACCAGATAGAGGACGCCGTCGGACTCGCCGAAGTCGTGGACGACGGTCACCCCGCGGTGCTGGAGCGCGGCGGCCACCCGGGCCTCGCGCCGGAACCGCTCGCGCAGCACCCGCGTGAACGACGGGTCGTGGTGCGGGCCGAGCGGCTTGAGGCACTTCACGGCGACCTGACGGCCCAGCGACTCGTCGCGGGCGCGCCACACCTCGCCCATGCCGCCGCGCCCGATCCGGTCGAGCAGCCGGTAACGGCCGTGGATCAGTCCGGTGTCCGCCATCTCGCGCCGTCGCCCCCGTCGCCGTCCGCCCCGCCCTCCCCGGCCGGGACCTCCCCTTCGGACCGCCCGTGACCGCGCCCCGGCGTCCGCCTGATCCCGGAGGCGGGTCCTCGCCCAGTATGGCGGGCTATCGTCCGACTTTGTACGGTGCGGGACGTGACTCGGGTCCGAGCCGGGCCATCGCGCCCAGGATGTTCCGGGGCGGGAGCTGCCAGCGCAGCCGTGCGGGGACGCGGCGCAGCAGGGCGCCCGCGGCCCGCAGCCGGCGGGTCACGACGGCGGGCGGCGGGGCCGGTCTGCCGTAGAGCTCATGGGCGTACGGCGGCAGGGAGGCGTACGCCAGGTGGGCCACGCGCCGCCACAGCACCTCACGCGCCGGGACGAGCAGGGGGTGCGCCGGGGGGCGGAGCAGGAAGTCGTCCACCTCGCGTGCGCCGGCTCCGGCGGCCAGTTCCGGGCGCACCGCGGCGAAGTAGGCGGCCATCGCGGCGCGGTCGGCGGGCACGGCCGCGGGGTCCAGTCCCACCAGGCGGGCGCTCTCCCGCTGCTCGGCGAGGTAGCGGTCGGTCTGTGCGTCGGTGAGGGGGAATCCGGAGCGGCGCAGGACGTGCAGATAGGAGTCGATCTCCGCGCAGTGCACCCACAGCAGGAGTCCGGGCGCGTCGATCCGGTACGTCCGTCCCGTCCTCGGGTCGGTCGCGGACAGCATGCTGTGGATCTTGCGCACCCGGGCGCCGGCGCGCTCGGCGGACTCGGTGGTCCCGTACGTCGTCGTGCCGACGAAACGCGCGGTGCGCAGCAGCCGGCCCCAGGCGTCCCGGCGGAAGTCGGAGTTCTGCAGGACGCCGCCGACGGCGGCCGGGTGGAGTGCCTGGAGGTAGAGCGCGCGGATGCCGGCCACCCACATCATCGGGTCGCCGTGCATCTGCCAGGTCACCGAGGAGGGCCCGAAGAGCCCGGGGTCGGCCGGACGAGTCGTCTCCACCCCGGCAGGCTAACGCCGGACCCGGGTCGTCCCCGGGCCGATCCAGGAGATGATCTTCCGCCGGCCGCGGCGCACCGGGAGCCGGGAGCGGCCCTGACGGCGCACATCGTGGAACGTGTCTCAAAAAAAGGGGGGAATGCCGTGCGGTGGTCCCGTCCGCGCACCTCCTCGGTCGGCTCTTTGCGGCCGTCAGCTCAGCGTGGCCATGAACTCGGAGCAGGCGCGGGCGGACGCCCGGCAGGCCTCGGCGGTCTGCTCGGCGCCGGGGAAACCGTCGAAGACGTGTGCGCTCTCCAGGCAGACGGTGCGGCACCACTCGAGCTGGGCGCGGATGCCGGCCTCGTCGAGGCCGTTCTGCTCGGACAGCACCCGGCAGGTCGCGTCGCACACCTCCGCGCACATGATGCCCTTGCGCCGGACCAGTTCCTGCTGGTCGGTGCCGCCGGGATCGACCGCGCTGGCACGCAGGGCGCACGCGCGGGCGCAGTCCGAACACGCCTGCGCACAGGCGAAGCGGTCTTCGAGAAAACGAATCAGTTCCTGTTGCGATGTCGTCGCTGGCGTAGTACTCACATCGCGCGGGTTGCCGGTGCCGACCCCGTCAAACCCGGTACCCCAGGGGGTACGGTCCCCGTCCTGGCCTGCGCGGGCGTGGTGAACGGGTTCACCACGCGGGCCGAGGGTACCCGCGGGATCATGAATAACGCATCGCTGGAGATCGCCAGCCAGGGCTTCCTGGCCGGTGTCGGGCCGTTCATCGTGGGTCTCGTCGTGGTGGCCCTGCTGATCGGCGCCTTCGTGCTGGGCTTCCGAGTCCGCCGCCGCGAACCCGCACCTCCGCGTCCGGAGGAGCAGCCGCGTCTGCCGGACGGCGGCCCGGTCGGCGAGGTCATGGAGCACCGCGAGCCCGACGAGGTGCCCAGGGGCGGTGACCGGCTGACCCCGCACCAGATCCCCGCGCACGGCAACATCGGGTCGCGGACCAGCACGACGCCGGAGCGTCCCGCCCGGGACGGGCACGGCGGCGACACGCCCGGCCGCCCGGGCGGCGCGGAGACCGGCCGGGGCTAGCCCCCACTCCACTCCCCCGCCCGGGGCACACGTCCCCTCCCCCCGTCCCGGCTCCCGGGTGCGGCGCGACGCTCGCGTCGCGATGATGGGGGTGCGCGGCCGCGCGCCGGTTCAGCCGGGGTCCGGAGAGGAGGCGCCGTCGCCATGTCACGCCTGCCCCGCCCGCCCGGCCCGACGCCGGGCACCGCCAGTCACGGAGACGGACACCGCCGGCGGCGGCGTTGAGCGGCGAGCGGCCCGGCGACCGCCCGTCGGCCGCCCGTTGGTGGGCCGCCGAGCTCTACCGGCGCGGCAAGGAACTGGAGCTGATGCACCGGGCGCTGGGCTTCGCCACGCTCGCGCTGGTGACCCTGGCCCCGCTGCTGATCGTCGTCGCGGCGGCCGATCCTCTGCATCACGGCGGGTTCGCGCTGTGGCTGGTGGACGGCATGGACCTGTCCGGCCGGTCCGAGCGGGTGCTGTCGGAGGCGTTCAGCCCGTCGCGCAAGGTGGTCGGCACCCTCAGCGTCTGGGGCGGTGTGCTGCTGGCCCTGTTCGGCCTGTCGTTCGCCTCCAGCGTGCAGAACGGCTACGAGCGGGTGTGGCGGCTGCCGGCCGGCCCCTGGCACCGGATCTGGCGCCAGGCCGTCTGGCTGCTCGCGCTCATGACGTACCTGTACGTGCAGGTGCAGACCCGCACGGTGCTGGCGGGGACGTACCGAATGCTGCTCAGCCTGGCGATCGGCGTGCTGTTCTTCTGGTGGGGCCCGCACTTCCTCCTCGGCCGCCAGGTGCGCTGGCGGCTGCTGCTGCCCGGCGCCGTCGCGACCATGGCGGGCCTGGTGGGCCTGCGGGCGTTCTCGTACCTGGTGTTCACCCCGCTCATCGTGACCAACGCGGTCAGCTACGGAGCCGTGGGCACGGTCCTGATCGTGGAGTCCTGGCTCGTCGGGGCCGGATTCGTGGTCCACGGGGGCGCGCTGGTGGGCCATCTGTTCTGCGACCGTACGGGGCACCTGCTGGCGCACGAGGACCGCGAGGAGATCGACGGGGCCGGCCGGATCGACGAGATCGACGGCATCGTCGTGAGCGGCAGGGCCCCCGTGACCCGCCGGACCCACGGGACCGAGGAGCAGCCGGACGTCGCGCCCGGCGAGCGCGAGGAGCCGGAGCGCGAGGAGGACGAGGGGAAGGGGGAGGACGAGGAGGACGGGCCTCCCGGGCGGCACGACGGCACCGGCGGCTGACCCGCGTTCGCGTCTCCCCCTCCCGGCGGCCGAACCGCCGGTATCGGCAGTACAGGTGACCATCACCGCCACAGGGCCGATACTGCGGAGAGCGGGCGGCCACGCCCGCGCACGAGACGCCCGTCCGACGGCGAGGGACGGGCGCTCCGACCGCCGGACCTCGCCCACGACGCACGGAAGCCGGACCGAGACAGCCCGCCGGGCTCACCAGGAGGCAGCCATGAAGATGCTCATCAACGTCGCGGAGACCGTGGTCGCGGACGCGTTGCGCGGTATGGCGGCCGCCCATCCCGAGCTGACCGTCGACGTGGAGAACCGGGTGGTCGTACGACGGGACGCGCCCGTGGCCGGGAAGGTCGCCCTGGTCTCGGGCGGCGGCTCCGGGCACGAGCCACTGCACGGCGGGTTCGTGGGCCCGGGGATGTTGTCGGCGGCCTGCCCCGGAGAGGTCTTCACCTCGCCGGTCCCCGACCAGGTGCTGCGGGCCGCAGCGGCCGTGGACAGCGGGGCGGGCGTGCTGTTCGTCGTGAAGAACTACACCGGCGACGTGCTGAACTTCGACATGGCGGCCGAGCTCGCCGAGGACGAGGGCATCCGGATCGCCAAGGTCCTCGTCAACGACGACGTGGCCGTCACCGACAGCCTCTACACGGCCGGCCGGCGCGGCACCGGGGCGACGCTGTTCGTGGAGAAGATCGCGGGCGCCGCGGCCGACGAGGGACAGCCCCTGGAACGGGTGGAGGCGATCGGCCGGCAGGTCAACGAGAACTCCCGCACCTTCGGCGTCGCGCTGAGCGCGTGCACCACCCCGGCCAAGGGCAGCCCGACCTTCGACCTGCCGCCGGGCGAGCTGGAGCTGGGCATCGGCATCCACGGCGAGCCGGGCCGGGAGCGACGGGCGATGATGACCTCGCACGAGATCGCCGACTTCGCGGTGCACGCGATCCTGGAGGACATGGACCCGCGCAACCCGGTCCTGCTGCTGGTCAACGGCATGGGCGCGACGCCGCTGCTGGAGCTGTACGGCTTCAACGGCGAGGTGCACCGGGTGCTCGCCGAGCGCGGTGTGCCCGTGGCCCGGACCCTGGTCGGCAACTACGTCACCTCGCTCGACATGGCGGGCGCCTCGGTCACCCTGTGCCAGATCGACGAGGAGCTGCTGCGGCTGTGGGACGCGCCGGTGAACACAGCGGGCCTGCGCTGGGGCGTGTGACACGGCGGCGGCCGCCCTCGCACGCCAGGCGCGTCAACGTACCTACCACGCAAGGAGATGCAGTGCTCGACGCCGACTTCTTCCGCCGTTGGATGACGGCGACCGCCGCGTCCGTCAACCGCGAGGCGGAACGGCTCACCGCCCTCGACTCGCCCATCGGGGACGCCGACCACGGCACCAATCTGCAGCGCGGGTTCACGGCCGTACGGGCCGCGCTGGAGAAGGAGGCGACGGAGACGCCCGGTGCCGTCCTGACCCTCGCCGGACGGCAGTTGATCTCCACCGTCGGCGGCGCCTCCGGACCGCTCTACGGGACGCTGCTGCGCCGGGCCGGCAAGGCGCTCGGGGACGCCCCCGAGGTCGGTGAGGAGCAGCTCGCCGAGGCACTGCGGGCGGGCGTCGACGGGGTGATGACCCTGGGCGGGGCGAAGCCCGGCGACAAGACCATGGTCGACGCGCTGCTGCCGGCCGTGGACGCGCTCGGCGACGGTTTCGCCGCCGCGCGGACCGCCGCCGAGGAGGGCGCCGTGGCCACGACGCCGATGCTGGCCCGCAAGGGCCGGGCGAGCTACCTCGGGGAGCGCAGCATCGGGCACCAGGACCCCGGCGCCACCTCGTCGGCGCTGCTCGTCGCCGCGCTGGTCGACGCTGCGGAGGCCGAGGGTGAGTGAGGAGAAGCTGGTCGGGATCGTGCTGGTGTCGCACAGCGCCGAGGTCGCCGAGTCGGTGGCGCGGCTGGCGCAGGGCCTGGCGGGGGGTGCGGCGGTGCCCGTGGCCCCGGCGGGCGGCCGGGAGAACGGCCGGCTGGGCACCAGCGCCGAGCTGGTCGTCGCCGCGGCCGCGTCCGTGGACCGGGGTGCTGGGGTGGCGGTCCTCACCGACCTCGGCAGCGCCGTGCTCACCGTGAAGGCGCTGCTCGCGGAGTGCGACGAACTGCCCGGCAACACACGTTTGGTGGACGCCCCGTTCGTGGAGGGCGCGGTGGCCGCGGTCGTCACGGCGGCGACGGGGGCCGACCTGGACGAGGTGGAGGCGGCGGCCATGGAGGCGTACGGCTACCGGAAGGTCTGAGGTCCGAAGTCCGAGATACGCGCCCTCGGTTCACGCGTCGCGCCCGCCGGGTGACCGGGGGCCGGAATCCGTGTCGGTTCCGGCCCCCGGCCGCCCCTGCCGGCGCGGCATCAGCGACGACAGCGGTCCGCGCCGCAGCGTGAACTCCCCCGTCCTCGGGGCTGGTTCAGCCGATACGGCACCAGCATACGTAAGTCTCCCGGACACTCACCGGCGGCCGCCCCCTTGATGCGACCCCGTCGGCGGTGCATATTGGTCCGGACCATTGCGGGCGGCGTCCATGACGCTCACGCCGCCGTTTGCGGGGAGGCCGTTCTCGTGCGACGCGTGCCCGCCCGAACCGTCCTCCCGCGGCGCGTCCCCGGTCGCGCCGTCGCGGCCTGCGCCGCGCTGGTGGTGCTCTGCGGCTGCGGGTGGGGCGGCTCCGACGACGACGGCGGCCCGTTGCCCGGGGCGCCCACGGGTGTCACCGCGGTGGCGGGGAGCGCGACCAGCGTGCACGTGATGTGGAACGCGGTGTCCGCGCCGTCCGGCATCGCCGGGTACGAGGTGTACCGGGGCACGGCCGAGGTGAGGGACGTACCGGCGTCCGCGCACATGGTGGACGTCCCCCGGCTCAGCCCGGCGACCACGTACGTCTTCACGGTGCGGGCCCGCGACGCGGACGGCCGGCTCGGGCCCCGCAGCCGCGCGGTCCGGGCGACCACGCCCGCCGCGGTCCCGGCGGACGGCTCGGCGCCGACCACGCCGCGCGCCGTGCGCGGCCGGGCGGCGGGGAGCCACGCCGTCCGGCTGTCCTGGTCCCGCTCGGCGGACGACCGGGGCGTGGTCTCGTACGACGTCCTCCAGGGCGCTACGAAGATCCACAGTGTGCCCGGGGACCGGACGGAGGCGGTGGTCACGGGGCTGCGGGCCGGGACGCGGTACTCCTTCACCGTGCGGGCCCGCGACGCGGCCGGGAACCTCTCCCCGGCCGGCGCCCCGGTACGCGTCACCACCGCGCCGGGCTCCGACGACGGCCGGGACCTCGCGCCCAGCGCCTTCCGCGCCGGCACCCACCGGGCCGGCGGGGCCTACTGTCTCGACCTCTCCTGGATTCCGCCGCGCACGGACGGGGTGGTGACGGAGTACCAGATCCAGCTCGACCAGGCTCCCGGACGGAACCTGGGGCGGCTTCTCGGCCGAGCGCACGGTGACCACCGGCCCTCCGGCGAGCGCACGGCGACCACGGGCCCGGGCGGGACGGCCATAGACGGACCGTAGTATCGAGGCCATGCCCCATAGGAATTCCGATGGCCGGGCGGGTCCGCCGACTCCTCTGGACCTGTCCCTGCTGCGCACCTTCCTCGCCGTGCACCGCGCCGGTTCGTTCACGGCGGCGGCACGGCTGCTGGGACTCGCGCAGCCGACGGTGACGGCACAGATCCGCACCCTGGAGGAGCAGCTGGGGCGGGAACTGTTCGAACGTCAGTCGCGCGGCGTGGTACCCACCCCGGTGGCCGACCAGTTGGCCGGCCGGGTGGCGGCGCCGCTGGACGCGCTCGCCGCCGTCGCGGATCCCGGCGGTCTCGGCGCCGACCGGCCGCCGGAGCCGGTCCATCTGGCGGGCCCGGCCGAGCTCCTGTGCACCCATGTGCTGCCCGCCCTGGCCCCGCTGGTCGAGCAGGGCGTACGGCTGCGGGTCGGCGCCGGGCTCACCGACGACCTGCTGGCCGAGCTGCGGGCCGGCCGCCACGACCTGGTGATCGCCACCTCCCGGCCGCGCGGCCGCACTCTGACCTGGGTCCCGCTGATGGACGAGGAGTTCGTGCTCGTGGCGGCCCCCGCCTGGGTGGAGCGCATCGGCACCGGCCGGGTCGCCGCCGAGGGGCCCGCCGCGCTGGCTGAGGCACCCCTGGTCACCTACGCCGAGGACCTGCCGATCGCGCGGCGCTACTGGCGGCACGTCTTCGGCACCCGCCTGACCGGCCAGGCCGCCGTCACCGTGCCGGACCTGCGGGGCGTGCTGTCCGCGGTGGCCGCCGGGGCCGGGATCACGGTGCTCCCCCGCTACCTGTGCCGCGCCGAACTGGCCTCCGGCGCGCTCGTGCCCCTGCTCTCCCCGGAGGACCCCCCGATCAACACCGCCTACCTCACCCAGCGTCCGGGGGGCCCGGACCATCCGCACGTCGTCCTGGTCCGGGAGCGGCTGCTCCAGGCCGCGCCGGCCTGGTGAGCGATCCGGGCCTCCCGCCCGGGGGGACGTGTCCGCACCTCGGCGCGTTACCCGACCGGGTGCGCTCCGGCTGCGGGAGACGGCCCGGGGACGTTGGCTGCCCCTGAGCAGCACGGGCCTTTCCCCATCTCCGGCGGCACACGGGACGGACCGCCGACCGTGCCGCCGGAGGACTCCGATGCGCACTTCCCAACTCTTGCTCCGCTCCGTCCCCGTCGCGGCGGCCGCCGCGCTCGCGCTCGGCGTGGCGGCCGGGCCGGCCGGCGCGGGACCGGGGATCTCCGTCTCCACCAGCGGTTCCACCGTCTCGGTCACCACCAGCGCGTGCGGCGCCGCCGACGGCGACCGGGGCACCGCCTCGCTGTTCGGCGGCGACCGGACGGACCTCGGCCCGGGGCGCCAGGTGCCGCTCAGGGGCACCGGCGTGAGCCAGTCCGCCGCCTGGCGGGACGTCAGGCCGGGCACCTACACGGTGGTCGTCGTGTGCGCGCACTTCCTCACCGCGGGCAGCCAGTCCGTCCTCGTCCCCGAGCCCCCGGCGCGCACGCCCTCGGCCGCCTCCGCACCGCCGCGCGGGGTGGCGGGCGGTCCCGGCGAAGGCCCCGAGGGCCACGGCACGGTCGCCTACGCGGTGGGGGGCGCGCTGGCGGCAGCGGCGCTGGCCGCCATCGGAGGGGTGCTGCGCCGCCGCCCGAAGCCGTACCGGCTCTGAGCGAAAGACCGCCTCTGAGCGAAGGACCGGCTCCGAGCGAAGGACCGGCTCCGAGCGGCGGCCCGGCTCCGCGAGGTAGCGCCGAGGAAAGCCCAAAAGCATCGAGGACCTGGCGGAGGTCGAGAAGTCTCCGGTGGACCGTGAGGACGGCGGTGACGCGCAGGGGTATAGCCCCCTCGCCGGATCTTCCGCCTTTCCACGAGCGCGGCAAAAAACCGCCGGCATTTAAGGGCGGGCTCACCCATAAGGCACGCGAGCATCGGGAGCGCAATGAGCGATATACGGAACGGCGGAATATTGATACGCCGTCGGTCAGCCGTCATGGATTCAGTCATAGGGACATAGGTTCACCAAGCAAGTCAAGACTTACCTTTAGGGAACTTTGACCGTATGGTGTGGCTCGAATCGAAGGAGCTGCCTGTTGTCGAAAATGAATGATTCCGCTGTTCGTGCGGTTGACTCGGAGCAGGATTATGTGTCCTCCTTGTACGCGTTGCTCACCGAACGGCTTTCCGAGGCGCGCGTACACCGGGCGAGTGTGCTGAAGGCCCCGGCGGACAGCGCCGGTGAGGCATACGAGAGAGAAATCGCCGCCGAGCGTCTCGCCAAGGAAATCAGTCGGCTGGAGAGCGCCGAAAAGGGGCTGGTCTTCGGGCGCATCGACTGGACGGACGGCACGGCCCTGCGTATCGGGCGGATCGGACTGCACACGGAGGAGGACGACCTGCCTCTGCTCGTGGACTGGCGCGCGAACGCGGCGCGGCCCTTCTACGAGGCGACACCGGTCCACCCGATGGACCTGCGGCGGCGCCGGCACCTGCGCCTCGAGGAGCGCACGGTCGTCTCGGTGAGCGACGAACTGCTGGACGGGACCGCCCCGACCGACGAGGACGTCGTGGGGGACGGCCCGTTGACCGAGGCTCTGTCGGCACGGCGTACGGGCACGATGCACGCGGCCGTCGCGACGCTGCAGGCCGAACAGGACGAGATCGTCCGCTCCGCCCACCGAGGGGTGACCGTGGTGCAGGGCGGGCCCGGCACCGGCAAGACGGTGGTCGCCCTGCACCGGGCGGCCTATGTCCTCTACGCGTTCCCGCGCGCCGCGGAGGAAGGTGTCCTGGTGGTGGGCCCGAACGCCCGGTTCCTGGACTACATCTCCCAGGTCCTTCCCTCGCTCGGAGAGAACGACGTCGTTCTGGCGACCTGCCGGGAACTGGCCGGGGTGTCCCCGGACGCGGTGGACCCGTTCGACACGGCGCGCCTCAAGGGCGGCTCCGACCTCGCCGACGCCTTGGCCTCCCTGCTGCGCGTCCACCAGGCCCCCGCCGGCGACTTCTCCGTGCGGGTCGGACAGGAACTGGTTCACCTGTCCGACGAGGAAGTCGCCACGGCACGCGACGCCGCCGTGGCAGCGGCACCGGGGCACAACCCCGCGCGCCGGGTGTTCAAGGAGCTCCTGGTCGACGCCGTCACCGACGCGATGCAACGAGACATGGGCGACGTCCTGGAACAGATCGACGCCGATGCCGAAAGGATGACGGGCATCAACCTCGACCGGTTCACGGGAGTCGCCCAGCGCCGTGCCGAAGGCGCACCCGACCCGGGTCCGGTCCACGAGCTGGACCTGGGCGCCATCCGAGCCGATCTCCTCGACGACGCCGGCGTCGACCGAGCGGTCGAGGCGCTGTGGCCGCGGCTGGTACCCGGTGACCTCGTGAAGGCGCTCCTGACGGACGCCGGCGCCCTCGCCGAGCGCCTGCCCCGCCTGACCGCGCAGGAGCGGTCCCTTCTGCTGCGTGGTCCGGACGCCCCGTGGACCGATGCCGATGTGCCGTTGCTGGACGAGGCGGCGAGCCTGGTCGAGGGACCTCCCGAGCGGACGTACGGGCACGTCGTCGTCGACGAGGCGCAGGAACTGACCGCCATGCAGTGGCGGATGATCGTCCGCCGCTGCCCGGCAAGGGCGATGACGCTGGTGGGTGACTTCGCCCAGGCGGGCCCGGTCGCGACTGCCCGCGACTGGAAGGAGGCACTGGGCCCCCACGTCGGACCGCGGTTCACACTGCACGACCTGACCGTCAGCTACCGCACCACGCGGGAGATCCTGGAGAGCGTCCGGGACCTGCTCACGCGGATCGCCCCGGACCAGAAGCCCACACGGTCACTGCGACGCGGTGAGAGCCCTCGCACCGTGACCACACCTCCGGACGGGTTGGTCACCGCCGTCGTCCAGGAACTCCGCGCCCAGAGCACCGCGCACCCGGGCGAGCTTCTGGGAGTGGTCTGCGCGGACACCAGGGTGGGCGAGCTGACGGCCCAGGGCGTCGCTCACCACGCACGCATCGTGCCGGCCTCCGAAGCACGCGGCCTGGAATTCGACGGCGTCGTCGTCATGGACCCCGAGGAGATCATCACGGCCCGCCCCGGTGGGGAGAGGGACCTGTACGTAGCCCTGACCCGGGCCACCAAGCGCCTCTGCACCATCACCGTCCAGCCCGCCTGACGGCTCGGCGCCCGCGTCGTCACCGCGGGCGCACCCGGCTCGGCACAGACACCGGCCCGCGCGCAGGGGCTGCTCACCGCCTGACCGAGGGCCGGCTCGGTACAGCCGGGGTCACGCCGGGTCGTGGCCGGGCAGTTCGGCGAACTCCTCCAGGGCGTGCCGGAGCCACCCCGTCCAGAAGGTCTCCAGGTCGATCCCGGCCCGCAGCACCAGATGCTGCAACCGTTCCTGGGAGCCGTCCTTCCCGGGCGGGAAGTCGCGCCGCTCGATCTCCCGGTAGGTGGCCAACTGCTCCTCGTGGAGCTCCAGATGGCGGCGCAGGTCGGCCTCCAGGCCCGCCGTGCCGACCACGGCCGCGGCGCGCAGCCGCAGCAGCAGCGCGTCGCGGTGCGGCTTGGGTTCCTGGTGTGCCGCGGTCCAGCGGGCGAGTTCGGCGCGGCCCGCGGGCAGCACCTCGTAGCTCTTCTTCTGTCCGCGCGCGGGCTGTTCGGCCGGCAGCGCGCGGATGAGTCCCTCGGTCTCCAGCCGTCCCAGCTCGCGATAGATCTGCTGATGCGTCGCCGACCAGAAGTAGCCGATCGACTTGTCGAAGCGGCGCGTCAGCTCGAGCCCCGACGACGGCTTCTCGAGCAGGGCGGTGAGGATCGCGTGCGGGAGTGACATGGGGTCATCCTAGGGACGGGCCGCGGGGGGCGAACCCTGCGGCCCGTCCGGTCCGGGCGACGGCTACAGGGCCGCCGCGACCTCCGTGCCCTGCTTGATCGCGCGCTTGGCGTCGAGCTCCGCGGCGACGTCGGCGCCGCCGACGAGGTGGGCACTGCGCCCCGCCGCGATCAGCGCCTCGTACAGGTCCCGGCGCGGCTCCTGCCCGGTGCACAGCACGATCGTGTCGACGTCGAGGACGCTGCTGACGCCGTCCACGGTGATGTGCAGGCCGGCGTCGTCGATCCGGTCGTAGCGCA
The DNA here is from genome assembly GCF_044746005.1 of Streptomyces sp. NPDC086766. Classification (NCBI taxonomy): domain Bacteria; kingdom Bacillati; phylum Actinomycetota; class Actinomycetes; order Kitasatosporales; family Streptomycetaceae; genus Streptomyces; species Streptomyces sp. NPDC086766. The sequence goes on along the minus strand of NZ_JBIVBI010000003.1, from coordinate 404,373 downwards.
CGCCCGGGACCATGGTGACGCCCCGGTGCTTGAGCTCGGTGCGGTGGATCCAGCCGGTGGTCTTGCCCAGGCCCGCGCCGACCTTGGTGGTCTTGCGCTGGAGCAGGTGCACCCGGCGCGGCGGGGCGGGACGTTCCGGGGCGGCGAGTCCGCCGGGCGCGCGGTAGTCCATGTCGACGCCCCAGGCGCGGAAGTACGTCGCCGGGTCCTCGCTCGCCTTGTCGCCGCCGTCGGTGAGGTACTCGGCGACGTCGAAGCCGATGCCGCCCGCGCCGAGGATCGCCACCCGGTCGCCGACGGGGGCGCCGTCGCGCAGCACGTCCAGGTAGCCGAGGACGCGCGGATGGTCGGCGCCGGGGATGTCGGGGACGCGCGGGGTGACGCCGGTCGCGACGACGACCTCCTCGAAGCCGTCGAGGTCGCCGGCCTCCACCCGGGTGCCGAGGCGCACGTCGACTCCGTGCTCCTCGAGCCGGTGGCGGAAGTAGCGCAGCGTCTCGTCGAACTCCTGCTTGCCGGGGACCTTGCGGGCGACGTTGAGCTGGCCGCCGATCTCGCTCGCCGCGTCGAACAGGGTGACCGCGTGGCCGCGTTCGGCCGCCGACACCGCGCAGGCGAGTCCGGCGGGTCCGGCGCCGACGACGGCGACCCGCTTGCGCCGCCGGGTCGGCGACAGCACCAGCTCGGTCTCGTGGCAGGCGCGCGGGTTGACCAGGCAGGAGGTGATCCGGCCGCTGAAGGTGTGGTCGAGGCAGGCCTGGTTGCAGCCGATGCAGGTGTTGATGGCCTCGGGCCGGCCGGCGGCGGCCTTGGCGACGAAGTCGGGGTCGGCGAGCATCGGGCGGGCCATCGACACCATGTCGGCGTACCCGTCGGCGAGCAACTGCTCGCCCAGTTCGGGGGTGTTGATGCGGTTGGTGGTGACGAGCGGGACCGAGACCGCGCCCATGAGCTTCTTCGTGACCCAGGTGTAGGCGCCGCGCGGCACGGAGGTGGCGATGGTGGGGATGCGGGCCTCGTGCCAGCCGATGCCGGTGTTGATGATGGTCGCCCCGGCGGCCTCGACGGCGCGGGCGAGCGTGACCACCTCCTCCAGGGAGGAGCCGCCGGGCACCAGGTCCAGCATGGACAGCCGGTAGACGATGATGAAGTCCTCGCCGACCGCCTCGCGCACCCGGCGCACGATCTCCACCGGGAAGCGCATCCGGTTCTCGTAGGAGCCGCCCCAGCGGTCGGTGCGGTGGTTGGTCTGCGCGGCGATGAACTCGTTGATGAGGTAGCCCTCGGAGCCCATGATCTCGACGCCGTCGTAGCCGGCCTGCCGGGCGAGGAGGGCGGTGCGCGCGTAGTCGTCGATGGTCCGCTCGACGTCGGCGTCATCGAGCTCGCGCGGCACGAAGGGGCTGATCGGCGCCTGGAGCGGGCTCGGGGCGACCAGGTCGCGGTGGTAGGCGTACCGGCCGAAGTGCAGGATCTGCAGCGCGATCCGGCCGCCCTCGCGGTGGACCGCGGCGGTCACACCGGCGTGCTGCTCGGCCTCCGCCTCGGTGGTGAGCTTGGCTCCGCCCTCGTAGGGCCGCCCCTCCTCGTTGGGCGCGATGCCGCCGGTGACGATCAGGCCGACTCCCCCGCGGGCCCGGGCGGCGTAGAACTCCGCCATTCGCTCGAAGCCGCGCTCGGCCTCCTCCAGGCCCACGTGCATGGAGCCCATGAGGACGCGGTTGGGCAGGGTGGTGAAGCCCAGGTCGAGCGGGCTCAGCAGGTGCGGGTAACGGCTCATCGGCCCCTCCGTGCGCGGTGTCGTGCCTGTAGTTGTAGAGGACGGGCCCCCTCTTGTGCAACTAGTTGCACAAAGCCTCGCCCGAGAAGGGTCCGGAACCGGCCTCACGGTCGTCCGCGAGGACTGCTGACGTGATCCACTCGCCCGGGTTATGCTCCAGCGCCGCTCGGGGCGGGCGGTGGCGCGAGGGGGCGCCGGGGACGCACGGGGGTGGGCGCACGATGGTGGAGGACAGCAGACCGCGCGGAGGCGGAGGCCTAGCGTGGCCCGTCGCGGCGGCTCTCGCGGTCCTGGCGGCGGGCGCGGCCGTCGGACTGGCGGTGGAGTTCCACTACCTGGGGTGGACGTCCTTTCCCGGCAACGGCTGCGGCGGCCGCTACGCCCCCTGCCCGGACGGCACCACGCCGACCCTTCTGCTCGCGTTCCTCCTCACGTTCACCGGCTTTCCGGCCGCCACGGCCGCGGTCGCCGCGCTCACCAAGGCCCGCCCGGGCAAGGTTCTGCCCGCCGCCCTGCTGACGGCGGGCGTGCTGCTGGCCCTGTGGCCGGGGCGTCAGGCCTACCTGTGGATGCGGGGCCCGGTGCTCGACGTCGTCTGGAAGGCGGGCCCGGACCGCCCGCCGACGGCGCGCGGCCTCGGGGTGTGGACCGTGGGCCCCGGCTCCGCGACGGTGGTACGGGTCCGTACCGACGCGCTCGTCGCCTACGACGCACGCGACGGTGACCGGGCATGGACCCTGCGGGTCCCGGTGCGCGAGTCCGTGTGCGGGATGAGCGAGTCCGTGACCGACGGCATCGGACTGGTCGCCTTCGGGCGTTTCGCCAAGCCCTGCGACACGGTGTGGGGCGTCGACGTGCGCACCGGCCGCAAGGTGTGGGAGCGCGGGATCGACGGGGTCACCGATTCCAGCGAGGCCCGCGACAGCCTGCTCACGGCCGACGCCGGGGTGGCCGTGGCACTGGCCGACGGCTCGGTCCGCGGATTCGGGCTCGCCGACGGAGCCCCGCGCTGGACGGCGAAGGTCACCGACGCGCGTGCCCGGAAGGACGACGTGGAGTGCACGCCGCTCGTCGCCTCCGCGGCCCGCGGCACCACCCGGGTGGTGGTCACGTGTTCGTCGTTGTCCGGCGTCCTGCGGACGGCGCGGCTGCTGACCCTGGACACCGCCACGGGCCGGGAGACCGGCCGCCGCCCGCTGCCCGTGGAGAGCGCGGTGAGGACGGCCGTGGTGGTCTCGGCCGAGCCGTTCACGCTGCTCCTCCAGGAGGAGGACAAGCGCGGGCTCGCCGCCGTCCTGTCCTGGAGCGGCACCGGTGGCGAGCCCGTCGACATCCCCCTCACCACCGACGACGAGGACCTGGCCGTCCTCCCCGACGACGGCTCCTTCGCCGCCCGGCCGGCCCTGTCCGCCGTGGTCGAGGGCCGCTCGCTGATCGTCGCGGCCGCCGTGCCGGGCAAGGACGACCCCGAGCGGATCTCCGCCTACTCCCTGGCCGACGGGCGGCCCCTGTGGCACACGGACCTGGGCGCCCCGATCGCCGCGCTGGCCCCGGCGGACCGCGGGGAGCTCGCCGTGCTCGGGTCGGACGCCCGGCTGTACACGCTCGACGAGCGCGACGGAGACCGCCGGGGAGAGGCCGACGGCACGACGGTGCGCGGCGCCGACGGCGACTACGGCGAACTGGCGGGCGGCTCGCAGCTGCTCCGGGCGGGCGGCACCTGGATCGTCGTCAACTCCACCGGCAGCAGCAGCCCGCCCGTACTCGGGCTCAGGCCCTGACGGCCGCGGCGGCGGGAGCCGGGCGCCCGGCGCGGCCGTGCGGCTCGGCGGCCCTCCGGGCGCAGGTACGGCTCAACGGCTCTCCAGACGTACGTGCAGCTCGCGCTCCTGGTCCCCGGAGGCGGTGCACAGGTCCTGGACGGTGAAGAGGGAGTCCAGGGTCGTACGGAACCGGTCGATCGCCCAGTAGCCGCCCTGGACGTCGGCGGTGACGGACGCCCCGAGCCGGCCGGGGCCGCGGCCGGCCCGGTGGGCTTCGGCCACGTCGAAGGTGCCGAGCCACACGGTCGGACGCACCTCGTCGTAGTCGCGGGGCACGTCGTCCGCGCACCGGTCGGACGAGAAGCACGCGCACAGGGCGTCGAAGACGATCCGGGCGTCCTCCTTGGTGCAGCCGCTCAGCTCCACCGAGACGGGCTCCGGGTGCGGTCGCTCGCTGTCCATGGTCATCGCTCCTCTCCTGGCCGCGCCGCCCGACGGCGGGAGCCCCGCGGAACCGCACCCGCCGTCGGCACGGCACCACCTTCCAGGAGAGCACCACACGCGCCGGCGCACATCCTCGCGGCCCTTGCGGGCACCCGAATATCAGGGTGCCGCGCGCGGCGCCGGCCATCCGTGCGCCCCGCCCCCGTACGCTGCCGTCCGGCCGATTCGGGGGGACGGCCCCCGCTTCGTTGAGAGATGGTGGAGGAAGGCGCCGGACCGTCGGTGGGACACCGGCGGGCGCGGTACAACAGGGTGTGTCGGCACCGGGGACGGCGGGCCGCGCGGACAGGCGAAGGCGGTGCGTGGGATGACTGCAGCCGGGGCTCCCTTGGCCGAGGGCGAGGAGCCGGTGCGCGGGCCTGTCCGGGCCAGCGGGCTGCTCGACGTGCTGGGCGTGGCCTCGGTCGTCCTCGACGCCAAGGGCCGCATCGTGCTGTGGAGCCCGCAGGCCGAGGAGCTCTTCGGCTACACGGCCCAGGAGGCGCTGGGCCAGTACGCGGCCCGGATCATGGTCCACGAGCAGCACCTCGACCTGGTCGTCAAGCTCTTCGCCGACGTGCTGGAGACGGGCGAGGGCTGGGCCGGCGCCTTCCCCATCCGGCGCAAGGACGGCACCACCCGGCTGGTGGAGTTCCGCAACATGCGCCTGCTCGACGACCGGGGGGACGTCTACGCCCTCGGGCTCGCCGCCGACCAGACGACCGTGCAGCGGCTGGAGCGGGACGTGGCGCTGTCGGCGCGGATCGTCTCGCAGTCGCCGATCGGCCTGGCCGTCCTGGACACCCAGCTGCGGTACGTCTCGGTGAACCCGGCCCTGGAGCGGATCAACGGCATGACGGCCGGGGAGCACATCGGCCGCACCGCCCGCGAGGTGCTCCCCCAGTGGGACACCGACGCGCTGGAGGACGCGGCGCAGCGGGTGCTGGAGACCGGGCAGCCCCTCATCGACGTGTCGGTCGTGGGCCGCACCCCGGCCGATCCGGACGAGGACCACGCCTGGTCGCTCTCGCTGTACCGGCTGGAGGACGCGCTGGGCAGGGTACTGGGGGTGGCCGCCTCCGTCGTGGACATCACCGAGCAGTACCGGGCGGGCATCGAGGCGGAGGCCGCGCGGCGGCGCCTGGCCCTCATCGCCGACGCCTCCGCCCGGATCGGCACCACCCTCGACCTGGAGCGCACCGCCCGCGAGCTGGCGGACGTCGCCGTGCCGGAGCTGGCCGACGTGGCCGCCGTGGACCTGCTGGAGGAGATCGTCGGGGGGCGCCGCCGCCCTCTGGGGCCCGCCGAGCCGGCGGTGATCCGCGCCCTGGCCGTCCGCGCCGACCACGCCACGGACGCCTTGGAGGCGGCCGACCCGCCGGGCCGGATCGCCCGCTACGGCTCCGACCGCCTCGTCACCGAGTGCGTGCGGACCGCGGGCCCGGTGCTCGTGGCCCAGGTGAAGGACGAGGACCTCCCGAGGATCGCCCGGTCGGCGGAGGCGGCCGTGCTGCTGGCCCGCGCGGGCGTGCACTCGTACCTGGCCGTGCCGCTGATCGCGCGCGGGGAGGTGCTGGGCGCCCTGGACCTCAAGCGCACGCGCAACCCGCTGCCCTTCAGCGAGGACGACGTCCTGCTGGCCCGCGAGCTGGCGGCGCGCGCGGCGGTGCAGATCGACAACGCCCGCTGGTACCAGAGCGCCCGCGACACCGCCCTCACCCTCCAGCGCAGCCTGCTGCCCTGCCTGCCGTCCGTCACCGGCGGGCTCGAGGTCGCCTCCCGCTACCAGCCCGCGGGCGCGACGATCGAGGTGGGCGGCGACTGGTTCGACGTGATCCCGCTGGAGGACGACAAGACGGCGCTCGTCGTGGGCGACGTCATGGGCAGCGGCATCAACGCGGCCGCCACGATGGGCCGGCTGCGCACCGCGACGAACACCCTCGCCTCGCTCGACCTCGATCCGGCGCGGCTGCTCGCGCACCTCGACCGGATCACCGACCAGCTCGACCAGGCCATCGCCACCTGCCAGTACGTCGTCCACGACCCCCGCCGGCGGCAGTGCCGGATCGCCAACGCGGGGCACCTGCCACCGGTCCGGGTCCGGGTGGGCGGCCCCGCGGAGCTGCTCGACCTGCCCACCGGGGCACCGCTGGGCGTGGGCGGCGTCGAGTTCTCCACCACCACCGTCGATCTGGACCCCGGGGACGAGCTCGTGCTGTACACCGACGGGCTGGTCGAGACCCGCCGGCATCTGCTGGACGAGCGCCTGGAGGCGCTGCTGGCCCTGCTCGACGACCCGGCGCGCCCCCTGGAGGACGTCTGCGACCTCCTGCTGCGCCGGATGCACGAGCCGGACAACCACGACGACGTGGCCCTGCTGATCGCCCGCGCGCGGGACCTGCCGTAGACGCGGACACCGCCGTGGAGTGCGCAGCCCCTGCCGTGGGGCGCGCCGGCACCGCTCACCGACGGGTCCGTGGGGGCGTGCGGACTCAGCGCGTCGGGCCGGCCGTACCCACCACCACGTTCGCGCACAGCTCCTCCGAGACGGCCAGACGGGGCGTCAGCCCGGCCCGCCGGAAAGCCTCCAGCGCGCCGGGCGCCTGGCGTTCGCTCGTCTCGACCAGCAGGCAGCCGCCGGGCGCGAGCCAGTCGCCCGCCCCGGCGGTGACCCGGCGCAGCACGTCGAGGCCGTCGGCGCCGCCGTCCAGGGCGGCCCGCGGTTCGTGGTCGCGGGCCTCGGGCGGCAGCAGGGCGACCTGCGCGGTGGGCACGTAGGGGACGTTGGCCGCGAGGACGCCGACGCGGCCGCGCAGCGCGCCGGGGAGTGCCTCGAACAGGTCGCCGGTGTGCACCCGGCCCCCGGCGGGACCCAGGTTGCGGGCCGCGCAGCGCACCGCGGCCGGGTCGATGTCGGCGGCGTGCAACTCCACGGGGCCGAGCGCGGCGGCCAGCGCCACGCCCACCGCGCCCGAGCCGCAGCACAGGTCCACCACGACGGAGGCGTCCGGCGCCTGGGCGACGGCCTGGTCGACCAGGAACTCGGTACGGCGCCGGGGCACGAAGACGCCGGGCTCCACGACGATGCGCAATCCGTGGAACTCGGCCCAGCCCAGGACCTGTTCGAGGGGCAGCCCGGCAGCACGCCGCTCGACGAGGGCGGTGACCTCGTCCGGCGTCCGGGCGCCGGCGAGGATCAGCTCCGCCTCGTCCTCGGCGAACACACAGCCGGCGCCGCGCAGCGCGGTGACGACCGCGTCCCGCAGGGCCCGCGAGAACGGGGACGGAGAGGGCGAAGAGGGCGAGGAAGACGGAGAAGGCGGGGTCGGGGACGACAGTGGAGGCATGGAGGCCGAGAACCTTTCGGGAGCCGCAGGGCGCCCTCGCGGTCACCTGCGTCCGGTGATCCGCGCCGCTTCGAGGTGAGAGCACCCGATCTGACACGTGGTGATGGGTCCCACCTCCTCGGCTCGCCTCGGCCGGGAGCGTCCACGGCCGGACGGCAACCCTACCCCAACACCGGGTCACCGACGGCCTCTTCGGCCCCCTCCGCGCGGGCCCGCCCCGCACCTCGGATGTACGGTGCGACCAGGGGCTCGCCCGCAGGGCGACGTGACGACGCGCAGGGGGAAGGGAGGATTGCCGTGACAGCAGCCGAAGGGGCCGATGCGGAGCCGGCCGAGGAGGCGACCACGGGGAAGACCGGAGGGACGGCCGCGGCTACGGCCGTGGAGACCATCCAGCGCGAAATGACGATCTTCGCCCGCCGGGCCCGCGCCTCCGCGGGACGTCTGCACCCCGAACTGTCGCTGGTGTCGTACACGCTCCTCGGGCACCTGGAGGAGAGCGGCGGCTGCCGCACCACGGACCTGGCCGCGCACTACGCGCTGGACAAGTCCACGGTCAGCCGCCAGGTGTCCGCCCTGGAGCGCGCCGGGCTGGTCGAACGGCGGCTCGACACGGACGACCACCGGGTCCAGGCGCTCCGTCTGACGGAGGCGGGCCGGCGGATCCTCGCCCAGGTCACCGAGAGCCGCCGGGCGGCCTTCCGCGAGCGGCTCGCGCACTGGCCGGCGGAGGACCTGGAGCGGTTCGCGGGCTACCTCACGCGCTACAACGCCTGGCCCGGGCGCGGCCCGGAGGACGGCTGACCGGACGTAGGGCCGGGCGCGCGCCCTACCCCACCGGTACGGCGACCCGGCCGTCCGTCAGCCGTTCGGGCGCGCGGGCCGCGAGGAAGGCGGTACGGCGCCGCAGCCGGAAGCCCAGCGACTCGTACAGCCGGATCGCCCGCGTGTTCCGGGCGCCGGTGTGCAGGAACGCCGTCTCGCCGCGGGCGCGGATGCCGTGGGCGACGGCGAGGATCAGCCGGGACGCGAGCCCCTGACCGCGGACGGACGGGTCGGTGCACACTCCGCTGATCTCGGTCCAGCCCGGCGGCCGCAGCCGCTCCCCCGCCATGGCGACGAGCGCACCGTCACGGCGTATGCCCAGGTAGGTGCCCAGCTCGATGGTGCGGGGCAGGAACGGGCCGGGCTGGGTGCGGGCGACCAGGTCGAGCATCTCGGGCACGTCGGCCGGGCCGAGGCGGACCGCCTCCGGGTCGGGCGCGGTGGCCAGGCCGTCGTCGACGAGCTGAACGCCCTCGGTGTGGAAGGTGATCTCCCAGTCGTCCGGGACCCGCCCCACGAACCCGAGCAGCGGGACCTCGCGGCCGGGGCCGGCCAGGGCCGCGACGTCCGCCCAGTCGTCGGCGTCGGGCTCCGGGGGCAGCGCCAGCCAGGGCGTGACGTCGACCGGGTAGCGCAGCACGCGGCCGCGGCGCTCGGCGAAGTGCGCGTGCGGTCCGGTCAGGGAGGTGAGGGCGGGATGGTCGAGGACATGGCCCGGGGCGGTCTCGGCGGTGCTCATACGGCGTCCATTGTCCTTCACGGTCACGGGGGCGCCGGGCGCGGGGGTGTCACGGGGGCCGGTCGCGGGGGGCGACGGAGCCGGGGCGGTCCCGCGGCCGGGGCGGTCCCGCGGCCGGGGCGGGCGTGCCGGGCGCGTACGGTTGAATGCGTAAGCAATCATCACGTCCGACCGGCGGGCCGCGCACGCGGCGGCCTGGAGGCACCACCCCCATGAACGTCACCCGAGGCTTCACCGGTCGCTCCCGCGTGGCCGACCCGGGCCTGCCACCCGGACAGTACGACGCGGGCGACGACTGGCCCGTGCTGTCCGCGGAGGTCACGCCCGACATCGCACCCGAGGACTGGACCTTCCGCGTCGACGGCCTGGTGGCCGCGCCCCTCACCTGGACCGGGGAGCAGGTCCGGCGGCTGCCGGACTCGGCGTACGAGGGCGACATCCACTGCGTGACGGGCTGGTCGAAGTTCGGGGTGCGGTTCGGCGGCGTGTCGCTGGACGTGTTCCTGGACGCGGTGCGCCCCGACGCCTCGGCCACCCACGCGGTCGCCTGGTCCCACACCGGGTACACCACGAGCCTCCCGCTGGCGGACCTGACCGGCGGGCGCGCGTGGATCGCGTTCACCTACGACGGCAGGCCGCTGGCCCCGGAGCACGGCGGCCCGGCGCGGCTGCTGGTGCCGCACCTGTACTTCTGGAAGAGCGCCAAGTGGATCGCGGGCCTGCGGCTCCTCGACCACGACGAGCCGGGCTTCTGGGAGCAGAACGGCTACCACGCCCGGGGCAACCCCTGGGAGGAGCAGCGGTACTCCGGTGACTGAGACCTTCACACCGCCCACGCGCTTCGCGGTACCGGGCCGCATCGCCGTCGGCGAGCAGGTCGCCGCGGCCTGGCGGACCGCCACGCTCACCGAGATCCGGCGGGAGACCCCGCGGGCGGCCACCTTCCGCTTCGCGGTGCCGGGCTGGGCGGGGCACCTGCCCGGCCAGCACCTGATGCTCCGGCTGACCGCCGAGGACGGTTACGTGGCCCAGCGCCACTACTCGATCGCGTCGGCGCCCGACGACTCCGGGCACATCGAGCTGACCCTGGACCATGTCGACGGCGGAGAGGTGTCCGGCTGGTTCCACACCGTCGCCCGGCCCGGTGACCGGGTCGAGCTGCGCGGCCCGCTGAGCGGTTTCTTCGCCTGGCCCGGCGACCGGCCCGCGCTGCTGATCGGCGCGGGCTCCGGGGTCGTACCGCTGATGTCGATGGTGCGGCACCACCGGGCGCGGCGGCTGTCCGTGCCGCTCAGAATGCTGGTGTCTGCCCGCAGCCCCCAGGAGCTCATCTACGCACGGGAGTTGGGGTCGGAGACCACACCGGTGTTCACCCGGAGCGCTCCGGCGGGCACGCCGGTGGGACGGCTGACGGCCGCCCAGGTCGCGCCCCTGCTGTCCGAACGGCCCCCGGCCGGCTGGGAGGCGTACGTGTGCGGGTCCAACGCCTTCGCCGAACACGCCTCCCGGCTGCTGGTCGCGGCGGGACAGCCCGTGGACCGCATCCGGATCGAACGCTTCGGCTGACGACGGGCCGGAGCCCGGGGCCTGGGGCTCGGAGCCCGGGGTGCCGGTCCCGCAAGTGCCCGGTCCGCGCGGGCGGATGAGGCGGTCGGCCCGCAGCGCCACGGCGGAGCCCGGGTGTTTGGGGGCGGTACCGCCGGGGACTTGGCCGGGGAACGGAAACCGCCCCCTGCCCCGTGCCGCACGCCGGTTCTTGGACATGGGGCTCCTCGCGTGGAGAGACGAACGCTCGCCGCGCCGCCTCGGGGGCGCGCGGAGCGGTCGCCGCGGCACGCCCGCCGCTCCACGTGCGTCAGCGGGTGGAGGGCGCCCGCGGGAAGGGGTGCGGGAGCGATGCGCAGGGAGGAGCCGGACGGCCGCGGGCACCCGATAGGACCGGACGGCCTTGGCGGCGGGCACGCCGGGGCTTCCGGCCCCGTCGGCGGCGGGAGGGCCGGAGCGCGGACCCGGTTGCGTGGCCGGTGTCGGCGGCACAATCCGCTGCGGCGCCGCTCGGACGTGGTGGAGGCGTGGACGACACTGGCCGTCGCCGTTCTGCTGTTCCTGGGCGCGCCGCTGGCCGGGGTCGCCGCGGCCTGGTGGGCACACGACGCGGCCCGGGCCGTCGCGGCGGCCGAGCGGGCCGACCGGCACCGCGTCCGGGCCGAGGTCGTGGGCAGGGTGCCCGGCTCTCCGTCCGTGGCGCAGAGCGGCGGTGAGCACACCGTGCGGGCGGAGGTCCGCTGGGACGAGGCCGGCCGGCAGGCACGCACCGCGGTGGCGCGCGTCCCGGCGGCGGCGCGGCACGGCGACCGGGTGGACGTGTGGTTCGACTCCCGCGGCCGGACCGTGTCCTCTCCGCCGGACGCCACCACCGTCTGGCAGCACACCGTGACCGTGGGCGCCGCCGTCACGGGCGGCGCCGTCGCCCTCGTCCTCCTCGTCCACTCCGCCGTCCGGCGGGAAGCCCTGCGGCGCCGGCTGGCCGAGTGGGAGCGGGAGTGGGCCCGGCTGGGACCGGAGTGGACCCGGCGCCGGGCGTGAGGGGCGCGGGCCGGTTTCGGCCGAAAGGCCGGACCGCTCTTCCCTGGTGGTTTAGACCAATGCTAGACCTGGTGGCGCAATGAGCCCGCACGGCTACGGTACGTCACCCATCAGGAGGCGCGGCATGGCCCGCACCACCCCGCCCGACCACCCCCCGACGGAAGGACCGGCCGACGGAGAGCCGCTGTACTGGAGGGTCGCCGGCCGGCTCCTCGGCGCACTGCGCGACGGCACCCTCGCGCCCCGCGAACGGCTGCCGGGCGAGCGGCACCTGGCCGCGCACTTCGGGGTCAGCCGGGAGACCGTACGGCAGGCGCTGGAGGTGCTGCGCCGCGACGGCCTGGTCACCACCGACCGGCGCGGCAGCCATGCCACGCTGCCCGGGCCGCCGGTGGAGGCGCCCTCCTCGCTGACCTTCCCGGTCGGCGCCCGGACCGCCGATCCGGCCGCCTTCGACCGGACCGCTGTGACCTGGGAGGCGCCGCCGCCGGAGCACGCCGAGGCCCTCGGACTCGCCCCGGACCGGCCCACCCTGGTGCACCGCTACCGGTCCGCCGCCGCCGACGGCACCTCACTGCGCACGGCCGTGTCGTCGTTCTCCGCCGTGGCGCTGCGCGAGGTCGAGGAACTCGCCCGCTACCGGGACCGCGCGGACGGCTCGGGCGCCGCGCAACTGCGGCGCGCCTACGACTGGATGCGCAGGGCGGGCCTGACCCTGCACCACCGGGACGCCATCACCCGCTTCCCGGACGGGCCGTCGATGCGGCCGTCTGACCGGCCCGGGTGCGCGCCGTAGCCCGTGGGTGGACCTGCCGCTCACGGCGGGCGTGCGGCGACGGGGCCTACGGCAGCCTGCGGGCCGCGACCATGCGGACCCGGGGGCTTCCGTCGCCGCGCCGCCCGAACTCCGGCAGGGCATGGAGCTCCACCCGGAACCCGGCGCGCTCCAGCTCGCGCCGCACGTCCGCGAGCCGGAAGGAGCGGTAGTACATGACGAAGGGCGGCCGCCACAGGGCGTTGCGCACCCGCATCACCGCGTCGAAGCCGAGCAGCATCCAGAAGGCGGCCGACGCGGGCCGGGGCGGTGCGAGCACGGGGAAGGCGAACAGGCCGCCGGGGCGCAGCACGGCGTGGACCTGGCCGAAGAGGCCCGGCAGCTCACGCGGCAGGAAGTGCCCGAGCGCGCCGAACGTCACCACCAGGTCGAAGGCGGCCCGGAACGGCAGGGCACGGGCGTCCCCGCGCACCCAGGCGGTCCGCGGCCCCGCGCCCCGAGCGGCCTCGCGGGCGCGGGCCACGGCGAGCATTCCGGCGCTGAAGTCGACCCCGGTGACTCCGTGCCGGCACACCCGCTCCACCACCCGGGTGCCGGCGCCGGTGCCGCAGCACAGGTCGAGTCCGTCGTCGAACGGCCCCAGCCTCTCCAGCATCGAGGCGACGGAGTCGAGCACCGGCTCCGGCGTACGGAAGGGCGTGCGGTCGAACTTCGGCGCGAGCAGGTCGTAGCCGTGCTCGACCGACGACAGCGCCTGGACGGCGAGTTCGCGCAGGCTCGGGCCCCCGGGAGCGAACATCACGCCCCCTTCACGGCGGCGCGCTGCCGCAGGATCCCCAGCGCGCGCTCGCACCAGCGCAGGTTCTCCCGCTCGAAGGCGATGCCCGCCATGAGGGTGAGGTACGGGCCGACGCGCTCCGCGTCCCGCAGGTACTCCTCCTCGTCGCGGCCCGCGAGGAGACGCTCGCGCACCCGTTCGTAGCGGCCGAGCTTGCCGCGCGCCCAGGACGTGCGCTCCTGGAGCATGTCGGCCGCGGCCGCGGGGTCCGCGCCGTCCATGGCCTGGATCTTGATCAGGAGTTCGTCGCGGATGGCGGTGGGGCGCCGGGGCGGCTCGGCGGCGAAGGCGCCGAGGTCGCGCCGGCCGGCCTCGGTGAGGGTGAACATCCGCTTGTCGGGGCGGCGCTCCTGCCGCACCACGCGCGCCTCCACCAGTCCGTCCTGGGACAGGCGCTCCAGCTCCCGGTACAGCTGCTGCGGGGTGGCCGGCCAGAAGTTGGCCAGCGAGACGTCGAACCCCTTGGACAGTTCGTAGCCCGACGCCTCCCCTTCGAGGAGGGCCGCCAGCACGGCGTACTTGAGAGACATGTGGACACCGTAGCAACCGGTGATTATTCTCTCCCGCACCTATTCAAATAATTGACTATGGACGATGGGGTGATCCGATGCGCGCGTTCCGCGAGGCGGTCGAGGCGCACGACCTCGACGCCGTCGAGGCGCTGCTGGACGAGGACGTCGTCTTCACCAGCCCGGCCGCGTTCAAGCCGTACTCGGGCAAGCCGATCACCGCGGCGATCCTGCGCGCCGTCGCCGAGGTCTTCGAGGACTTCCGCTACGAGCGCGAGCTGAGCGGCGCGGACGGCCGCGACCACGCCCTGGTCTTCGCCGCGCGGGTGGGCGACCGCTCACTGGAGGGCTGCGACTTCCTCCACGTCAACGAGGACGGGCTGATCGACCGGCTGACCGTGATGGTCCGCCCCCTGTCGGCCGCGCAGGCGCTGGCGGCGGCCATGGGCGCGCGGTTCGAGCAGATCGCCGCGGAGGCGGCGGCGCGGTCGGTCTGACGGACGCGGGGGCGGGCTGGGCCGGGCCGGGAAGGTTGTTCGGGGACCCGGCCGGGAGCCGAGGGCACAGGGCCGTCCGGGAGCCGAGGGCGCAGGCCCGTCCGGGAGAGGGCGCAGGCCCGTCCGAGACCCACCCAGGGGCCGGTGCGGCGCCGCCCGGCGATCCGGCTCAGGGTGTCGGACGCACCGGGAGGGTGCGCACGCTGTTGCCCACGAAGCCCGCGTGCGACGCGAGTTGGGGTTCGGGCACGGCGAGGTCGAGCTCGGGGAAGCGGGTGAACAGCCGCTCCAGCGCGACGGTCGCCTCCAGCCGCGCCAGCGGGGCACCCAGGCAGTAGTGGGCACCGTGCCCGAGCGAGAGGTGCCGCACCGCGTCCGGCCGGGCGGGCCGGGTGACGTCGAACCGGTCGGCGTCCGGTCCGTGCACGGCCGGGTCCCGCCCCGCGGCGGAGTAGCCGGCGAGGACCGGCGTGCCCCGGGGGACCACGGTCCCGCCGACGGTCAGGTCCCGCACCGGATACCGGAACGGGAAGTAGCTGACGGGCGCGTCCCAGCGCAGCGTCTCCTCGACCACGTCGGCCCAGCTCGCCGTCCCCGCGCGGACGAGGCCGAGCTGGTCCCGGTGCCCGCAAAGGGCGCGTACGGCGTTGGTGATGAGGTTCAGCGTGGTCTCGTGCCCGGCGACGATCATCAGCACGAGGGTGCCGATCAGCTCCTCGTGGCTGAGCCGGCCGCCGTCCTCGTCGCGGGCGGCGACGAGTGCGCCGATCAGGTCGTCGCCGGGCTGTTCGGCCTTGGCGGCGGCGATCGCGCCCAGAACGGCGAGGAGTTCGCGGTTGGCGGCGACGACCTGCTCGGGTCCCAGGTCGGTGGCGACGACCTGACTGGACAGCGCGTGCAGCCGGTCGCGGTGTTCGGCGCCGACGCCGAGGAGCTCGCCGATGACGCCCATCGGCAGGGGCATCGCGAAGTGACGGCGCAGATCGGCCACTTGGCCGTCGGCCTCCGCGGCACGGGCGAGACCGTCGAGCAGCCGGTCGGTCAACGCCTCGACACGGGGCCGCAGTTCCGCCACCCGCCGGACGGTGAACGCCTGACTCACCAGCGACCGCAGCCGCCGGTGGTCGGTCCCGTCCGCGGTGGTCATCCCCCGTACCGTCGCGAAGGTCAGCAGAGGCCATCCCTCCGGGATCCGCCCCTCGTGCAGGGCGGTGAAGTGCCGTGCGTCCTTGGCGACTTCGGGGTGCGCGAGGAACTCCTTCAGCGCCTCGTGCCCGAGGACGACCGCCCCGTCGATCTCCCCCGGCAGCACGACCGGGGCGACGGCCCCCCGGGCGAGCAGCCGCGCGTTGACGGGGTGCGGGCAGCCCCCGGACGGGTCCATGCGGTGCGGCGCGGAGCGGGAGGTGTCCACCGGTGCGTTCCTCTGCGTCGGGGCCGGATCGAGGCCGTACGGCAGTCGATTCTGCCTGTCCGGCGCACGCCGCGCAGCACCCTCGCGCGGCCTGCCGCGCCGGACGGTTCCTCCCTTCCCGTTCGGGCCGGCGGAATGAAAGCGGCCGTCCTGGCGTTGACCCCCTCGAAAGCGGATCGTTCCCGCACCGGCGTCCCCGGTGCTACAGTGCGGTCAGCACCCGTGCACGCCCTGTCGTGGGCGCCGGTGTGATTTTCTCCGAGTTCGCCGAGCCGTTCCGCCTCTCGTGTCGGCACCATCGGCTTCTTCTCACCGTCCCTGAGCGACGCCATCCCGCCGCCCCCGGCGGTCTTCCGCACTCAGGTGGTGTTCCCGCCGCCGGAGGCCCGTGTCCCGCGCCTCCCGCCCGCGGCTTCTCCCCCGCCCCTCGCACGTCCCCGTCCACCGTCCGTGAAAGGACCGCCCATGACCACCACACTCGAACATCCCCCCGTACGGCAGCGGCCTCCGGCCGTGCAGCCCGTCACCGGTGTCCTGGACATCGACGCGAGCGGCAAGGGCCGGCTGCGTCCCGGGGACTGCCTGCCCACTCCGTCCGACCCGCAGGTCTCCCCCGCGCTGATCCGGCGCCACGGCCTGCGCAGGGGCGATCTGGTCGACGGCGTGCGCGACGGCCGCGGCGCCCTCACCGAGGTCGCGGCCGTGAACGGGCGCACCCCGGGCGAGCTGCACGGCCGCCGCCACTTCCACGACCTGACTCCGCTGCACCCGCGGGAGCGGATCCGCCTCGAACACCCCGCCTCCGGCCTGGCCGGGCGGGTCACCGACCTGATCGCGCCCGTCGGCAAGGGGCAGCGCGGGCTGATCGTCGCACCGCCCAAGACGGGCAAGACGGTGCTGCTCCAGCAGATCGCCGCCGCGGTGGCCGGCAACCACCCCGAGTGCCACCTCATGGTGGTGCTGCTCGACGAGCGCCCCGAGGAAGTCACCGACATGCGGCGCTCCGTGCGCGGCGAGGTGTACGCCTCGACCTTCGACCGGGCGCCCAAGCAGCACATCGCGCTCGCGGAACTCGTCGTCGAGCGGGCCAAGCGGCTCGTCGAGGCGGGCGAGGACGTCGTCGTCCTCCTCGACTCCCTGACCCGACTGTGCCGGGCCCACAACAACGCGGCCGCGGCGGGCGGCCGCACCCTCAGCGGCGGTGTCGACGCGGCCGCGCTGCACGGCCCCAAGCGGCTCTTCGGCGCCGCCCGCCTGGCCGAGGAGGGCGGCTCGCTCACCATCCTCGCCACCGCGCTGGTGGAGACCGGCTCCCGGGCCGACGACTTCTTCTTCGAGGAGCTGAAGGGCACCGGCAACCTGGAGCTCCGGCTGAACCGCGAACTCGCCTCCCGCCGGCTCTTCCCGGCCGTGGACATCAACCCCTCCGGCACCCGCCGCGAGGAACTCCTGCTGTCCCCGAACGAGTTGGAGACCACGCAGGGGCTGCGACGCGCCCTGCGGTCCCGCGACGGCCAGGCCAACCTGGAAACCCTCCTGGAGCGGCTGCGCGCCACCCCCGACAACGCCACGTTCCTGCGGCGGATCCAGCCGACCCTGCCCACCGGTTGACCCCGCCACCCGGCGCCGCCTCCACCGCCGGCCCCTGGGACCGTCCGCTTAGCGCATCCGGGTGCCCGCGCCCCCCGTTCGGCCGTCGGCAGCATCCCCGTACCGCCGATGACTTCCTACGTTGGCGGTATGACGATCGGAATTCTTTCCCGGACGGCCGTGGCGACCTGCGCTCTGTGCGCAGCGGGCGCGCTCGCCCTCGCGCCCCCGGTCGCGGCGGCGGGCGGGGACGGGGCGGACCCCGGCCCGCCGGGGCGATCCCGGGCCGCCATGCCCGCCCCCGCCCTGCTGGAGCGCTCCGGGACCCACGTCCGGCTCCGCGCCGGCGCCCCGGAACTCCCGGAGGTCACCGCGCTGTCCTGGCTGGTGTCGGACGCGCGCACCGGCGAGGTGCTCGCCGCGCACGACGCGCACCGCAGGCTGCCGCCCGCGAGCACCCTGAAGACACTGTTCGCGCTCACCGTGCTGCCCGCCCTCCCGGCCGACGTCCGGCACACCGTCAGCTCGGAGGACCTGCGGGGCATCGGCGAGGGCAGCAGCCTGGTCGGAGTCACCGCGGGCCACACCTACCGGGTCTCCGACCTGTGGCGCGGAGTGTTCCTCAACTCCGGCAACGACGCGGTGCACGTGCTGGCCTCGCTCAACGGCGGCTGGCACCACACGGCGCGACAGATGCAGACCAAGGCCCGGGCCCTGGGCGCGCTCGACACCCACGTCCTCTCACCGGACGGCTACGACGCCGACGGGCAGGTGTCCTCGGCGTACGACCTGGCCGTGTTCGGACGGGCCGGGCTGCGCAACGCGGACTTCGCCCGCTACTGCTCCACCGCGCAGGCCGCGTTCCCCGGCGACGGGGGCACGTACGAGATCGCGAACACCAACCGGCTGCTGACCGGCGCGAACGGCGTGGTGCCCTACCCGGGGCTGATCGGCATCAAGAACGGCTACACCAGCAACGCGGGCAACACCCTCGTCGCGGCGGCCCGGCAGGGCGGGCGCACCCTCGTCGTGACCGTGCTGAACCCTCAGAAGGGCGGCGGCCTCGCCGTCTACGAGGAGGCACGCGAACTGCTCGACTGGGGGTTCGCCGCCGCCGGGCGGGTCGATCCGGTCGGTTCGCTCGACGGGATGCGCCCCGTCGCGCACGGGCCGTCGGTCGTCACCCCGGCCGCGGCTGCCGCCGGGGACACGCCGGACTGGGCGCTGACCGGGACGGTCGCGGGCGCGGCCGGACTGGGCACCGCCGGCGTGCTGCTCACTCTGCGGGCCAGGGCCCGCAGGGGCACGCGCGGCTGACCGGCCGGCGGACCGGGCGACCCGGCCGCCGTGGCGGAGCCGGCCGGCGACGGTTCCGTAGCGGACCCGCAGGTCGAACCAGTCGCGCGGCGCGCATGACCGGCGCGTGAGCGTCCTCAGAAGACCGACAGTCCGGTGAGGGTGGTGAAGCGGTCCAGGGCCGCGACGCCCGCCACCGAGTTGCCCCGCTCGTCCAGCCCCGGGCTCCACACGCACAGTGTGCACCGGCCCGGTACGACCGCGATGATCCCGCCGCCCACCCCGCTCTTGCCGGGCAGGCCGACCCGGTAGGCGAAGTCGCCCGCCGCGTCGTAGGTCCCGCACGTCAGCATCACCGCGTTGACCTGCTTGGCCTGGCTGCGGGTGAGCAGCCGGGTGCCGTCGGCGCGGACCCCGTGCCGGGCCAGAAAACCGGCGGCGAGGGCCAGGTCGGCGCAGGACGCGGCGATGGAGCACTGCCGGAAGTACTGGTCGAGCAGGACCGGCACCGGGTTGTCGACGTTGCCGTAGGACGCCATGAAGTGGGCGAGCGCGGCGTTGCGGTCGCCGTGCGCGGTCTCGGAGGCGGCGACCTCCTCGTCGAAGTCCAGCCCTGGGTTGCCGCTCTCGGCGCGCAGGAAGGCGAGCAGTTCGCCCGCCGCGTCGCCGGTACGGGTCTGGAGGCGGTCGGTGACCACCAGGGCGCCCGCGTTGATGAAGGGGTTGCGCGGGATGCCGTTCTCGTACTCCAGCTGCACCAGGGAGTTGAAAGGGTTGCCGGACGGCTCGCGGCCCACGTGCTCCCAGAGTTCGTCGCCCTCTCGGGCCAGGTCGAGCGCCAGGGTGAACACCTTGGTGACGGACTGCGCGGAGAACGGCTCCCGCCAGTCCCCCACGCCGTACACCGTGCCGTCCGGCTCCGCGACGGCCATGCCGAACGCACGCGGGTCGCGGGCCGCGAGCGCCGGAATGTAGCCGGCGGGCCGCCCACGCCCGGGCGTCCGCTCGATCTCCTCCGCGATGCGCTCCAGGACCGGCTGGAAGGACGGGGACGACGTCATGATCACCATTGTGCTCTCTGGCCGGTACCGGTACGTGGCGCGGGCGGGGGCGGGGCCCCGCGGGCCGGGTTCGGAGAGGGACGCCTTCGCCGCCGGAAGCGGGGGTGACCGCCGGGCGGCTGCCCGGAGGCTCAGGCGCAGGCCGGCAGGGGGCCGGGGCGCGTACCCGGGGGCTCAGGCGCAGGCCGGCAGGGGGGCCGGGGACAGAGCGGGGACCGGGCGGACGCGTCCGACCGGGCGGCCGCCGCCGAGCAGGGGTTCGCCCGCGAACGCGGTGAGCAGGGACGGATCGACGCCGGCCCGCGCGAGGGCGGCCGCGGCGACCGGGACGCGGGCCCGGCCCGCTCCGTCCGCGATCTTCACGGCGATCGCCCTGCCGTCCGGCAGGGCGGCGACCTGGACTCCCTCGAAGCCGTCCTTGGCGAGCAGTCCGGGCACGGCCCGCATCAGCGCGGCCACGTCCCGGCCGGAGCCGGAGGCCATCTCGGCGTGCTCACGCATCGCGTCCGCCACCCGGGCCTCGGGGGTGTTGGGCGCGGCGGTGGTGAGGCGGGCGGCGGCGCGGGCCAGACCGTGCAGGGCGACGGAGAACAGGGGCGCGCCGCAGCCGTCGACGGTGACCTGGGCGATGCGCTGCCCGGTGAGCTCCTCCACGGTCGCGGCGATCGCCCGCTGGAGGGGGTGCGCCGGGTCGAGGTAGTCGTCCAGGGACCAGCCGCCCAGCACGCAGGTGTACAGCATGGCCGCGTGCTTGCCGGAGCAGTTCTGGGCGAGCCGGGAGGGCCGGCGGCCCTGGCGTACCCAGGTGTCCCGGACGGCCGGGTCGTAGGGCAGGTCCGGCACGTTGCGCAGGTCGTCCTCCGTCAGGCCGGCCCGTTCGAGGATCCGCCGGGTGCCGGCGAGGTGGCGTTCCTCGCCGGAGTGGCTGGCGGCGGCGAGCGAGAGCAGTTCGCCCTCCAGCGGGAGCCCGGCCCGCAGCATGGCCACGGCCTGAAGGGGTTTGAGGGCGGAGCGCGGATAGGTGGCGGCCTCGATGTCGCCGAGCCGGCAGCGGACCTCGCCGTCCGCGCCGAGCACGACGACGGAGCCGTAGTGGACGCCCTCGATCATCCCGCCGCGTATGAGGTGGGCGACGGGGGCGTGGTGGGGTTCACGGATCGCGGGCGCCTCCGCGAGGGGGGTGCCGTCGATCGCGTGCACCTCGGCCACCGGGGCCGGCGCGTTCCTCGGGGAGTGCTCGTTCAACGTTCGGTGCTGCCTTCCAGGGGGGTGCGCGCCGCGCGCACGATGTCGGTGAGGGTCGTCTCGACGCGGTCGAGGTGGTGGGACATGGCCGCCACGGCCGCGTGTTCGCTGCCTTCGGCCAGTGCCTCGACGATCGCCCGGTGCTCCCGGTTCGACTGCTCGCGCCGGCCGCCCAGCTCGTTGAGGAAGGCGGACTGGCGGGCCAGCGCGTCCCGGATCTCCTCGATGACCCGGCGGAAGACCGGGTTCCGGGCGGCCTGGGCGACGGTCAGGTGGAAGAGCGTGTCGAGCGCGACCCAGGAGGTGGTGTCGGTCTCGCTCTCCATCCGGGCCAGCAGGTGCGCGAGGCGGTCGAGGTCCTCGGGCGTGCGGCGCGCGGCGGCGTAGCCCGCGACCGGCACCTCGATGTGCCGGCGCACCTCCATCAGGTCGCTGGCCGCGTAGTCGCCGAAGGTGGGGTCGTCCGCCGTCGCGGCGACCACGAAGGTGCCCTTTCCGGTCCTCGAGACGGTGAGCCCCATGGTCTGCAGGGCGCGCAGCGCCTCGCGCAGCACGGGCCGGGACACCTCGAGGGTGCGGCAGAGCTCGGCCTCGGAGGGGAGCTTGTCGCCGATCGCGTAGTCGCCGCGCTCGATGGCGGAGCGCAGGTGGGTGAGCACCGCCTCCATCGCGCTGACGCGTCGCGGCACCCCGCCACCTGTCTGGCTGTCTGACAGGTTCACGGGCCGATGGTGCGGCGTGCGGGCGGGAACTGTCAAGGCGGGACCGCCGGGGCCGGGCGGGCCCCGGCACAGGCGGCAGGGGCGCCCCGGAAAACCCGGCGGGGTGCGACGCCGGCGGCCGGCGTCGCACCCCGCCGCGTGGGGCCGGGGGCCCTCAGCTCTCGAGCACGCCCGCGCCCAGCAGGCCGAAGAGCAGCACGCCGACCACGATCCGGTAGATGACGAAGGCGTTGAAGGAGTGCTTGGCGACGAACTTCAGCAGCCAGGCGATGGAGGCGTAGGCGACCACGAAGGAGACGATCGTGCCGACGGCCAGCGGGGCGGCGCCCACGCCGGCGCCGAGGGCGTCCTTCAGCTCGTACAGGCCGGCGCCGGTGAGGGCCGGGATGCCGAGGAAGAAGGACAGGCGGGTGGCGGCGACCCGGTCCAGGTCGAGGACGAGCGCGGTGGACATGGTGGCGCCGGAGCGGGAGAAGCCGGGGAAGAGCAGCGCGAGGATCTGCGAGCAGCCGACCAGCATCGCGTCCTTGAAGGAGGTGTCGTCCTCACCGCGCTTGTGGCGGCCCATCTGGTCCGCGGCCCACATCACGCCGCTGCCGACGATGAGCGAGCCCGCGACCACCCACAGCGAGGCGAGGGGGCCCTCGATGAGGGGCTTGGCGGCCAGGCCCACCACGACGATCGGGATGGTCGCGTAGATGACCCACCAGGCGAACTTGTAGTCGTGGTGGTAGCGCTCCTCGCGGTTGGTCAGCCCGCGGAACCAGGCGGAGACGATCCGCACGATGTCCTTGAAGAAGTACACGAGCACGGCGGCGATGGCGCCGACCTGGATGACGGCCGAGAACCCGACGACCGCGTTGTCGTCGACGGGAATCCCCATGAGTCCCTCGGTGATCTTGAGGTGGCCGGTGGAGGACACGGGGAGGAATTCGGTCACCCCCTCGACTGCTCCGAGGACGACGGCCTGACCGACGGAGATGGCGCTCATGGGATCCAGTTCTGAGGAGAGTTGGTCGACACTGCTGTAGACAGTCTTACTACGCCGAGATGAAGGCAGGATTACCCGGGCCACAGGGCGCCGGCGGCGGACGCCCCGGCGAACGCGGCGCCGAGGCCGGCCGCCACGCTCACGACGGCGTTGGCCGCAGCGTAGAGCCCGGCGCCGTTCTCGGTAAGCCTCAGGGTCTCGTACGAGAAGGTCGAGTACGTCGTCAGGGCTCCGCACAGGCCGGTGCCCAGCAGCAGCTGAAGGTGGGGTCCCGCGGCGCCCGCCGAGACGGCCCCGGTCAGCAGGCCGAGGACCAGGCAGCCGGTGACGTTCACCACGAACGTGCCCCAGGGGAAGACCGAGTCGTGCCGGGACTGCACCGCCCGGTCGGTGAGATAGCGGAGGGGGGCGCCGACCATGGCGCCCACGACCACCAGCAGCCAGTTCACAACGACTTCTTACCCTTCCCGCCCGCCTCCGCGGGACCGTCCGGGCGTCCGGCGTACCGGATGACCTCGCACGCGTCGAGGGTCACGAGCCCCTCGGCGACCAGCTCGTCCAGTTGCGGTAGGAACGCCCGGACCCGCTCCTCGGTGTCCACGATCACGACCGCCACCGGCAGGTCCTCGCTCATCGACAGCAGCCGCGAGGTGTGGATCAGGGAGGAGGCGCCGAAGCCCTCGACCCCCCGGAAGACGCTGGCCCCCGCGAGGCCCGCGGCATGGGCCCGGTGGACGATCTCCGAGTAGAGGGGCCGGTGGTGCCAGGTGTCGTTCTCGCCGATGAACACGGTCAGGCGCAGGGCGCTGCCGGTGAGTCTCGTCATCGCTGCCTCCGGGCCAGGACGCGGCGGGCCGCCGTCACAGCGAGCCACACCGCCGCGAGCGCCGCGAGCGGGGTCGCGGCCAGGTAGGCCAGCCCGGTGCGGGCATGGCCGGAGTCGGCCAGCTTCTGCACGTCGACGGCGTACGTGGAGAAGGTGGTGAAGCCGCCGAGCACGCCGGTGCCGAAGAACGGGCGGACCAGGCGGTGCGCGGCCCACACATCGGTGATGACCACCATGAACACGCCGATCACCGCGCAGCCGGTGACGTTGGTCCAGAACGTCGCCCACGGGAAGCCACCGGGCGGTGCCGGCCAGCGCAGCGAGGCCGCGTAGCGGGCGGTGGCCCCGACGGCGCCGCCGAGCGCGACGACCGCGACCACCGGGGTCTGGGCGCGCCAGGCCCGCCGCCCGGGGCGGCTCGCGGGGGCCCGGAGGCTCTCGGTGCGCGGGGCTGTCATGGTCGTACGTCTCCTACTCGCCCGGGCCCGGACATGCGGGGCCGCTGCCTTCGCAAGTAGGGACCGTTGGCGGCGACGGTGCCGCGGTTCGGGTACGGCGGGCCCCACCGCCGCGCCGCGAGTTGATCGCGGCCGGAGTACAGACTAGCGCCGGGGGCGCGAGCGGGTCACTTCGAGCCCGGCCGCCGCAGGCGGCCCCGCTCCCCCGGTCCGTCGGGCGAGGAGGCTCACCACCCCTTCTCGAACAGCCGGGCCACTTCCGCGACGCGGATGTCGTCACGGCGGTAGTAGGTGCGGCGCCGGATGCGGCGGGTGCGCAGCAGGCCGAGGTCGGCGAGCAGCGCGAGGTGGGTCGCGGCGACCCGGCGGGGCACGCCGAGCTTGGCGGCGACGGCCCGTTCGGTGACGCCGTCGACGGCGGGGTCGCCGTGCCGCTGCCGGGGGAAGTGGGCGGCCGGATGCTTGAGCCACTCCAGGATGGCCCGACGCGTCTGGCCGACGGGAGTCCTCAGCATCGCCGCCTCCTCGTCGATGGCGTCCCGTCCCCGATTTTTCCCACTCTCGCGCGGACGGACCCGCCGCGTCCCGGACTCAGAGGCGCTTGTCCGGTACCGAACACCCCTGGTGGTGCGCCCGGTTCGCCGCGTGCGCGGGCGCGCGGCCCCCCGGGCGGGGTGCCCGGCCGGAGCGGGGTGCACGCTCGGCGCGTCGTCTGCGCCCGGCCGCGGTCGGGAACGGGGGCGCGCACGTGGTCAGGATCGGAGAAGCCGCCCGGCGCTCCCCCGTCCTAGCGTGGGGCCACCGCCCGACACCCCCGGGCGCCTCCGACGGACCCCCGTCGGCCCCAGCTCACCGAGGAGTACGCCATGACCGACGGCCTCAGGACGATCGTCTACCCCGTCAAGGACCTGGACCGGGCGAAGGCCCTGTTCGGCGCGCTGCTGGAGGTGGAGCCGTACGCGGACGAGCCCTACTACGTGGGGTTCAAGGACGCCGGCCAGGACGTCGGTCTCGACCCGAACGGGCACGCGAAGGGGATGACGGGACCGGTGCCCTACTGGCACGTCGCCGACATCCGGGCCCGGCTGGCCGCGCTGCTGGCGGCGGGCGCCGCACTGCTTCAGGACGTGCAGGACGTGGGCGGCGGGCGCCTGATCGCGTCGGTGAGGGACGCGGACGGCAACCTGGTCGGCCTCGTGCAGGACGCCTGAGCCCCCGAGCGGCCGCTCGGCCGTGCCGATGTCGATGCACGCGCATTAACATTCGGTGTATGGGAGCGAACGCGGTCGAGGCCCTCGAGGAGCGGTGGCGGAGCATCCTGTCGGTGCACGCCCGCACGATGTGCGAGATCGACCGGGTGCTGCACCCGCACGGGCTGGGCGCGAGCGACTTCGAGGTGCTGGACGTCCTGGCGTCCGCTCCGCCCGGGGAGGGCGGCCAGTGCCGCGTGCAGAACCTCGTCGGCAGGGTCCACCTGAGCCAGAGCGCGCTGTCCCGCCTCATCGGCCGGCTGGAGAGGGACGGCCTGGTGATGCGGACGGTGTGCGCGGAGGACCGGCGCGGAGTGTGGGTAGCGCTGACCGGCAAGGGCCGTGACCTGCACACCGAGGTGCTGCCGCTGCAACGCGCGGCGCTGGCCCGCATGTTGGGCGGCTGACCCGGGCCGCGGCCCCGCCCCGTCGCCGCCCCTTCGCCTCTCTGCCGCCCGGTCCGCTCGTCCTACCGATGGGCGAGCAGGGTGCGTACGCCCTCCGAGGTGAGGGTCAGGCCGTGCGGGGAGCTGGCGTCGATGGTGAGCGACAGGTCGTCGTCCGGCCACTGGGAGGCCAGGGCGCCCAGGGGCACCAGCCGGTAGCGGGAGACGAACGGCAGCAGCTCGGTCATCTCCATCTCGGAGGTGAACACGGGCACCACCGGCGCCCCTCCCGGCTGCTCGAGAACCGGCAGCGCCACGGCGGAGGGATTGGTGGCCTCCTCCTCGCTCGCGTCGTCGGGCACGGGCACCAGCACGTCGCTGCTCGCGAGCGTGTCCAGTGCCACCGCGTCCTCGGCGTTGTCCACGAGCACGTCCAGCGCTCGCTGAGCGGGCGTGGCGGTGTTGTCGTTGGCGGGTGTATCCATGGCAGATCCCCTGGTCGCGGTGGTCGTGCGGCCTCCCGGGACGTGATCGCCCGCGGGACGGTCCTGCACGCGTACCCGAACGGGCGAGGCGCAACCGTCGCTCCCCGAAGAATGCGGGGGTGAAGTGGTGAAACGTTGCTTCACAGATCGGTCTCACTCCGGCACGGACTGTTCCGGAATGGCCGCGTCCTGCGGCGGGTCGGGGCGGCGCAGCAGACGGGTCTCCAACGCGTCGAGTCCGAACAGCATCAGCAGCAGTGCCACCGGGACGAGCAGAGCCAGGGCGATCACGATGCCTCCCGACGGAGCAGTGATCAAAGCTGCGCGTTGCGGCAGCCCGGTTCACCCAGCCTGCGTCCGAACGGGCTACGGCGCACGCCCGGGGCCGGGGCCCCGTAGGCCGTTCGGGTGACAAAGGAGGGGGCGGCGCGCCGGGTCGCCGGTGCGCCGCCCCCCCGTCACCCGGGTGCGGTGGGCCGGGCGGGCTCACACCCCGACGAGCCGGCCGTCGAGTTCGCCCGGCCGCGGGCCGGCGCCCTCCGGCGTCCGGACCGGGGCGGCCGGGGAGCCGGCGGCGAGGCGGAGCTCGATGACGGCGCGGACGGCGGGCCACTCGTCGTCCAGGATCGAGTAGAAGGCGGTGCTGCGCACGGCGCCGTCCAGGCCGCGGGAGTGGGCGCGCCGGACACCCTCGCAGGTCGCGCCGAGCCGTTCGATCGCCGTGCACGAGCGGCGGTTGCGGGCGTCGGCGCGCAGGGAGATCCGGCGCACCCGCCAGGTCTCGAAGGCGTGGCGGAGCATGAGCAGCTTCGCCTCGGTGTTGATCCCGGTCCCCTGGGCGTAGGGGGCGAGCCAGGTGTTCCCGATCTCGGCGGCGTCCGGCACGGCGGTGACCGGATCGCCGTACGGCACGCCGGTCACGGCGGGCCACACCAGCGGGCCCTGCCAGTAGTCGAGTTCGAGGAAGCGGGTGGAGCCGACCACCCGTCCGTCGGCGGCGCGGAGCACGGCGAACGGCAGTGCCCGGCCGGCCGCCTGCTCGGCGAGGGCGCGGTCGATGTAGCCGCGGGCCGCTTCGAGGTCGTGCGGCACGGGGGTGAAAGCGTAGGAGGAGCGGTCCTCGGCCCCGGCTCGGGCCAATCCCTCGGCGTGGTGCGGAGCGAGGGGTTCCAGCCGCGTCACACGGCCGGTGAGAACGACGGGTACGGGCACAGGGCCTTCGGTCCTTCTGCGAAAAAAAGGGGGGTGGTACTGCCCGCCACCGGAACCCCGGCATGGGGCGGTGGTACAGGATGCGTCAGAGATCCCGTTGAGCGAGGAACGGGGACGTGAAGGACAGTAGACGGTCCGATGACGCCCCGCGCAAGACCCTCCGCCAGGTTCTCTCCGACGTGTCTGGGGAGTCCGCCCGGAGTACCCCGGGAGCGGCGGGCACGAGGGCCGGGGGCGCGGTCGCGGAGGGCCCGGACGGGCCCTCCGCCGTGCGCAGCGCGGAGGGCCCCGGGGCTCACTTCCGAACCCACTGCTGTCTGGGTAACCACGGCCGCGGCCCCCGATTCGTCCTGTGCGCGACTTCCTGGAAAGCCCCGCCACCGCCAGGGGCGCCCCGCCGCTTCCCGCCAGGGCCGACACGTCCGGCCGGGCTCCGTGCTTCCTGCCGCACCCCTGGACCTCGCGGGCGGCCCGCCCGGTGACGGTGTCAGCGCGGCCTGCGCGGCGGGGGCTCCCTGACCCAGTCCAGGGAGCGCTCGACGGCCCGCTTCCAGCAGCCGTACTCCCACTCGCGCCATTCGGGGTCCATGTCCGGCAGCCACTGGGCGGCCCGGTGCCAGTTGCGGCGCAGGACCTCCAGGTCGGGCCAGTAGGCCGCCGCGAGCCCGGCGGCGTAGGCGGCGCCCAGGGAGACCGTCTCGGCCACCAGCGGCCGTACGACGGGGACGTCGAGGACGTCGGCCAGGAACTGCATGAGCAGGTTGTCCGAGGTCATGCCCCCGTCGACCTTGAGCTCCTTCAGGGCGAGCCCGGAGTCGGCGTTCATGGCGTCGACCACCTCCCGGGTCTGCCATCCGGTGGCCTCCAGGACCGCCCGGGCCAGATGCCCCTTGGTGATGTACGAGGTGAGGCCGACGATGACGCCGCGGGCGTCGCTGCGCCAGTGCGGTGCGAACAGGCCGGAGAACGCGGGGACGATGTAGCAGCCGCCGTTGTCCTCGACCGTGCGGGCCAGGGTCTCGATCTCGGGCGCGCTGTGGATCAGGCCCAGGCGGTCCCGGAACCACTGGACCAGCGAACCGGTCACGGCCATCGGCCCCTCCAGGGCGTAGACCGTGGGCTCGTCGCCGATCTTGTAGGCGACGGTGGTGAGGAGCCCGTGCCGGGAGCGCACGACGTCGGTGCCGGTGTTCATCACCAGGAAGCTGCCGGTCCCGTAGGTGCACTTGGCCTCGCCCGGCGAGAAGCAGGTCTGCCCGAACAGGGCGGCCTGCTGGTCGCCGAGGGCGGCCGTGATGCGGACGCCGGGGAGCAGCGCGCGGGCCTCGCCGTAGCTCTCGGCCGAGGAGCGGATCTCCGGCAGCATGGGGCGCGGCACCCCGAAGAACTCCATCAGCTCCGGCTCCCAGGTCAGGGTCCGGATGTTGATCAGCATGGTGCGGCTGGCGTTGGTGGGGTCGGTGATGTGCAGGCCGCCGTCCTTGCCGCCGGTGAGGTTCCAGATCAGCCAGCTCTCCATGGTGCCGAACAGCACCTCGCCGTCACGGGCGCGCTCCTCCAGGCCGTCCACGTGCTCGAAGAGCCAGCGGATCCGGGGGGCGGAGAAGTAGGTCGAGGGGGGAAGGCCGCAGCGGTCGAGGAAGAACTCGTCGCCGGGCCGTTCCCTGAGCTCGTCGACGAGGGGGGCGGTGCGGGTGTCCTGCCACACGATGGCCCGGCCGTACGGCGTCCCGGTCCGCCGGTCCCAGAGCACGGTCGTCTCCCGCTGGTTGGCGATCCCGACGGCGGCGATCTGCGCGGCGTCCACCCCGGCGGCGCCCAGCGCCTCGGGCACGATGCGCCGGACGTTCTGCCAGATCTGGACGGCGTCGTGCTCGACCCAGCCCGGCCGGGGGAAGAACTGCTGGTGCTCGCGCTGCGCGACCGACACCAGCCGGCCCCGATGGTCGAACAGGATGCATCGCGTGGACGTGGTGCCCTGGTCGATCGACAGCACGTAGCGTTCAACCATGATCGGGCCTGCCTTCCGAGCGTCGCGCGGGGTGCGGGGATCTACCAGCGGGCCGCTCCCAGGTCTCTGGAGATCGCCCGTGCCGCCTCCCTGAGCAGGGCGATCAGGGCGGGCTGGGGCCTGCCCTTGGGGTCACAGATGCGCTCGACCGGGCCGGAGAGGCCGATCGCGCCGACCACGAGGCCGCCGTGCCCCCGGATCGGCGCGGCCACCCCGGCGTCGCCCATGCTCATCTCCTGCACCTCGGCGCCCCAGCCGAGTTCCCGGATCTCGGCGAGCGCCCGGTTCAGGTCCTCCGGAAGCACCAGGGTGTGCCGGGTGTACGCGTCCAGTTCCGTCCGCAGCAGGGGTTCGACGGGGGCGGCTCCGAAGGCCAGCAGGACCTTGCCGAGCGAGGAGGCGTGCAGCGGCAGCAGCGCGCCCACGTCCAGGGTCTGGAGGGTGTCGTCCGGCCGGAAGACGTGGTGCACGATGAGGACCTTGCCCTCCAGCGGGGTGCCCAGGCGGACGGCCTCCCCGCTGCGGGCGGCGAGGGCGTCGGCCCAGTTGAGGGAGCGCGAGCGCAGTTCGTTGACGTCGAGGTAGCTGCTGCCGAGGTGCAGCAGTGCCGCGCCGAGCTGGTACTTCCCGGTCGCCTCGTCCTGCTCCACGAAGTCCACGTGCTGCAGGGTGCGCAGAATGCCGTGGGCGGTTCCCTTGGCCAGGCCGAGCGACGACGCCACCTCGCCGAGCCCCAGCCTGCGCGGGCCGCCGGCGAGCAGGCGCAGGATCGCCGCCGCCCTTTCGATGGACTGCACCGGTCCGGCCATGCAGCGATCGTAGCCCGATTTGCCCTGATCCGGACTGCTGTTCGGCAATGCCGACCGTTGTTCATTGACCGGACGCGTTTCCTTCCCTAGCGTGCCATATCGCGTCCGTGCTCCGGTCGGACGCGCCACCCGAAGGAGGAGGCCCATGACCGCAGCGCAGCTCGCGGCAGCGCCTCGCGAGGAAGCAGACCAGGTCTTCCCGCTGCCGCCCGCCCCAGGGGCCGTCTCGGTCGTACGCCGTCGCGTGCGCGCGGTCCTGGGTGGCTGGAACCTGCCCGCCGACGCCGTCGAGGACGTGCTCCTGGTGGTGTCGGAGCTGATCACGAACGCTCTGGTGCACGCCCTGCCGCCGGCGACACTGCGGCTGTGGCGGATCCCCGTGGACGGACGCGGCGGGGTGCGCGTCGAGGTGACCGACCGGGGCCCCGCCGCCCCGCCCGGCCCCAGGAAGCCCGCCCCAGACCTCGACGAGCACGGCCGTGGCCTCGGGATCGTCGCCGCCCTGTCCGCCCGGTGCGGGGTGCTCGCGCATCCCGGCGCGACCAGCCGGTGGGCGGAGGTGCTCACGGGCTGAGCCGGCCGGGCGGCACCGATCGGCGCCGCCGTGGCGCGGCTCCCGCTTGACTCCTCGCGAAATCACCGCCCAGGGTGGGCCACCAGGCCTGTGGACCGGTCCGAAGAGGGGCTGTCATGGTGGAAGCGCTCGGCGTCGCCGTCGTGGGGTTCGGCTGGATGGGACGGGTGCACACCCAGGCGTACGCCCGTCTGCCGCACCACTTCCCGCAGCTCACCGCGCGGCCGCACCTGGTCGCCGTGGCCGACGAGGTGCCCGGACGGGCGGAACGGGCGGCCGCACAGTACGGCTTCGCCTCGGCGACCCGCGACTGGCGGGAGATCGCCGCCGACCCCAGGGTGGGGGCGGTCAGCGTCACCGCGCCGAACTTCCTGCACCGCGAGATCGGCGTCGCCATGGCCCGGGCGGGCAAGCACCTCTGGATCGAGAAGCCGGTGGGCCTCACCGCCGCCGACGCCCGCGCGGTCGCCGACGCGGCCGCGGAGTCGGGCGTCCGGGGAACGGTCGGCTTCAACTACCGCAACGCGCCCGCCGTGGCCGCCGCCCGCGAGATGCTCGCGGCCGGCGAGATCGGCACGGTCACCCATGTCCGCATCCGGCTGTTCAGCGACTATGCCGCCCACCCCGAGGGCGCGCTGACCTGGCGGTACGAACGGGCACGCGGCGGGAGCGGGGTGCTCGGCGACCTCGCCTCGCACGGCGTCGACCTGGCCCGGCACCTGCTCGGCGAGATCGGCTCGCTGACCGCCGACACCGCCGTGTTCGTGCCCCGGCGGGCCCGCCCGGCCGGCGCCACCGCCGGTCACAGCCGCGCCACCGGCGGCGAGCCCGGTCCGGTGGAGAACGAGGACTACGTGAACTGCCTGCTGCGCTTCACCTCCGGCGCCCGCGGGGTGCTGGAGGCGTGCCGGGTCTCGGTCGGCGAGCAGAACGCCTACGGCTTCGAGGTCCACGGCACCGCCGGGGCCCTGTTCTGGGACTTCCGCCGGATGGGCGAACTCGGTGTCAGCCGCGGCACCGGCTACCAGGACCAGCCCGTCAGCACCGTCCACGTCGGCCCCGGGCACGGCGAGTACGCCGCCTTCCAGCCGGGGGCGGCCACCGCCATGGGCTACGACGACCTGAAGGTGATCGAGGCGTACCACTTCCTGCGCTCGATCACCGGGCCCGGGACCTGGGGAGCCACCCTCGACGACGCGGTGGCCGCCGCACAGGCCCTGGACGCCATGGCCCGCTCAGCCGAGGAACGGACCTGGGTGCACCTGGCGTGAACGCCCGCCCCCGGCGTTTCGGCCACGCCGCCGGGCGCGGTCGGCCCAGGGAGCGGGGGCGGGCACGACACGGGCCCCGGGATTCCACGGCGGGGACACGACTCAAACACGCGCGTTCGAAACGGCGCCCGGTTCGTTGTCCCTGTCGGCGTCAGCCCGTGCCCGCCGACATCCGCCCGGCCCCTCCCCCCGTCCCCGCCCCCTGTGCCGAGGAGCGCGACCACCGTGATCAGCGACCTGGTGAACCTGCGTGCCTGGACGGCGTACGGCCGGTTCCAGATCGATCGAGGATTCCGGCCGCCGGAGCCCGCACGGCTCCACTGGGGCGCTCCCGGCGCGGACGGGCCGGGGACCGAGCTGCTCGGTGACATCGCAGGCCGGCGGCTGCTCGACGCCGGCAGCGGCGCCGGGCACTACGCCGCGCATCTCGCCACCCGGCACGGCGCCCTGGTCGACGCCGTCGACGTCTCCCCCACCCAGCACCGGCGCGCCGTCACGCGGTACGGCGCCACTGTCGGCGTGCGCTACCTGCTCGGAGACGTCGTCGAACACCTGCGGCGCTGCGAGCCGTACGACCTCGTGTACTCGATCCACGGACTCGGCTTCCTCGACCCCCGCCGCAGCCTGCCCGCCCTGCGCGCCGGACTGCGCCCCGAGGGTCGGCTGGTCTTCTCCGTCCTGCACACCGATCTGCACCGGCGGCCCCCGTCCACCGACGTCCGGCCCCGCTCGCTGCGGGTGGGACTGACGGGCATGGAGCCCCGGGAGGTCCACATGTGGGTGCTCGCCCCCGAGTTGTGGGAGGACGTCCTCACCGCGCACGGTTTCGCCGTGGACGCCGTCGACCTGCTCCCCCGCCCGGACGGTGATCCCGTCGTCGACCAGGTCGTCCGGGCGCGCCTTCGCGGGTGAACCCCCATACGGGTGATCCACTCCTCCCTCCAGCGGTGCAGATCGGCGGAAACACCGGCTTTCTCGCGGTCGCGGCCGTCTCATCGCGATCGCATTCGAGTGGCAACGCGGAAGTGGCCGCACAAGACTGAGCGCCGTACGGGCCGACGCTTTGCGGGAATTCCTCGAGGAGCTCGAATGGTAGAGAAGTCCGCCGACACCCTGCTGAACGCGACGGGAGAATCCGCGACCGCCGGACCCGGCGGCGAGGGCCGGACGGCGGCGGACACCGAGACGGAACTCGCCGGAATACTGGCCGGTCTCCTGTCCGTTCCGGAGGTCGCGGGCACCAGCAACTTCTTCACCGATCTCGGCGCCAACTCCCTGGTGATGGCCCAGTTCTGCGCACGGGTCAGGAAGCACCCGGATCTGCCGTCCGTCTCCATGAAGGACATCTACCGGCACCAGACGATCCGGGACCTGGCCGGCGCTCTCGCCTCCGCCGCGCCCGCTCCCGCCGACCCGGCGCTCCCGGCGCCGCCGTCGGCCACCGGACCCGCCCCCGTGCCGGCCCGGCCGCCGGCACCGGTCACCCCGGCGAGCGATCTCGGCTACGTGCTGTGCGGAACACTCCAGTTACTGGTCTTCCTCGGCTATTCCCTCGCCACCGGATTCGCCGCCGACCGGGGTTACTCGTGGATTGCCGAGGGCTCGGGCCCGGCCGCCGTCTATCTGCGTTCCGTCCTCGCCGTCAGCGTCGGATTCCTCGCCCTGTGCGCCTTCCCGATCCTGGCGAAATGGATTCTCGTCGGACGCTGGAAACCGCGCGAGATTCCGGTGTGGAGTCTGGCGTATCTGCGGTTCTGGATCGTCAAGGTGCTGCTTCACGCCAATCCGATCGTGCTCTTCATCGGCAACCCCCTGTACGTGCTGTATCTGCGGGCGCTCGGCGCACGGATCGGCAGGAACGTCACGATCCTCTCCCGCACCGTGCCGGTCTGCACCGACCTGCTGACGATCGGCTCCGGCACGGTGGTCCGCAAGGACTCCTACTTCCTCTGCTACCGGGCGCACGCCGGACGCATCCAGACCGGACGGGTCACCCTCGGCCGGGACGCTTTCGTCGGCGAGAAGACGGTGCTCGACATCGACACCGCCCTGGGCGACGAAGCCCAGCTCGGCCACACGTCCACCCTGTACCGGGGTCAGTCCGTCCCGGACGGCGCGCGGTGGCACGGGTCCCCGGCGGAGCCGACGGACGTCGACTACGTGAGGGTCGCACCCGCCCGGTGCGGCACACTGCGCCGGGCCGGGTTCGGCCTGTTGTCCCTCGTGCAGATGCTCTTCCTCTACCTGCCCCTGGCCGTCGGCGGCCTGTACATGATCGCCACCGGGGTTCCGGCGTTCGGCAGGTGGCTGCGCCAGGAGGCCGCCCGCATCTCCTCGGCGGAGTTCCTGCTCGACGCGCTCGCCCTCTCCGCCCTGCTGTACTTCGGCGCCATCGTCGTCGGCCTCGCCGTGCTGTTCACCGTTCCGCGCCTGCTGAACCTGGTCATCACGCCCGACAAGGTCTATCCGCTCTACGGCTTCCACTACGCGGCGCACCGGACGATCGCCCGGATGACGAACCTGAAGTTCTTCGCCTGGCTCGTGGGCGACAGCTCCTACATCGTCCCCTATCTGCGACGCCTCGGGTACGACCTGTCCCGCGTCGAGCAGACCGGGTCCAACTTCGGCACCGAGGTGCAGCACGAGACCCCGTTCCTGGCGTCCGTCGGCACCGGGACGATGGTGGCCGACGGACTGTCGCTGATCAACGCGGACTTCTCCGGTACGTCCTTCCGTGTCACCCGTGCGACGATCGGCCCGCGCAACTTCCTCGGCAACAACATCGCCTATCCGGCGGGAGCCAGGACGGGCGACAACTGCCTGCTCGCCACGAAGGTGATGGTCCCCCTCGACGGCGAGATCCGCGAAGGGGTCGGACTGCTCGGCTCGCCGTCGTTCGAGATCCCGCGCACGGTCGAGCGGGACACCCGGTTCGACCATCTGAGGACCGGGGACGAACTGCGGCGCCGGCTGGCCGCCAAGAACCGCTACAACCTCCGCTCCATGGCCCTGCATCTGCTCCTGCGGTGGCTGCTCGCCTTCGTCCTGACCGCGCTGGGGCTGGCGTGCCTGACCCTCTACGGCACCCTCGGGCACCTGGTGATCGGCGCTTACCTGGCACTCACGGTCGCCCTCACCGCCGCCTTCTACGTCCTGGTGGAGCGGTGCGTCGGCGCGTTCCGCCCGCTGCGCCCCCGGTTGTGCTCCATCTACGACCCCTACTTCTGGTGGCACGAGCGGCTGTGGAAGGTGCCGGACGAATACCTCAACCTGTTCAACGGGACCCCGTTCAAGAACATGGTCTGGCGCGCGCTGGGCGTCCGCGTCGGACGCCGGGTCTTCGACGACGGCTGCTACATGACGGAGCGGTCGCTCACCACCGTCGGCGACGACTGCACCCTGAACGCGGGCAGCAAGATCCAGTGCCATTCCCAGGAGGACGGCACCTTCAAGTCCGACCACTCCGTGCTGGGTGCCGGCTGCACCCTCGGGGTCGGCGCCCACGTGCACTACGGCGTGACGATGGGCGAGGGCGCCCAACTGGCCGCCGACTCCTTCCTGATGAAGGGCGAGGAGGTCCCCCCGTACGCGCGGTGGGGGGGGAATCCCGCCGTGGAGAGGCCGGACCTCCCCGGTGAGGCTCGCACGGCCGGCTCGGTCACGGCAGCAGGAACGTCCTCGGCGAACGGCGCCGCGGCGACGGCGCGTTGAGGAAGGCCATTCGATGGGAACGCAGGCGCAGGCGGACCGGGAGTTCTGGAGCGGCGTGGTGAGCGCCGGCGGCGTCACCGCCGTCCCCCGGTGGACCCGGGAGCCGGTGGCGGGTACGGCCGAGCACCGAGACGTGGTGCCGGACGGCGTGGCGGGGGCGGTGCGTGCGCTGGCCACCGCGTCGGACGTGCCGGTGAGCGCGGTGCTGCTGGCCGCGCACGCCAGGGTGCTGGCCGCGGTGTCGGGCGAGCGGGAGGTCGTCACCGGTTATGTGCCGGGGCCCGGACACGGCCCGCTGCCGTGCCGGCTGACCGTCCCCCCGGGGTCGTGGCGCGGACTGGTGCTGAGCGCGCACCGGACCGAGGCGGAGGTGCTGGCGCACCGGGGCTTCCCGGTGGACGACCTGCGCCGGGAACTGGGCGTGAGCGAGCCGTCGTACGAGGTCGTGTTCGGCCCCGCGGGGTTCGACGGCGAACTGCCAGCCGAGGTCGTGCTGGCCGTGGACTCCCTCGAGGAGCAAGGGCGGTTGATCCTGCGGCTGCGGTACCGCACCGAGGTGCTGGACGTCGCGTGCGCCGCCCGCCTCGGCGGCTACCACCTCACCGCGCTGGGCGCCCTCGCCGCCGACCCGGACGCGGAGCACACCGGGCGGAGCCTCCTCGCGGCCGACGAGGTCCGGTTCCAGCTCGAAGGGCTCGCCGGGCCGCACCGCGAACTGCCGCCGATGCGGGCGCACGAGCTGTTCGAGCAGCGCGCGCGGGTGCGTCCGGAGGCGGTGGCCGCGGTGCACGGCGCACGCTCGTGGACGTACGGCGAACTCAACGCGCGGGCCAACCGGCTGGCGCGGGCCCTGCTGTCCCGGGGGCTGAGCAGGGAAGACGTGGTGGCGGTGGTCACCGAGCGCAATCTGGACTGGCTGGCCTCGGTGCTGGCGGTCCTCAAGGCCGGAGGCGTGTACCTGCCGATCGAGCCGCACTTCCCCGCGGTCAGGATCGCGGCCACCCTGTCGCGCGCCGGATGCCGGCTGGTGCTGACCGAGCCCGGCAGCGACCGCAACCTCACCGAGGCCCTGGGCACACTGCCGGGAGTGCGGACGCTGGCGGTCGGTACGGCGTACGAGGAGCAGGACGCGGACGGCGACGTGGGCGTGGCGGTCGCCCCGGACCAGCTGGCCTACATCTACTTCACCTCCGGCTCCACCGGGGAGCCGAAGGGCGCGATGTGCGAGCACGCGGGGATGCTCAACCATCTCCACGCCAAGATCGACGATTTGGGCATCGGCCCGGGCCGGGTGGTGGCGCAGACCGCGCCGCAGTGCTTCGACATCTCCCTGTGGCAGTTGCTGGCCGCGCTGCTGGTGGACGGGCGGACCCTGCTGGTCGAGCAGGACGTGGTCGTGGACGTCGAGCGCTTCGTCGACACCCTCGTCCGCGAGCGGGTCGGGGTGGTGCAGGTCGTGCCCTCCTACCTGGAGGTGGTCGTGTCCTACCTGGAGCGGCACCCCCGCGAACTGCCCGACCTGGCCTGTGTGTCGGTGACCGGCGAGGCTCTGAAGCGGGAGCTGGTCCAGCGCTGGTTCGCGGTCCAGCCGAGGATCAGGCTGGTCAACGCCTACGGACTGACCGAGACCTCCGACGACACCAACCACGAGGTCATGGACGAGGTGCCCGAACGGGTGCTGCTGGGACGTCCGGTGAACAACGTGCGCGTCCTCGTCGTCGACGAGCGGCTGTCCCTGGTGCCGCTGGGCGCTCCCGGGCTGATCGCGTTCTCCGGGGTGTGTGTGGGCCGCGGGTACGTCAACGACCCGGAGCGCACGCTCGAGGCGTACCGGCAGGACCCGTACCACCCAGGCGAGCGGCTCTACCTGGGCGGCGACTGGGGGCGCTGGCACCCGGACGGCAAGCTGGAGTTCCTCGGCCGCCGGGACAACCAGGTCAAGATCCGCGGCTTCCGCATCGAGATCGGCGAGATCGAGAACACCCTGCTGCGGGTGCCCGGGGTGCGCGACGGCGCGGTGGTCGTCGCCGAACTCGCCGGCCGCAGCACGCATCTGATCGCCTTCTACAGCGGTCGCCGCCAGGACGTGGACGCGCTGCGCGAGGCGCTCGGCGCGGCGCTGCCCGCGTACATGGTCCCGAGCGCCTTCCACTGGCGGGAAAGCCTGCCGCTGACCGCCAACGGCAAGATCGACCGGAAGGCCCTGACCGCGCTGGCCGAACGGGCCGCGGCCGACGCCGACGGCGCAGGCGCCACCGGGGAGCGGAACGTCCCGCGCACCCCGGCCGAGCGCAGGCTGGCGGCCACGTGGGCCGGGCTGCTCGGGGTGCCGGAGGAGCGGATCGGCCGGCGGGACCACTTCTTCGACTCCGGCGGCACCTCGCTGACGGCGGTGAGACTCACCGTCGCCCTGGACCGCGCGGTGTCCCTGAAGGACATCACCCGCCATCCGGTGCTCGCCGACCTCGCCGCCCTGCTGGACGGCGCGGGACGGCGGCGCGCGGAACTGCTGCAGCCGCTGTCGGCGCCGGACGGGATCCCGGAGTGCGCCCTGGTCTGCTTCCCGCACGCGGGCGGCAACGCGGTCAACTTCCGGCCCCTGGCGAGCGCCCTGGCCGGCCACGGTCCCGCGGTGTACGCCGTCGACCCGCCCGGGCACGACCTGGCCGCCCCCCACGAGGCGTTCGTGCCGCTGGAGGAGCTGGTGGAGCGGGTCGTCGCCGAGATCACCGGGCGCGGTCTGACCAGGGTCATGCTGTGGGGCCACTCCTCGGGCGCCGCGCCGACCGTGGAGACGGCGCGGCGGCTTCGGGAGCTCGGCGTCGACGTGCCCCGGGTCTTCCTCGGCGCGCAGCTCCTCGGCACCGCGAGCGAGCGGCGCGCCGCCGCCGACGAGCTGGCCTCGCTGAGCGACGCGGAGATCGCCGCACGGCTGAGCGCGGAGGGCGGCCACACCGAGCTGGGCGAGCTGGACGCGCGGCACGCCGAGCACGTCGGCGCCGCCTACCGGCACGACTGCGTGGCCGCGCACCGCTATTTCGCCGCGGCGCTGGAGGCCCCGCCGGCCGACAGGCTGTCCGCCCCGGTCACCGTGGTCGTCGCCGACGACGATCCGCACACCGCGCAGGCTCCCGACCGCCACCTGGAGTGGCGGCTCCTGGCCGAACGGGTGGACCTGCACCGGCTCGCCGAGGGCGGCCACCACTTCGCCCGCACCCGGCCCACCGAGGCGGCGCGGGCCGTCCAGGGCGCCACCGAACTGATGGCACCGTCCTGAGCCCGCGTCCCGCGGTCCGCGCGGAGGTCCGCGGCACCGCGACAGCGCTCGCGGGCCCGGCCTGCCGGACCCGCCCTCGCGGACCCGGCCTTCGCGGACCCGACCTCGCGGACCGGCCGGACCTTCGCAGACCTCGCGGACCGAAGAGATCCTCCGCGACGACGAACGAGAGGAAACCAGATGTCGTTCTCTTCCCCGGCATCCCTGCTCGAGGTGGAGCTGGAGCCGGACAGGCCCCCGGTCCTGCACGTGGACCCGCCCGAGGACGCGCCCCGCTGGGCGGCCGAGCACCGCGAGGGACTGCGGGCGCGGGTCGCCGAGCACGGAGCGCTCCTGATCCGTGGTCTGGGAGTGCGGGAACCCGCGTCCGCCGGCGCCGTCTTCGCGGGGCTGGCCGGCGGCCTGATGACGGAGCGTGAGGCCTTCGCGCCCCGGCAGCGCTACAGCCCGGGGCTGTACGCCTCCACCACCTGGCCGGCCAACCAGCCGATGTGCATGCACCACGAGCTCAGCTACGCGCTGGAGGTCCCCGGGCTGATGCTCTTCGCGTGCCTGACCGCGCCGGCCGAGGGCGGGGCGACCGCGGTGGCCGACGCCGAGCGCGTGCTCCAGGCGCTGCCCGCGGCGGTCGCCGAGCGGTTCGAGCGCGAGGGCTGGATGCTCACGCGCTCCTACAACGACGAGATCGGGGCGTCGCTGGAGGAGTCGTTCGGCACCGCCGACCACGCCGCCGTGGAGCGCTTCTGCCGCGCCAACGCCATCGAGTTCACCTGGCAGCCCGACGGCTCCCTGCACACCCGGCAGCGCCGCGGCGCCGTGGTGCGCCATCCGGTCAGCGGCCGCCGCTGCTGGTTCAACCAGATCGCCTTCCTCAACCAGTGGACGCTGGCCCCGGAGGTGCGGGAGTACCTGGTGGACGTCTACGGCGAGGACGGGCTGCCGTTCAACACCCGCTACGGGGACGGCAGTCCGATCGGCGAGGACGTGGTGCAGCTCCTCAACGCCACCTACGAGGAGCACACCCGGCGCGAGCCGTGGCAGGCCGGCGACGTGCTGCTCGTCGACAACATCCGCACCGCGCACAGCAGGGAGGCCTTCACCGGTGAACGCCAGGTGGTGGTCGCCATGGCCGAGCCGCAGCGCCTGCCCGAGAGCCGCCCCGCCGGGGAGGGGAGCCGCCGATGACCTCCGTGACCTCCCCCGCGGCCCACGGCACCGCCCCGCACCCGGCCCCGGCCCCGGTGCCGAGCTTCTCGGTGATCTCCGGCGCTCAGGTGCGGCAGGCCCTGGAAGGGCGCGAGAAGCAGATCGTGGAACTGGTCGAGTCCGCCTACCGGCTGCACGGCCGGGGCGACTCGGTGAACCCGCCGTCGTACTTCCTGCGCTTCCCCGACCGTCCGAACTCCCGCATCATCGCGCTGCCCGCCTCCCTCGGCGGACCGGTGGGGGTGGACGGCCTGAAGTGGATCTCCAGCTTCCCGGACAACGTGGCGGCGGGCCTGCCCCGGGCGTCGGCGGTGCTCATCCTCAACGACCGCGAGACCGGCTACCCGTTCGCCTGCCTGGAGAGCTCCATCATCAGCGCGACCAGGACCGCGGCCTCCGCCGCGCTGGCCGCGGACTGGCTCACCCGCGGCCGGTCCCGCCCCACCCGGGTCGGGTTCTTCGGCACGGGCCTGATCGCCCGCTACATCCACACGTTCCTCGCCGGCACCGGCTGGACGTTCGACTCCATCGGTGTGCACGACCTGTCGGCCGACAGCGCCGCGGGCTTCCGCGGCTATCTGCGACAGGACGGCCGCGCCGGGCACACCGGCCGGGTCACCGTCCACGACAGCGCCGAGGAACTGGTCCGCTCCAGCGA
Source organism: Streptomyces sp. NPDC086766 (assembly GCF_044746005.1). Classification (NCBI taxonomy): domain Bacteria; kingdom Bacillati; phylum Actinomycetota; class Actinomycetes; order Kitasatosporales; family Streptomycetaceae; genus Streptomyces; species Streptomyces sp. NPDC086766. The sequence continues at coordinate 363,778 of NZ_JBIVBI010000003.1, read as the reverse complement.
CCTGGTGGTCTTCGCCACCGTCGCCGGGCAGCCCCATGTCACCGACCCGGCCTGGTTCGCCCACCACCCCGTCGTCCTGCACGTCTCCCTGCGCGACCTGGCTCCCGAGATCCTGCTCGCCTCGGCGAACGTGGTCGACGACGTCGAGCACTGCCTGAAGGCCGACACCTCCCCCCACCTGGCCGAGCAGCTCACCGGCAACCGCGACTTCCTGGACGGCACACTCCACGACGTCATGACGGGACGGACGAGCCTGCCCACCGACCGAACCGTGATCTTCTCGCCCTTCGGGCTCGGTGTCCTCGACCTCGCCGTCGGCAGTTACGTGCACGACGAGGTGGCCCGGACCGGAGCCCTCCACGTCATCGACGACTTCTTCCACGAGCTGCGCCGGTACGGCTGAGCGGTTTCCCTCAGCCCTGGCATGAGGAGGCCAGCGTGCCCGTCATTTCCGCCCCCCACGCGTACAACGAGGGCCAGCTCTACGTCGACTTGGAGTCGATCATGGGGCGTTCCCTCTTCCTGAAGTGCGAGGGGTTCAACTTCGCCGGCTCGATCAAGCTGAAGGCCGCGGTAGAGATGGTGGAGGCGGCCGAGCGGGACGGGCTGCTGACGCCGGACTCGGTGCTGATCGAGTCGTCCTCCGGCAACCTGGGCGTGGCGCTCAGCATGATCGCGGCGAGCAAGGGCTACCGGTTCCTGTGCGTGACGGACTCCCGCTGCAATCTGTCGACGCGCCTGCTGATGGAGGCACTGGGCAGCGAGGTGCACGTCATCGCCGACCTGGACGCCAACGGGGGCTTCCTCGGCGCCCGCATCGACTACGTGCGCGCGCTGTGCGCCGCCGACGACCGGTACGTGTGGCTCAGCCAGTACACCAATCCGGGCAACTGGCGGGCGCACCACCGCAGGACGGCGCCGGAGATCGCCCGTCAGTTCCCGCAGCTGGACGTGCTGTTCGTGGGCGCGGGAACCACCGGGACCCTCATGGGCTGCGCCCGGTTCTTCCGCACCTGGCACCGGCCCGTGCGGGTCGTCGCGGTGGACACCGTCGGCTCGGTGACCTTCGGCGGCGAGCCGGGCCGCCGGATGATCCCGGGAATCGGCATGAGCATGCGCCCGCCCCTGCTGGACGAGTCCTACGTCGACGAGGTGATCAAGGTCGAGGAGGCCGACACCATCCGCGTCTGCCACCGGCTGGCCCGGCGCGGGTTCCTGTTCGGCGGCTCCACCGGGACGGTGGTCAGCGGGGCGATGGACTGGCTGGCCCGGCACGACGACATGGGCGAGCTCACCGCGGTCGCCATCGCCCCGGACCTCGGTGAGCGCTATCTCGACACCATCTACCAGACCACCTGGCTGGAAGACCTCTACGGCGAGCACGTCCTCGGCGGCGAGGAGGTGACCGCCGGTTCCCCGGCGGCCGAGCCGGCGCTGCCCACGCCGGTGGGCGGACGCGAGCCGCTGAACGGCGCACCGTAGGCGGGCGCCCGGCCGGTTCCGTACCGGGCGCCCGGTGCGGGACCGGCCGGGCGCTCGACGCGGTGCGCCTCAGGACGGTGGTGCGCCCGAGGTCTCAGACCGCACGTCTCAGGACGGTGGTGCGCCTCGGGAGGGCGGGCCGCAGCAGCCGTCGTCCGGAGCGGTGTCCAGGCGGCAGAAGCAGGACGCCGTGATCGGCACGTCGGCCACCGCGGTCGCGATCTTCAACTGCTGGGCGACGATCCGTGCCTCGGCCGTCCGGCCGAGCCGCAGCAGGCACTCGTGGAATCCGTGCAGCGCCCAGACGTTGCCGGGGTGCTGCAACGGGCGGGGAAGCGTGTCGTCGAGCCCCAGGTCGGCCCGGTAGACCGCCTCGGCCTCCGCGACCCGCCCCCGTTCCAGGAGCAGCGCGCCGTACGCGTGCCGGGCGGGCTGCATCCAGCCCCACGGCTCGTCGTACGGGAGGCCGTCGTCCAGTTCGATCGACCGGCGCAGCGCGGTGAAGGCCGCCTCGTCATCGCCCCGGCGGTAGTCCAGTTCGCCGTCGAGCATCGCCGAGGCGATCGCCAGGATGTCCGCGCAGGTGTTGTTGAACAGCATGCGGGTCCGCGGGACTTGGGCGGCCGCCTGCCGGAAGAGGGCGCGCTCCGCCTCGGCGTCGGCGATCCTGCCGGTGGCGGAGAACGCGACGCCGCGCGCGTAGTGCCGCATCGCCGTGCTCACGCGGTACAGCCGCGGGTCGGCCGGCTGCGGCAGGCGCAGGATGTCGTCCCAGCGGCCGAAGCGGATCAGCACGTGCACCCGCATCGCGAGAAAGCCCTCCAGCCAGTCCGCCATCGGCGGGCTCTCCACACGCAGCAGTTCCTCGGGCACGGCGGCCTCGAGCCGCTCCGCCGTCTCCATCGCGTCCTGGAAGCGGCCGAGGAACATCGCGCCGTAGATCCTGAAGTGGAGGTTGTGGCACCGGTAGAGGGTGTAGAAGTTCATCGCTCCGGCCCGGGCGAGGTACTTCTCGTCGGCGGCGACGGCCGCGGCGTTGTCGGAGAGCACCCGCCGGTAGTCGCCGCAGAGCACCTCCAGGTGGGACGGCATGTGCTGCAGGTGCCCGGCGTCGGGCACCAGGCCGCGCAGCCGGTCGGCGGCGGGCAGGGCGGTCTCGGGGGACGGGGACATCTCCATCAGGTGGATGTACAGGTGCAGCAGGCCGGGGTGCCGTGCTCCCGCCCGCGTCGCCATCGCCCCTTCGAGCACGGCCCTGGCCTCGGGCGTGCGCGCGCCGGGCGCGGGGCTGCCGGTGCGGATGTCCCACAGCTGCCAGGGGGTGAGGTTCATCAGGGCGTCGCCGTACAGGGCCGCCACGTCGAGGTCGTCGGGCGCCAGCCGGTGGACGGCCCCCATGCTGTCGGCGTAGGCCGCGTTCCACACCGAGCAGTCCTCGGCGTCCTCGGCCTCGGCCCGTGGGTAGCGGGCGCGCAGCGCCTCGACGAGCGCCCGCTCCACGGGGGACGCGGACGCCGCCTTGGTGTGCGCCCGCTCCACCGCGGCGTGGGTGCGCTCCACCGTCCGCGCGAGGTCCCGCTCGTCGAAGAACCCCCAGGGCTTGTTGTAGTTGGGGCCCAGGGCGTAGGCCACGCCCCAGTCGGCCATGGCGCAGTCGGGGTCCGCCGCGGCGGCCGCCTCGAAGCAGCGGACGGCCTCCTCGTGGTTGAAGGCGTACGTCCAGTTCAGCCCGCGGTCGAACCACGACTGGGCCTCGGGGGACGACGTCGTCACGCGCCGGGTGTGGCTGCCCAGGTCGTAGTAGTTCACATGTCCCGACCCTAGCGGGACTTGGGGCAAAACGTATGGATTCACCGTGAATCACTCCGCCGGCCGGCCGCCGGGGCCCCAGCGGTCGCCGCGCGCACGCACTCTTGACGAGTACACGCAGAACGCCGAAGAATGAGCGCGCCACTTTGACAACGTTGTCCAATTCTCCGGGGAGGGGCTGACGTTCATGCGATGGACCCAGCGAATGCGTGGTGCGGGCACGGTGGTTGCCGCGGCCGCGCTGCTCGGTGCCGCCCTCGCCGCACCCACGGCCGAGGCGGCCGGCACCGGCGGCGGCCGGCTCACCGACCTCGTCAACCCGTTCATCGGGACCGAGAACGAGGGCAACACCTACCCCGGGGCGGCGGTGCCCTTCGGCATGGTGCAGTTCTCGCCGGACACCGGGCACAACACCGGCTACGACCACTCCCAGAACCACATCCGGGGCTTCTCGCTCGTCCATCTCTCCGGCGTCGGCTGCGGGCTGGGCGGCGACCTGCCCGTGCTGCCGACCACGGGCGACGTGGCCGAGACCGCCTACGCCAAGTACCAGGCCGAGTTCGGCCACGACACGGAGCAGGCGAGCCCCGGCTACTACAAGGTCGGGCTGAAGACCGGCATCGACGCCGAACTGACCGCGACCGCGCGCACCGGCGTGCAGCGGTACACGTTCCCCGCCACCGACAAGGCCAATGTGCTGCTCGACGCGGGCCAGTCACTGCACCGCACCCTCTCCACCCGGGTCGAGGTCCTCGACGACCGGACGGTGCGCACCGCGATCACCGGCAGCGGCTTCTGCCAGGACACCGAGCCGTACACGGTCTACACGATCACCCGCTTCGACCGCCCGTTCACCGCGTTCGGCACCTGGAACGGCTCGGCGGTCACCGACGGTTCGAGGACCGGCCGGGACGGCGCCTACGTCCGCTTCGACACGACGAAGGACCGGACCGTCGAGGCGACGACCGCCCTGTCGTACGTCGACGCCCACGGCGCGGCCGTCAACCTGCGCTCCGAGGGCGGCCGTTCGTTCCAGCAGGTCCGCGAGGCAGCGCGGCGGGCCTGGGAGGGCCGGCTCGACGACGTCCGCGCGCAGGGCGGCACCCCGACGCTGCGCCGCACGTTCTACTCGTCGCTCTACCGGTCCTTCCTCGCGCCGAACATCGGCAGCGACGCCGACGGCCGGTACACCGGCTGGGACCGGGGGATCCACCGCGCGCGGGGCTTCACGTACTACCAGAACTGGTCCCTGTGGGACACCTACCGCACCCAGTCCCAGCTCCTGGCGCTGCTGGCGCCGCGCGAGGCCCGCGACATGGCGATCTCCGTCATCAGGATCGACGAGGAGAGCGGCTGGCTGCCCAAGTGGGGCTACGGCACGGTCGAGACGAACATCATGACCGGCGACCCGGTCACCCCGTTCCTCACCAACGCCTACCAGCAGGGCCTGCTCGAGGGCTACGAGGAGCGGGCGTACGCGGCGCTGAGGAAGAACGCCGACGGCGTGCCGCCCGCCGAGTCGCCGGCCGTGGGCCGGGAGGCGAACAAGGAGTACGTCGCGGGCGGTTTCGCGCCGTACGTCAAGGGCCGGCCGCACGTCAAGCCCGGCGACTCGGACTACGACCACGGCGGGTCCGCGACGCTGGAGTACGCCCTGTCGGACGCCATGCTCGCCGAGATGGCCCGCGACCTCGGCCATGACGCCGACGCGGCGCGCTACGCCGCCCGGGCCCAGAACTACCGCAGGATCTTCGACCCCTCTACGGGGTTCTTCCGCGCCCGCGACGCCTCCGGCGCGTTCGCCGGCCCGGCGGACCCGGCCAGGAGCGAGGGCTTCCACGAGGGCACGTCCTGGCAGTACCAGTGGCTGGTGCCGCAGGACCTGCCCGGCATGGTCGGCCTGATCGGCGGGAAGCGGGCGGCGAACGACCGGCTGGACTCCTTCTTCGCCTACGACCGGCTCGTGCGGGACCCGGCGGGCACCGCCCGCGGGGTGTGGGTGAACGGCCCGTACGACTACTACAACGCGGACAAGTACAACCCGCAGAACGAGCCCGACCTCATCGCCCCGTACACGTACCTGTCGACCGGGCAGCCGTGGAAGACCACCGACGTGGTGCACGCCGCGCTCACCCTGTTCACGGACACCCCCACCGGCATGACCGGCAACGACGACCTCGGCACCATGTCCGCGTGGAACGTGCTGTCGTCCCTCGGCCTCTTCCCGGTGCAGCCCGGCTACGACACCTGGGGCCTGTCCACCCCCGTCTTCGAACGGGTCGACCTCACCCTCGACCGGCGCTACTACCCGCGCGGCGCGCTCACGATCACGGCCCCCGGCACCTCCGGCGCTCACCACTACATCCGGTCGGCCCGCGTCGACGGCACCGCGTACGACCGCACCTACCTGACGACGGGCGCCCTGCGCGAGATGCGGTCGCTCGCGTTCACCACCGGCGCCGAGCCGTCCGCGTGGGGAACGGCGGCGGAGGACGGACCGCCCGCGCTGAATCAGCGCGGAGAGTGATCCCACAGGGAAGCTGAGGGCCGCCTGAGTCCCGCCCCCCACCCGGGGGGCGGGACTCAGGCGTGTCCGGGGCGTACAGTGGGAGTACCCCTGGGGGTATTTTTCAAGGAGAAAACCGTGGAACTGGAGCTTGAAGGCCCAAACCTGAAGTCCGTACTGAACCGGCTGCGCCGCGCGCAGGGCCAGATCTCCGGTGTCATCCGGATGATCGAGGAGGGGCGCGACTGCGAGGACGTCGTCACCCAACTCGCGGCGGCGTCGCGCGCCCTGGACCGGGCGGGTTTCGCGATCATCGCCAGCGGCCTGCAGACATGCGTGGTCGACATCGACGCCGGACGGGCGAACGGCGAGGACGCCGCCCAGATCCGCACCCGGCTGGAGCGGCTGTTCCTTTCGCTGGCGTGAGCCGGCACCGGAGCACGTCCGGCCGACCGCCCCCCGGACACCCGTCCACCCGTCTCTCGCGAACCGACAGAAAGGCCACCTCATGCGCTACGACCGCACCGTGCACCTCGACACCGACTTCGCCACCGCCGTCGAGCGTGTCCGGGAGGCCCTGGCCGCGCAGGGCTTCGGCATCCTCACCGAGATCGACGTCACCGCCACCCTGAAGGCCAAGCTCGACCAGGACATGGAGGACTACGTCATCCTCGGCGCCTGCAACCCGCCGCTGGCGCACCGCGCACTGGACACGGACCGCACCATCGGGCTGCTGCTGCCCTGCAACGTGGTCGTCCGCACCGAGGGCGACGGCACCACCGTCCAGGCGCTCGACCCCGACACGATGGTGACACTGACCGGGCTCGACGCCCTGCGTCCCGTCGCCGACGAGGCGACCCGCCGCCTCGAAGCGGCCCTCGCCTCGCTCACCGCACAGACCCCCGGGGGCACTTCCCGGGCGGACTGACCGCCTTACGGAATACCCCCGGGGGTACTTGTGTTACGGTGATACACATACCCGGGGGGGTAATTTCCGTGGGAAAGGAACATCTCCGTGTTCTTCATCGACACCATTGAGCTCGAAGGCCTCGGCAACCGCCACTATCTGGCCGGCGGCAAGGAGACGGCCGTGGCGGTGGATCCGCCGCGCGACTTCGACCAGGTGCTGGTGGCGGCGGCCCGGCGCGGGGTGCGGATCACCCACGTCGTGGAGACCCACATCCACAACGACTACGTCACCGGTGGTCTGGAGCTGGCCCGGGTGACCGGCGCCGCCTACCTGGTCCCGGCCGGTGCGCACGTGTCGTTCGCGCGGGTGGCGGTCGCCGACGGCGACACCGTCGCCCTCGACGCCGGACTCGAACTGCGGGCCGTCGCCACCCCCGGACACACCCCGCACCACACCTCCTACGTCCTGCAGGACAAGGGCGTGCCGGTGGCCGCGTTCACCGGCGGCTCGCTGCTGATCGGCACCGTGGGCCGCCCCGACCTCGTCGAGCCGCGCCTGACCGAGCAGCTGGCCCGCGCCCAGCACGCCTCCGCGCACCGGCTGGCGGCCGAGCTGCCGGACGAGACCTCCGTCCTGCCCACGCACGGCTTCGGCAGCTTCTGCTCCTCGGCGCAGGCCGAGGGCGACGCCACCACGATCGGCAAGGAGAAGGCCGTCAACGCGGCGCTCACCACCGACGTGGACTCCTTCGTGGCCCGGCTGCTCGCCGACCTCGACGACATACCGGCGTACTACACGTACATGGGTCCGGCCAACGCCGCCGGCCCGGCCCCGGTGGACCTGACCCCGCCGGCCGTGGCGGACGCCCGGGAGATCGCCTCCCGGCTCGCCGCCGGCGAATGGGTCGTGGACCTGCGCAACCGGGTCGCCTTCGCCGAGGGCCACGTGGCCGGGTCGTTCAACTTCGAGGCGGACGGCAAGATCGCCACCTACCTGGCCTGGATGATCCCGTGGGGCAAGCCGGTCACGCTGCTCGCCGAGTCCCCGGAGCAGCTGGCCGCCGCGCAGCGGGAGCTGGTCCGGGTCGGCATCGACCGGCCCGCCGCCGCGGCGACGGGCAACCCCGAGGAATGGGTCGCCGAGGGAGGCCGGCCGGCCTCCTTCCCGCGGTCCACGTTCGCGGGGCTGGCCGAGCAGGGCACGGACGGGATCGTCGTCCTGGACGTCCGCCGCGACTCCGAGCGGGCCGGCGGCTACATCGAGGGCTCCGTGCACATCCCCATCCACGAGATGCACAAGCGGCTCGGCGAGGTACCGGCCGGCACGGTCTGGGTTCACTGCGCCGGAGGAATGCGGGCCGGCATCGCCGCCTCGCTGCTGGACGCCGCCGGGCGGGACGTGGTGGCCGTCGACGACGGCTTCGACAACGCTCCCGAGGCCGGACTGTCGATCGTGACCGGCTGAACAGGCCCGTCGTACCCCACCCCTAGTTCTTGCGAGGTTGTGTGATGTTCCTTTTCCGTCGCGGCAAGAGCCGCGTCACCGTCGACGAAGCCCTCCGACGCACCCAGGGCACCGGCGCCCAGGCCGTCCTGCTGGACGTACGCGAGCAGCGCGAGTGGATCGCCGGGCACGCGCCCCACGCCTTCCACGCGCCGCTGTCCGTCCTGCAGACCGGGGCGGCGCTGCCCGGCGCGCTCCAGGGGCGGCCTCTGGTGGTGATCTGCCGCAGCGGCAACCGCTCGCAGCGGGCAGCGGAACTGCTGACCGGGCGCGGCCTGGACGCCGTGGACGTCAAGGGCGGCATGAGCGCCTGGGCCGCCGCGGGCCACCCGGTCGTCGACGAACGCGGGAACCGCGGCTCGATAGCATGACCGTTCTGATCGTCGCGCTCCTGGCCGGCGCCGTCATAGGCCTGGCCCTGGGCGGCCTCGGCGGGGGCGGCAGCGTCCTCGCCGTTCCCGCCCTGATCTACCTCCTCGGCTTCACTCCGGCGGCCGCCACGACGGCCAGCCTGATCATCGTGACCATCACCTCGGTCACCGCACTGGTCGGGCACGCCCGGGACGGCAACGTGGCCTGGCGCACCGGCCTGCTGTTCGCCGCGGCGGGCATCGTTCCCGCGATGCTCGCGGGCGCCCTCTCGAGCCACCTGCCCGAGACCGTGCTCACCGTCGCCTTCGCCGTCATCGCGGCGCTGGCGGCCCTGCGGATGCTGCGTCCCCAGCACACCGTGCCGTCCGGCCAGGTGCACGCGGGGAAGGCGGGAGCCGCCGGTGCCGGGCTCGGCGCGGTGACCGGGTTCCTGGGCGTCGGCGGCGGCTTCCTGGCCGTCCCCGCACTGGTCAGCGTGCTCGGTCTGAACATGCGCCGGGCCGTCGGCACCAGCCTGCTGGTCATCACGATCAACTCGCTGGCCGCGCTCACCGCCCGGGCGGGCAGCGGGGTGGAGCTGAACTGGGCGGTCATCGCGCCGTTCACCGCGGCCGCCATCCTCGGCGCCTGGGACGGCAAGCGCCTGTCGAAGAAGATCAAGGGCAAGACGCTCCAGCGCCTCTTCGCCTATGTGCTGCTCGCCGTCGCCGCCTTCATGCTCGTCGACGTCATCGTCTGATCACGACATGACCACGCCACCCCCCTGATACCCCGCGGGGTACCCGTACTACTCTCCTCCTACCCCCCTCGAAGCCCTTTCGACGCACAAGGATGACTCCCCTCATGACGACCCCCACCACTCTCGATCCCGGCCAGGCCCGTACCCGCCTGCACGAGCTGACCGTCATCGACGTCCGCACGCCCGGCGAGTACGACGGCGGCCACATCCCCGGCGCGCTCAACATCCCGCTCGACCAGCTCGACGCGGCCATGCCCGACATCCGCACCGCGGCCCAGCGCGGCGAGGTCCTCGTCGTCTGCGCCTCGGGCGCCCGCTCGGAGAACGCCTGCCGGATGCTCGCCGAGAACGGCATCCACACCGCCACCCTCTCCGGTGGAACCGGCGCCTGGGCGGCCCAGGGCCACGACCTGCAGCGCCCCCGGGGTGCCGCCAAGGCGAAGTGGGCCATGGAGCGCCAGGTCCGCCTGGTCGCCGGTTCGCTCGTCCTGCTCGGCCTGGCGCTGGGCGAGTTCGTCCACCCGGCCTTCCGCCTGCTGTCCGCGGGCGTCGCGGGCGGGCTGGTCTTCTCGGCCCTGACCAACACATGCGGCATGGCCGTCCTCCTCGGCAAGCTCCCGTACAACCGGAGCCGCCAGTGCGACCTGGACAGCGCACGGGCCCGCCTGCGCAACAGCTGAGTCGCGTGCCGGCGGCCCGCGACTGAGCGCGCCGCCGGACCCGCTGCCCCGCAGGAACGAGACCCCGGAAGCCTGAAGGCTTCCGGGGCTTCTCGCGTGCGGTCACACGGCACCCTCGCGTCCGGTCTCACAGGGAGGCGCGTCGGCGGCAGGACGCGCCTCGCCTCCGGTCGCACCGAGGCGCGTCCTTCGCCGGCGTCTCCGCCCCGGACGAGGGCGGAGACGCGGCGAAAGCGGTGCTACGGGGTGTGGGTCTCGTACATGCGGAGTGCGACCACGATCCCGGACGCGGCGGTCAGGGCGGCGACGGCCCAGACGGCGGTGGTCAGGCCGTAGGCGTCGGCGAGGGCCCCGGCGAGGAGGGCGCCGACGGCGAATCCGCCGTCGCGCCACAGCCGGTAGACGCCGACCGCGCGAGCCCGCCAGGCGGGATGGGCGACGTCCCCGATGGCGGCGAGCAGCGTCGGGTAGACCATGGCGGTACCGGCGCCGAGCAGGACCTGCGCGAGGGCCCACACCGGGAAGGCGGTGCCGAGCGCGACCAGCCCGATGGCGACGGCCTGCAGCAACATGCCCGCGGTGATCAGGTGCTTGCGGCCGACGCGGTCGGACCACCAGCCGGTGAGAAGCTGACCGAGGCCCCACACGGCGGGGTAGAGCGCGGCGAGGACGCCGATCGCGGCGACGGACAGGCCATGGGCCGCGTAGAGCAGGGGAAAGATGCCCCAGGCGAGGGCGTCGTTGAGGTTGTTGACCATGCCGGCCCAGCTCGCCGCCGACAGGGCCCGGTCCTTGGCGCTGGTGATCCAGGCGACCTGCCCGGTGGTCAGCTCGCCGTGGTGGTCCGGGTTCTTCGCGGTGCCGTGCTGAGCGGCCTCCAGCCGGGCGTGCGCGTGGGTCTCGCGCACGGCGAGGGCGGAGAGGCCCAGCCCGAGGGCGGCGTAGGCGATGCCCAGGAAGAACGGCTGCGGCCGCAGCGCGGTGTGGGCGGCGATCGCGCCGGTGGCCATGGCGGTGGCGGCGAGCGCGGCGTAGCCGGCGGCCTCGTTGAAGCCCATGGCGAGGCCGCGCCGTGCGGGGCCGACGAGGTCGATCTTCATGATGACCGTGGTGGACCAGGTCAGCCCCTGGTTGACGCCCAGCAGGACGTTGGCGAGGACCACCCAGCCCCAGGACGGCGCCCAGATCAGCAGCAGCGGCACCGGAAGGGCGATCAGCCACCCGGCGACGAGGACCGGCTTGCGGCCGAAGCGGTCGGACAGCGTCCCAGCGAAGAAGTTGGTGACCGCCTTGGTCGCCCCGAACGCCACGATGTACGTCAGGGCGGCGGTGTAGGCGGAGAGGTGGAAGACGCTGTGCGCGAGCAGCGGCAGGACGGTGCGTTCCTGCCCGAGCATGCCTCCGACCAGGGCGTTCACAGCCACCAGCAGGGAGAACTGGGCGAGATTGGCGCGCAGACCGAGGCGGATTCCGCCGTCGGCGGCCGGCGAGGGGACGGAGGTGCTCATGATGTCCTTGAACTTCCATTACGATAATCCATGGATTCATGGAGGATGTCACATGGGAGATCCTGCCCGCAAAGCGGAGCTGTTCGACGCCGTCGCCCAGACCGGCAAGGCCCTGGCCCACGGAAAACGCCTGGAGCTGCTCGACCTCCTCGCCCAGGGCGAGCGCAGCGTCGACGCGCTCGCCCGGGCCGCCGGGCTCGGCCTGACCACGGCCTCCGCCCATCTGCAGGCGCTCAAGCGGGCCGGGCTGGTCACCACCCGCCGCGACGGCGTCCGCATCCACTACCGTCTCGCCGGCGACGACGTCGCGGCCCTCTACGCGCTGCTGCAGCGCGTTGCCCGCGCCCACCGTGCGGCGGCCGGCGCGGCCCGCGCCGCCTATCTCGGCCCCGACGACACCGACTGCCTGACACGCGAGGAACTGCTGGAGCGGATCAGGTCCGGCACCGCCACCGTGATCGACGTACGGCCGCCCGAGGAGTACGCCGCCGGCCACATCCCCGGCGCCCTGTCCGTCCCGCTCGACGAGCTCGAGGCCCGTCTCGCGGACCTCCCGGCCGAGGGAGAGATCATCGCCTACTGCCGGGGAAGCAACTGCGTACTGTCCCACGACGCGGCCCGTCTGCTGGATTCCCGGGGGCGCCGCGCGGCACGCCTGGTCGACGGCATGCTCGAGTGGCGGCTCGCCGATCTCCCGGTCGAGGCGGGCGCCGCGCGCTCCTGAACGACGCATGGGGGCCGCCCTTACACCCCGGACCAGAACTATGGTGTCCCACCACATGTGCGCCTGATCTGCGTCTTCCTACGGTGTGCCGACACGTACACCCGTCCCCACCGCACACGAGGAAGTGGCGCACATGGCCTCCGCAGCAACCGCTCCGCCGAAACCGGCGAACCTCCCCCGCATCGTCGCCGCCAGCCTCATCGGCACCACCATCGAGTGGTACGACTTCTTTCTGTACGGCTCCGCCGCCGCGCTCGTGTTCAACACGCTGTTCTTCCCGAACAGCGACCCGCTGGTCGGCACGCTGCTGGCGTTCCTGACGTACGCGGTCGGCTTCGCCGCCCGGCCGATCGGCGCCCTGGTGTTCGGGCACTACGGGGACCGGTTGGGACGCAAGAAGCTGCTGGTGCTGAGCCTGCTGATGATGGGCGGCGCGACCTTCGCGATCGGCCTGCTGCCCACGTACGCGAGCGTCGGGGCCGCGGCTCCGATCCTGCTGACCGTGCTGCGCCTGGTCCAGGGCTTCGCGCTCGGCGGTGAGTGGGGCGGGGCCGTGCTGCTGGTCTCCGAGCACGGGGACGCGCGGCGGCGCGGTTTCTGGGCCTCCTGGCCGCAGACCGGGGCGCCGGCCGGGCAGCTGCTGGCCACCGGTGTGCTGTCGCTGCTGACCGCCCTGCTCTCCGAGCAGGCGTTCGGCAGCTGGGGCTGGCGGATCCCGTTCCTGCTCTCCGGTGTCCTGGTGATGGTCGGTCTGTGGATTCGTCTCTCTGTCGACGAGTCGCCCGTCTTCAAGCAGGCGCTGGCCCAGGCCGAGGCCCGCAAGGCGGCCCAGGACGCCGAGGCCGCGGCGGAGAAGCTGCCGCTGGTGTCCGTGCTGCGGCACCACTGGCGCGACATCCTGGTGGCCATGGGCGCGCGCATGGCGGAGAACATCAGCTACTACGTCATCACGGCCTTCATCCTCGTCTACGCCGTCACCTCCGCGGGTGTCTCCAAGGAGACCGCGCTGAACGCCGTGCTGATCGCCTCCGCCGTGCACTTCGCCGTCATCCCGGCCTGGGGCGCGCTCTCGGACCGCATCGGACGCCGTCCCGTCTACCTGCTGGGCGCGGCCGGGGTCGGCCTGTGGATGTTCCCGTTCTTCTCCCTCATCGACACCGGTACGTTCGTCAACCTGCTCATCGCGGTGACGGTGGGCCTGGTGCTGCACGGCGCCATGTACGCCCCGCAGGCCGCCTTCTTCTCCGAGATGTTCGCGACCCGGATGCGCTACTCCGGCGCCTCCATCGGCGCGCAGTTCGCCTCGGTCGTCGCGGGCGCTCCCGCGCCGCTGATCGCCACCGCCCTCCTCGCCGACTACGGCAGCTCCACCCCCATCGCCCTGTACGTCATCGCGGCGGCCGTCCTGACCCTGATCGCCGTCGGCGTGGCCAGCGAGACCCGGCACCGGGATCTCGCCGCCGTCGAGACCTCGGACCGGACCGAGCCCTCTGCGGCCGCGGCGACGGACGCCCGCACCGCCTGACGCGCCCGACGGCCTTGTCGGGTGACGGCCGCGTCGGCCGTCACCCCAGCCGACCGGACCGCGCCCCGCCCGACGGCCCCGCGCGGTCCGGCCCGGCCCGGCCACCGCTCCGGCCCCCGTACGCCCCGCGCGTACGGGGGCCTTCGCGTACGAGGGCCTTCGCGTACGCGGGCACGCGCCGGAGTGGGCCGCGCGCCGTACGGGACCCCGGGGGCGTCTGGCGGCATGGGGTCAGAGCCGTGCCGGTGCCGACAGCCGGTGCAGGCGCAGGGCGAGCTGGATCTCCAGGGCGCGGGCGGGGGTCTGCCAGTCGTCCCCGAGCAGGCGGCCGACGCGCTCGAGGCGCTGCGCGACCGTGTTCACGTGGACGTGCAGGGCGTCCTTGGTGCGGGCCGGGCTCATGCCGCAGGCGAAGTAGGCGTCCAGGGTGTGCACCAGGTCGGTGCCGCGCCGCTCGTCGTAGGCGACGACCCGGCCTATGGTGCGGTCGACGAAGCCGGCGATGTCCCGTTCGCCCGCGAGCAGCAGGCCGAGGAAGCCGAAGTCCTCGGCGGCGGCGCCGTCGCCGGAGCGCCCCAGCAGCCGCAGGGCCTCCAGGCAGCGCCGGGCCTCCGCGTAGGCGGCGGATACGCCGTCGGGGTGGACGGCGAGGTCCTCCACCGGCGCGGAGGCCCCGACGGTGACCGCCTCGTGCACGGCGGTGCCGAGGTGTCGGGCGGTGCGGCGGGCCACCTCCGTGGCGGTGTCACCGCGGCCCAGGGGCAGCAGCAGGACCGTGCCGCCGTCGCGGGCGGCGGCCAGTCCGTGCCGGGTGGCGGCCAGATGGGAGGCGGCCGACCACAGTCGGCGCCGGGCGTCGGCCTCCTGGTCGGCGTCGGCGGTCGGGGCGTCGAGGCGGGCGGCGAGCACGACCTGGGTGGAGTCCAGGTCGGCGCGCAGCCGGGACGCCCGCTCGCGCAGCAGGCGCGGGTCGCGGTCGCGGCCGTCGAGCAGGTCGTCGAGCAGTTCGCCGCGGACGCGCTGCTCGGCCTCGGCGGCCGAGCGCCGGGCGAGCAGCAGCAGCGAGGTGACCATCGCGGCGCGCTCCAGGGTGCGCTGGTCGACGGGGTCGAGTGCGGGGTGGCCGCGCAGCACCAGCGCGCCGAGCAGTTCTCCGACCGCCGCGACGGCCGCGACCCAGTCGTCGCCGTGCCGCACCGCGTGTCCGTCGGCCCGGGACGCCTCCAGCGCCTCGGCGGGTACGGCGGCGGCCTCGGTGAACTCGACCGTGCCGGCGAGGACCTCGGAGACCGCGGCCGCCACGTCGTGGACGCCGCCGCCGCGCAGGACGAGCTCGGCGAGCCGGTCGTGGACGTCGGAGGCCCGCTCGATGACGGCGCTGCGGTCGCGGATGATCTCGTTGGCCTTCTCCAGACCGGCCAGGGCCGAGCGGGTCTCGGAGAGCAGGTTGGCGCTGTCGAGGGCGGCCGCGGCCAGGGCGGCGAAGGAGCCGAGCAGCGCGATCTGCTCCCGCTCGAAGACCCGCTCCCGCCGGTCCGCCGCGAACAGCACCCCGATGACGTGCGAACCGAGCACGAGGGGCACGCCGAGGATGGCGACCAGGCCCTCGTCCCGCACTCCCGTGTCGATGGTGCCGGTGTGCTGGAAGCGGGGGTCCTTGAAGTAGTCGTCGGTGACGTAGGGGCGGGCCGTCTGGGCGACCAGGCCGCCGAGGCCCTCCCCCATGCCCAGACGCAGCTGCTGGAAGCGGGCCGCCACCGAGCCCTCGGTCACGCGCATGTACGTGTCGCCCCGGTCCTCGTCGTGCAGGGTGAGGTAGGCGACGTCCGTGCCGAGCAGGGAGCGGGCGCGCTGCACGATGGCCTGGAGCACCGAGTCCAGGTCCCGCAGGCCGGCCAGGTCGTGGGCGGTCTCGAACAGGGCGGACAGCTCCGCCTCGCGTCGCCGGCGCCCCTCCAGCTCCGCGCGCACGCGCAGGGCGAGGGCCTTGGCGTGGTCGAGGGCGGCGATCCACGCGTCCGGCCGGCCCTCGGCGCGGGCGAGCAGCACCGGCTGTTCGTAGGCCTCCGCGGGCGCGCCCCGGGCGAGCAGTTCGAGGAAGGGCGCTTCGGCGCCGTCGGCCACGACGCCGGAGGTGGCGTCGGCAGGGCCGGCCGGCGCCCCGGTGCCGTTGGCGGGGCGCCCGGCGGACCGCACGTGATCGCTGGACATGCTCACAGGATTCCCCATCGTCCGCCCGTCCGCCGAGCCCTGTGGACAACTCGGCGGAGGGGCGGACGCCGGGTCGGTCAGTGCGCGGTCCAGCCGCCGTCCAGCACCAGCGAGGTGCCGGTGACGAAGGACGCCTGCGGGCTGCACAGATACGCCACGGCCTCCGCGACCTCCTCCGGCTCGATCAGCCGCTTGACCGCGCTGTCCTGCAGGAGCACCTCGGACAGCACCCGCTCCTCGGGGATGCCGTGCGCCTGCGCCTGGTCGGCGAGCTGCTTCTCGACCAGCGGTGTGCGGACGTAGGCGGGGTTCACGCAGTTGGAGGTGACGCCGTGCGGGGCGCCTTCCAGGGCGGCCGTCTTGGACAGTCCCTCCAGGCCGTGCTTGGCCGCGACGTACGCCGACTTGAAGGCGGAGGCGCGCAGGCCGTGCACGGAGGAGACGTTGACGATGCGGCCCCAGCCCTGCCCGTACATGTGGGGCAGTGCGCCGCGGATGAGCCGGAACGGCGCCTCCAGCATCACGGTCAGCACCGTGTGGAACACCTCGGGCGGGTACTCCTCGATGGGACGCACCAGTTGCAGGCCCGCGTTGTTGACGAGCACGTCCGTGCCCGCGGCCGCCTGCTCGGCGGCATCGAGGTCGGTGAGGTCCAGGACATGCGGCTCGAGGGTGCCCGCCAGAGCGCCGGACTGCTCGGCGAGCGCGTCCAGGCCGGCCGCGTCCCGGTCGACGGCTCTGACCTTCGCCCCGGCGGCGGCCAGCCGCAGCGCGCAGGCGCGGCCGATCCCGCCGGCGGCACCGGTGACGAGAGCCGTGCGACCGCCGAGGTCGAGCGAGGGGGCGTGGGGGGCCGGAAGGGCGTCGGGCGTGGTCATGTGCCGACCCTAGGCACGCCCCCACCCCTGCCACATGTGGCAGCAACCCATACTTCAGTCGGAGGCCGTGGGGTCGAACCACGTGGGTGCGTCGCTCAGGGCCTGCTTGATCCGGAACAGCCCGAACTCGTTGAGCTCGGGCAGCGCGTCCACCGGGAACCAGCCCACGTCCAGGGACTCGTCGTCGTTGACCCGTGCCTCGCCGCCCACCGCGCGGCAGCGGAAGGTGATGTCCATGTACTGGCAGATGTCGCCGTTGCCGTAGGTGACCGGTTCGAGCGCCTGGACCAGGACGACCCGTTCGGCGACGCAGTGCACGGCCGTCTCCTCCTGCACCTCGCGCACGGCGCAGGCGGCGGGCTGCTCCCCCGGCTCCGGGATGCCGCCGATCACCGACCACCTGCGGGTGTCGGCGCGGCGGCCGAGCAGCACCCGCCCCTCGTCGTCGAAGACGATGGCGGTGACCCCCGGGAGCCACAGCAACTGCTGCCCCGCGGAGGCCCGGATCGTGCGGATGAAGTCAGGAGTGGCCATGGCCCGACCCTAGCGGGCCGGTCCGGCTCCCCCGGCGCGCGGCCGGGGGCGTACGACCGGCGTACGGCTACGCGTCACCGGCGCGCCGGCCGCGCGCACCGGCCCCGATCGCCCAGCCGAGGCCGCCGGCGGCGACGAGGACGAGGGCGATCTCCGGCAGGATGCCCAGCCGGGTGGCGGGCGTCTCGGAGGAGCGCAGCGGCACCTTCTGCACCAGGGAGTCGGCCACGAACATGCCCGTCCTCTGGGTGATCCGCCCGTCGGGCATGATGATCGCGCTGACGCCGCTGGTCACCGGGACGGTCACGGTCCGGCTGTGCTCGACCGCGCGGATCCGGGACATGGCGAGCTGCTGGTAGGTCATCTCGCTGCGGTCGAAGGTCGCGTTGTTGCTCGGCACGGAGATCATCTGCGCGCCGTCGGTGACCGTGTCCCGCACGGCCCAGTCGAAGGCGGCCTCGTAGCAGGTGGCGAGGCCGATCTTGGCGTCGCCGACGGTGAAGACGCCCGGCTCGGTGCCCCGGCTGAAGTCCTGGCGGACCATCGACGTCCAGTTCTTGTTGACGGCGCCGAGCAGCGAGCGCAGCGGCAGGTACTCGCCGAAGGGCTGGACCTGCCGCTTGTCGTACGTCTGCACGGGCCCCTTGGCCGGGTCCCACAGGATCTGCTCGTTCAGGAGTCTGCCGTCCCGCTCCACGACGGAGCCGACGGAGACGGGCACGCCGACGGCCTTGGCCGCCTCCTCGATCACCATCCGCGCGTCGGCGTTGGCGAAGGGGTCGATGTCGGAGGAGTTCTCCGGCCACAGCACGACGTCGGGCCGGGGGACCTTGCCCGCCTTCACCCGCTCCGCCAGCCGGAGCGTCTCCCGCGCGTGGTAGTCGAGGACGGCCCGCCGCTGCGCGTTGAACTCCAGGCCCGCGCGGGGCACGTTGCCCTGGACGACCGCGACGGTCGCGGTCCCGTCCTCCGCCTTGTCGCTCACCAGGGGGCGGGCGGCCACGGCGCCCGCGACCGGGACGGCCACGCTCAGCAGCGCGGCGGCGGCGGCCGGCCGCCGTACGGCACCGGCGCGCCGCCCCTCCCCGGCCAGCCGTACGACCTCGTACAGGCCGAAGCCGCACAGGACGACGCCGAAGCCGAGCACCGGGGTGCCGCCCACCGCGGCCAGCGGCAGGAACACGCCGTCCGCCTGGCCGAAGGCGATCTTGCCCCAGGGGAAGCCGCGGAACGGCACGCGGGCGCGTACCGCCTCGCCGGCGATCCACACGGCCGCCGCCCACAGCGGCCAGGCGGGCAGCCGGGACACCGCGGCGATGCCCGCGCCCACCAGCGCGACGAACACCGACTCCACCGCGACGAGCGCCAGCCAGGGGCCGGAGCCGACCTCCACGCCGGTCCATACCAGCAGCGGCAGCAGGAAGCCGAGGCCGAAGAGGTAACCGAGGCCGAGGGCCGCCTTCCAGCCTCGGCCTCGCAGCACCCGGCCGAGGACGGCGAAGGCCGGCAGCGCCAGCCACCACAGGGTGCGCGGGGGGAAGCTGATGTAGAGGAGCACCCCGGCCAGGATCGCGGCGACGGCGGGCACGAGCCGAACGAGCTTCGCGCGCCAGGGCGCGGCGGCGGTCTGCGGTCGCAGCCGGTCCGACTCGTCGACGGAAGTTGCGGTGACGGTCACCCCGGGAGTCTACGGCGCGTGACCAGGGGGTCGACAGCACGGTCCGTGACCGGGCCCCGCCCTCCGGCGGCGTCCGGCGGGCTCCCGGCTCCGGACACGGCGGCCACATCGTCCGCAACGGCATCGGTCCCGCACGAGACGTCCCCAATCCGGTCATCAGCCGTTACGGTGTGCCGGAGCCTGTGTCGTGCGGCCGTTCCGGCCGGTCGGCCGGGGTCCGGTCACGGGCGGGGAGCGACCGGCGTGCGGGGGCGCGGCCGGGGGCAAGGGTGCGGGGGGCGAGGGGTGCGAACCACGGACAGGAGACCGGCCGACGGGGCGGACGGCCGAAGCGGAAGACGGACCGTCGGTGACGGCCCGGGCGGTGGCGGCCAGGACACCGACGGCCGGAACACCGACGGGCGGGACCGGAACAGCCGGGACACCGACGGCCACAACGGGACCGGCCGTGTCGCCCACGGCCACGGCGGCGGCCACGGCGAGGGTCTCGTCGACAGCCGCAGACGAATCGTTTCCGATGCGAGCGGCGTCGTGGTGCTCGGTGCCTGCGCCACCTGGTCGCTGATCACCGGCACGCTGCACGACGGCCGCCCCGAGGGTGTGCTGCTCGCCGTGCTGGCCGTGGCCGCCGGATACGCCACGGGCCGGATCTGCGGGGCCCTGCTGCCGGTCGCCGCCCCCTGCGCCGGGGCGCTGGCGGGACTGGGACTGACGCTGGCGGTCCCGGGGCTGGTCCCCGGACCGCAGTTCGCCGCCCCGCTGGGACACGCCGGGGCCACCGCCGCCGTACTGACCCTGTCCGCGGGCGCCGCCTGCTGCGCCGCCCGGGCCGCGTCCGCCCCGGCGCTCCGGTTCGCGCTCGGGGCCCTGGCCGTCGCCGTCGCGGTGGCCGCGGCGGTGCTCGGTTCCGCCGTCGGCCTCGCCTGCTGCGGCGCGGTGCTGCTCGTCTCCGCGGCGGCAGGCCGCGTGCGGCGCCGCGGGGCGGCCGTCGCGGGCCTGGCCGCGGCCGCGGCCGGGGTGGCGGGACTGGCGTGGGCGGTCGCGGCGCGTGTCCTGCCCGCCGGGCTCGCCGTGGCCGCGGAGGGTCGGCTGACGCGGCACCGGATCGAGCTGTGGCGGGACGCGCTGCGCCTCGCCCACCGGAACACGGGCCTGGGCGTGGGTCCGGGCCGGTTCGTGGAGTTCAGCCCGGTGGCCGCCCAGTCGCTCCAGCCGGACGGCAAGCCGCACTCGGCCCTGTTGCAGCAGGCGGCCGAGCAGGGACTGACCGGTGTGCTCCTGCTGGCGGCCGCGTACGGCTGGCTGCTCCACGCGCTGTGGCGCACCGCGCGCCCCACGCCGGTGGCGCTCACGGCCGGGGCGGTCCTGACGGCGGTGGCGGCGATCGCCGCGGTCGGCAACGCGCTGAGCTTCACCGCCGTGACCGTGGGCGTGGGACTGCTGGCGGGGACGGCCACCGCACGCCCGCTGGCCGAGGAGCCGGGACCCTCCGTGGCGGAGCCGGTGTCACGCCGGGGCCGTCCGGCGCCTTGAGCCGCGTCGGACGCGCGGTCGCGCCCGGGGTCCCCCTCGGGGCCGGCGCGGAGCCTGCGCTCAGGCCGCGCCCGGTGACGGCTGCCGCAGCGGAGCCGGCGCTCAGGCCGCGCCCGGTGACGGCGGCCGCAGGCGGGCCCTGATCACGCGGACCGCCGACTCGGCGTTGTCGACCGTGATCGTGAAGGTGTGGCCGTCCCACAGGCGCAGCACGACGCCCTCGCCCCGCCGTACGACGACCGCGGTGCCCTTCTCGGGCCGCCAGCGGTAGCCCCAGCCGCCCCAGTGGCGCGGGGTGACGTGCGGGTCGAACTCGGCGCCCGCGACATGGTCGAGGGGGATGCGGCGGCGCGGCAGGCCGATGTGGCCGCAGCGCACTTCCAGCGAGTCGGTGTCGACCCTCAGCGCCACGTGCACGAAGGCGAGGGTGCCGAAGAGGACCAGCAGTCCGGCCGCGATGCAGCCCACCACGGACATCACCAGCGGGGCGACGCCGGAGCTCCAGGCGGAGTCGACGGCCAACTCGACGCCGAGAGCCATGCAGCCTGCGCCGACCAGCGCCAGCAGCCACTGGAACCGGTTGGTGGCGCGTCCGGTCCAGACCTCGGAGTGGGGGGTGTCCTCGCCGCGGGGATGGTCCCTCATGCCAACGAGGTTACTCAGGTTTCGCCGGGCGGGTAGGGCGTCGCGGAGCGTGACCGGCCCCCGCGGACGCGCGGCGCAGGGCCCGCGTCCGGTGCGTTCGGGCCGGTCAGCGGGCGGGGGTGACCACCTGGAGGAGGCGGCCCTCCTCGTAGCTGAGTGCGGTGTCGGGCAGCTCGGCCTCGCGCCCGCTGAGCAGCACCGTCAGCGCGCTGTCGACATCGGCCTCGGGTACCGGGTCGGCGCCGATCCGGCGCAGCGCCTGGGCCGCCACCGCACCGGCGGAGCCGTGCAGGATGAGCGGCGGCCGCCCGGGCCGCTGGACGGCCGCGCGGATGCGCTCGGCGACCAGCTCGTAGTTGGTGCAGCCCATGACAACGGTCGTCACGTCGTCGGGGGTGCGGGCGGCGGCCGCGGCGATCGCCGCCTCGACGGCCGCCTCGTCGGCGTGGTGCACTGCGTCCGCGAGGCCGGGGCACGGCACCTCGGTGACGGTCACCCCGTCGGCGAACCGCTCGATCAGGTCGCGCTGGTAGGGGCTGCCGGTGGTGGCGGGAGTCGCCCAGATCGCGACGGGTCCGCCGCCCGCCGCGGCCGGCTTGATCGCGGGCACCGTGCCGATGATGGGCAGGCGGGGTTCGAAGCGGGCGCGCAGCACGGGCAGGGAGTGCACCGAGGCGGTGTTGCAGGCGACGATCAGGACGTCCGGCTCGTGGGCGGCCGCGGCTCCGGCGACGTCCAGGGCCCGCTGCGTGATGTCCTCCGGGGTGCGCGGTCCCCAGGGCATCCCGTCGGGGTCCCAGGAGAGCACGAGATCCGCGTCGGGCCGCAGCCGGCGTACCGCGGCGGCGGCGGGAAGAAGGCCGATTCCGGAGTCCATGAGCGCGATCTTCACCCGGCCACGATAGACGATGGGCCCCGGCGGCCCGGCCGGGTGGGGCAGACTGCGCGAGTGAGCGCGCTCGTGTGGACCGCCGCCGTATCACTCGCCGCCTGGCTGTGGCTGCTGCTCGGCCAGGGCTTCTTCTGGCGCACCGACGTCAGACTGCCGCCGGGCGGAGGGCCACCGGGCGAGGCCCGGCCGGACGGGGTCGGACCGGGCCGGGACCGGGCGGGCGGGGACCGGGCGGGCGGGGCCCTGGGGCCGGACGGACGGCCGCCGGTGTCCGGCGCCCCGGGCGCACGGAGGGCGGTGAGCACCGCCGCGGACGGACGGCCGCCGGAGTGCGCCGCTCCGGACGGACGGCCGCAGGTGCGCACCGGCGCGGACGACTGGCCGCCGGTCTGCGTCGTGGTCCCCGCGCGGGACGAGGCCGCCGTCCTGCCCCGGAGCCTGCCGTCCCTGCTCGCCCAGGAGTATCCCGGGCGGGCGGAGGTCTTCCTCGTCGACGACGGCAGCTCGGACGGCACCGGGGAGCTGGCCCGCGCGCTGGCGCGTCGGCACGGCGGCCTGCCGCTGACCGTGTCCTCGCCGGGCGAGCCGCCCGCGGGCTGGACCGGCAAGCTGTGGGCCGTACGCCACGGCATCGCCCTGGCACGCGCGCGGGCCCCCCGCTACCTCCTCCTGACGGACGCGGACATCGCCCATGACCCGGACAGCCTGCGCCGTCTGGTGGCGGCGGCCCGCGCCGGGGACTTCGACGTCGTGTCGCAGATGGCCCGGCTGCGGGTGGAGAGCCTGTGGGAGCGGCTCGTGGTGCCGGCCTTCGTCTACTTCTTCGCGCAGCTCTATCCCTTCCGCCGGATCGCCCGCGCGGGCACGCGGACGGCGGCAGCCGCGGGGGGCTGCGTGCTGCTGGGCGCCGAGGCCGCCGAGCGGGCGCGGATCCCGGACGCGATCCGGCACGCCGTGATCGACGACGTGGCGCTCGCGCGGGCCGTCAAGGGCGGCGGGGGCCGCGTCTGGCTGGGCCTCGCCGACCACGTCGAGAGCGTGCGCCCCTACCCGCGGCTGCACGACCTGTGGCGGATGGTCTCGCGCAGCGCGTACGCCCAACTGCGGCACAGCCCGCTGCTGCTGTGCGGCACGGTGGCCGGGATGGCCCTCGTGTACCTCGCGCCGCCCGTGACCCTGGCGGCGGGCCTGGCGACGGGGAGTCCGGCGGCCGCGCTCGCCGGTGGGCTCGCCTGGCTGGTGATGGCGGCGACGTACCTCCCGATGCTCCGCTACTACCGCCAGCCGCCGTGGCTCGCTCCGCTGCTTCCCGTCACCGCGTTCCTCTATCTGCTGATGACGGTCGACTCGGCGGTGCAGCACCACCGGGGCCGGGGCGCGGCCTGGAAGGGCCGCACCTACGCCCGCCCGGACGCCGTGGCCGACGTGGACGCCGTGGCCGAGGAGGGCTGACTCCCGCTCCCCCGGCGTCCGTCGCGCCCGCCGGCGGCGCTCACTTGCGGCCGGGGGTCCAGTTCATGCCCCAGCCGTAGGCGCGGTCGACGGTCCGCTGCGGGCTCACCCCGCGCTCGGGCACCAGGTACTGCGCCTCCCGCCGGACGACCAGCTCGCCGCCGGTGTTGGTGATCAGGGCGAGCGCGCAGACCGTCGAGGGGACCGTGCACTCGTCCAGCGAGAAGTCGATCGGGGCGCCGTGCTGCGGCCGGAGGGTGACGGTGGCGTGCAGGTCGGCGAAGGAGCGGGCCCCCTCGTAGATCGTCACGAAGACGAGAACGCGCCGGAAGTCGCGGGTGTGGTCGAGGTTGATCGTGAGGTTCTCGCCGTCGGCCGAGGCGCCGGTGCGGTCGTCGCCGTCGAGGTGGATGTACGGAGGCCGGTGGAGCGCCCCGAAGGCGTTGCCGAGGGCCTGGACGACTCCCTTGCGGCCGTCCGCGAGTTCGTACAGGGCGCACAGGTCGAGGTCGAGGTCCGCGTGCAGGGCGACCGCCCGTCCGCGCTTGCCGCCCCAGCCGGAGAACTGCTTGCGCACCTGCCAGTTGAGGTTCACGCGCATGGCGCCCGAGGTTCCGCCCTGCTTGGCCAGCGACACCGACGGGGCGGCCTTGGTGAGCGTCACCTTGGTCAGGCGGACCGGGGCCGCGGGCGGCGCCGGCGGCGCGGGGGTCGGGGGCGGGGGCACGGTGCCCGGGAGCGCGACCGGTGGCGGAAGCGGCGCGGGCGGCCCGGCGGGCGGGGGCGCGGTGACGGGGGTCGTCGGCGGGGCCGCCGTGACCGGGGCGGCGGGCGCCGCCGGCGGTACCGCGTGCTGCCGCGGCTCGTCCACGGTGATGCCGAAGTCCGTGGCCAGGCCCTCCAGTCCGCTGCTGTAGCCCTGGCCGACGGCCCGGAACTTCCAGGCGCCCTGGCGGCGGTAGAACTCGCCGAGCACGAACGCGCTCTCCACGGTGGCGCCGGGGCTGTCGAAGCGGGCGACCACCGTGTCCCGGTCGGCGTCGCGGACCTCGATGTACAGGTCCGGCACCTGCCCGAACGTCCCGCCGTCCGCGGAGGCGGCGAGCACCACCCGCTCGACCGCGGGCCCCACGCGCGCGAGGTCGACGAGGAGGGTGTCGGTCACCCGGCCGCCGAGATCGCGCTTGCCCTCGTGGCGGACCGTGCCGGAGGGGTGCACCGGCTGGTTGTAGAAGACGAAGTCCGCGTCGGAGCTCACCTTTCCGCCGGTCAGCAGCAGCGCCGAGGCGTCCGCGTCGGGCACGCCCGGTCCCGCCCGCCATCCCAGCGCGACCCGCAGGGCCGTGCTCGGCACCGGCGTGTTCGACCCCTTCGTCAATGACATGTACGCCCCCATCGCGTCTCCCGCCGACCGATGCCGCGGCAGTCCGCCGGCTCCCTACCCGCCCAACCTATTCCCGGGAACCGCGAACTCCCATGAGAAGCACCGGAACACGTCCGGGGGGGAGCACCGGAACACGTCCGGCCGACCGCCGGTAACCCGCCGGGAACTCGGGCTTTACACGATCAGCCCGCGGATCGGCGCCCCTTTTCGACGAATTCGCTCACATTGGGGATCCCGCGTCACCGCCGACACGGAAAACAACCCTCTTATCGGTCTCCCCAACCAGCACATCGTGGGCTTAACTTATGTGCCATGACCTCCCCCCGCTCCACTTATGGCGGCGGCTACTACTCCGCCTCCTTCCCGGACACCCCGATCTACGACTCGCTCGTGGCCGAGCGGGGCACCCCGCAGATCGCCCCGATCCGGGTCCCCGCGCAGTACGACACGGGACATCACCTTCCCGCGCTCCCGTCGGCGCTGCCCGCCCTCCCGGCCGGCCCGTCCCAGCCCTCCTACGGGTACCCGCAAACCCCGCAGCCCGCCCCGCTGCAGCAGGCGCCCGCGGCGTACATCCCGCAGCAGGCCACCGCGCCGCGCGGATACCCCGGCCCGCAGCAGCCCCAGCCGATGCGCCCGATGGCGACCAACACCGGCTACGAGGCGATGCGTCCGGCGGCTCCCCGGCCCGCCGCCGCGCCGTACCAGGACCCCTACGGCAACCAGCAGTACCGCGGCTACTGATCCCCCCTGACCGCCCCTGCCACCTGGCAGGATGAGGTCATGGGGAACGCGGAGCTGCACTCGCTGCACATCCACCCGGTCAAGGCGTTCCGGGGCGTGGCGCTGCAAAGCTGCGCCGTGGAGCCCTGGGGACTGGCCGGGCACCGGCGCTGGGTGGTGATCGACGACGGGGGAAAGGTCGTCACCCAACGCGGGCAGCCACGCCTCGCACTGGCCGCCGCCGAGCTCCGGCCCGACGGCGGCCTCCGGCTCTCCGCACCGGGGCACGAGGCGGTCACCGTGCCCGTCCCGGAGCCGGGCGTCACGGTGACGGTCGACATCTTCGGCGAGAAGGTGGAGGCCGTACCGGCCGCGGCCGCCGCGCACGCCTGGTGCAGCGCCTACCTGGGGGCCGACGTCCGTCTGGTCCACATGGACGAGCCCGCCCGGCGCCGGCCCGTCGCGCCCGAACACGCCCTGCCGGGAGAGACGGTGAGCTTCGCCGACGGCTTCCCGCTGCTGCTCACCACCGTCGCGTCGCTGGACGCCCTCAACTCGCTGATCGCGCGGGGCGAGCACGCCGGCGAGGGCCCACTGCCCATGAACCGGTTCCGGCCGAACGTCGTGGTGGCCGGCACCGCCGCCTGGGCCGAGGACGCATGGTCCCGCGTCGCGATCGGCGAGGTCGTCTTCCGGGTCACCAAGCGCTGCGGCCGCTGCGTGGTGACGACGACCGACCAGCGCACCGCCGAGCGCGGCAGGGAGCCGCTGCGCACCCTCGCGCGCCACCGCCGCGTCGGCGGCGACCTGGCCTTCGGCCAGAACCTGGTGCCCGAGCGCACCGGCACGCTCCGGCTCGACGACCCGGTCACGATCCTCGGGTGATCTCCGGGCGGCCGGGAACCCGCGGCCGCGGCCCGGGCGTTGGACGGATGACGCGGCCTTCGCCGAAGGACCCGGGCAAGGGGTGACGTCGCTCTCTCTTCCGGGGTTCGGCAGGCGCACGGTGCGTGCGGGGGCTATCACGGAGCGGGAAGGGGGGTGCGGGACGGTGCGGTCAATCAGCGGACTCTGGCGCTGGCGGCACAACCCGCTGCGGCGGGGGACCGATCTGGCCGAGTCGTGGGTGGCGCTGGTGGCGCTGCTGCTCGTCCTGGTCGCCGCCCCCGTCGTCGGCTCCGTCGTCGGCAGCGTCGCCCAGGACGCCCTGCAGCGCTCCGTCCGGGACCAGCGCCAGGACCGGCACCCTGTGACGGCCACCGTGGTGCGAGGGCTCGAGCGCCTGACGGTGGAGCCCGATCCGGAGACCTCCTCGGGGCGGGAGTTCCGCAGCCGCGTGGTCGCCGACTGGACGGCCCCGGACGGCACCCGGCAGCACGCCGCGGTCACCTGCGCCCTGAGGAACCCCCGCCCGGGCGACCGCTTCCCGCTGTGGACGGATCGGCACGGCCGTATCACGGCCCGGCCCCTGGACGCGGCCACGGCCGCGACCCACGCCGTGCTGGCCGGACTCGGCGCGTCCGCGCTGACCGCCGGCGCCGTGGAGGGCATACGCCGGCTGATCGTCTGGCGCATGGTCCGCCGGAGGTACGCGCGTTGGGACCAGGCCTGGGACCGCGCGGGCCCCGACTGGGGCCGCACCGGCACCGGCAGCTGACGGCGTTCCGGCTCTGGTCGGCCGACCGCCCGCGCGCACGCTACGGTGGTCCGGCCGACGCACTCGGCATCAACCCGCGCACGACGAGCTGGGGGCACAGCAACACCATGGCACAGGGCACGGTCCAGGTGACGCACACCGGCACATCGCGGTGGCGGCGCCGCACAGGTGAGTACGCATCGCTCGCCGCCGCCCTGGAGGCCGCGGCGGACGGCGACGTCCTCACCGTCGCCCCGGGCACCTACCGCGAGAACCTCGTCGTCCACCGGGCGGTGACCCTGCGCGGCCCCGAGGGCTCCCCCGGCTCGGTGCGCATCGCACCCGTGGACGGCGTGCCGCTGACCGTGCGCGCCGCGGCCGTGGTCCAGGACCTGCACGTGGAGGGGCAGGACGCGGCCGCGCCGGCGCTGCTGGTGGAGGAGGGCACGCCCGAGCTGCGGGACGTGCGGATCGTGACCAGGTCGGCGGCCGGCATCGAGGTGCGCGGCGGCGCCAGGCCGACCGTGCGGCGCTGCACCGTCGACAACCCGGCGGGCATCGGCATCGCCGTACTCGACGGCGGCGGCGGGGTGTTCGAGGAGTGCGAGGTGGTGGCGGCCGGGCAGTCGGGGGTCGCGGTGCGCGGCGGCGCCCACCCCCGGCTGGAGCGCTGCCGGGTGCACCACGCCTCGGGCGCGGGCCTCACCGCGACCGGCGACAACTCCGCCCTGGAGGCGGTGGGTTGCGAGGTGTACGAGGTCCGGGGCAGCGGTGTCCAGGTCACCGGGCGGGCCACGGCCCACCTCACCGACTGCGATGTGCACCGCACCACCGCGGACGGGGTCACCCTCGACACGGACGCCGTGCTGACCCTCGCCGACTGCCGCATCCACGACATCCCGGAGAACGCGGTGGACCTGCGGTCGCGTTCCGTGCTGACGCTGACGCGGACGACGGTGCGTCAGTTCGGGCGCAACGGCCTGTCGGTGTGGGACCCGGGCACCCGCGTGGACGCCAACCAGTGCGAGATCTTCGACAGCACCGGCGACTACCCGGCCGTGTGGGTCAGCGACGGCGCGACCGCGGTGCTGGAGTCGTGCCGCGTGCACGACGTGCCGGACGCGCTGTTCGTGCTGGACCGCGGCTCCCGCGCGGACGTCGTCGACAGCGATCTGTCCCAGGTGCGCAACACGGCCGTGTCGGTGAGCGACGGCGCGACCGCGCAGCTCGACGACTGCCGGATCAGGGAGGCGGCCACGGGCGCGTGGTTCCGCGACCACGGCAGCGGCGGCACGCTGAACAACTGCACGCTGGACGGCACGCAGACCGGCGTGATCGTCACCAAGGGCGCCGACCCGACCGTCGAGCGGTGCACCGTCTCCTCCCCCGCCGAGGCCGGCTTCTACGTGTCGGCCGGGGGCCGCGGCAGCTTCGTCGGCTGCCGGGTGACCGGCAGCGGCGGCTACGGCTTCCATGTGATCGACGGCTGCCGCACGACGCTGCGCAAGTGCCGCACGGAGCGGTGCGCGCGCGGGGGGTACGAGTTCGCGGACGGCGGCCCGGACGCCTCGGGCGGGGCGGGTCCCGTGGTCGAGGACTGCACCAGCGACGAGAGCGGGGGCCTGCGGCCGCCCGTGGCGCGGGAGACGGCCGCGCAGACGGTGAGCCCGTCGCCGGGGCTGCTGGGCGCGATCCCCGGACAGCGCACCACCGAACCGGAGCCGCCGCTCGTCGCCGTGCCGCCCGCCGAGCCCGCCCGGACCGCGAAGGACGTGCTCGGCGAACTCGACGCGCTGGTGGGCCTGGAGAGCGTCAAGCGGGAGGTCCGCGCCCTCACCGACATGATCGAGGTGGGCCGGCGCCGCCGTGAGGCGGGCCTGAAGGCGGCCTCCGTCAAGCGCCATCTGGTCTTCACCGGCTCCCCCGGCACCGGCAAGACCACGGTCGCGCGGCTGTACGGCGAGATCCTCGCCTCCCTCGGCGTGCTGGAGAAGGGCCATCTCGTCGAGGTGTCCCGCGTCGACCTGGTCGGCGAGCACATCGGCTCCACCGCGATCCGCACCCAGGAGGCGTTCGAGCGGGCGCGCGGCGGGGTGCTGTTCATCGACGAGGCCTACGCGCTGTCCCCGGAGGACGCCGGACGCGACTTCGGCAAGGAGGCCATCGACACGCTGGTGAAGCTGATGGAGGACCACCGGGACGCGGTGGTGGTGATCGTGGCGGGTTACACCGCCGAGATGGAGCGCTTCCTGTCGGTCAACCCGGGTGTGGCCTCCCGCTTCTCGCGCACCATCACCTTCGGCGACTACGGCCCGGAGGAGCTGCTGCGCATCGTGGAGCAGCAGGCCGAGGAGCACGAGTACCGGCTGGCCCCGGGCGCGGCGGAGGCGCTGCGGACGTACTTCACGGAGATCCCCAAGGGCCCCGCGTTCGGCAACGGGCGCACGGCGCGCCAGACCTTCGAGGCGATGGTGGAGCGGCACGCGAGCCGGGTCGCCCAGGTCGACGACCCGAGCACGGACGATCTGACCCTGCTCTACCCGGAGGACCTGCCCGGGCTTCCCTGAGGTTCACCGTCCGGGCCCGCGGACCGGTCCCCCGGCGCCGGGGTGCCGGCGGGCCCGGCGGGGTGCCCGCCCCGGTGGCGGGGCGCGGGGAGGTCCGGTCGCAGCCGGGCCAGCAGGCGCTCACGTTCCTCGGCGAACGCCGGGTCCGCCTGGTAGTCGGAGTGGCCCAGGATCGGCGCGGGCAGCGGGTGCCGCGTGGTCCGGCCGTAGGCGAGCGGGTCCTTCAGCGGGGCGCCGTCCACCTCGGGGCCGCGGTCGCCGGGCAGCCGGACCGGGCCGCCGATGGGGTCGGTGCGCCGGTAGAGGTTGCGCCAGCAGGCCACGTCGCGGTGCAGGGCGCTGAGGGCGGCGGGCCCGAAGTGGGCCGGGAACCAGCGGCCGTAGAGGCGCTCGAGCGGTGAGCCGTACGTCAGCAGCGCGACCCGGGCCCGGACCGGACCGGGGAGCTGCCAGGCCGCGGCGGCGGCCAGCACGCTGCCCTGGGAGTGCCCCGACAGCACCAGCCGACCGCCGGTGGCGCGCGTCCAGGTCGCCATCCGCCACGTGAGGTCGGGCACCGCGCGTTCGGCGTAGCAGGGCGGGGCGAAGGGGTGCGCGGCACGCGGCCAGAAGGTTCCGACGTCCCAGAGGATGCCGATGGTGCGGCGGGCGGAGGCGTCCTTGTAGGCGCGCCGGCCCCAGGTGACGAAGGCCAGGAAGCCGAGCCCTGTCAGCCAGGAGCCCAGCGCCTGCGCGGTCCCGGCCGCGCCCCGGACGACGGGGTACGCGTGCGCGGCGGCCCGTACCGGGGTCCCGCCGGTCCCCAGGGCTCCCACCACCGCCACGGCGCCCAGCAGGAGGGTGGCGGCGGAGGTGACGCCGACGAGGAGGGGGCCGGCGTCGGTGAGCGTCGCCATCGCGCGGGTGCGCGCGATCCGGCGGGTGCGCTCGGGGTCCTCCGGCTCGCCCGGGTGCTCGCGCTCCACCGCGGCGCGCTCGGCGCGGGCCAGCCGCCGGGTGCGCAGGGCGAGCAGGCCGCAGAGCACGAGCAGCGCCACGAGCACCGGCGGGACCACCGATGCCTGCCAGGTGAGCAGGACCGGAGGGCCGTCGATGGACGCGTGGGCGCCGTCGAGCCAGTCGGCCACCCGTTGCGCGACCCCGCCGGACATCACGCCGCCGAGCGCGCAGGCCAGGGTGGCGACCGCGGGGCCGCCCAGGCCGCGCAGCGCGGCCCGGGGATCGGGGCGGGTGCGGTGCAGCCTGTGGGCGACGGCGCCGAGGGCGAGGACCAGCAGGCCCTGCACCAGCGCGATCCCGCCGAAGGTGGTGTCGCCGGGCAGCCGTCCCGCCGCGTGCCAGCCGGGGCGCGACCAGCCGGCGTAGACCGCGGCGAGCAGGAGCAGGACCAGCGCGCCGAGCGGCAGTCGGCGTACGAGGGGATGGTCGGTCCTCCGGTCGGGCCGGTGTTCGCTGCGGCCCCTGCCGCACACCACCGCCACCGCGAGGCCCGCCATGACGACGAGACCGGCGTGGAGGAGCAGGCCCAGGGCGTCCAGGAGCGCGGGGCCCGAGCGTCCGCGGTCGAAGCGCGCCGCCGGGCCGGCGACCGCGGCGGCGACCGTCAGCAGGCCGGCGGCGGTGTGGGCGGAGCGCAGCCGGGCGACCAGCCGGCGCCCGTACCAGAAGCCGGGCCGGCCCAGGGAGGTGCGGCCGGTGTCCTCGGTGCCCTCGGCGGGTTCGGGCCCGCCGGGCCGGGGCCCTCCGGTGTCCCGCGCCTCCGGAGAGGCCGGATCCGCCTCCGCGACCGCCCCGGCCTCCGGCACGTGCGCCGGCCGGCCCGGGGAGGCGGGGCCGTCGCCGTGTGCGCCCGCGGGACCGCGGCCCGGATCGCGTGCCGGCTCCGGCCGGTGGTACATCGGCTGCTGGGACTCGTAGGCGCTCCAGGTGCGGTGGGACAGGTACCACAGCAGTGCGGTGAGCGCGGTGGGCACCAGGGCGGCGAGGGCCAGCCGGCGGCCCGGAGCGCTCCACCAGCCGCCGTCGGCCGGGGACAGGAAGCCCAGCCAGGAGTGCCGGGCGGCGCACGCGCGGGTGCCCGCGCACTGCCAGGCCGCGAGGTCGAGGGCGACCTCGCAGGCGGCGGCCACGAGGAGCACCGTGAGGGTCAGGCCCGCCAGCCGTACGAGCAGCCCGTACAGGCGCACCGCACGACTGCGGTCGGGGCCCGCGGGGCGCATCCAGTGCGCGAGGTTGACGACCATGAACGGCAGCAGCAACAGCCACAGGGCCCGGGTGCCGTTGCCGGAGGTGAGGTTGCACCACACGTACGCCTCCGGCACCGGTCCGCCGCGGTGCTCGGCGGGGCGGGTCTCGGCGTCGACGTCGGCGGCGCGCCGGAAGACGGCCGCCGTGTCGTCGCCGGTGATCCGCACCGTGCGCGGGTCGTCCAGCATGCGGTCGGGGGTGGTGCCGCCGACCCCGTGGACCAGGAGTTCCAGGGCGGTGCCGGCCGGCTCGGGCAGCCGGGTGGGGCCGTCCGCCCCACCCGGAGCGGCAGCCCGGTGTGCACGTTCCACTGGTTCCACTGTTCGCACTCCCCCGTGACGCGCCGCCGGCCTGTGTCCGTGCGGCCACCAGGATGTCCGCCCCCCGGCACCGGGCGCAGCCGGCCTCACGGAATCTCCCCGATCCGGGTGACGGCGGGCCCCGGCGGGACGGCCGTGACATGCGCCCGCCGGTACGGGCGATGGCGCGACGTGCGGCGAGCCGTGAAAGGATGGGACGCCCGCGCACCGGGGACGCGACGGACCTTCTCGTCGGCGGCGGGTGCGCCGGGCGGGTCGGACGGCTTGAGGCGAAAGGAACCGGAGCACACGTGAGTGAGAATCAGAACCTCCTCGCGGAGCAGCGGCGCGCCCTGATCCTCGACGAGGTCCGGCGCCGCGGCGGTGTCCGGGTCAACGAGCTGACCCGGAAGCTCGGCGTGTCGGACATGACGGTCCGCCGCGACCTGGACGCGCTGGCCCGCCAGGGCGTGCTGGAGAAGGTGCACGGCGGGGCGGTGCCGCTGGTGGAGGCGAGCACGCACGAGCCGGGTTTCGAGGCGAAGTCGGGGCTGGAGCTGAGCGCCAAGGAGGACATCGCCCGGGCGGCGGCCGAGCTGGTGGCGCCGGGCACGGCGATCGCGCTCTCGGGCGGGACGACGACGTACGCGCTGGCCCAGCACCTGCTGGACGTGCCGGATCTGACGGTGGTCACCAACTCCGTGCGGGTGGCGGACGTCTTCCACGCGGCGCAGCGCACCTCGGGCCGGCGGCCGGGCGCGGCGACCGTCGTGCTGACCGGCGGGGTGCGCACCCCGTCCGACTCGCTGGTCGGGCCGGTGGCCGACCAGGCGATCGCGGCGCTCCACTTCGACGTGCTGTTCCTCGGTGTGCACGGGATATCGCTGGAGGCGGGCCTGTCCACGCCGAACCTCGCGGAGGCCGAGACCAACCGGCGTCTGGTGCAGTCCGCGCGGCGGGTCGTGGTGGTCGCCGACCACACGAAGTGGGGCGTGGTGGGCCTGAGTTCCTTCGCGGGGCTGGAGCAGGTCGACACCCTGGTGACGGACGCCGGGCTGCCGGCCGACGCGCGCGCCGAGGTCTCCGAGAAGCTGCGCCTGGTGGTGGCGGGCGAGAGGGCCGAGCGGACCACCGTGGCGGACGGTACGGACATCTGACGGCGCGCCGACTGTCTCGCGCGCTCCCTCTGCACCGGCCCCTCGACCGGCGGTCGGCGGCCTCCTGACCCGGGCTCCGCCCCGCGCACGGGACGGGCCCGCCACCCCGGTTCAGTCCGGCCACACCCCGGTCGCCAGGAACGACTCGATCGCCGCCGTGTACGGCGCGATGTCCAGGCCCTGGGCGGTGAGCCAGTCGTCCGAGTAGTACTTGTCCAGATACCGGTCCCCGGGGTCGCACAGCAGGGTCACCACGCTGCCCTGCCGCCCCTGCGCCACCATCTCCGCGATGATCTTCAGGGCGCTCCACAGACCGGTGCCGGTGGAACCGCCCGCCTTGCGGCCGATGGCCTGCTCCAGGGCGCGGACGGCGGCGACGCTGGCCGCGTCCGGCACCTTCATCATCCGGTCGATGGCGCCGGGCACGAAGCTCGGCTCCATGCGCGGCCGTCCGATGCCCTCGATGCGTGAGCCGCAGTCGCAGGTGACGTCCGGATCGCCGGTGGTCCAGCCCTCGAAGAAACAGGAGTTGTCCGGGTCGGCGACACAGATGCGGGTGTCGTACTGCATGTAGTGGACGTAGCGCGCGATGGTGGCGGAGGTGCCGCCGGTGCCCGCGGTGGCGACGATCCACGCCGGCTCCGGGAACCGCTCCAACTCCAGCTGGCGGAAGACGGATTCGGCGATGTTGTTGTTGCCGCGCCAGTCCGTGGCCCGTTCCGCGTAGGTGAACTGGTCCATGTAGTGGCCGCCGGTCTCTCCCGCGAGGCGGGCGGACTCCTCGTACATCGTGCGGGGGTCGTCCACGAAGTGGCACCGGCCGCCGTGGAACTCGATCAGGCGGCACTTCTCGGCGCTCGTCGTGCGCGGCATGACCGCGATGAAGGGCACGCCGATCAGCTTCGCGAAGTACGCCTCGGAGACGGCGGTCGAGCCGCTGGAGGCCTCGATCACCGGGCGTTCCGGCCGGATCCATCCGTTGCACAGTCCGTAGAGGAACAGCGACCGTGCCAGCCGGTGCTTGAGGCTGCCGGTCGGGTGGGTCGACTCGTCCTTCAGGTACAGGTCGATGCCCCACTCCTCGGGCAGCGGGAAGCGCAGGAGGTGGGTGTCGGCCGAGCGGTTGGCGTCGGCCTGGACCTTGCGGACGGCCTCTTTCAGCCAGGCGCGGTAGCCGCTGTCGGTCCGGTCGGCGTCGAGGGTTTCGCCGGTCCGGGTCTGTGGGGTGGTGCTCACGGCGGGACTCCTTACGCTGAGCGCCGACGGCGTGGAGCGCGGCCGGACGCCCCCGATGATAGACACCTTCCGGCACGCTTCCCACCTGCATAAACGCGCCTTTGAGCGGCTCAAAGCCGCTCCTGGGGCGGCCGTCGCGTGCCGGCTCCCGCGTGCCACGCGCCCCCGGGTGGGGGCGCACTTCGCGCGAGTGCTCCGGGCACCGGCGGCGACCGGGGCGCGCGCACTGGTGCTGTCCGGCGAAGGGGGGCAGACTGCACCGGCAGGAGGAGTCCGGGGCCCTCGCGGGACGTGGGGCGCCCGGCGGACGGACCGGCTCCTCGCCCCGCCGGCGCGCGGGACGGAGCCGGCGACGGGCGACGCGCAAGGGGGCGGGAAGGGATGGCGGAACCGGAGTTCGCGGCCAGGGGCGTGCGGATCGAGCAGCGGCTGCGTTCGCTCACCCGGGCCGGGCAGGTCCGGATCAGCGGCGGCAGGCTGGAGTTGCTCACCAGTTACGGCAGCGAGATCGACAGCGCGCCGGTGCGGGCGGTGCGGGCGTCGAAGCCCTGGTTCGCCCCGGACGACCGGGCGCTCGCCGACCTCAACGGCAAGCGGTACCTGCTGACCCTCGGTGACCACGACCCCGCCCCGGGCGAGACCGGGCCGCCCGCCGCGCGCCGGTTCATCGAGGCCGTCCGCCGGGCGGCTCGACACGACCGCTAGGAGACGCGAGTTGCGGGACTTGGCCCCTTGCGTCACGCTGGTCACACGTCACTCTGGGTTTACCGGCGATAACGCTGCGAACCAGCCCGCCGGCCACGACAGCAGGCGGCAGTGTCACGCAGGCGTCCTGCTGCATTCGAAACGTCGTGTTCTTCCGGACCTCTACGTCGGGGAGTCGCAGCCGTGACCAGTCACCCAAGCAGGCACTGCACGGTGGAGCTCCAAGCCCTGCCGTCGCGGATCGGCCAGGTCCGCAGAATCGTATCGGCGCACTTGCGCTACTGGCAGCTCAACCCTCTGATAGACCGGGCCGCGCTCGGTGTGACGGAGCTGTTGACCAACGTCCACCAGCACGCCCGGCCCGACAAGTTGTGCACCGTGGAGCTAGAGGTGCTGCTGGACCGGCTGACGGTCTCGGTGCGCGACCACGACCCGCGCCTCCCCGTGGTGGAGGACGTGGAGCCGCTCGCCACCGGTGGCCGCGGGCTGGCGATGGTGGCGGCGATGAGCGAGAGCTGGGGTGCGCGCCCGGACGGGGAGCACGGCAAGGTCGTCTGGTTCACCCTGCCCACCGCCGCGTCCGCGGTGGCGGTGCCGGCCCTGGTGCCGCGCCTGACCGCCGGGGAGACGGCCGTGCGCCGGTTCACCCAGGTCGAACCCGCGCTCGACGGCGCCGCCCGGCCGGCGCACGCTCCCGCCCGGTCGGCCGTTCCCGGCTGACCGGGCGGTGACCGGGTGGTGAACGGGCCCGCGGGACATCCCGCGGGCCCGTTCGGCTGTCCGCGGCGTCACTGCGCGGCGACGGCCCGCAGCACGTCCAGGCGGGCCGCGCGCCGGGCCGGGCGCAGCGCGGCGAGGGCTCCGGCCGTGACGCCCACCAGCGCCACCGCCACGAGGCGCACCGGCGGGACGGCGAACGCGAACGCGGTGCCGCTCGTGCCCTCGGAGGCCTTCACCAGCACCCAGCCGAGGCAGGTGCCGAGGGCCAGCCCGCCGGCCGTGCCGAAGGCGGCGATCAGGACCGACTCCCAGCGGACCATGGCGCGCAGCTGGGCGCGGGTCTGGCCGACCGCGCGGAGCAGCCCCAGTTCGCGGGTGCGTTCGTGGATCGCCAGGGTCAGCGTGTTGGCGATGCCGAGCAGCGCGATGAGGACCGCCAGGGCGAGCAGGGCGTAGACGAGCGTCAGCATCATGTCGATGCCGCCGGCCGAGGACTGCGCGTACTCGGCGCGGGTCTGCACCTGCGGGTTGCCGTACCGGGCGGCCACCCGCTGGACCGCTTTCCTGCCCGCCTCGGCGCCCACCCCGTCCTTGAGGGAGACGGCGACCAGGGTGTCGGCGTCCTGGGTGCGGTGCGGGGCCCAGGCGGCCCGGGTGACGACGTAGTCGCCGGCGAGTTCGGACTGCCCGTAGACCGCGCGGACGGTGAACGTCGCGGTCCTGCCGTCGGTGAAGGTCAGCCTCGCCCGGTCGCCGGTGGTGAGGCCGCGCGCGTCGGCCTCCTTGCGGCTGACGGCGATCCCGTCGGTGCCGAGGTCGCGGAGGCTGCCGCGCACCCGGCCGAGGTCGAAGGTGCGGGCGAGGGCGTCGGGGTCGGTGACGGTCAGGGACCGTCCCCTGCCGTCGACCTCCGCCACGCCCCGGCCGAGCCCGACCGCGGTGTCCACCTCGGGCAGCCGCCGCACGGCGGTGGCGAGCCCGGGGCTCAGTCCGCTGCCGCCCGCGCCGAAGGACGGGGTGCTCACCGCGAGGTCGCCCGCGAAGGAGCGGGACACGGTCTGGTCCATGGTGGCCTTGAGCGAGGCTCCGAAGACCGTGAAGAGCGACACGACGGCGACCCCGATCATCAGCGCGGCCGCGGTCGCGGCGGTGCGCTTCGGGCTGCGCAGCGCGTTGCGCCGGGCGAGGGCGCCGGTGACGCCGCGCAGCCGGTCGAGCGGGCCGCCGAGGAGCCGTACGACGGCGGTGGAGGCGACCGGGCCGAGGACCACGAAGGCGGCCAGGGCCATTACGGCGCCCAGTCCGGCCGCCCACACCGACCGGGAGACCAGCACGCCGGCCAGGGTGACCGCGACGGACGCGGCCGCGAGGGCGGTGCCGGTGACCGTGCGGGTGCGGGAGGTCCCGGAGGAGTCGACGGCGCTCTCGCGCAGCGCGGCCATGGGCGCGGTCCGGCCGGCCCGTACGGCGGGCAGCAGCGCGGAGCCCAGGCAGACGACGACGCCGACCGCGAGCGGCAGCAGCATCGAGCCGGGCGTGACGACGAGGCCGCCGTCGGGGAAGGGGAACCCGATGGCCGGGAACAGCGCCTGCAGTCCCGCGGCGATCCCGATGCCGCCCGCCAGTCCCGCGGCGGACCCGGCGACCGCGACCGCGCTCGCTTCGACGAGGGTGGCTGCGGTCACCTGGCGGCGGGCGGCCCCGAGGGCGCGCAGCAGGGCGTTCTCCCGGGTGCGCTGGGCCACGACGATCGCGAAGGTGTTGTGGATGGAGAACGTGGCCACCAGCAGCGCCACTCCGGAGAACACCAGCAGGAACGTGGTGAACATGGTCAGGAACTGACTGGAGATCATGTCGGTGTTCTCCTGGGCCGACTCCTGTCCGGTGATGGCCTCGACGCCGCGGGGCAGGACGGGCGTCAGCCGGCGCACCAGATCGCGCTGTCCGACGCCCGGTTCGGCCCGCACCAGGATGCTCGCCGCCCGGCCGGGCCGGGCGGTGAGGTACTTCTCCGCGTCGGCGCGGGTCATGCCGGTGAACGTCACCTGGGCCATGCCGTCCTCGCCGCCGAACGTCGCGAGGCCGACGATCGTCACCCTCACCGGGTCGGGCGTCCGCAGGGTCGTCGTGTCGCCGATCCGCAGGCCGCCCTTGCGCGCGGCGCCGCGGTTGACGACGACCTCGCCGGACTTCACGGGCGCGCGGCCCTCGGCGAGGCGGTACGGGTTGAGTTCAGGGTCGGTGATCCAGTTCCCGGCCAGGGTGGGCGGCCCCTGGCCGCCGAGGGCCGTGCCGTTCCTGCCGACGAGTTGGCCTGCGCCCTGGATCTCGGGGGCGGCGGCCGCGACGCCGGGGACACGTGCCACGGCCGTGAGCAGGGAGGTGTCGACGGGCCGGCGCACGCCCCGGCTCTCGCCGGGTGTGGTGATGACGTCGGCGCCCCGGACGACGGCGTCCGTGCCCCGGGCCGCCGTGCCGAACATCGAGTCGAAGCTCGCCCGCAGCGTGTCGCCCATGACCAGGGTGCCGGTCAGGAAGGCGACGCCCAGGAACACGGCGAGGAAGGTGCCGGCGAAGCGCCGCCGGTGGGCGCGCAGGGAGGCCAGGCTGAGGCGGACGGCGGCGGTCACGACCTCACCTCGAAGGCCTTCATACGGTCCAGGACCGAGTCGGCGGTCGGGGACTCCATACGGTCGACCAGGCGCCCGTCGGCGAGGAAGAGGACCTCGTCGGCGTGGGCGGCGGCGACCGGGTCGTGGGTGACCATCACCACCGTGCGGTCCATGTGGCGCACGGCGCGGCCGAGCAGGCCGAGCACCTCCGCGCCGGAGCGGGAGTCGAGGTTTCCGGTCGGTTCGTCGGCGAAGACGACGTCCGGCCGGCCGGCGAACGCCCGGGCCACGGCGGCGCGTTGCTGCTGTCCGCCGGAGAGCTGGTCGGGCCGGTGGTGCAGCCGGTCGCGCAGGCCGACGACGTCGACGAGGGCGTCGATCCACTCCTCGTCCCCTCCGCGGCCCGCGAGGTCCAGCGGCAGAGTGATGTTCTCCGCGACGGTCAGCGTGGGCACGAGGTTGAACGCCTGGAAGACGAAGCCGACCCGGTCGCGGCGCAGCAGGGTCAGCCGGCGGTCGTCGAGGCCGCTCAGCTCGGTACCGCCGATGTGGGCGGTGCCGGAGGTGAGCGTGTCGAGTCCCGCCGCGCAGTGCATCAGGGTGGACTTGCCGGAGCCGGAGGGGCCCATGATCGCGGTGAAGCGCCCGGCCGGGAAGTCGACGCTCACGCCGTCCAGGGCCCGCACGGCGGTGTCGCCGGCGCCGTACACCTTCACGGCGTCGACGACCCCCGCGGCCGTCCGGGTCTCGGTCATGGTGCTCATACGGCACCGCCCTTGCCCGTGCGGCCGAACTGCTCCTCCAGCACCGACAGCCGGCGCCAGTACTCGTCCTCGTCGATCTCGCCGGAGGCGAAGCGGCGGCCGAGGAGGGCGAGGGGCGAGTCGGGGGCGGGGCGGCCGTCCGGGCCGCGCCACGGCCCGCGGTCCGTGCCGCGCCAGGACCCGCCCCGGCCACCGCTCCAGGCGGCGCGGCGCAGGACGGTGACGGCTCCGACGATCACGGCCGCCCACATCAGCGGGAAGAAGAGGATCCACGGCCCGGGGCCGCCGTCCCAGTTCGCCAGGGTCTGCATCTCGGCTCATCTCCTCGGAGGTTCTGCGGTGATGTTCCGAGAGTGGCTCCGGGACGGGGCCCGGGTCGTCGTACGGCCGGCGGCCGTGCGCGTACCTCCCGGGAAGTACGGGGCGCGCCCGCGCCTGCTCCTCCGGGCCTCGACTCCTGTACCTACCAGCCTTCGAGGGCAAGCCCGGCCTGGCGCCGGCGGCGATCCGCCGGACGGCCGGGGAGCTGCCGGCTACCGCGAAGGGAGTACTCGGCGGCCCGGGCACGCCGTACGACCGCGTCGAGGCGTATCTGCGGCGCGAACGCGACGTGCCGCGCGGCTGCCCGGTCGGCCGTCTGACGATGGACCCCGACGTCGTCGCCGGCGACGAGCTGCGCGCGCCGGTCGACGAGACGCTCGACCGGATCCGTGGGCGGCGGGCCGGAATTCCTTCCTCTCCGGCGGCTTCCAGGGACTCGTCGACGACTTCGGGCGGCCCGCCGTGCGGCAGTGGACCGGGGTGCCTTCGAGGAGGGCGCCGCCAGCGACTCCCCCGCCGCCCTGGCCGTACGGCACCCGTCCCGGACGGCGTGGAGTTGGCCGCGTTCATGGACGACGCGGCTCGGGAGACGGCGCGGCTGGCCGGTCCGGACGGAGCGGTCCTGGCGGCGGCCGCCCTGACCACCCACCGCTGGGAGGTGGTGCACCTCTCCCGCTGGACCCGGCATCCCGCCGCGGCCGGCGCCCCACGGCACGACGGCGACGTCTTCCAGGTCCTGCACCTGTCCGCCCCCGGAAGGAAGTTCCTGCGGCGGGGCCGCCACTGGTGGGTCCGCCCGGCCCCGGCCCCGCAGGACGGCGGAGCTGCCGGGCGCGCCCGCGCTCAGGACCCGGACGCCGCCGCGCAGCGGTGGACGACCGGCTCCAGGTAGTCCACGCGGGTGTCGCCCAGGGCCGCCAGTTCGTGCGGGGCGCGCACCAGGGCCAGGCGGTCGAACTCCGGCTCACGTCCCGCCGCCGTCTCCGCGCACACGAGGGCCGCGCGGCGGCCGCGCAGCAGGTCCGGCGGCAGAGCGGGAGCGCGGTAGAGGACGCCGGTGTGACCGCGCGCACCGTGGGTGACCAGCCACAGGCGCAGCGCGTCCGGTGCGAGGTCGACACCGGTCTCCTCGGCCAGTTCCCGTGCGGCGTTCTCGCGCAGCCCCCGCTCGTCCAGGGGCCCGTCACCGTCCGGCGGTTCCACGGAGCCGCCTGGCAGTTGCCACCGGCCGGGCACGGCGGTCGACGGCGCCGTCCGCCCCACCAGCACCCGCCCGTCGGCCGATGGCTGGACGACCGCCACGAACAGCGACGGCAGCCACGCGGTGAGCCCGGGAACCCGGCGCAGGGCGAAGTGCCGGTAGGTCGTGCGTGCCCAGGAGAGGGCGAGGGCGCGGGGCCCGTCCTCTTCCAGCCCCGCGCACACCACGACGGGTCCGTCGAAGAGGGCCGGCTGAGTGCGCACCGCCTCCTCCCAGACCCGGTCACGGGCCTGGCGTTCGGCGGCCGACAGCGGGGGCAGCGCCGCCTCGGTCAGGCGGAGCCGATCGGCCGGCAGGAGCCGGACGACGGGGATGGGGAAGCCTGGGGTGGCGGGCGGCGGGCCGGGGTCACGGTGGTGGCGGGGTGGGGGCGGGGGTCACGTCAGGGCGCCCAAGGGGTCGTCGAGGACCGGCTGCCAGGCCAGCTCGGCGGCTCCCACCAGGCTGTTGTGGTCGAGGGTGCAGGGCAGGATGGGGACGCCGCCGCTCTGGCCCCACAGGCTCCGGTCGGCGACGACGGCGCGCAGCCGGTCCGGGTCGGCGTCGAGCAGGGTGCGGTGCAGGCCGCCGAGGATGATCCGGTCCGGGTTGAGGATGTTCACCAGACCGGCGAGGCCGAGGCCCAGGCGGTCGATGAGGGCCTCGACGGCCGCGCGGACGGCGGGGTCGTCGTAGTGGTCGCGGATCAGGTCGTGCGCCTGCTTCAGCAGCGACACCTCGGGGCCCACCTCGCGGCCCGCGGCGGTGAGGAAGGCCAGCGGGTCGGCCTCGACGTCGAGGCAGCCGCGGCTGCCGCAGTGGCAGGGGCGGCCCTCGGGGTTGACGGTGAGGTGGCCGACCTCCAGGGCCAGACCGGAACTGCCCGTGTGCAGCCGCCCGTCCAGCACCAGCGCACCGCCCACGCCCCGGTGGCCGGTGGCCACGCACAGCAGGTCGCGGGCGCCCCGGCCCGCGCCGTGCCGGTGCTCGGCCAGCGCCGCGAGATTGACGTCGTTGGCCGCGAAGGCGGGGCCGGTGATCCCGGCGGCGCGCACGCACTCGGCGAAGATCCGGCGCACCGGCGCGCCCGCGGGCCACGCGAGGTGCAGCGGGTTCAACGCGAGCCCCTCCGGCTCGGCGACCGCCGACGGCACGGCGAGCCCGGCGCCGACGCAGCGCCGCCCGGTCGCGCGCAGCAGTTCGGCGCCGGCCTCCACGACGGAGCCGAGCACCTTGGACGGATCGGCGTCGACGGTCTCGCAGCCGGGCGCGGTCGCCACGATCCGGCCACCCAGGCCCACCAGGGCCGCGCGGAACCCGTCGGCGTGCACCTGCGCGGCCAGCGCGACCGGGCCGTTCTCGGCGACCGCGAGCCGGTGCGAGGGGCGCCCCTGCGACCCGGCCGCCGCGCCCGGACGGGCGTCCACCCGGATCAGGCCCAGCGCCTCCAGCTCCGCCGCCACCGCGCCCGCCGTCGCCCGGGTGACCCCGAGCTCGGCGGTGAGCACGGCCCGGGTCGGGGCGCGTCCCGTGTGCACGAGCTCCAGCGCGGGGCCGAGCGCACCGCGCCCCCGGTCCAGCCGCGTCCTCGAGGTGGTCCCTTCCCCCGCCGTCCGGGGGTCCGCCTTGCCGCTCATGAGGGCGAGTCTCCCATGATCCTCAGGTGCCGTGACCGGCGCCGTGAGTCAGAAGCCGCTCACCCGGAGGGTGATGTTCAGCCGTCCGGTGAGCGCCAACTCGGGCGGCGCGGTGCCCGGGTGGACGCGGGGCACGCCGTGGTGGGCGAGCCGGGCGGGGCCGCCGAACACGAACAGGTCGCCGCTGCGCAGTTCGACGTCGGTCCACGGCCGGGTCCGGGTCTCGGTGTTGCCGAAGCGGAACACGCAGGTGTCGCCGAGGCTGAGGGAGACGACGGGCGCGGCCGACTTCTCGTCGCCGTCGCGGTGCATGCCCATGCGGGCGCCGGCGTCGTAGAAGTTGACCAGTGCGATGTCGTACGCGGCCTCCGGCACCGCCTCCGGGCCCAGCGCGTCGGCCACCGCGCGCCGGGCCAGCTCGCCCAGCCAGGACGGGAACGGCTTCACCGGCGCCCGGTCGCCGTCGACGACGGTGCGGGCGTAGACGTAGGGGTACCAGTGCCAGCCCAGGCACACCTGCCGTGCGGTCATCGTGCCGCCGCCGGGGGTGCGCACGGTGCGCAGGCCGGCCGGCGGGCGGGCCCACTCCCGGCAGGCCGTGAGCAGTGCGCGCTGCCGCTCGCCGTCCAGCCAGTCGGGCACGTGCACGGCACCGGGCGCGATCTCCGTACGCGCCCGGGGGAACAGCTCGGCGTCCATGCCGTCCATCCTCGCGCATCGGCCGCGGCGCCCCCGCCAGAGCGCGGCGCCCGCCCCGGCCGACCGGGCCTGAGCTGCGGCTCCGCTAGCCTTGTCGGACGATGAACGACCGTATGACGACGCCCTGGGGCGAGCTGGAGCTGGCCCGCTTCCCCGAGGACCCCCGCGACCGGCTGCGCGCCTGGGACGCCTCCGACGAGTACCTGCTGCGGCACCTCGCGCAGCGGGAGGCGGACGAGCCGGGCCGGGAGCCCGGGACGGGGCTGTCCGGAACCGTCGTGGTGGTCGGGGACCGCTGGGGCGCGCTGGTCACGGCGCTGGCCGCGCACCGGCCGGTGCAGATCACCGACTCGTACCTGACCCAGGAGGCGACCCGCGCCAACCTCGCCCGCAACGGCGTGGAGACCGGTACGGTACGTCTGCTCACCACCCAGGATCCGCCGCCCGGCCGCGTCGACGTGCTCCTGGTGCGGGTGCCCAAGAGCCTGGCCCTGCTGGAGGACCAGCTGCTGCGGCTGGCGCCCGCGGTGCACGAGGGCACACTCGTCGTCGGCACCGGCATGGTGAAGGAGATCCACACCTCCACGCTGCAGCTGTTCGAGCGGGTGCTCGGGCCGACCCGGACCTCGCTCGCGGAGCGCAAGGCACGGCTGATCTTCTGCACC
The DNA here is from genome assembly GCF_044746005.1 of Streptomyces sp. NPDC086766. NCBI lineage: Bacteria > Bacillati > Actinomycetota > Actinomycetes > Kitasatosporales > Streptomycetaceae > Streptomyces > Streptomyces sp. NPDC086766. Next base: position 319,585 of record NZ_JBIVBI010000003.1, on the reverse strand, counting down.
CCGGACGCGTCCGTGCGGCGCCCCGCCAACCCGTGGCCGCACCGCTACGCGCTGCCCGAGGGGATCGGCGCCGTCTCCGGCCGGACCGTCGTCAACCACGCAGGCGTCTTCTGCGCGGACCGGCTCGACATCGGCACCCGCTTCTTCCTCGGGCACCTGCCGCGGAGCCGCGGCGCGCGGCGGGTGGTGGACCTGGGCTGCGGCAACGGCGTGGTGGGGACGGCCGTGGCGCTGGCGAACCCCGAGGCCGAGGTGCTGTTCGTGGACGAGTCGTTCCAGGCCGTGGCGTCGGCGGAGGCGACGTACCGGGCGAACGGCGTGCCGGGGCACGCCGAGTTCCGGGTCGGCGACGGGCTGGCCGGGATACCGGACGGCAGCGTGGACCTGGTGCTCAACAACCCGCCGTTCCACTCCCACCAGGCGACGACGGACACGACGGCGTGGCGGATGTTCACCGGGGCGCGGCGCGTGCTGCGCCCCGGCGGCGAGCTGTGGGTGATCGGCAACCGGCACCTGGGGTACCACGTCAAGCTGCGGCGTCTGTTCGGCGCCTGTGAACTGGTCGCGAGCGACCCGAAGTTCGTGGTGCTGAGGGCGGTCAGGAGGTAGCCGGCGGGCGCCCGGAGCCGAGGAGCGCGACGAGCCGCCGCACCTCCGCCACCATGGCCTCACGGCCCACCCCGAGGTAGGTGCGCGAGTCGACCGCCTCGGGCCGGCCGGCGAGGAAGTCGCGGATCGCCCCGGTCATCGCGATGTTCAGGGCGGTGCCGACGTTGACCTTGGCGATGCCGCCGGCGACGGCCGCGGTCAGTTCGGCGTCGGGCACGCCGGAGGAGCCGTGCAGGACGAGCGGAACGTCCAGTGCGCCGGCGAGGCGTTTGATCAGGTCGTGGTCGAGGGCGGCGGTGCGCACGGTCATGGCGTGGGTGTTGCCGACGGCCACGGCCAGCGCGTCCACCCCGGAGTCGGTCACGAACGCGTTCGCCTCGGCGGGGTCGGTGCGGGCACCGGGGGCGTGGGCGTCGAGCGGCGGCCGGCCGTTCTTGCCGCCGATCTCTCCCAACTCGGCCTCGATCCACAGCCCTTGGGCGTGCGCCCAGTCGGTGGCGGCCCCGGTCGCGGCGAGGTTCTCGGCGTACGGCAGCCGGGAGGCGTCGTACATCACGGAGCTGAAGCCCGCGTCACGGGCCTGGCGGAGCAGGTCGTCGCTCTGCACGTGGTCGAGGTGGAGGGCGACCGGCACGCGGGCGCGTTCGGCGGCGGCGACGGCGGCGCGGGCGAGCGGGAGCACCCGCCCGTAGCGGAACTTGACCGCGTTCTCGCTGACCTGGAGGACGACGGGGGCGCCGGCCGCCTCGGCGCCGGCGACGACGGCCTCGACGTGCTCCAGCGTGATGACGTTGAACGCGGCGACGGCGGAGCGCGCGGCGGCGGCCGCGGTGACCAGCTCGCCGGTGGCTGCAAGCGGCACGGCCTGTCCTTTCGGGGGACTCGGATCAGGAGGTGTGAGCCAGGAGTTCGGGTCAGGGCCCGGGTCAGGGGGTGAGGATCACCGAACGGGTCAGGTGGCGCGGCCGGTCCGGGTCGAGGCCGCGGGCGGCGGCGACGGCGACGGCGAGGCGCTGGACGCGGACGAGTTCGGCGAGGGGGTCGAGTTCGCCCTGGATCCACCGGGCGCCGGTGGCGCGCACCTGGTCGGCGAGTCCCTCCGGTGCCCGGCCGAGCATCCAGGTGGCCGTGGAGCGGGCGGTGATGCTGATGGGCCCGTGCCGGTACTCCATCGCCGGGTAGGCCTCGGTCCAGGACAGCGAGGCCTCCCGCATCTTCAGCCCGGCCTCGTTGGCGAGCCCCACCGTCCAGCCGCGGCCGAGGAAGGTGAACTGGGTGCGGTCCACGAGTCCTTCGGGCAGCGGCTCGGCGAGTGCGGTGCGGGCGTCGTCGACGACGCCGTCGGTGTGCAGCCCGAGGTGGGCCCGCAGCAGGGTGAGCGCGGTGGTCGCGAACCGGGTCTGCACCACGGAGCGTTCGTCCGCGAAGTCGAGCACCACGACGTCGTCGGCGACTCCCATGACGGGCGTGTCCGGGTCCGCGGTGACGGCGGTCGTGCGCGTGCGGCCCTTCAACCGGCCGAGCAGATCGAGGACTTCGGTGGTGGTGCCGGAGCGGGTGAGGGCGAGCACCCGGTCGTAGGCGCGGCCGTACGGGAACTCGGAGGCGGCGAAGGCGTCCGTCTCGCCCTCCTCCGCGCCCTCGCGCAGGGCGGCGGCCGCCTGGGCCATGAAGTACGAGGTGCCGCAGCCGACGATCGCGACCCGCTCCCCCGGCGCCGGGAGGACCCGGCCCTGCTCGGTCGCCTCGGCCGCGGCGCGGGTCCAGCACTCGGGCTGGCTGCTCAGCTCGTCCTCGACATGCGTCATGCCGCCCTCACTCTTTCCCTGGCGATGCCTGGTGATTGTTCCTGCAAGATAGCGTTCGGTTTCGCGCACAATCAAGCATCACGGCGGGTGCCGCGTGCGTTAGGGTCGCGGGGGATCGAGGGAACGGAGGCCCGCGGATGTCGCGCGACGCCCGCTGGAAGGCGCTGCTGGAGCTGCTCGTCGAGCGCGGCCGGCTGGACGTCGAGGAGGCGGCGGCCGAGCTGGGCGTGTCGGCCGCGACCATCCGCCGGGACTTCGACCAGCTCGCCGAGCAGCAGATGCTCGTGCGCACGCGGGGCGGGGCCGTCGTGCACGGCGTCTCCTACGAGCTGCCGCTGCGGTACAAGACGGCCCGCCGCGCCTCCGAGAAGCAGCGGATCGCCAAGGCGGTCGCGGACCTCGTGTCGCCCGGGGAGGCGGTGGGCCTGACCGGCGGCACGACCACGACGGAGGTGGCCCGCGCCCTGGCGGTGCGCGGCGATCTGGCCTCCACCGCGCCGGGGACGTCCGGCTCCCCCGGGCCCTCCGGCTCCCCGGCGCTGACCGTGGTGACCAACGCGTTGAACATCGCCAACGAGCTGGCCGTACGGCCCCAGTTCAAGATCGTGGTGACCGGTGGCGTCGCGCGCCCGCAGTCCTACGAGCTCATCGGGCCGCTGGCGGACGGGGTGCTGAGTCAGATCACCCTGGACGTGGCGGTGCTCGGGGTGGTCGCCTTCGACGTGGCGCACGGCGCCGCGGCGCACGACGAGGCGGAGGCCGCCGTCAACCGGCTGCTGTGCGAACGCGCCGAACGGGTCGTCGTCGCCGCCGACTCCAGCAAGCTGGGCCGGCGCGCCTTCGCCCGCATCTGCCCGGCCGAGTCGGTGGACACGCTGGTCACGGACACGGCGGCGGGGCCGGACACGGTGCGGCGGTTCGAGGAGGCGGGCGTCCGGGTCGTCACCGTCTGACGGCTCGCCCCCCCGCCCCCGCCCCGGGCCCGCCCGGTCCGCTCAGGCGCGGAAGAAGCCCACACCGCGGCAGTCGTTGCACCCCGGGACGGGCCGGACGTCCTCCGATGCGCGCTGCTGGGCCTGGAGGGCGACGCTCACCAGGGTCATGAGGAGATCGACGTCCGCGGAGGCGTCCAGACGCAGCGTCACCCACTGCGACCCGGGCACGAGCCGGATCGCCGCGAACCGCCGCAGGTCCCCCGCCAGCCGCCGGATGGCCCCGGCGGTGAGCCGGAGGTCGACGTCCCGGTCGGAGTGGAAGTGGGCTATCTCGCCTCGCGCGGAGCTGAGGGCCTGCCCCGTACCGCAACTCGGCGCCGCCTCCATCAGGTCGGGCCAGGAGGCCAGTTGGGCGAGAGCACGTGCGGCCAACGTCATGGTTCCATCATGGCGTGCTCACCGTTTGGACACCGATACGTGAGCGAGCCTTAACCGATCCGTGTCCGACCGCGTCCCGCCGCCCGGGCACGCACGCCCGCACCGCACGCCCGGCGGGACCTCGCCACGGCACCCCCGCCGAACACGCCCCACCTCACGGCCCGTACACGAAGTGAAAGGGTCAACTTCCGCTTGACGTCCGCCCCCTGGACGTCCAGCACCACGTCGGTACGCTCGCGGCCGAAATGCGCCCATCCTCGTACGAGTGGAAGGCGGTGCCCCATGGCAGACGGGACGTCCAGACGGGGACTGATCGGCGAACTCACGGCCGAGTTCCTGGGCACAATGGTCCTCATCCTGTTCGGCTGCGGTGTGGTCGCGCAGGTCGTGGCCGGGAAGCTCGGAGATCACGACAGCATCACCTGGGCGTGGGGCTTCGGCGTCACGCTCGGTGTCTACATCGCCGCCCGTGTCAGCGGCGCCCACCTCAATCCCGCGGTGACCCTGGCCCTGGCCTGCTTCAAGGGCTTCTCCTGGCACAAGGTCCTGCCCTACGCCCTGGCGCAGACGCTCGGCGCCTTCGTCGCGGCCCTGCTGGTGCGCTGGAACTACACCGAGATCCTCGCCGATGCCGACCCGGGCCACACGATCAAGACCCAGGGCGTCTTCTCGACCCTCCCCGGCAACGGCGTCTTCCCGGTCAGCGAGTGGGGCGCGCTGCGCGACCAGATCATCGGCACCGCGATCCTGGTCCTGCTGATCTTCGCCGTCACCGACCTGCTCAACACCCCGCCGGGCGCCAACCTCGCGCCCCTGATCATCGGGTTCCTGGTCGTGGCCATCGGCATGGCCTGGGGCGCGGACGCGGGCTACGCCATCAACCCGGCCCGCGACTTCGGCCCCCGTCTCGCGAGCTACCTCACGGGATACGGCACGGCCTGGCGGGACCAGTACGGGAATCTGTACTTCTGGGTGCCGATCGTCGGCCCGCTGATCGGCGGCGTGATCGGCGCCCTGGCGTACCGCCTGCTCGTCACCCCGCACCTGCCGGTGACGCCCGCGGAGCAGGAACCCGGACGGGTCCCGACGCCCGACTCCGCCCATGCGTGACGGAGAGTGACGGAGAAGGCTCCGGGCCCAGGGCTCGCCCGCGCCGGGGCGAGCCCTCCGGGCGGGCCCGCGGTCCCATCCGGGAGCACACTGGCAGGAGGAGCCGCCGAGCGTCGGGGAACGACGGGCGCCCCGAGCGGCCGTCGGTGCTCACGAGGGGGTGTCGAAGGTGACACGTCGTGCGGGAGAGTGGCAGCGCCGGCTGTGGCGGTGGCGGCGCAGTCCGCTGCGGCGGGCCAGTGACGTCGTGGAGGCGTGGATCCTGGTCGCCGCCTGCCTCCTCGCCGTGGCGGGCGGTCTCCTCGCGGGGCTCCTGACGGCGGGCGCGATGCGGCAGAGCGCCGACGGGGTGCGCGACCGGAGCCGGCCGGTGCCGGCCGCGCTGACCCAGGAGGCGACGCGGGCGGCCGCCCGGCCCACGAGCAGCGCCCTGGTCTGGGGCACGGTGCGCTGGACCGACCGGGACGGCGCGGCGCACTCGGGCCGCGCCAGGGTCCCGGCCACCGCGCGGCCCGGCAGCCACGTCACGGTGTGGACGGACGGGCACGGCCGCCTGACCCCACCGCCCGTCTCGCACGCGGAAGCCGCCTTCCAGGCGGCCCTCGGCGGACTCTGGGCCGCGACGGCCGCCGTGGGCGTGGTCGTCGGCGGCACCAAGCTGGCCCGGGCCCGGCTTGACCGCCACCGCATGGACCAGTGGGCCGAGGAGTGGGCCCGCGTGGACACGCGGTGGGGGCGCACGACGGGCTGACGCGGTCGCGCCGCCCGCCGGCGGTTACAGCGCGCGCTCCAGGCGCTCGGCCACCAGCTTGACGAACTGTGCCGGGTCCTTCGGCCGGCCGCCCTCGGCGAGCACCGCCAGGCCGTACAGCAGTTCCGCGGTCCCGGTGAGCCGCGCCCGGTCCTCGCCGTCCCGGAAGGCCTGGTTCAGGCCCTTGACGAGGACATGGCCCGGGTTGAGCTCCAGGATCCGCTTGGCGGCCGGCACCTCCTGGCCCATCGCCCGGTACATGCTCTCCAGGGCCGGTGTGAGGTCGTGCGCGTCGGAGACCACGCAGGCCGGGGAGACGGTCAGGCGCGAGGACAGACGCACCTCCTTGACGTCGTCCGCGAGCCGCTCGGTCAGCCAGCCGAGCAGCCCGGCGTACTCCTCGGCCTGCTTCTCCCGCTCGCCGCCCAAGGACTCCTCGGGCCGCGCGCCGAGGTCGATCTCGCCCTTGGCCACGGAACGCAGCCGCCGGCCCTCGTACTCGCCCACGGCGTCGACCCACACCTCGTCGACGGGGTCGGTGAGCAGCAGCACCTCGATGCCCCGGTCGCGGAACGCCTCCATGTGCGGGGAGTTCTCGACGCTCTGCCGGGACTCTCCGGTCAGGTAGTAGATGTCCTCCTGCCCGTCCTTCATCCGCTCCGCGTAGCCCTTCAGCGTGACCGGCTCGCCGTCGCCGTGCGTCGTCGCGAACGACGCGACGGCGAGGACGGCGTCGCGGTTCTCGGAGTCGGTGACCAGCCCCTCCTTGAGCACGGGGCCGAACTCCCGCCACAGCGTGGCGTAACGCTCCGGGGCCTTGGCCATCATGTCCTTGACCGCGGACAGGACCTTCTTCGTCAGGCGGCGCCGCATCATGCGGATGTGCCGGTCCTGCTGCAGGATCTCGCGGGAGACGTTGAGCGAGAGGTCCTGGGCGTCGACGACGCCCTTGACGAAGCGGAGGTAGGACGGCAGCAGGGCGTCGCAGTCCTCCATGATCAGGACGCGCTTCACGTACAGGTGCAGGCCACGCCGGGCGCCCTGGGTGAACAGGTCGTGCGGGGCGTGCGCGGGCACGAACAGCAGGGCCTGGTACTCGAAGGTGCCCTCCGCCTGCAGCCGGATCGTCTCCAGCGGGTCGCGCCAGTCGTGGCCGAGGTGCTTGTAGAGCTCGTGGTACTCGTCGTCGGACACCTCCTCGCGCGGGCGCGCCCAGAGCGCCTTCATCGAGTTGAGCGTCTCGGGCTCCGCCGGGGCGTCCTCCCGCGCCGGTGCGTCAGGGTCCGCCGTAGCGGCCTCGGCAGGCGGGGTGACCAGCCGGATCGGCCAGGTGATGAAGTCCGAGTACCGCTTGACGATCTCCCTGATCTTCCAGGCGGAGGTGTAGTCGTGGAGCTGGTTGTCCGGGTCGGCCGGCTTGAGGTGCAGCGTGACCGCCGTGCCCTGCGGCACGTCCTCGACCCGTTCCAGCGTGTACGTGCCCTCACCGCGGGACGTCCAGCGGGTGCCCCGGCCCTCACCGGCGCGCCGGGTCACCAGGGTCATTTCGTCGGCCACCATGAAGCCCGAGTAGAAGCCGACGCCGAACTGGCCGATCAGGCCCTCGGCCCCGCCCGCGTCCTGGGCCTCCCGCAGCTCCTGGAGGAAGGAGGCCGTACCGGAGTTGGCGATGGTGCCGATGAGCTGCCCGACCTCGTCGTACGACATCCCGATGCCGTTGTCCCGCACCGTGAGGGTGCGGGCGTCCGGGTCGGTCTCGATCTCGATGTGCGGATCGGACACGTCGGCGTCCGGGACGTCCTCCCGCAGGGCCGCCAGCCGCAGCTTGTCCAGCGCGTCGGAGGCGTTGGAGACGAGCTCCCGCAGGAAGACGTCCTTGTTCGAGTAGACCGAGTGGATCATCAGCTGGAGCAGCTGACGGGCCTCTACCTGGAACTCAAACGTTTCGGTCGGCATGGTTCGCGCGTACCTCACAGATCGCCGTGTCGCCGTGACTGACGGCAGTCACTGTAGGACACCCGGTCGGCTCTGCGGGCCCGCCGGCCCCGCTACGCCGGCGCCGGGTGCTCGACACGGCAGACGAGGGCGTCGTCCACCACGTCGGCCACGATCGTGTCCCCCGGGCCGGCGGAGTCGCTCAGCAGCAGGTCGGCGATGCGGTTGTCCAGCTCCGCCTGGATGGTGCGGCGCAGTGGACGGGCGCCGAACTCCGGTTGGTGGCCGTGCGCGACGAGCAGTTTCTTCGCCGGTTCGGTGATCTCCAGCTCCAGGCCCTGCGCCCTCACCCGGCGCCGGCTCCGCTCCAGCAACAGGTCCACGATCCGGCCCAGTTCGTCCTCGCTCAGGCCGTGGAAGACGATGATGTCGTCGATGCGGTTGAGGAACTCGGGCAGGAACCGGGCGCGCAGGTCCGCCATCAACTGGTCCCGGACGGCGCCGACATCGCCCTTGTGGGCGAGGATCCGCTGGGCTCCGATGTTGGAGGTCATGATGACCACGGTGTTGCGGAAGTCGACGGTGCGGCCCTGGGCGTCGGTGAGCCGTCCGTCGTCGAGTACCTGGAGCAGCGTGTTGAAGACGTCCGGGTGGGCCTTCTCCACCTCGTCGAAGAGCAGCACGCTGTAGGGCTGGCGGCGCACCTTCTCGGTGAGCTGGCCGGCCTCCTCGTGACCGACGTAGCCGGGAGGCGCCCCGACGAGGCGGGAGACGGTGTGCTTCTCCTGGAACTCGCTCATGTCGAAGCGGACCATGCGGTTCTCGTCGCCGAAGAGCAACTCGGCCAGGGCCTTGGCCAGTTCGGTCTTGCCGACCCCGGTCGGGCCGAGGAAGAGGAAGGAGCCGACGGGGCGGTCGGGGTCGCTCATGCCGGCCCGGTTGCGGCGCACCGCCTGCGCGATCGCGGTGACCGCCTCGTCCTGGCCGACGACCCGGGAGTGCAGCGCCTCCTCCAGCTTCAGCAGCCGCTCCTTCTCGGTCTCGGTCAGCTGAGCCACGGGGATGCCGGTGCGCCGGGACAGCACGTCGGCGATGTCGTCGACGGTCACCTCCAGCACGCCCTCGCGGCGCTCGGCGAGGCCCGCCAGTTCCGACTCCACCTCCGCGATGCGGTCCTTCAGCCCGGAGGCCCGTTCGAAGTCCTCGGCGGCGACGGCCTGGTCCTTCTCCCGGCGCAGCTTGGCGAGCCGGTCCTCGCGCTCGACGACCTCGGTGGACCTGCCCAGGGAGCGCAGCCGCACCCGCGCCCCGGCCTGGTCGAGCAGATCGATGGCCTTGTCGGGCAGGAAGCGGTCGGTGACGTACCGGTCCGACAGCTCGGCCGCCGCGACGAGCGCCTTGTCGCTGTAGCGCACCTGGTGGTGGGCCTCGTAGGAGTCGCGCAGGCCCTCCAGGATCTGCACCGTCTCCTCGACGGTCGGCTCGGGCACCGTCACGGGCTGGAAGCGGCGCTCCAGGGCGGCGTCCTTCTCCACGTACCGGCGGTACTCGTCGAGTGTGGTGGCACCGACGACATGCAGTTCGCCCCGGGCGAGCGCCGGTTTGAGGATGTTGCCCGCGTCCATCGAGCCCTCGCCGGTGGCGCCGGCGCCGACGACGGTGTGCAGTTCGTCGAGGAACAGGATCGTCGACTCGGAGGCGGCCCGGACCTCGTCGATGACGTTCTTCAGGCGCTCCTCGAACTGGCCCCGGTACTGCGCTCCGGCCACCAGCCCGGTGAGGTCGAGGGCGACCACCCGCTTGTTCTCCAGCGTCCTGGGCACGTCCCCGGCGACGATCCGCTGGGCGAGGCCCTCCACGATCGCGGTCTTCCCCACGCCCGGCTCCCCGATCAGGACGGGGTTGTTCTTCGCGCGCCGGGAGAGGACCTCCACGGTCTGCTCGATCTCTGCGGCACGCCCGACCACCGGGTCCAGCTTCCCGGCCCGCGCCTCCTCGGTCAGGTCGCGCCCGTACCGGTCCAGGGTCGGCGTGTCGCTCGCGGTCCCGCCCCCGCCCGGCGCGGCCTCGGCACGGGCGGCCGTCTCGGAGGTGCGGCGCAGCCCGTCGAGGTCCATGCCGTGGGCGGCCAGGACGCGGGCCGCGGCGGCGCCGGGCGTGTCGAGCAGCGCCCCGAGGATGTGCTCGGGCCCGATGTACGACACTCCGGACGCCTGTGAGCGCTCGTAGGCACGCAGCAGCACGCGCTTGGCCGCCGGGGTCAGGCCCGGCTGCGCGGAGGGGGTGCCGCTCTCGCCGGGCAGCGCCTCGGCGAGAGCCCGTCCGAGGTGGTCCGGGTCGGCTCCGGCCCGGTCGAGCAGACCGCGGGAGGGCTCCACCTGGGTGCACGCCCACAGGAGGTGCTCGGTGTCCAGGTCGGAGCTGCCGCCCTCGGCCGCCCGCCGGGTGGCGAGGTTGATCAGCTCGTGCGCGGACTCGGTGAGCAGCCGCCCGATCGGCACCCGCTGGACCTGCGGGGGCGAGGCGGCCGGGGTCATGCCGAAGAAGCGGTTGAGGATCTCGGAGAACGGGTCCGGGCCGCCGAAGGAGGCACCGAAGGGGGACATCGTCATGATCGCCGTCCGCAGCGTGGGGAATGAGTCCCCACCAGCCGAACCCGCCGAATGGCCCACCGCAACGCGGCATACGCCGACCCGGTGCCGTACCGGGCGCCGGCACCCTCCCCCGGTCTCCCCCCGACCGGGTTCCGTCCGGCAGACTCCCCGCATGGAGACCACCGATTTCGTCGACGCACTGGACCGGGAGGGCCGGCTGCTGGCCGCGGCCGCCGAGGAGGCGGGCACCGCCGCCGAGGTGCCGGCCTGCCCGGGATGGCGGACACGGGACCTGCTGCGGCACACCGGCGTGGTGCACCGGTGGGCCGCCGGCATCGTGGCCGACGGGTGCGCGGCGCCGCGCCCCATGGGCGGTCCGCCGGACCTGGACGGTGAGGCGCTCGTGGCCTGGTACCGCGACAGCCACCGCGGGCTCGTGGAGATCCTGGCCGGGGCGCCCGCCGACCTGGAGTGCTGGACATTCCATCCCGGGCCCGCTGCCTCGCCGCTGGCCTTCTGGGCCCGGCGGCAGGCGCACGAGACGGCGGTGCACCGCTACGACGCCGAGTCGGCGCGCGGCGGCACCCCGACGGCGATCGGCGCGGAGTTCGCCGTGGACGGCGTCGACGAGCTGCTGCGGGGCTTCCACGCCCGGTCCCGGAGTCGGGTCCGCACGGAGAAGCCGCGGGTGCTGCGGGTGCGGGCCACGGACACGGAGGCGGTGTGGACCGTACGGCTGTCGGACGCCGCACCGGTCGCCGAGCTCGGGGACTCGGGCGAGGCGGACACCGAACTGGCGGGCACGGCGGAGCAGTTGTACCTGGCCCTGTGGAACCGGGTACCGGTGCCGAGCGTGACGGGCGACCCCGAGCTCGCCGGGCTCTGGCGGGAGACCTCGGCGATCGTCTGAGTCTCTCCCCTCCGCCCGGGCGTCGTCGCGGCAGGCGCCCTCAGCCCAGCCAGCCCGGCCGCACCAGCCCCGACTCGTAGGCGTGGACGACCAGTTGGGCCCGGTCGCGGGCACCGAGCTTCACCATGGCCCGGCTGACGTGGGTCTTGGCGGTGAGCGGACTGACGACCAGGCGGCGGGCGATCTCCTCGTTGGACAGGCCGATGCCGACCAGGGCCATCACCTCGCGTTCGCGCTCGGTCAGCCGGGCGAGGGCGTCCGCGGCGGCCGGCGCCTTGGAGCGGGCGGCGAACTCGGCGATCAGCCGGCGGGTCACCCCCGGCGACAGCAGCGCGTCCCCGGCCACCACCGCCCGTACCGCACGCAGGAGTTCGTCCGGTTCGGTGTCCTTCACCAGGAAGCCGGAGGCGCCCGAGCGGATCGCCTCGAAGACGTACTCGTCGAGTTCGAAGGTGGTGAGCATGACCACCTTGACGTCCGTCAGCTCCGTGTCGCCGGTGATGCGGCGGGTCGCGGCCAGTCCGTCCAGCAGGGGCATCCGGATGTCCATGAGCACGACGTCGGGGCGCAGTTCGCGCACCCCGCGCAGCGCCTCCTCGCCGTCGGCGGCCTCGCCGGCCACCTTGATGTCCCGCTGGGCGTCGAGCAGCGCCCTGAAGCCGGCCCGCACCAGCGACTGGTCGTCGGCGAGCAGTACGCGGATCACCGGTCCTCCTCCGTCATCAGGGGCAGCACGGCGCCCACCCGCCAGCCGCCGCCGGGCCGCGGGCCCGCCTCGATGCCGCCGCCGAGCGCGGCGGCCCGCTCGCGCATCCCGGCCAGACCGTTGCCGCTGCCGCCCGCGTCGGCGCCGGTCGCGGGCCCGTCGTCGTCGACACGCAGGCGCAGCGCGCCGCCCTCCCGGTCGATGTCCATGCGCACGCGCGCGTGCCGCGAGCCCGAGTGGCGCACGACGTTGGTGAGGGCCTCCTGGACGATCCGGAAGGCGGCGAGGTCGGTGCCGGGCGGCAGCCGGGGCGGCTCACCCTCGACCTCGACGTCGAGACCGGCGCCGGCCGCGGCCTCGACCAGTTCCGGCAGCCGGTCCAGGCCGGGCGCCGGTGCGCGCGGCGCGTCGCCGGGGGCGCGCAGGGTGGCGAGCACCTGGCGCACCTCCCCCAGAGCCTCCTTGCTGGCGTCCTTGATCGTGGTGAGCGCCGTGCGCGCCTGCTCCGGGTCGCTGTCCAGGAGCGCGAGGCCGACGCCCGCCTGCACGTGGATGACGGAGATGCTGTGCGCGAGGACGTCGTGCAGTTCGCGGGCGATCCGCAGCCGTTCGGCGTCGGCGCGCCGCCGGGCCGCCTGGGCCCGCTCGGCCCGGTCCTTCGCCCACTGCTCACGGCGGACGCGGGCCAGTACGGAGACCGCGACGACGGCCACCACCCAGGTGCCGATGACGAGTTGCTGGCCCCAGGAGGAAGCGGTGTCCCCGGCGGGCGGCAGCCACCGGTAGAGCCAGAGCGCCATGAGCGCGTGTCCGGCCCACAGCGCGCCCACGGCCGCCCACGCGGCACGGGGGTGCCCGGCGACGACGGCGCTGAAGCAGGCCACGGCGACGGCGAGGAACACCGGCCCGTACGGGTATCCGGCGGCGAAGTAGGCCAGGGTCGCCGCCGCCGTGCCGAAGACGACGAACACCGGGTACCGCTTGCGCCACAGCAGAAGCCCCGAGGTCACGCACAGCAGCAGGACCGCGTACGCGTCCAGCGGCTCCCGCCGGATCTGGTTGTGGGCGGAGAAATGGGTGCCGAGGAGCACGAACGCCGTGAACAGCGCGGTGGACGGCCAGGGCCAGCGGCCGGGGCTCGCCTCCTCGCCGTCCGGGCGGTTCCACCAGGGCGGCCCGTGCCGCCACCACTGCGGCGGGCCGCCCCGGTGCACGTCCTGTTCTGCCATGTCCGCCACGCTAGACGGCCGGTGCCGCCGGCGGCGTCAGCCGGGCGTCGCGATCACCCGTACTCCCCGGAGAGTACGCCCGCCCGCGGAGACCGGGCCCTGCCCCGCCCGCGGGGAAGCCCGGACGCGGCAAGGGGCGGCGACCTCAGGGCGTCGGGGGACGGCTGGACGTCAGGGCGTGAGTCCGACCCCGAGCGCGAGCCGGACCGCCGCGTGCCGGAAGAACGGCACCCGGTCCTCCACCACCCGGTGGAACTGCCCGAACACCTCGAACCCGACCAGCCCGAACAGCTGGGCCCAGGCCGCGACCAGCGCCGCCGCCGCCCCCGGCGGCAGGTCGGGGGCGAGGTCGGCGGCGATCCGCTCGGCCTCCCCGCGCAGGTCGGCGGGCGGCGGCGGCCCGGTCAGCGCACCCCTTTCGTGGGCGTCGCGCACGACGCCGATGAGGAGGAGGCCGACCCGGGCCGCGGCCGGGACGGTGGTCTCGGGCGCGGTGTAGCCGGGCACGGGCGAGCCGTAGAGGAGGGCGTACTCGTGCGGGTGCGCGAGCGCCCAGCCGCGCACCGCCTCGCACACGGCGGTCCAGCGTTCCAGCGGGCCGGCCTCCGCCACCGCGGCGTGCGCCGCCTCCGCGGCCTCGCCCAGGGAGTCGTAGGCGTCGATGATGAGCGCGGTCAGCAGGTCGTCGCGGCTGGGGAAGTAGCGGTAGAGCGCGGAGGAGACCATGCCGAGCGCGCGCGCCACGGCGCGCAGCGAGAGTTTCGCCGCTCCCTCGGCGGCGAGCTGTCTGCGCGCCTCGTCCTTGATCGCGGCGGTGATCTCCGTCCTGGCCCGCGCGCGGGCTCCCTGTGCGGCGCTCATACGGCCAGTGTTCCACGCTTTCAGAGCACCGCACACAAATGAGAGCACTGCTCTTGCTCTGGAGCACCGTCCCGGGGCACACTGCTCTCAGAACGAGAGCAGTGCTCTCCCTGACTCGTGGGGGTAACCATGTCGCCGTCGCCGTACTACCTCAAGGGCAGCCCGATGACCGTCCGGCTGAACAGCGTCGTCGGCTGGCTGGCGCGGCGCGGCCTCAGCCTCGCCGGCAGCGCCGAACTGTCCGTGCGCGGCCGGAAGTCCGGCGAGATGCAGCGCATCCCGGTCAATCCGCACACGTACGAGGGCGCGCAGTACCTCGTCTCGGCCCGCGGCCACTCCCAGTGGGTGCGCAACATGCGCGCCGCCGGCCGCGGCGAGCTGCGCGTCGGGCGCAAGGTCCGCGCGTTCACCGCGGTGGAGCTTCCCGACGCCGAGAAGCTCCCCGTGCTGCGGACCTACCTGGACAGGTGGGGCTGGCAGGTCAAGGACTACTTCCGGGGTGTGACGGCGGCGTCCTCCGACGAGGAGATCCTCGCCGCCGCCCCCGACCACCCCGTCTTCCGGATCACGGTCGAGAAGTGACCGTGTCCTCCGCGTCCGCGTCGGCGCGCGCGTCCGGCGTGACCGGCCGCCGGTCCAGCGCGGTCAGGGCGCGCTGGGCCAGGGGGTGGCTGCGCACCAGCTCGCCCAGCGAGGTGGCGCCCTGCGTGATGTCCTTGAACGCCTTCCAGGCGGGGCGGAACCCGGTCAGCACGGCGTGGAAGAGGCCGGGACGGCGCTCGAAGACCGCCAGCATGCTCCGGCCGACGGCCATCTCGACCCCGAGCCCGGCCTTGATCGCGAAGGCGTAGTTCAGGGCCTGGCGCCGGGCGTCCACCGCGTCGTGCGCCTCGGCGATCCGCACCGCCCACTCCCCCGCGAGCCGGCCCGACCGCAGGGCGAACGAGATGCCCTCGCGCGTCCACGGCTCCAGCAGGCCCGCCGCGTCCCCGCACACCAGCACCCGCCCCCGCGAGAGCGGGGAGTCCTCGGCCCGGCACCGCGTCAGATGACCGGAGGAGATGCTCGGTTCGAAGCCGGCCAGACCCAGCCGGGCGATGAAGTCCTCCAGGTACCGCTTGGTGGCGGCGCCTTCGCCGCGGGCGGAGATCACTCCGACCGTCAGGGTGTCCCCCTTCGGGAACACCCAGCCGTAACTGCCGGGCATCGGACCCCAGTCGATGAGGACCCGCCCCCGCCAGTCCTCGGCGACGGTCTCGGGCACCGGGATCTCCGCCTCCAGACCGAGATCGACCTGGTCGGGCTTGACCCCGACGTGCGCCCCTATCCGGCCGGCGCTGCCGTCGGCGCCGACCACCGCGCGCGCGAGCACGGTCTCGCCGCCCTGGAGCACCACGGCGACCGTGCGCCGGTCCGGCACCGCCGAGCCGTGCTGCTCGACCCGCGAGACCGTGACGCCCGTCCGCAGTTCGGCGCCCGCCTTCTGCGCGTGCTCGACGAGCTGCTGGTCGAACTCGGGCCGGTTGATCAGCCCGAACAGCATCCGCTTGGAACGGCGGGTGCGCGTGAAACGGCCGTTGTTGGAGAAGGTGACGGCGTGCACCCGGTCCTTGAACGGCAACTCGAAGCCGGGCGGCAGCGCGTCGCGCGAGGGTCCGATGATACCGCCGCCGCACGTCTTGTAGCGGGGCAGCTCCGCCTTCTCCAGCAGCAGCACGCGCCGCCCCGCGACCGCCGCCGCGTAGGCCGCCGAGGCCCCTGCCGGTCCCGCGCCCACCACGACGACGTCCCACACCCGCTGCACGTCGTCCGCCGAAGAGTTCTCGCTGCTCACGATGGTCTGCTGCTCCCGATCAGGCCGGCTTCCGCTGCTGTCTCCCGCATCCTACGGCGGCCGTCGCCGGCGCCCCCTGTGGGAGGATCGGCAGGCGCACGCGCCCGCGCACCGGCGGGCGCCTACGCTGACACGATCAACCCGGACCACAGACGTGCCGTGAGTCCCACCCAGGTACCCACCGGCACGACGTCGCACCCACAAGGAGCGTGCCCATGTCGTCGAATCCGGTCGCCGAGACCGTCGCCTCCCTGATGCCCAGGGCGCGCGAGGAGCTCGCCGAGCTGGTCGCCTTCAAGTCGGTGGCGGACTTCGACCAGTTCCCCAGGAGCGAGAGCGAGGGCGCCGCGCGCTGGGTCGCCGACGCGCTGCGCGCCGAGGGCTTCGAGGACGTGGCCCTGCTCGACACCCCGGACGGCACGCAGTCGGTGTACGGCCACCTGCCCGGCCCCGAGGGCGCGAAGACGGTCCTCCTCTACGCCCACTACGACGTGCAGCCGCCGCTGGACGAGGCCGGGTGGACGACCCCGCCGTTCGAGCTGACCGAGCGGGACGGCCGCTGGTACGGGCGCGGGGCCGCCGACTGCAAGGGCGGCGTCATCATGCACCTGCTGGCGCTGCGCGCGCTGAAGGCCGACGGCGGCATACCGGTGAACGTCAAGGTGATCGCCGAGGGTTCGGAGGAGCAGGGCACGGGCGGCCTGGAGCGCTACGCCGAGCAGCACCCGGAGCTCCTGACGGCGGACGCCATCGTGATCGGCGACGCGGGCAACTTCCGCGTCGGCCTGCCCACGGTCACCAGCACCCTGCGCGGCATGACCATGCTCCGCGTGCAGATCGACACGCTCGAAGGCAACCTGCACTCCGGTCAGTTCGGCGGTGCGGCCCCCGACGCGCTGGCGGCGCTGGTCCGCGTCCTGGACTCGCTGCGGGGCGAGGACGGCTCGACGACCGTCGACGGGCTCGCCGCCGACTCCGCGTGGGAGGGTCTGCAGTACGACGAGGAGCAGTTCCGCAAGGACGCCAAGGTGCGCGACGGCGTCGGGCTGATCGGCTCCGGCACGGTCGCCGACCGGATCTGGGCGCGCCCGGCCGTCACCGTCCTCGGCATCGACTGCCCGCCGGTCGTCGGCGCCACCCCCTCCGTGCAGGCCTCCGCCCGCGCGCTGATCAGCCTGCGGGTGCCGCCGGGCGTCGACGCGGCCGAGGCGACCAAGCTGCTCCAGGCCCACCTGGAGGCGCACACCCCGTGGGGCGCGCGGGTGCACACCGAGCAGATCGGCCAGGGCCAGGCCTTCCGCGCCGACACCACCAGCCCGGCGTACCAGGCGATGGCCGACGCGATGGCGGTCGCCTACCCGGGCCAGGAGATGCAGTACGCCGGCCAGGGCGGCTCCATCCCGCTGTGCAACACCCTCGCGGCCCTCTACCCGAGCGCGGAGATCCTCCTCATCGGCCTGAGCGAGCCGGAGGCGCAGATCCACGCCGTGAACGAGAGCGTCTCCCCCGAGGAACTGGAGCGGCTGTCGGTCGCGGAGGCCCTGTTCCTGCGCAACTACGCGGCGGGCTGAGCACCGGCTCTTCCCACGGCAGAGGGCCCTCGCCTCACGGCGGGGGCCCGCCCTGCGGTCGTCCTCGTGGACGTCGTCGGACTCCTCCCCCACCTTCACCTGCTGCGCTTCCCGGTCGGGCGGGCCCACCTCCGGCGCGACACCGACGACGACGCGCCGGCCCTCGTCGACGCCGGCGCGAGCATCGCCGAGGCGATCGGAACCCTGGGCCGTGACCCCGCGGACGTGCGCCGTCCGGTCGGAGTCAGCCGAGGGGGACGCCCGCTTCCAGGTAGAGCGCGGCGCCGCGTTCGCGGGCGCGCAGGGCCCAGCGCAGGCGTTCGTAGCGGACCGGCGGGAGCAGGTCGGCGGCCTCGCGTTCGGTGACGAAGCGGCAGTCCCGCAGTTCGGGGCCGGGCAGCAGCACGCCCCCGGCGGACTCGGAGTCGAGCCGGCCGCCGTCGAAGAGGAGGCGCAGACCGCCGTAGCCGGGGGGCGCGGGCGGTTCCCAGTCGACGACGAGCAGCCGGGGCACGTCGTCCAGGACGATCCCCGTCTCCTCGGCGACCTCGCGCATCCCGGCGCGGGCCGGGGCCTCGCCCCGCTCGACGACCCCGCCGGGGAACTCCCAGCCGGCCTTGTAGGTGGGATCGACGAGCAGCACCCGGTCCTGTTCGTCGAAGAGCAGGACGCCGGAGGCGAGGGTCTCCGCGGTGGGCTCGGGCGTCTGCACGATGTCGCAGGCGGGCAGGGTTCCGCCACCGACGGCCTCGGCGATCCGCACGGCCGTCTGGTGCGGGGTGAGCGCGCTGGTGTCGACGAGGTGCGCGTCGGCGGTCAGCCAGGAGGCCAGCGCGGCGCGGTAGGGCTCGATGTGGTCGTAGGCCCACTGGCGCACCCGCATCTCGCCGTCGGGGAGGTCGGGCGGGACCTCGCGGCCGGCTATCCGCTCGCGCAGGATCGTTTCAGCCGGTGCGAGAAGCAGGTGGTGGACACCGATCCGGCGGGCTGCGAGGCCACCGAAGATCTCGTCGCGGTACTCCTGGCGCAGCAGGGTCATGGGGACGACCAGGGTTCCGCCCACCTCCGCGAGCATCGCGGCCGCCGTGTCGATCACCAGCCGCCGCCAGATCGGAAGGTCCTGGTAGTCGCCGACCTCGGCGAGGTGTTTGGCCGGCAGCAGGTGCCTGAGCGCGCCGCCGATGACCTCGGGGTCGAAGAGCGTGCTGTTCGGGATCAGTTCGATCAGTTCCCGTGCGGTGGTGGACTTCCCCGCACCGAACGCACCGTTGATCCAGACGATCACGGGTCCCCCTCTTCTGTTTGGCCCCCTGTGGCTTGCCCGCTCCACCCTGCCACGGAAACCGGCTCCCGTTGAGGGCGCCTGCGCGACGGTGCCGGCGTCCCCACCCCACGGGGCGGGCACGCCGGCACCGGGACGGGCCGTCCGCCTCAGGCGTTGTCGCCGAGGACCTCCTCGCCGGACGGCAGGCCGCCGTGGCCCACGACATCGTCGACGCTGCCGACGGTGTCCTTCATGTTCAGGTCGCCGAGCGGATCGTGACCGGAGGCGTGGGAGGGGGTGATGGCGGCCACCACGAAACCGGTGGCGAGGGAGGCGATGGCGAGCATGCTGCGCTTCTTCATGACCGGTTCAACCGACGGAAGCGGGTCGGGGTCACGCCCTGTCCCCGACCGGACCAGACGCTCCGGACGGAACGGCGGCGCCGGCCGGAGCGGAGGTCGCGGCCGGGCGGCGTCAGCCGGTCGTGCCGCGGCGGCGGTCGAGCAGGGCGACCACGGCGAGCAGGGCGAGGACGACCCCGGTGAACCAGGTCATCGCGGTGGTCAGGCTGGTGTAGCGGGTCGCCAGGCCGAGGCCGACGGGCAGCAGGGCCAGGCCGACGTAGGACACCAGGAACAGCCCGGCCAGGGCCTCGCCGCGGCGCTCCGGGGCGGCCATGGCGGCGACTGCCGCGACGGCCGACTTGAACAGCACCCCGGCGCCCGCGCCCGCGACGATCCCGGCCAGCAGGAAGACCGGCAGGCTCGCCGTGCGCACGCCCACCGCGAGCACGGCCACCCCGCCGGCCTGGGCGAGGAGCCCCACGGTGCGGCGGGTCCGGTCGCCGAGCCGGCCGGAGAGCGTCTGGGCCGTCGCGGCGGCGCCGAACACCGCGAACACGATCAGCCCGGCCAGCGCCCGGGACGGATGGTGCAGGGTGCCGCCCACGAAGCCGGGGACCAGGGAGGTGAACAGCCCGAAGACCGCCAGGCAGGCGAAGCCGGCGGCGGCCGCGGCGAAGTACCCCGCCCGGTCGCCGTGGTCGGCGCTCACCCGCTGCGGCCGGTACGCCGGGCGGACCGCGGGCTTGTCGACCGTCTCCGGGGTGCTCAGCACCGCGGCGATCCCGGCCAGCAGCAGGGCGCCGAAGACGGCGTAGGGCAGCCGCAGCGGAGCGCCGAGGTACTGGGCGAGGCCGCCGGCGATCAGCGGGCCGAGGCCGAGGCCGCCGATGTTGGCCGCGGTGGACACGATCTCGAAGCGCTGCGCCGGGGCGCCGGGCCGGTGGGCGCCGTGCAGCTCGTGCAGATGGGCGGTGGCCGTCGCGGTCAGCATCCCGACGCCCAGGCCGGTGATCAGCCGCGCGACGATCAGCACCCAGAGCGCGGACGAGGCCAGGAACATCGCGGCGGCGGCGAGTTCCAGCGCGAGCGCCGCGACCAGGACCTTCCTGCGTCCGGCCCAGTCCGAGACGTGCCCGGCGAGCAGCAGACTGGCGAGGACGCCGACGGCGTACACCGCGAAGACGACGGTGACGGTGAACGTGGAGAAGCCGTCGTGCTCCTGGTACAGCGGGTAGAGCGGCGTCGGGACGGTGGAGAAGGCCATGGCCGTGACGAACACCGCGGCGACCGTCCAGAACCCGGCGCCGTACCGGCGGGCGGTCCCGCGCCGGGAGCCGGGCGCGGCCGGCGCGCGGCGCGTGGTCGAGGACATCGGCATGTCTGCGCTCCGATCCGCTGAGGTGGGCCCGGCGGCCCCTTCACCGCCTACCCCTTCCAACCGCTTCCTCCCGCTCCCCCTTCCCGCGCGGTGGGGTGATCGGATGTGACGATGATCTCCGCGGGGCCGAGCACGGGCCGCGCGGCGGGCGGAGGGCGTCGTCGAGGTGGCCGAAGAGGACGCTGTCACGCGGTGGCACGGCGCCTGCGCGTGGTGCGGTCGGACGGGGTCCGGCACGGTGCGTGCGCCGAGCGCGAGCTCGCCACGGCCGCGCACGCCGGGCCCTCACACGCCCGGTCCGCGCAGGTCGGACCCGCACACGACGAACCCGCGCAGGCCGGGCCCACACACCGGACCCGCAAACGGCCGCTTCGCCCGCCGCCGGCCCGCCCGAGCGGAATTCCCGCGGCGTCCGCCGTCGGCTCACCCGAGCGGAAACCCCCGCGGCGCCCGCCGGAACGCCCCTCGGACTCCGCCCGCCGGAACGCTCTCGGACCCCGGACATGGTGACGCCTCCGCGCGCCGACCAGCGGAACGCCTCGCACGCCGACCACCGGAACGCCTCGGACTCCGCCGGCCGGGAACGGCTCAGACTCCGGCCGCCGTGGCGTTCGTCCGGGCGGTGAGCGCGGCCGCGGCGGCTCCCACGAGACCGGCGTCCGTGCCCATCTGCGCGGGCACGACCGTCAGGTCCCGTACGAAGGACAGGGTGGCGTACTCCCGCAGCGCCTTCCGCAGTGGCTCGAGGAGCACGTCGCCCGCCTTGCCCACGCCCCCGCCGATCACGGCTATGTCGATCTCGACCAGGGTGGCGGTGGCGGCGATGCCGGCGGCCAGCGCCTGGGCGGCGCGCTCGAAGGAGGCGACGGCGACGGGGTCCCCGGCGCGGGCCGCGGCGGCCACCGCCGCGGCCGAGGTGTCGCCGTCCGGGCCCGGCCGCCAGCCGTCGTCGAGCGCCCGGCGCGCGATGTTGGGCCCGCTCGCCAGGCGCTCGACGCAGCCGCGCGATCCGCACGGGCAGGGGTCCCCGTCGAGGTCGACGCTGATGTGGCCGATGTGACCGGCGTTGCCGGTGGGGCCGGGGTGCAGTCGGCCGTTGAGCACCAGGCCGCCGCCCACGCCCGTGGAAACCACCATGCACAGTGCGTTGTCATGGCCGCGAGCGGCGCCCTGCCAGTGCTCGGCGGCGGTGATGGCCACGCCGTCGCCGATCAGCTCGACCGGCAGCCCGCCGACGGCGGCCCGCGCCCGTTCGACCAGCGGATAGGCGCGCCAGCCCGGCACGTTCACCGGGCTCACCGTGCCCGCGGACGCGTCCACCGGGCCCGCGCTGCCGATGCCGAGGGCCGTGGCGCGTCCCCACAGTGGCGCCGCGGTCAGCTCGCCGAGCACCCGCTCCACCGCCCGCATCACGGTGTCGCCGTCCTCCTGCGCGGGCGTCGCGCGCTGGGCGCGCACCAGGATGCGGCCGTGCCCGTCCACCAGGGCACCGGCGATCTTGGTGCCGCCGATGTCGAGCGCGGCCACGAGGTCGGTGTGCATCAGAGTCAGATCTCCCCGTCAGCCGTGTGAGAAACCAAGGGTGGGCGCAGGCCGGTCTCGCGGTGGGGCGCGGGCCGGGGATTGCGGTGGACAGTCTCTCCCGGGTATGACAACGTTGTCCAGGCTCTATGCTCGACGCCACATCCTCTTACAACCCCATGGTTCGCCGCATTCCCGTGGACGACAGGACAGGACGCCGCATCGTGCCCGAGACCGCCCGCCGAGCAGACCGCCTCGCCGCCACCCGCTACGGCAACCGGCCGACCATGAAGGACGTGGCGGCCCGCGCGGGTGTCGGGCTCAAGACCGTCTCCCGCGTGGTCAACGGCGAGCCGGGCGTCACTCCGGACACCGAGCGCCGCGTGCAGGAGGCCATCGAGGCGCTGGGCTTCCGCCGCAACGACAGCGCGCGCGTCCTGCGCAAGGGCCGTACGGCGAGCATCGGGCTGATCCTGGAGGACCTCGCCGACCCGTTCTACGGCCCACTCAGCCGCGCGGTCGAGGAGGTGGCCCGCGCGCACGGCGCCCTGCTCATCAACGGCTCCAGCGCGGAGGACCCCGACCGCGAGCAGGAGCTCGCCCTGGCGCTGTGCGCGCGGCGGGTGGACGGGCTGGTCGTCATCCCGGCCGGGGGCGACCACCGGTATCTGGAGCCGGAGATCAAGGCGGGCGTGGCCACCGTCTTCGTGGACCGACCGGCCGGGAAGATCGACGCCGACGTGGTGCTCTCGGACAACTTCGGCGGTGCCCGTGACGGTGTCGCCCACCTCATCGCCCACGGCCACCGCCGGATCGGCTTCATCGGCGACATGCCCCGCATCCACACGGCGGCCGAGCGTCTGCGCGGCTACCGGGCGGCGATGGAGGACGCCGGGATACCGGTCGAGGATTCCTGGATGTCGCTGGGGGTCACCGACCCCGAGCGGGTGCGCCGGGCCGCCGAGGCGATGCTGTCCGGGCCCGAGCCCGTCACCGCCGTCTTCACCGGCAACAACCGGGTGACGGTCACCGTGGTGCGTGTGCTGGCCGAGCACCGCCGCCGGGTGGCGCTGGTCGGTTTCGACGACATCGAGCTGGCCGACCTGCTGGAGCCGGGCGTCACCGTGGTCGCCCAGGACGCGGCGGCCCTCGGCCGTACCGCGGCGGAGCGCCTGTTCCGCCAGCTCGACGGCACGCTCGTCGCCCCGGAGCGGATCGAGCTGCCGACCCGCCTGATCACCCGCGGCTCGGGCGAGCTGCCGCCGGCGGACTGAGCGGCCGTGGCGGAGCACGCGAACGGGCGGGCGGGGGCGTACCGGGACGGCCTCTCCCTGGAGGCGCTCGGCCTGGCCGAGGCGCCGCGTGAGCATCCGCTGCTGTACCCCGGGGCCTGGCCGGAGCGGTCCGGGCTGCTGCACGGGGACCGTCTGCTGCCCCTGGACGGTTTCTCCCGTGCCGGCCGGCACCCGGTCCTCGCCGTCGGCTCCAACGGCTGCCCCGGCCAACTGCGCCACAAGATGGCCGAATCCGGCGTCGACGGGCCGCTCCCGATGGAGAAGGCCCGGGTCACCGGCGTCGACGTGGGCGTGTCGGCCCATGTGAGCCGCATGGGATACGTCTCCGCGTCGCCGGTCAGGGCGCCGGGGACGGTGCGGGAGCTCTTCGTCCTCTGGCTCGACGAGCGGCAACTGGCCGCCATCGACGCGAGCGAGGGGGTGCCGGTGCCCACGGGCAACTTCCGCCGCGCCTGGCTGCCCGCGCCCGACGCGCTGATCGAGCCGGAGCACGGCGCCCCGCTCCCCGGCGCGCACGTCTACGTCAACCGTCACGGCGTGCTGCACGACGGCGCCGACACCCCGCGCAGGCACCCGGGCGAGCGGGCCCTGCTCACCGAACTGCTCGTGGAGTCGGACCGGTTGCGGGAGCTGTTCGGCGACACACCCGAGCTGTTCTGCGAACGGGCCCGGGCGGATCTGCGGCTGTGCGCGCGAGGTACGCGACTGTTCGTCCAGGAGCGGCGGGTGACGGCGTCCGGCCTGGAGGCGTACGTCCGGCCCTGACCGCGCGGCTCGGGACGGGCGTACGGGCTTGACCACTGCGCGGCGCGGGACGCGCGCCAGGCCACGCGCGTACGGCCCCGACCGCGCGCCGGGGCGCCGGGTGGCCCGCGGTGGACGACGGCCGCCGGTCCCGCGACTCCGGTCCCGTCCCACTCCCGGGCGGCAGGTCCCGTCGGCCGGCTCAGCCGGCGGAGGCCGTGAGGCCGCCGCGTCGCGGCGCGGCGAAGCCCTCCAGGTCGGCCCGGGTGAGGCCGGTGAGCCGGGCGACCTCGGCGATGTCGAGCGCGCCGCAGTCCAGGCCGCGCAGCAGATAGCCGCTGAGGGCCTTGGCGGTGGCGGGCTCGTCCATCACGTCGCCGCCGGTCCGGCCGACGTAGCGGGCGAGGCGGGCGGCGGCCTGCTCGAACCCCTCGCGGTAGAAGGCGAACACGGCCGCGTACCGGGTGGGGAGGTGGCCGGGGTGCATGTCCCAGCCCTGGTAGTAGGCGCGGGCCAGGGCGCGGCGGGTCAGGCCGTAGTGCAGCCGCCAGGCGTCGTGCACCTTCTCGGTCGGGCCGACGGGGAGCACGTTGGTGGAGCCGTCCGAGACGCGTACGCCGGTGCCCGCGGCGGCGACCTGCATGACCGCCTTGGCGTGGTCGGCGGCGGGGTGGTCGCTCGCCTGGTGGGCGGCGGAGACGCCGAGGCAGGCGCTGTAGTCGAAGGTTCCGTAGTGCAGGCCGGTGGCGCGGCCCTCGGCGGCCTGGATCATGCGGGCGACGGTGGCGGTGCCGTCGGCGGCGAGGATGGCCTGGCTGGTCTCGATCTGGATCTCGAAGCCGAGCCGTCCGGGCTCCAGTCCGTGCGCCCGCTCGAACGCCTCGAGCAGCCGGACCATCGCGGTGACCTGCTCCGGGTACGTCACCTTCGGCAGCGTCAGCAGCAGCCCGCCGGGCAGGCCGCCGGCCTCCATCAGGCCGGTGAGGAAGATGTCGAGGGTGCGGATGCCCCGGTCGCGGACCGCGGCCTCCATGCACTTCATGCGGATGCCCGTGTACGGGGCCGTCGTGCCCTTCTCCTGCCCCTCGGCGATCAGGTGGGCCGCGCGGGCCGCGGCCCGGTCCTCCTCGGAGTCAGGGCGGGGGCCGTAGCCGTCCTCGAAGTCGACCCGCAGGTCCTCGACCGGTTCGCGTTCCAGCTTCGCGCGGACCCGGTCGTACACGGGCGCGGCGAGGGCGTCGTCCAGGCCGAGGACGGCGGCGAAGGAGGCGGCGTCGGGGGCGTGTTCGTCGAGCGCGGCGAGGGCGGCCTCGCCCCAGACGCGGACGGTGTCGGCGGCGAAGAGGTCGCCGGGGACGTAGACGGTGTGGACGGGCTGGCGGGTGCCGGGGTCACCGGGGTAGCGGCGCTCCAGCTCGGCGTCGACCGCCGCGAGGGAGGCGCTGATCTCCTCGCTGACGGCGCCCGAGAGGCTGGTCGCCACCTTTTCCTGCCCGCCCTGACCCATGCCGCCCTCCGTTTTCCACTCCACGGAATCAACAATCCGTTGAATGAAGCTATCCGTGGATCTTCCCGCGGGTCAACACCTCGGCATCCGGGCACGGCCCACGGCAACGGCCGAGGCCCCCGCGACCACGACGGTCACGGGGGCCTCGGCGGGTCCGGGTGTCCCGGACGTCCCGGCAGGGAGGGTGATCAGCCCTTGCGCGCCTTGATCTCCTCGGTCAGCTGCGGGACGACGTCGAACAGGTCGCCGACGACGCCGTAGTCGACCAGGTCGAAGATCGGGGCCTCGGCGTCCTTGTTGACGGCCACGATCGTCTTCGAGGTCTGCATACCGGCGCGGTGCTGGATCGCACCGGAGATGCCGTTGGCGATGTAGAGCTGCGGCGAGACGGACTTGCCGGTCTGGCCGACCTGGTTGGTGTGCGGGTACCAGCCGGCGTCGACCGCGGCACGCGAGGCGCCGACGGCCGCGCCGAGGGAGTCGGCGAGCGCCTCGATGACCGAGAAGTTCTCCGCGCCGTTGACACCACGGCCGCCGGAGACCACGATCGCGGCCTCGGTCAGCTCCGGACGGCCCGTCGACTCGCGCGGGGTGCGGCCGGTGACCTTGGTGCCGGTCGCCTGGGCGGAGAAGGAGACGGACAGGGCCTCGACCGCGCCCGCGGCCGGGGCGGCCTCGACGGCGGCCGAGTTCGGCTTGACCGTGATGACCGGGGTGCCCTTGGAGACACGGGACTTGGTGGTGAAGGACGCGGCGAACACCGACTGGGTGGCCACGGGGCCCTCGTCGCCGGCCTCGAGGTCGACGGCGTCGGTGATGATGCCGGAGCCGATGCGCAGCGCCAGACGGGCCGCGATCTCCTTGCCCTCGGCGGAGGACGGGACGAGCACGGCGGCCGGGGAGACGGCCTCGACGGCCGCCTGCAGGGCGTCGACCTTCGGGACGACCAGGTAGTCGGCGTACTCGGACGCCTCGTGGGTGAGGACCTTCACCGCGCCGTGCTCGGCGAGCGCGGCGGCGGTGTCGGCGGCGCCGTTGCCCAGCGCGACGGCGACCGGCTCGCCGATGCGGCGGGCCAGGGTCAGCAGCTCCAGGGTGGGCTTGCGGACGGCACCGTCCACGTGGTCGACGTAGACGAGAACTTCAGCCATGGGATTGCTCTCCTGCGGATGTGCGAAGTCTGAGGGGCGGTCAGGGGAGGGAGCCGCTGGTGGGCTTCCGGCCCTTAGATGAACTTCTGGCTCGCGAGGAACTCAGCGAGCTGCTTGCCGCCCTCGCCCTCGTCCTTGACGATCGTGCCGGCCGTGCGGGCCGGACGCTCGGCCGCGGAGTCGACCTTCGTCCAGGCGCCCTCGAGACCGATCTCCTCGGCCTCGATCTCCAGGTCCTCCAGGTCCCAGGACTCCACCGGCTTCTTCTTGGCCGCCATGATGCCCTTGAAGGACGGGTAACGCGCCTCGCCCGACTGGTCGGTGACGGAGACGACGGCCGGGAGCTGGGCCTCCAGGCGCTCGGTGGCGGTGTCGCCGTCGCGACGGCCCGTGACGGTGCCGTCCTCGACGGAGACCTCGGACAGCAGCGTGACCTGCGGGACGCCCAGGCGCTCGGCGACCAGCGCCGGTACGACGCCCATGGTGCCGTCGGTGGAGGCCATGCCGGAGATCACCAGGTCGTAGCCGGCCTTCTCGATCGCCTTGGCGAGGACCAGGGAGGTGCCGATGGCGTCCGTGCCGTGCAGGTCGTCGTCCTCGACGTGGATCGCCTTGTCGGCGCCCATCGACAGGGCCTTGCGCAGCGCGTCCTTGGCGTCCTCGGGACCCACCGTCAGGACGGTGACCTCGGCGTCGTCCGCGTTCTCCGCGATCTGCAGCGCCTGCTCGACCGCGTACTCGTCCAGCTCGGAGAGCAGACCGTCCACGTCGTCGCGGTCGACGGTCAGGTCATCGGCGAAGTGCCGGTCGCCAGTGGCGTCGGGCACGTACTTCACAGTGACAACGATCCTCAAGCTCACGCCGGCTCTCCTACTGCAATCGTCATTTCCAGGGCTGCCTTCTTGCAGGCAGCATAGGCGCCTGAAGCGGCCGATCCCGGTTGGGGCGACCAGGCGCTCCGACCGAAATATTACTCGCCAGTACACCCAGTTCATTCCCGCTAAGCAAGCGCTTTGAACTGTGACCTTCGCAACGCAGCGTAATCGGAACTGGACGGTCCCGCGGACGGCGGAGCCGTCGGTCAGTCGCGCAGCCCGTGGAAACGCCCCTGGTGGTACAGCAGGGGGCGCCCGGCGCCGTCGGGGTCGCCGAGGACGACCTCGGCGACCACGATGCGGTGGTCCCCCGCCGGGACGCGTCCCACGATCCGGCAGACGAGCCAGGCGAGGACGTCGTCGAGGACGGGCACGCCCTCGGGACCCTCGCGCCAGGCGGTGGCCGGTCCGAAGCGGTCGGCGCCGCTGCGGGCGAAGCGGGCGGCCAGTTCCCGCTGGTGCTCGCCGAGTATGTGCACGCCGACGTGGTCGGTGCCGGAGATCGCCGGCCAGCTGGAGCCGCCGGTGCCGATGCCGAAGGAGAGCAGCGGCGGGTCCGCGGAGACGGAGGTGAGGGAGGTCGCCGTGAAGCCGACCGGGCCGGCGTCGCCGCGGGCGGTGACGACCGCGACACCCGCCGCGTGCCGCCGGAAGACGGAGCGCAGCAGGTCGGGTGAGGCGGGCCGGACGGTGCCGAGGCCTGAGGTGGCCGACATGGAGTTGTCCTTCTGCTGAGGGGAACGTGCGGGGCCGGAGCTGCTCAGCGGCCCGGACAGCGCTCGCCCGCGGTGGG
The DNA here is from genome assembly GCF_044746005.1 of Streptomyces sp. NPDC086766. NCBI lineage: Bacteria > Bacillati > Actinomycetota > Actinomycetes > Kitasatosporales > Streptomycetaceae > Streptomyces > Streptomyces sp. NPDC086766. The sequence goes on along the minus strand of NZ_JBIVBI010000003.1, from coordinate 291,422 downwards.
GGCGAGGGCACCGGTCCGACGACGTCCGCATCCGTGGAGAAGGATTTCCGAGGGCATAAGGTCAGGCTGACGAGAGCGGGTGAGCACCGTCAAGTTCGTCCCATCAGGTGGGAGATGTGTCACCGTCACCGGAACGGCCGTCACACCGCCTCCCCGAGGGCGGCGATGATGTCCGCCTTGCGCGGCTGACCGGCGGCGCGACGCACCACCCGTCCGTCCGCGTCGAGCACGAGCACCGTGGGCGTCCTGAGGATGCCGAGCGCGCGCACCAGGTCCAGGCGGGCCTCCGCGTCGATCTCGACGTGGGCCACTCCGGGGACCATGCCGGCGACCTCCCCGAGGATCCGGCGGGTGGCCCGGCACGGGGCGCAGAAGGCGCTGGAGAACTGGACCAGGGTGGCCCGCTCGCCGAGACCCTCGCCCAACTCGGCCGTACCGAGCCGTCCGTACTCGTCGCGCCCGCGCACCCGCACTCTCCCGTTCCGCCGCCGCGGCGGCACTCCGTGGGCGCTCGCCTCCCGCGAGCACCGCCCGTCCCCTCACCCGTCCCCGGCCGACACGTCGTCGAGCGCCGGTCACTACGTCACCTCAGCGCTCCCGGGGCTGCGGGGATTCCCGGCCCTCCGCACGAGTGTGCCCCGAGGAGTGCGGCGGGCTCGCAGGCCCCGCCGCGGGCGGACCTTGGGCCGACGTGACGAGGATCTCGCCCCGTGCGGGCACGTGGACTGGCTCCCCGGTCGTTATTGGGGCACGATCTGCGGGAACCGTAAACCTACGGCTCCGTAACTTCCGCCGGGAGCCCCATTCCGCGGCAGAGAGAAGGGTCCGCCCCGCCCATGGCAGAGCTTGTCTACCGTCCCGTCATCGGTCTCGCCCGCACGATGTTCAAGGTGTGGGACCTCAAGATCGACTGCGCTGGTTCGGAGAACATCCCGCGCTCGGGCGGCGCCGTGCTGGTGAGCAACCACATCAGCTACCTGGACTTCATCTTCAACGGGCTGGCGGCCCTCCCGCAGAAGCGGCTGGTGCGCTTCATGGCGAAGGACTCCGTCTTCCGGCACCGGATCTCCGGCCCGCTGATGCGGGGCATGAAGCACATCCCGGTGGACCGCGCCCAGGGCGAGGCGGCCTTCGCCCACGCCCTCGACTCGCTGAGGTCCGGCGAGATCGTGGGCGTCTTCCCGGAGGCCACCATCTCGCAGTCCTTCACCCTCAAGGCCTTCAAGTCCGGCGCCGCCCGCCTGGCGCAGGAGGCGGGCGTCCCGCTGATCCCGATGGCCGTGTGGGGCACCCAGCGGCTGTGGACCAAGGGCCATCCGCGCAACTTCAAGCGCAGCCACACCCCCATCACGATCCGGGTGGGCGAGGCCCTCGAGGCCTCCCGCGACCAGTACGCGGGCGCCCTCACCCGCCGCCTGCGCGAGCGCGTGCAGGAAATGCTGGAGGCGGCGCAGCGCGCCTACCCGGCACGCCCCAAGGGCGCCGACGACACCTGGTGGCTGCCCGCCCATCTGGGCGGGACCGCGCCGACGCCGGAGCAGCTGCGCACGGCCCACTGACCCGCCGGCCTCCGGGCCTCACGGCGGACCGCACCCGCATGGCCCGGTTCCCGCGGCCCCTCCCGGGAGCCTCCTACGCCGCCGGGGGCCGGACCGTGATCCGCGCTCCCGGGCTGAACTTCTCCAGCGCCTCGGCCAGTTCGGCGGCGGCCGTCTCCACCTCGGCGACCGGCATCGGCGCCAGGCTCTCCAGCAGGAACAGCGCGGAGGTGGTCCGCTCGGTCAGGCGGGTGCGCGGGCCCTGGCGCCAGTTCCAGCGGCGGCAGGTCACGCCCGCCCCGTCGCACCAGACGACCTCGCCGGCGTCGGGGTGCTCGGTGCTCTCCGCGCCGTCGGCGACGGTCGCGAACTCCTCGTCGCCCGTGGCGCGCACCAGGCGCATCCCGCCCTGGATGCGGTCGAGGTCCTCGCCGCCGACCGGGACGAGGTGGGCGACGCTGACGGCGTTGTAGAGGTCGACGAGGGCGTTGATGCGCGGCAGGCCGGCCTCCGACAGCGCCCTCCTGGCGAGCGCCTCGGCGGAGTTGCGGGTGCGGGAGGGCTTGGCGCCGAACGCCGTGTAGGCCGCGCGCCAGGCCGCCACATGCGGGTCCTCGTGCGGGGCACGGCCGTCCAGCCGGGCGGCGAGGCGGCGCGCCGCGTCGTCCAGGAGCGCGGAAGAGGCCTCCGTGCTGGGACCGTTGACGAGGCCGTGCGCCTCGACGGCGACATGGGTGAAGCCGGGCGCGAGGGCGCGCACGTCGTCGGACACGGTCAGGGTGAGCGTCATCGCCTGCCTCAGAGTGCGGTGGGGAGCGTCTGCCGGAGCGCCGGCCGGTCGCGCGCGGCCCGGAGAGCCCCGAGCACCGCCGGATGAGGTTCAGCGTACAGGACTGGATAGTCCACCTCATTGGACTTCTCGTCGGGGGTCCAGGCCAGCCGCTCCCCCTCCAGGGAGAAGCGGGCGTCGACGCCGGGCTTGTTGCCGCGGGGGTCCTGCCGGTGCCAGGCGCCGTGGAACCGCACGGCCACCAGGCCGTGCACGGCATGACCGCCGCCGCCGTCGTCGTCGTGCGCCAGTCGCTGGTAGCACAGGGCGGTCGGGATGTCCTCGGCGCGCAGCAGCGCGGCCAGCGCGTGCGCCTTGGCGTGGCAGATCCCGGTGCGCTGCCGCAGGACGTCCGAGGCGCGCCAGGTGACGCGCGGATCCCCGCTGTCGGCGGAGTGCGGGACCGCGTCCCGCACGAACTCGAAGGCCGCCTGCGCATAGGCATACGAGTCGGCCACCCGCCCGGCCAGCCGGGCGGCCGTGTCGCGCACCACGGGGTGATCGTGATCGATGACCTCGTCGGCGGCCAGATAGGCGGAGAGGTCCGGGTCCTGCTGGATCAGGTGCATGCCCTGGGAGCATAGGAATGCGACCGGCCGTCGGTCAATGACTTTTCGGCCGGTCGCATATCTATGCAGAAATAGTGACGACACCCGCGGTCGCGGGAGCGCGTCGCTAGCGCGCCATCTCCTCCTTGAGCGCGGCGACGAACGCGTCCACGTCGTCCTCGGTGGTGTCGAAGGAGCACATCCACCGGACCACGCCGTCGGCCTCGTCCCAGAAGTAGAAGCGGAACCGCTTCTGCAGGCGCTCGCTCACGTCGTGCGGGAGGCGGGCGAAGACGCCGTTGGCCTGCACCGGGTAGAGGATCTCCACGCCGTGCACGGCGCGCACGCCCTCCGCCAGCCGCTGGGCCATCTCGTTGGCGTGGCGGGCGTTGCGCAGCCACAGGTCCTTGGCGAGCAGGGCCTCCAGCTGCACCGACACGAAGCGCATCTTGGAGGCGAGCTGCATGGACATCTTGCGCAGGTGCTTCATGTGCCGGACGGCGTCCTGGTTGACGACCACGACCGCCTCACCCAGCAGGGCCCCGTTCTTCGTCCCGCCCAGCGAGAGGATGTCGACGCCGACCGCGTTGGTGAACGTCCGCATGGGGACGTTCAGCGAGGCCGCCGCGTTGGCGATCCGGGAGCCGTCCAGGTGCACCCGCATCCCGCGGGCGTGGGCGTGCTCGCAGATCGCACGGATCTCCTCGGGCGTGTAGAGGGTGCCCAGCTCGGTGCTCTGGGTGATCGAGACCACCTGCGGCATGGCGCGGTGCTCGTCCTCCCAGCCGTAGGCCTGCCGGTCGATCAGCTCGGGCGTGAGCTTGCCGTCCGGCGTGGGCACGGTCAGCAGCTTGAGGCCGCCCATCCGCTCCGGGGCGCCGCCCTCGTCGACGTTGATGTGCGCGCTCTCGGCGCAGATCACCGCGCCCCAGCGGTCGGTGACCGCCTGGAGCGCGACGACGTTGGCGCCGGTGCCGTTGAAGACCGGGAAGGCCTCGGCGGTGGCACCGAAGTGACTGCGGATGATCCGCTGGAGGTTCTCGGTGTAGGCGTCCTCGCCGTACGCGACCTGGTGCCCGCCGTTGGCCACGGCCAGGGCGGCGAGCACCTCCGGGTGGACCCCGGCGTAGTTGTCGCTGGCGAAACCGCGGACCTCCGGGTCGTGATGGCGACGCGCGTCGGTCCTGGGAGGGTTCACGGCTTCTCGGTGAGCCACAGACGGTTTCCGTTCACTTCCGCGGCGGGCTTGTCCCAGACGCCGGCGATGGCCTCGGCGAGGTCCTTGACGTCCGTGAAGCCCGCGAACTTCGCGTTGGGGCGCTCGGCGCGCATCGCGTCGTGCACCAACGCCTTCACCACCAGGATCGCAGCCGCCGAGGTCGCGCCCTCGGCGCCCTCGGCCTTCCCGGCCTTGCGGAAGTAGTCGGCCATGGCCAGCGTCCACGCCTCGGCCGCGGCCTTCGCCGCGGAGTAGGCGGCGTTGCCCGCGGTGGGCTTGCTCGCACCCGCCGCGCTGATCAGGAGGTACCGGCCGCGGTCGCTGCGCTGCAGCGCCTCGTGGAAGGCGAGGGAGGTGTGCTGCACGGTCCTGATCAGCAGCTTCTCCAGCACCGCCCAGTCGCTGAGGCTGGTCTTGGTGAAGGTCTCACTGCCGCGCCAGCCGCCGACGAGGTGGACCAGGCCGTCCACCCGGCCGAACTCCTTCTCGATGTGCGCGGCCCAGTCGCGGGTGGACTGCAGGTCGAGCAGGTCGACCTTCTCACCGGTGACGGTGGCCCCGCCGGAGGCGTAGCGCGCCGCGTCGACGGCCTCCGCGAGCCGCTCCGGGTCGTTGTCCGAGCCGACGACGGTCGCGCCCGCCTCGGCGAGCCGCAGCAGCGTGGCCCGGCCGGCGGGTCCGCCCGCGCCGGCCACCGCGATCACCGCACCGCTCAGTGCCCCGTTTCCGTTCCCCACCATGTTCTCCTCCCGGGCAGTCTGGGCGCGGTCGCTCACGCGGCGATCCGCTCGGCGCCGTCCGCCGTGATGCCCTTGGTGGAGGCGATCACGTTCTTGAGCTTCTTGGACAGGGCCTCGTAGAACATGCTCAGCGGAAACTCGTCCGGAAGCACGTCGTCGACGAGCTTGCGCGGCGGCTGCGACAGGTCGAGGGCGTCGGCGCCCTTGGCCCACTTCGAGCCCGGGTGCGGGGCGAGGTAGCCGGCGACCAGGTCGTAGCCCGCGAACCAGTGCACCAGCTTCGGGCGGTCGATGCCGTCGCGGTAGAGGTTCTCGATCTCGGCGCAGAGCTGGTTGGTGACCTGCGGGGCGCGCTGCCAGTCGATGAACAGCTTGTTGTCCGTCCAGCGCACGACGTCGTGCTTGTGCAGGTAGGCGAAGAGCAGCTGGCCGCCGAGGCCGTCGTAGTTGCGCACGCGCTCGCCGGTGACCGGGAAGCGGAACATGCGGTCGAACAGCACCGCGTACTGCACGTCACGGGCCTGCGGGACGCCGTCGGCCTCCAGCTTCACGGCCTCCTTGAAGGCGGTGAGGTCGCAGCGCAGCTCCTCCAGGCCGTACATCCAGAACGGCTGGCGCTGCTTGATCATGAAGGGGTCGAACGGCAGGTCGCCGTGGCTGTGGGTGCGGTCGTGGACCATGTCCCAGAGCACGAAGGCCTCTTCGCAGCGCTTCTGGTCGTGCACCATGGCGGCGATGTCCTCGGGCAGCTCCAGCCCCAGGATGTCGACGGCGGCGGCGGTCACCCGGCGGAAGCGGGCGGCCTCGCGGTCGCAGAAGATGCCGCCCCAGGAGAACCGCTCCGGCGCCTCGCGCACGGCGATCGTCTCGGGGAAGAGGACGGCGGAGTTGGTGTCGTACCCGGCCGTGAAGTCCTCGAAGGTGATGCCGCAGAACAGCGGGTTGTCGTACCGGGTGCGCTCCAGCTCGGCCAGCCAGTCCGGCCAGACCATGCGCAGCACGACCGCCTCGAGGTTGCGGTCCGGGTTGCCGTTCTGCGTGTACATCGGGAAGACCACGAGGTGCTGGAGGCCGTCCTCGCGGTGGCCGGCGGGCTGGAAGGCCAGCAGCGAGTCGAGGAAGTCCGGTACCTCGAAGCCCCCGTCGGCCCAGCGGCGCAGGTCCTTGACCAGGGCCTCGTGGTAGGCAGCGTCATGCGGAAGCAGCGGGGCCAGCTCCTCGACGGCCCGGACCACGCGGCGCACGGCGCCCTCGGCGTCCGCGCGCTCCGGTGCGCCCTCGGCCTCGAAGTCGATCGAGCCGTCCTTCGACTGCCATGGCCGGATCTGCTCCACGGCATCCTTGAGCACGGGCCACGCCGGGTGCCCCACCACCCTGGTCGCGGAAGGAACCTGCCCCTCCGAACCCGACTGCACAAGAATTTCCGTCATGTCCCATCCTCCACAGGAGAACCTCGCGTAAGGAGACCGTATACATACGAGCTTTCTCCCAGCAAGGGGGACCTCGGGAAATTATTCTGTGTGCACCCTCCGTCACCGCTCATTTTCCTGCCGGACGCCCGTACGGGCCCACCTACCCTAGTCCGTCCGGGTGATGCGTCCCGCCGCGCGTGATCTGATGCATTTCGGCCATACCCAAGCCGGGTCGGCTGCGGATGGCCGTCGCGGCGGTGGCGTCGGCGACGGCCCGTCGGGCCGCGGTCGGGGTGTCGGTCAACCCCGCGGGGACTCGCCCACTCCCGGGTGACCACCTCACCCGTGGCGGCCGGGCATTCCCCCGCCCGTCACCCCACTGCCCCGCGTACGCGGGGGTCCATCGCCGGTCGGGGCCGTTAGGCTGCGGCACTGCCGCGTGGAGGACGTCCGTCCGGTCCGCGTGCGCGCCGAGCCGCCGTCGACGGAAGCGAGTTGAACCTTGAACTTCCTTACCATCGGTCACCGCGGAGTCATGGGTGTCGAGCCCGAGAACACCCTCCGTTCCTTCGTCGCCGCCCAGGAGGCCGGCCTCGACGCCATCGAACTCGATCTGCATCTGAGCAAGGACGGCGCGCTCGTCGTCATGCACGACGCGGAGGTCGACCGCACGACCGACGGAACCGGTCCGATCGCCGACAAGACGCTCGACGAGCTGCGCTCCCTGGACGCCGGCCGCGGGGAGCGGATCCCGGTCTTCGAGGAGGTCCTGGAGGCCGTGCGGGCACCGCTGCAGGCCGAGATCAAGGACGTGGCCGCGGCGCGGGCACTCGCCGAGGTCATGCACCGCCACGACCTGGTGTCCCGGGTCGAGGTCTCCTCGTTCCACGACGAGGCGATCGCCGAGATCTCCCGCCTGGTGCCCGGCGTACGCACCGCGCTCATCGCCAGCCGCTACGGCGCCGACGTCGTGGAGCGCGCCACTGCGGCCGGCGCCGCCACCGTCTGCCTCAACATCCGGCGGCTCACCCTGGAGGTCGTCGAGCAGGCGCGCAAGGCCGACCTGAGGATCATCGGCTGGGTCGTGAACACCCTGGACCACCTGCGGCTCGTCCGCGCCCTGGAGCTGGACGGGGCGACCACCGACTACCCGGAGATCAAGCGCACCGGCCGCTTCACGGCCTGAGGCCCCGGGCGTGCCCGCCGGGCACGTCCTGGCCGAGTTCCTTGACCAGCAGCTCGAACTGGAGGTCGTCGCGCTGCGGGATGCCGAAGCGCTCGTCGCCGTACGGGAACGGGGTCATGATTCCCGTACGGCGGTAGCCGCGGCGCTCGTACCAGCCGATCAGGTCCTCGCGCACGGAGATCACGGTCATGTGCATCTCCCGCGCGTCCCAGGTGAGGCGGGCCTGCCGCTCCGCCTCCGCGAGGATCACCTTGCCGAGGCCCGCGCCCTGGAGCTCCGGGCTGACGGCGAACATGCCGAAGTACGCGTGGGCGCCGCGGCGCTCGAGCTGGCAGCACGCGACCACGCGGCCGTCCCGCTCGACCGTCAGCAGCCGGCTGTCGGGCGACTTGACGACCGCGAGCACACCCTCCGGGTCGGTGCGCTGCCCCTGGAGGATGTCCGCCTCGGTGGTCCAGCCGGCCCGGCTGGCGTCCCCGCGGTACGCCGACTCGATCAGCGCCACCAGGGTGTCGACGTCGGCATCGGTGGCATCGCGGAAGGTGAGTCCGGTGACGGCGGTGTCCATGGGGTGCCTTTCGGTTTTCCGGGCGCGGCTCAGCGGTGACGAGCGTAACCCTGCCGCTAGGGTGCGGGTGCATGGTGCACGTACTCAGCAGCCGGATCCTGCTCCGCCCCACGGACCCCGAGCGCTCCCGCGCCTTCTACGGCGAGCAGCTCGGCCTCGCCGTCTACCGCGAGTTCGGCACGGGCGCGGAGCGCGGCACCGTCTACTTCCTCGGCGGTGGCTTCCTGGAGGTGTCGGGGCGCTCCGACACCCCGCCGTCCCCGGCCGCGCGGCTGTGGCTCCAGGTCGCGGACGTGGCCGCGGCCCACGACGAGCTGCGGGCTCGCGGCGTGCCGATCGTGCGTCCGCCGGTGCGGGAGCCGTGGGGACTGGTCGAGATGTGGATCGAGGACCCGGACGGCACGCCCGTCGTGCTGGTCGAGGTGCCGTCCGACCATCCGATGCGGTACCGGCCGGGTATCTGACGCGCAGCTCGCGACAGGACGCGCAGGCGGTTCCCGGCGGGGGCGCGAGGCGCGGCTCGCGCCGGGGCGATGGGAATCGTCCCCGGGTCCGGACGCGGTCTCACGACGGCTCCGGCACAATCCGCGCGGGCCTCCGGCATCGGTTCCGGCACCGTCCGCGCGGGCCTCCGGCTCGGTTCCGGGCACGTACGGCTCCGGCTGGCCGCGGTCGGTGACCAGGGCTAGCGTGCTGAGGGGAGCGGCCTTTCCGGAGGAGTGCCATGAAGTTCGACAAGCCGGTGATCGGCGGGCCCTGCTGGGCGGAGCTGGGTACCAGCGATCTGGAGGCGGCCAAGCGGTTCTACACGGCGGTGTTCGGCTGGCGCACCCAGACCGCCCTGCGCGCGGAGGCGGGCGGCTACACCATGGCGCGTCTCGGGAACTCGCTGGTGGCCGCCATCATCCCGCGGTACCAGGAGTCGCAGCCGGTGGCGTGGAACGTCTCGTTCGCCGTGGCGGACGCCGACGAGGTGGCGAACAAGGTGGTGGACGCCGGCGGCACGGTGATCCAGGGGCCGGTGGACGTGTACGACGAGGGCCGCTTCGTGGTCGCGCTGGACACGTGCGGCGCCGCCTTCCAGATGTGGCAGGCGCGGGACTTCAGCGGTGCCGAGGTGTTCAACGAACCCGGTTCGCTGGGCTGGGTGGAGCTCGTGACCCGCAACGCGGAGCGGGCGCGGAGCTTCTACACGACCGTGTTCGGCTGGAGCGTCAACGCCTCGGAGTGGTACACGCAGTGGGGCCTGCACGGCGGGGAGTTCGGCGGCGTACGGGCCCTGGGCGACCGCATCCCGGCCGACGTGCCGCCGCACTGGCTGCCGTACTTCGCGGTCGAGGATGTGGACGCGACGACGGAGATCGCGCAGCGGGAGGGCGCCAAGGCCCTGCTGGAGCCGACGGCCGAGGAGGACGGCCCGCGCATCGCGCTGCTGCGGGACCCGCAGGGCGCGGCCTTCGGCATCTACCAGGCCCGGGAGGAGACCGGGGCGGGCCGGGACGGGGACTGACGCGGACGCCCCGGCGCGATGGGCCGGGGCCCCGGCCCACACCCGGCAGTGCGAAGGACGAGCCGCACCGGCTCAGCCCCGACCCGCGCCCGGGCGGCCCTCCAGCCGCCCCAGCAGGTCCCCCAGGAGACCGGCGAGCTCGTCGCGCTCTCCGGTCTCCAGCCCGGCCAGGACGGCTCTCTCGTAGGCGAGCTGCTCGGGCAGGACGCCGTCGACGAGTTCCCGTCCGGTGTCGGTGAGGCGGAGGTGGGCGACGCGCCGGTCGCGGGTGTCGCCGCGGCGCTCCACCAGGCCCCGCTCGGTCAGCTGCTTGAGGCGCTTGGTGACGGCGGCCCCCGAGGAGAACGTCTCCCGGGCCAGTTCGCTGGGGGTGAGCTCGTCCCCGGTGCGGCGGAGCGCTCCCAGCAGGTCGAACTCGGGCCGGCTCAGCCCGACCCGGCGCAACGGCGCGTCCTCGGCCTGCTGGAGCAGGGCGGCGCAGCGGTTGATCCGGCCGATGATCTCCATGGGGGCGGTGTCCAGGTCGGGATGGACAGCCCGCCACTGCCGCACGACGGCGGCCACGGTGTCGCCCCGCACCCCGCCGACGGTGGCTCCGCCCCGCTCTCCTCCGCCCCGCGGGTCGTCCGTCGGCCGTCCGTCGTTCCCCGTCATGGCCGTACGTCCTCCGTCGTCATGTCCGTGCCCGCCCGGGTGTGCAGGCCCTGGCGTCGTGCCGTCGCGGCGAGCGTACGGTGTCCGGACTGCTCGGTGAGCACGACCCGCTCGTGCGGCAGGGCGCGCTGCCACCACTCGCCGGACGCGGCGTCGACGGTGGCGCGCAGTTCCACCAGCGTGGCGGCCAGGCCCCGGCGGGCGGACTCCAGCGCGGCGGGCGCGGGACGCGCTTCGGCGAGCAGGCGGGCGGCCTGTTCGCGGGCCCGGTCGACGGCCGTCAGCGCGTGCTCGACACGGTCGCCGGCCCGCCGGTTGGTGACGGCGACGGCGGCCGCGAAGCCGGCCAGGGCGCCGACGAGGGTGTCCAGGGCCCGCTGGGTGATCAGTTCGCCGGGCTGCTGGTAGCCCGCGAACTCGGTGATGAGCAGCGCCATCGGGGTCACGCAGACGCTGCCGAGCCAGTAGTTGCGGCCGATGAGGGCCTCGGCGCCGAAGTTGAGCGCGAGGCAGCACAGGACCAGGGCCGCCGCGCCGAGGTGCGCGAGCGGGGCGATCGCGGCGAAGGCGAGGACGCCGACGAGGTTGCCGACGACGCGCTGGACGCCCCGGCTCCAGGTGAGGGTGATGTTGGCCTGGTAGAGGGAGGCGGCGGTGACCAGGGCCCAGTAGGGGCGGCCGACACCGAGGGCGAGGGAGACGTACCCCGCGAGCGCGCAGCCGAGGGCGGTGCGGACGGCGATCGGGGCGAGCGGGCGGAGCCGGCTCCACCACGGCCGGTGCGGGGCGCCGGCCTCGGCGTCGACACCGAGCAGCTCGTCGGCGCCGGCCCGCGACTCGGCGGCCCGGGGAATCGGGCCGCGGCCGCACAGCTGACGGGCCCAGACGCGCAACCGCTCGGGTTCCGTGTCCGCGGGGGCGGAGAGCGCGACCTCGGCGCGTACCAGGAGCCGTCCGAGCGCGTGCCGGGGCGTGGCACGGGCGCCGGTGGACAGCAGCGTCTGCCAGGCGGCCTGGACGGCGGCGGCCGCGGTGGCACGGGCCCGGGCATGGCCCGCACCGGTGCCGCGCGTGGCGGCGTAGGCGGCCGCCGCGTGGAGGGCGTTCGCGGTGGCGCGGCGCTCGGGCCCGTGCGGGCGCAGGAGTCCGGGCGCCATGCCGACCAGCCAGGCCCAGGCGCCCGCAACGAGGGCCAGTGCCAGATGGCCGGGCACCTGGCCGAGGGTCTGCGGAACGAACAGCGAGGCGGAACTGATGAAGGTGAGGACGACGTTGCCGGGCGGCCCGATGCGGGTCGCGTCGCACACCACCTTCTGTACGGCGGCCAGGACGGCGCCGACGGTGACCAGGACGACCGCGTCGTCGGTGAGCGAGGCGGTGAGCAGGCAGAGGGCGAGGCCGCCGACCATCCCGAGCACGACCTGCGCCAGGGCCCGGGCACGGGCCGCGTAGGGGCGGTTGTGGGCGTACAGGGCGCAGAGCGATCCGGCCATCGTGTACATGGCCAGGTCGAGCCGGCCGAGGGCGAGCAGGATCAGGTTGGGGGGTGCGACCGAGGCGACCACGCTCAGCGCGGGCTTGAACCAGATGTCGGAGGGACGGCCGAGGCGCAGCACGCCGGTGAGCGGCAGCCGCCGGGCGCGCGGGGTCGAGGGGGTGGGGGTCGCACTGCTCATGCCCACAAGCTTAACAGGTGTTTTACTTGTAAATCACCTCGCTGTACGCGCGTGACCTGCCGCACTCCCCTCGGGTGCCCCCCGTGTACACCCTTGCGCTCGCGTGCGCGCCGCATGGCCCGGGCATCTCTCGACCGACCGGCCGGACGCCACGCGGCGAACCGGCGGCACGAACGGGGAGGTGGGCGTGCACGGACCGGCTTCGCCCGGCTGGCTGCTGTTCGCGCTGTGCGCGGCGAGCGGGGCGTACTGCCTGCTGCGGACGCGCAGCGCCGTCGAGGAGCAGCGCCGTGCCGCGGGCGGCGAGGCGCTGATGGGCTTCGGCATGGCCGCCATGGCCGTGCCCACGGCGGTGCTCACACCGCCCGCGTGGACCTGGCCCGCCTACGCGGTGGTGTTCGCCGGGGCCGCGCTGCGCGCCCTGTGGGCCGCCCGGACCAGTCCGCACCATCTGCACCACCTGGTCGGCACGCTGGCCATGGTCTACATGGCCGTCGTGATGGCCGCCCCGCCCGGCGGCCACCACCCCGCGCACGGCGGGTCCGGCCTCCCCCTGGTCACGGGCGCGCTGCTGCTGTACTTCGCGGGATACGTGCTGGTGTCGGGCGTGCGGCTCGTCCCCGCCGGGCCCGTCGCCCGGGGCGGCGCCGCCGTCGGGTGGGGGGACCGGCCGGAACTGGCGCGGGCGTGCCGGCTGTCGATGGGCATCGCCATGGTGACGATGCTGCTGACCCTGTGAGACCGCTCCGAGACCGGTCGACGGGCCGGGTGAGACCGCTCCGAGACCGGTCGACGGGGCCGTGGTCTGTGTCACTTCGCCGCGGGGAGACGTACCCGTGGGCGACGGGACACTCATAAGGTGCTCGCATGATGGTCCCCGCGGTGCTGTTGCTGCTCGGCGCACTGACCGCCGTCGCCGCTCCCCGGCTGCTGGGGCGCGCCGACTGGACGGACCGTGAACCGGTGCTCGCGCTGTGGGCGTGGCAGTGCATGGTGGCCTCCGTGCTCCTGTGCTGCGCGCTGTCCATGACACTCAGCGCGGCGGCCGCCTGGCAGGGGTTGCGCGGCCATGTGTTCGGCACCGCTCCGCGTGCGGTGGTGGAGGCCTACGCGTTCGGCACGACCGGCCCGTGGGCGGCGACGACCGCGGTGGCGCTCGCCTGCGGCGGGCTGTGGAGCGCGGCCATGCTGGTCCGCGAGGTCGTACGGGCCCGGGCGCGGCGCCGGCTGCGCAGGGTCGAACTCCTCGTGCGCGCGCCGAGGTTGCCCGGCGAGGAGCCCGGGGGCGAGCGGCTCGTGGTGCTGGAGAGCGAGCGGCCCGACGCCTGGTGGCTGCGGGGGGCACCGCCCCGGCTCGTGGTGACCACGGCCGCCCTGCGCCGCCTCAAGGGGCGGCAGCTGGACGCCGTATTGGCGCACGAGCAGGGGCACGCGCAGGCGCGCCACGACTGGCTGCTGCACTGCTCGGCCGCGCTGGCGGACGGGTTTCCGCGGGTGCCGGTGTTCGCCGCGTTCCGCGACGAGATGCACCGCCTGGTCGAACTCTCCGCCGACGACATGGCCTCGCGCCGCTTCGGCCGGCTGACCACCGCGCTCGCGCTGGTCGAACTCAACGAGGACCGGGGTGTGTTCGGCCCCTGCCCCACCCCGCAGGCGCACGTCCCGCAGCGCGTACACCGGCTGCTCACTCCCCCGGACCGACTCACGGCGGCCCGCCGGCTGCGGCTGACCGCGGCGGCGTCGCTGGTGCCGGTGATTCCGGTGCTGGTGGCGCTGGTACCGGGCCTGAGGGCGCTCGGCTGACACCGCGGGGCGCCGGCGCCGGAAGCCCGGACGGAGAAGTGCGGGACGAGGGCCGGGCCGCGCGTTTCCCGCTCGCCCCAGCGGCGAGGATCGCATCATGCAGCCCACGCCTGTCGACTCCCCGCCCCGCATGACGCGCCGCGGTGCCGCGGGCCGCGTCACGGCGGCCCTCGGTCTGTGCTCGGCGCTGCTGCTGGCCCTGGTCGCGATCCGCTGGCACCCGCTGACGGCCGTCGACGGGAGCGTCGCCCGTACCACCCATTACTGGGCGGTGCAGGAACGCGGCCTCACGCACATCTTCCGCATCCTCACGGACTGGGTGTGGGACCCGCTGACGATGCGCCTGCTGGGCGCGGCGGTCGCGGTATGGCTGGCCTGGCGCCGCTCGGCGTGGCGGACGGCCCTGTGGCTGGCCGCCGCCGGCGCTCTGGCCGCGCTGGTGCAGCAGGGCCTGAAGTCCGCGGTGGGCCGCCCCCGCCCGCGCTGGCCGGATCCGGTCGACTCCGCCCACTACGCGGCCTTCCCGTCCGGTCACGCGATGACCGCGACGGTGGTCTGCGGCCTGCTCCTGTGGCTGCTCCACCGCTTCGGCGCAGGGTGCGCCCCGCGTCGCGCCGCGTGGGCCGTGGCCTCGGTCTCGGTCGTGGGCGTGGGCCTGACCCGGGTCTGGCTGGGGGTCCACTGGCTCTCGGACGTGGTGGGCGGCTGGCTGCTGGGCGCGACGGTGGTGGCCGCGGCGGTGACCGCGTACGACCGCTCATGGCCCGAACTCGCCCGTCACGGCCCACGCGGCTCCTAGGATCGCCCCATGGCCGCCGTCCTCTTCGACTTCTCCGGGACCCTCTTCCGCGCGGAGTCCACCGAGTCCTGGCTGCGCGCCGTGCTGGAGGAGACCGGACTTCCGCTGGAAGAGGGGGAGTTGCTCGGGCTGGCGCGGGCGCTGGACGAGGCCGGGGCGCTGCCGGGCGGGGACCCGCCGGCGCGGCTGCCCGAGGAGGCCGCGGACACGTGGGAGCTCCGGGACAGCAGTCCGGAGCTGCACCGGGCCGCCTACACCGCCCTCTCCCGCCAAGTGGCGCTGCCCGACCCGGCGTTGCACGCCGCGCTGTACGACCGGCACATGACGCCGGACGCGTGGGCCCCGTACCCGGACGCGGCCGAGGTGCTGCGCGCGCTGCGCGGGCGCGGGATCGGCGTGGGTGTGGTCAGCAACATCGGCTGGGACCTGCGCCCGGTGTTCCGGGCGCACGGCCTGGACGCCTACGTCGACGCGTACGTCCTGTCGTACGAGCACGGCGCCCGGAAGCCGGACCCGCGGCTGTTCGCGACCGCGTGCGCGGCGCTCGGCGCGGCGCCCCGGGACGTGCTGATGGTCGGCGACAACCGGCGCGCGGACGGCGGTGCGGCGGCCCTCGGGTGCGCGGTGCACTTCGTGGACCCTCTGCCGGTGACCGAGCGGCCGGACGCGCTGCGGCCGGTGCTCGACCTGGTGGGCCGGGCCGCCTGAGCCGGGGCGGCCGGGCGCCGGGCCGGCGGCCGAAAAAGTAGCCTCAGGCGACCATCCGGGCGAAAGAACGCCCGCCTCGGACGATCCCCCGCGTCGCCCGAGGCGGGACGGCAGCACGAACGCACCCCCGCGAGGGGTTCGGTCCTGCTCCTGTTGAGTATAGTTGGCTGGCAGCCAGTCAACGCAGGAGTTACAGCATGTCCCCGCGCAGCGCCTCGGTCAATGAAGAGTTGCGGCGGCGTTCCCGGGAGCGGCTCCTGCAGGCGGCCGTGGAACTGGTGAACGATCGCGGGTACGACGCGACGACGCTCGGCGACATCGCGGACCGGGCCGGGTCGGCGCGGGGCCTGGTGTCGTACTACTTCCCCGGCAAGCGCCAGCTCGTGCAGTCCGCGGTCCACCGGCTGATGCACCGCACGCTGGAGGAGGCGCTGGAGCGCCGGCCGCACACCGAGGACGGCCGGGAGCGGCTGGCCCGGGCCATCGACGCGATCCTGGGCCTGGCCCGCGACCGGCCGGTGCTGATGCGCCAGCACATGGCGGGGATGCTGCAGGCCGAGGGCTTCGTCCAGTGCCCCGAGCAGCAGCGCCTGTCGCAGTTGCTGCGGGACACCGTCGTCCGGCGGGGCTCGTGCGACGTCGACGCCGACTATCCGTTGCTGCGCGCCCTGCTGATGGGGTCGGTGTACGCGGCCCTGATGCCGGGGGCGCCGATGCCGGTGCCGGCGCTGCGGGCGGAACTGTTCGAGCGCTACCGGCTCGACTGGAAGATGGGCTTCCCGGAGGACGCCGAGGCGCCCGGTGACAGCTGCTCGACCGATATCTCCCGCTTCTTCGCCACGGACGCCGCACACGTCACGGAGGCCGCGGACCGGCGGCCGGCCGGCCGGGCCGAGTAACGCGCTCCCCCCGGATCGGGTGCGCGACACGCGGACGCCCCGGTGCGGGCACCCTCCCGAGGCGGGCCGGTCGGTGCCATGCTGGTGCCATCAGCGATCTCCTGCGATCCGCCGGGGTAAGGAGTTCCGCCGTGCTGCGTGTCGCCGTCGTCGGCTCGGGGCCGAGCGGGTGCTACACCGCCCAGGGCCTCGTCGATCAGGACCCTTCCGTGTGCGTCGACGTCCTCGACCGGCTGCCGTGCCCGTACGGGCTGGTCCGCTACGGCGTGGCGCCCGACCACGAGAAGATCAAGTCCCTGCAGAACAACCTGCGCGCGGTCCTGGAGCACGAGCGGGTCCGGTTCCTCGGCGGGGTCCGGGTCGGCGGCCCCGGCGGGCTGCCCGCCGCCCGGCTGCGGGAGCTGTACCACGCGGTGGTGTACTGCGTGGGCGCCGCGACCGACCGCCACCTCGGGATCCCGGGCGAGGAACTGCCGGGCAGCTGGTCGGCGACCGAGTTCGTGTCCTGGTACAGCGCCCACCCCGACGCCGTGGACGACGGTTTCCTGCACGGGGTGCGCACCGCGGTCGTGGTCGGTGTGGGCAACGTGGCCGTGGACGTCACCCGCATCCTGGCCCGCGGCCCGGCGGAGCTGACCGGGACCGACATGCCGCAGGCGGCGCTCAGCGCGCTGACCGCGAGCCGGGTGACCGAGATCCACATGGTGGGCCGGCGAGGACCGTCGCAGGCCCGCTTCACCACCAAGGAGCTGCGCGAACTGGGCGCGCTGCCGGACACCGAGGTCCTCGTCGATCCCGCGGAGCTGGCGCCGGACCCGGCGTACGCGGACCCGTCGGCGCTGCCCGCCGCCCAGCGCCGCAACGTGGAGGTGCTGCGCGGCTGGGCGGCCGCGCCACCGCGGGAGGCCGCCCGCCGGATCCGGCTGCGCTTCCACCTCCGCCCCGTCCGGCTGCTCGCCGTGGACGGCCGGGTGGGCGCGGTGCGGTTCGAGCGGACGGCCCCGGACGGCCGCGGCGGCGTGACGGGGACCGGGCGGTACGAGGACGTCGAGGCGCAGCTCGTGCTGCGGTCGGTGGGCTATCGCGGGGTGCCCCTGGAGGGGCTGCCCTTCGACGCGGAGAGCGGCACGGTGCCGCACGCGCGGGGGCGCGTGCTGCTCGACGGGGCGATCGCGCCGGGCGAGTACGTGGCCGGCTGGATCAAGCGCGGCCCGACCGGTGTCATCGGCACCAACCGCCCGTGCGCCAAGGAGACGGTGGCCTCGCTGCTCGCCGACGCGCCCGCGCTCGTACGCGGGCAGCTTCCCCCGGACCCCCCGGACCCCCTTCCGGCGCTGCGGGCCGCGGGGGTCGAGCCGGTCCGGTGGGCCGGATGGCAGGCCATCGAGCGGGCCGAGGCGGCGCTCGGCGCCTCGCTGGGGCGCGGTGTGGTCAAGCTGCCGGACTGGGAGTCCCTGCTCACGGCGGCGCGCACGGCGATGTGATCGAACCCGGGCTCCGGTGAGGTCGACCGGCTTCGAATGGGCATGACACAGACCGGCAACACTCCGGAAATCAACAAACTGTTCAAGCGTCTTACGGTCTCGTGCTGTTCGAGTCCTCCCGCCCACCGCCGCCCAGGAGCGCCCATGGCCACGACCGCACCCGTGCATCCCGTAGACGAGGTACCGCCCCTACGGCAGCTGGCCGCCTTCGGGTTGCAGCACGTGCTCGCGATGTACGCGGGTGCGGTGGCCGTGCCACTGATCGTGGGCGGCGCCATGAAGCTGTCGCCCGCCGACCTGGCGTATCTGATCACCGCCGACCTGATGGTGTGCGGCGTGGCCACGCTGATCCAGTGCATAGGCGTCTGGCGCTTCGGCGTCCGGCTGCCGATCATGCAGGGCTGCACCTTCGCGGCCGTGTCGCCGATGGTGCTCATCGGGACCACGGGGGGCGGGCTGCCCGCCGTCTACGGGTCGGTGATCGTCGCCGGGCTCGCGATCATGCTGCTGGCGCCGGTGTTCGGCAGGCTGCTGCGGTACTTCCCGCCGCTGGTCACCGGCACGGTGATCCTGATCATCGGGGTCTCACTGCTGCCGGTGGCGGGCAACTGGGCGGCCGGAGGCGTCGGCTCGAAGGACTTCGGCGCACCGCGGAACCTGGCTCTGGCGGCCTTCGTTCTGGCGGTGGTGCTGGGCGTGCAGCGGTTCGCGCCGGCGTTCCTGAGCCGGGTCGCGGTGCTGATCGGCATCGCCGTGGGCCTCGCGGTCGCGGTGCCGTTCGGGTTCACCGACTTCGGCGGGGTCCGGGACGCCGACTGGGTGGGGATCAGCACGCCGTTCCACTTCGGTACGCCCGCCTTCCACGCGTCGGCGATCGTGTCGATGCTGGTCGTGGCGCTGGTGACGATGACGGAGACGACCGGCGACCTCATCGCGGTCGGTGAGCTGACCGGACGGAAGGTCCAGCCGCGCGCGCTCGCCGACGGGCTGCGGGCCGACGGCCTGTCCACCGTCCTCGGCGGCGTCTTCAACACCTTCCCCTACACGGCGTACGCGCAGAACGTGGGCCTGGTCGGGATGACCCGGGTGCGCAGCCGCTGGGTGGTCGCGGCCGCCGGCGGCATTCTGGTCCTGCTCGGACTGCTGCCGAAGCTGGGCGCGGTGGTGGCGGCGATCCCGGCTCCGGTGCTGGGCGGTGCGGGCCTGGTGATGTTCGGGACGGTCGCGGCGAGCGGTGTGCGGACCCTGGGGCAGGTCGACTTCAAGGGCGGCAACAACCTGACCGTGGTGGCCGTGTCGGTGGCGGTCGGGGTGCTTCCGGTGGGCGTGCCGACGGTCTACGCGAAGTTCCCGGACTGGTTCCAGACGGTGATGAACAGCGGGATCAGCGCGGGCTGCCTGACGGCGATCGTGCTCAACCTGCTCTTCAACCACCTCCCCTCACAGGGCGGTTCACCCGCCGCCGAGGCGGAGGGCCTGCCGGTCGGCAGCGGCGAGTAGGCAGTCGAGCAGGCCCGGGAAGAGGTCGTCGAGGTCGTCCCGGCGCAGGCCGTTGAGCTTGGCCGTGCCCCGGTAGACCTGCCGCACCACTCCGCTCTCGCGCAGTACCCGGAAGTGGTGCGTGGTCGTGGACTTGGTCACCGGCAGGACGAACTGCGAACAGGAGAGCTCGTCGCCGTCGGCGGCGAGCTCCCGCACGATCTGCAGCCGCAGCGGATCGGACAGCGCGTGCAGCACGGCTTCGAGCCGGATCTCCTCGCGGGCGGGGTGCGGAAGGTCCCGGCTGCCGGCGCCGGGGGCGGAGAGGGTCACGTCGGCTCCACTTCGTACGAGGGCCCCATCCTACGAGAACCATCGTAGTTTGACATCTGCCGTACTACGAGGACTATCGTACGAGTCGGCCCCAGGTTCCGCGAGGACCCGTGACGGCCCGTGACGCCCCGTGACGAATGGAGTCCGCCGTGAGTGCGCTCTTCGAGCCCTACACCCTGCGCGAAGTGACGATTCCCAACCGGATCTGGATGCCCCCGATGTGCCAGTACTCCGCGGCCCCGGAGGGCCCGTCGGTCGGCGCCCCCGCCGACTGGCACTTCGCCCACTACGCGGCACGGGCCGCCGGCGGCACGGGTCTGATCATCGTCGAGGCCACCGCGGTGTCGCCCGAGGGCCGGATCTCCCCGTACGACCTCGGCATCTGGAACGACACCCAGGCCGAGGCATTCCGCAGGATCACCGGCTTTCTGCGGAGCCAGGGCACGGTGCCCGGGATCCAGCTCGCGCACAGCGGCCGCAAGGCGTCGACCGACCGCACGTGGACGGGCGGCGCGCCGGTGGGGCCCGAGGCGCACGGCTGGCAGCCGGTCGCGCCGAGCCCCGTCGCCTTCGACGACCGGCACCCGGTGCCCTCCGAGCTGACCGTCGAGGAGATCCAGCGGATCGTGGCCCGGTTCGCCGACGCGGCCCGCCGGGCCCTCGCCGCCGGTTTCGAGGTCGCCGAGATCCACGGCGCCCACGGCTATCTGATCAACGAGTTCCTCTCCCCGCACTCCAACCACCGCACCGACGCCTACGGCGGCTCCTACGAGAACCGCGTCCGCTTCGCGCTCGAGGTCGTCGACGCCGTCCGGGCGGTGTGGCCGCAGGACAAGCCGCTGTTCTTCCGGATCTCCGCCACGGACTGGCTGGAGGACGGGGGCTGGACGGCCGACGACACGGTGCGCTTCGCCGCCGAGTTGCACGCCCACGGCGTCGACCTGCTCGACGTCTCCACCGGCGGCAACGCCTCCTCGGTGCGCATCCGGACGGGGCCGGGCTACCAGGTGCCGTTCGCGGCGCGGGTGAAGGCCGAGACGCCGATGCCGGTCGCTGCCGTCGGGCTCATCACCGACGCCGAGCAGGCGGAGAAGATCGTCGCCAACGGCGAGGCGGACGCGGTCCTCCTCGGCCGCGAACTGCTCCGCACCCCGACCTGGGCCCAGCACGCCGCCCGCGAACTGGGCGGCTCGGTCCACGTGCCGGAGCAGTACCACCGGTCCGTTTGAGGAGGGTGAGGCGGGGGCTGCCCGGCCGTTCGCCGACGGGCGGCTTGAGTCACTGTCAGCCCGCTGCGGACGCAGACTGGCTGGCTGCGGCGGCGGCCCCGACGTCCTACGTACCCCCGCCGCCGTCTGTTGGTCCGGCTGTCCCCCGGAGGCGGCCGAAGCGGAACGGCCGCCGGGCTGCATCGGCGCCCCCCCAAAGTCCCACGCCTGCCGCCGGCCTCCCGTGGTTCGTTGCGGCCGGCTGCCAGCCCGGGCTGTCCGCCGAGGGGCGGTTGCGGTCGGCGGCCGGCGGTACACGGCTGTGATCGGCCCGCGCCCGGCTGCCGTGCGCTGACAGCCGTGGCCGCCCCTGCCTCTACGCGCGCTCCGTCGGCAGCAGCCGGGCGATCGTCTCTTCCAGGCGGGGCAGAGTCCGCTGGCCCGCCAGGGCGAGGGCGATCGCGGCCGCGACGCCCGTCCAGGCCACCGGGCCGAGCGGGGTGCAGCCGATCAGGCGGCTGACCCCCGGGGTCTGGACCACGGCGACCAGGACGAGGGCGGAGCCCAGCGACGTCACCCGGACCAGGGTGCTGCCACGCCGGTCGAGCAGGGTCTGGGCGAGCTGGGTGCCGACCACCCCGCACAGCGCCATCGTGCTGGAACGGCGGGCGGTGCCCGGCGTGAAGCGGCCGATCAGCCAGGCCGTGACGGCACCCAGGCAGGTGGTCAGGGCGCGATGGCGGATCTGCCGGATCAGCGGGTCGCCCAGGACCCCGCCGGCCACGTCCTCCGGCGACCCGGCCCGTGCCTGCGCCGGATCCTCCTTCGGTGTCACCGCCACGGCCATCGCCGGGAACAGGTCCGTGAACAGGTTCACCATGAGCATCTGACGGGTCGACAGCGGCGCGGTGCCCGACAGCAGGGTGCCGACCAGGCCGAAGCCGACCTCGCCCGCGTTCCCGCCGATCAGGATGGCGATGGCGTCGGCGACGCTGTGCCACAGGGCGCGGCCCTCGCCGATCGCGTCGATCAGGACGGTCAGGTCGCCGTCGGTGAGGACGATGTCGGCGGCGTTGCGCGCGGCCGCCGAGCCCCGGGCGCTGATGCCGACGCCGATGTCGGCGGCGCGGATCGCGGCCGCGTCGTTGGCGCCGTCCCCGACCATGCCGACCACCCGGCCCGCGTCCCGCAGCGCCTCCACCACCTGGAGCTTCTGCTCGGGCGCGACGCGGGCGACCACACCGGCGTCGCGCAGCATCCGCGCCCTGGCCGACCGGTCGGCGGCGGCCAGTTCGTCCCCGGTGACCACGATCGTGTCCTCGGGCCAGCCCAGTTCGGTGGCGATGGCCCGGGCCGTCTGCGGGTGGTCGCCGGTGAGCATGACCGGACGTACGCCCTCCTCGTACAGTCCGTTCACCAGGATCGTGGAGGTCTCGCGCGGGACGTCCGAGAGCGCCAGCAGCCCGGTGAACACCAGCTCCCGCGGCTCTTCGAGGGCCTCCGTCCCGGCCTCGTCCTCCCCGAGCCGGCGTTCGGCCACCGCCAGGACCCGCAGCCCGGCGCCGGCCAGTTCGTGGGCGGCTTCGGAGGCGTGGGCGGGGAGGCCGGCGCAGGCGGGCAGTACGGTCTCGGGGGCGCCCTTGACCACCAGCACGCGCGGGCCGTCCGCGACCCGGCCCACGGCGGCGGCGTACCCCCGGGCGGCCTCGAAGGCGAGGCCCTCGAGCTGCGTCCAGTCCGGGTCGCGGCCGGCCGCGTCCAGGACGGCCTCGTCGGTGGCGTGCACCGGCCGGTCGGAGCCGCCGTCCGGCTGGGGCCCGCCACTCGGTCGGGGGCCGCCGTTCAGCCGCGGGCAGGCCCGGGCCGCCGTACGCAGGGTGTCCGCCGAGGCCGCGTCGCGCGCCCGGCGGACCGTGCCGCCGGCGTCGGACACCCGCACCACGCGCAGCCGGTTCTCGGTGAGCGTGCCGGTCTTGTCGAAGCAGAGGGTGTCCATCCGGCCCAGCGCCTCCAGCGTGCGCGGGGTGCGGACGAGGACCCCGCCCCGGCTCAGCCGCCGCGCGGCCGCCAGCTGCGCCACGGTGGCCACCAGCGGCAGGCCCTCCGGTACGGCGGCCACGGCGACGGCCACACCGCCGCTCACCGCCTCGCGGATGGCCGTACCGCGCAGCAGCGCCAGAGCCGTGACGGCGGCGCCGCCCGCCAGGGTCAGGGGCAGTGCCTTGCCGGTGAGTTCCTGGAGCCTGGCCTGCACACCGCCCGCGGGAGGCCTGCGGGCGGCGAGGTGGACGGCGCGGGCGGCCTCGGTGCGCTCGCCGGTGTCCACCACGACGGCCCGGGCCTGGCCCGCCACCACGGTCGTGCCCTCGAAGACCATGCACCGCCGGTCGGCGACCGGGGCGTGCGGGGTCGGGTCGGTCTGCTTCTGCACCGGAAGGGACTCCCCCGTCAGCGCGGACTCGTCGACCTCCAGTCCCTCCTCCCACAGCAGCCGGGCGTCCGCGGGCACCACGTCGTCGCCCTTCAGCTCGATCACGTCGCCCGGTCGGAGCTTGCCGGCGTCGACCGTCAGGGTGCCGCCGGCCGGTGCCTCCGTCTCCGGGGGTGCGACGCGCGCCTTCCGCTTCTGCTCCGCGACCAGCCCGGACAGCGCACGCTCGGCGCGCAGCCGCTGGATGCCGCCGACCAGGGCGTTGAGGTCGAGGGCGCCGACGACCAGCAGCGCGTCCACCATGGAGCCGAGGATCGCGGAGGCGGCCGAGCCCACGGCGAGCACCGGGGTCAGCGGGTCGTGCAGTTCGCCGCGGACGGCCCCGCCCAGTTCCACGGTCCACCGCGCCGGGGCGATCAGGGGGTGCCGGGTCACGCTGTCGACGGCCCGGCGCATCCGGGCCGCGGCCCGCTGGAGCGGGGTGGGCACCGCGCCCGGTTCCCGCTCGAGCCGCAGCCGGGCCTCGTCCGGGGCCAGCTCGTGCCAGTGCACGCGCGGTCGCGGGTGCGGCGCACGCGCGGTCGCCACGCCGAAGGCGGCGCGCGCCCCGGACAGCAGGGCCACCGCGGCGCCGAGGTCGACCGGCGCGTGCCGCAGGCCGGGCAGCACGGCGCGCTTCCCCCGCCCGCCCTTGGACTCGCCGATGGCCACCAGCAGACCGGAGAGCGCGGCTCCGGAACGGGCCAGGGTCTGCGACCGGTGCCCGATCTCGCGGGCGGGGGGAATGGCCGTCAGCAACCGCCACACGTCGGGCAGTCCGTGCAGGGCCAGGAGGTCCGCGCCCCACACGACGGCGCCGTCCCGGTCCGTGAGGGCGACGGCGACGTCGCCGCCGCGCAGCCCGGCCAGCAGGTCGTGCTCGTCGGCGGAGCCCATGCGGGCGACCACGACGACGGTGCCCTCCGCACCGCGCAGCCCGTACACGACGTCGTCCAGGGGCCGCCGCACGTCGACCACCTGGTCGGCGAGCGCGGTGAAGTCCTCGAGGGCGGGGTCGTCCACGACGACGACCCGCAGCCCGGCCCGGCGCGCCGCGTCCATGACCGGCTCTACCCACGGATCGGCCTCGCCGTCCTCGGTGCGCAGCGCACTCGGGTGCAGGACGACCGTGTCGGCCATCTCCAGCTGCCGCAGCCGCTCGGGGTCGCGCACGAGAACGCCGGTCCGGGACAGGGCGGCGCTCAGCAGCGCGTGGAACACGGCGGGCCCGTAGCGCGCGGCCTTGGGAGAGCCGGCGAGCACCGCCTCCGCCGCCTCGGCGCCCTCGTGCTTGACCAGGAACGTCGCCGCGGCGCCCAGGACGCTGCCGGCGGAGGCGTGGGTGGCGTACTCCTGGGCCGGGGACACCCGCAGCGGCGGGCGCGGGGAGCCGTTCCCGGCGACACTGACCCGGTCGGGTGCGCACAGCTCGTCGTGGACCGCGTCGAAGGCGGCCAGGCGGGCCACCGTCTCACCGAGCTGGCAGGCCCGCAGCGCTCCGTCGAGCACCAGCGAGGTGGGGGTCTGGCCGGCGCCGTGGGCGGCCGCGTTCGCGCAGGCCAGCAGCAGGTCCATACGGTCGCCGCCGAGCCGGGCGTGCAGCCAGGCCCGGAAGCGCGGGTTCTCCCGCAGCAGCGTGACCGCGGCGGTCACCATCCGGGGCGAGGGCGGCAGCCGCAGGGCGTACGCGGTGACCCCCGCGACGATGCCGGTGACGTCGGCCGCGAGGGTGGCGGAGGCGGTGCGCACCCCGGCCGGGTCGGCGGGATGCGTCACCTCGTCCGGGAAGCCGCCCGCGAGGACCAGCCCGTGCTGCTCGGCGAGTTCGGCCGCGTGGTCCACGACCCGGTCGCCGAGCTCCTCCTCGGTCACGGTCACCACCAGACGGGCGAGTCCCTCGTCCCAGTACGCGAAGGCCACGTCCGGATGCTCCGCCAGGGCATCGGCGATCCGGCGTGCCAGGTGGTCCCGGCCGCCCGCACGCCGCACCTGTTCCGGTTCCGCGGGCCGCAGTGCCAGGTGCGCCCGTGCGCCCGACCGCCAGTGCCCTCCCCCGCCGGGCAGCGCGTGCCGGGCCACCCGCGCGACCCGCGCCGCCGAGTCCGCGCTCCGTACGCCGACGCGTGCCGTGCCCGCCAGCGCCCCGGCGGCCACCCCGACCGCCGGCGCCGCGGCCCGCGCGAGCGCGCGGGGGGCCGCGGGCAGCAGCCGGGCGGCGGCCGACGGCGCCGTCAGCAGTCCGAGCCCCATGGCGCGCCCTCAGCGGGTGGTGCGGCCGGGCCGCGCCGTCGGACCGAGGGGGCCGGTGGACGCGCCGGGCGCGGGCGCCTCGCCCTGCTCCTCGGCGGACTTCTCCGCCGGGGGAGCCGCCTGCGGCGACGGCTCCCGCGCCGACCGGGTGGCGGCGGGTCGGGGCGCCGTGGGCCCCTCGGAGCGCGCCGGCGTGGGTGCCCGGCCGCCGGGCTTCGGGCCGGGCTCCTGGGTGGATCGCAGAGCCGCGGAGGCGACATCGCGCGCGGGCTCCTGGGCCGAGGGGCCGACCTGGCGCGCGGACTCCGGGGCCGAGGGGACACCCTGGCGCTCGGGCTCGTGGGCGGTGGGAGCGGCCTGGCGCGCGGGCTTGTGAGCCCGGTGGGCGGCAGCTTCCGCGGGCTTCCGGGCCGAACGGGCGACATCCCGCGCGGACTTCCCGGTCGCGGCCGAGGCCCCCGTGGTCTCCGTGCGCCGGGGTCGGGTGAACCACGCCACGGCCGCGCCGGTCACCGCGACCGGCCACTCCACCACCCCCATGACGCCGAGCACCCCGGCACCCGTGTAGACCACCAGTCGGCGCCCGCGCGGGGACACGGCGCCGATCCTGTCCAGCGTCCCCTGCGCCGCCCTGCCGACCGTCCCGGCGCCCGGCACCCTGCGCAGCACCGAGGTCGCGCCGCGCAGGGGCGCCGTAAGGACCGACGACGACTTCTGCTCAGCCATGACTCTCCTCGACCGTGGTGTGAGAGCGCTTTCCGTGGCCGCCCGGCACCCGGCAACGCGCTGGTCGTCCCGCTTTCTCCCAGGGAACGCCACGGACCGCACCCTCGCCACTGGGCACGGGCCGTCCCGGCACACCACGTCCCGGGCGCGGATGAGTCGACGGGACGCACGCGGAGCTCCCTGACGGCGCGGCGCGCGGCCGACGGTGCGGCCCGCGACCGGATGTGCGCGTCAGGCAGGCTGATGTGCGCGTCAGGCAGGCCCCTGACGCCCCGCGTGGCCGAGCATCTCCTCGGTCAACTCCCGCTGGTAGTCGGTGTAGGCGGTGCGCAGGGCCGGTCCGGGCCAGTCCGCCGGGAGCAGTTCGGGCGGCAGGACCGGGTCGGCCAGCAGGTGCCGTACGACGGCAGCGAGGGCGGTGAAGCGGTCGGCCGGCCGGTCCGTCCGGGCCACGTGGGCGAGCAGCGCCCGTGCCGTGTCGGCCCAGGCGTCGAGCGGCCAGAGACGCGCGCACAGCTCGGGGGCGGGCCGCTCGGGGCGGGCGCGACAGCGCTCGGTCACCCGGTCGAGGTCCTCGGGCCAGGGTCTTCGCAGATTGGCGGGCCGCAGCCAGACGCCCTCGCGCAGTTCGGCGAGGCGGAGCTCGGCCAGCCGCGCGCGCAGCTCGGCGCGTTCGGCGGGGCCCCGGCCGGTCGCCGTCACGACGACCATCTCCCACTCCCCGTCCCAGCGCCGGGTCTCGGGGTGCACGGCCGCGTCCTGGCGGCGCTGGCGCTCCAGCAGCCGGTCGCTGAGGCGGTAGACGGTGTCCGCACGCCGCAGGTCCCCGGCCGCCACCATCCGGCTCAGCGCCGCCCGCAGGGTAGAGCCCGCGACGCCGAAGGGTTCGACCGCCCGGACGAGGTCCTTCACGGGCAGCTCGGGCGGGTGCGTGCCCAGCAGCAGGCTGAGGACGACCGACCGCGCGGACAGCGGGCGCAGGCCGACCCCGGCGGGCTCCTGGGAGACGTTCATGGTCGCTTACTGTACGGACGCGTCGATGTTGCATCATTGCTGCGGCCGCAGCGAAAGTGCAACACTGACCGCATGGCCTCGACACTCCCGCACACACGACACGACCGGCAGGACGGCCCGCAGCACGGGCACCAGGACGAGCAGCCGGGCGGCGGACGGCGGCTCGAACCGTCCGGCGGCGACCAGGGGGGACACCCCGGCGGGCTCCAGGGTGGACACGCCGGCGGGCCCCACGGTGGGCAACCCGGACAACCCGGCGAGCGGCCGTACGCCGGAACCCACGACGTCACCAATCAGGCCCCTCCCCTGGCCCCGTACGACGCCTCCGAGGACACGGCGCTGCTGGAGGGGCTGCGACGTGAGGGCGCGGGCTGGGCCGAGGAGGGACTCCGGCGGCTCGGGCTGCGGGCCGGCAGCGCGGAGGTGCAGGAGTGGAGCGAGCTGGCCAACCGGCACGAGCCGGAGCTCCGTACGCACGACCGGTACGGCAACCGGATCGACGAGGTGGACTTCCACCCCAGCTGGCACCACCTGATGCGGGCCGCGGTCGCAGAGGGGCTGGCCGGCGCGCCGTGGGCGGACGGCCGTCCCGGCGCCCACGTCGCCCGCACCGCGCGCGGTCTGGTGTGGGGCCACACCGAGGCGGGACACGGCTGCCCGACCTCGATGACGTACGCCGCCGTCCCCGCCCTGCGCGCGCAGCCCGAACTCGCCGCCGTCTACGAGCCGTTGCTGACCAGCCGCGTGTACGAGCCCGGGCTGCGGGTCCCCGCCGAGAAGCCGGGTCTGCTGGCGGGCATGGGGATGACCGAGAAGCAGGGCGGTTCGGACGTCCGGACGAACACGACGACGGCCACGCCCACCGCCGAGCCCGGCGTGTACACGCTGCGCGGGCACAAGTGGTTCACCTCGGCGCCGATGTGCGACGTCTTCCTGGTGCTGGCGCAGGCCCCCGGCGGCCTGTCCTGTTTCCTGGTGCCGCGCGTCCTGCCGGACGGCACCCGCAACACCTTCCGCATCCAGCGGCTCAAGGACAAGCTCGGCAACCGGTCCAACGCCTCGTCCGAGCCGGAGTTCGACGCGACCGTGGCCTGGCTGGTCGGGCCCGAGGGGCGGGGCGTCCGGACGATCATCGAGATGGTCAACTGCACGCGGCTGGACTGCGTGATGATGTCGGCGGCCCTGATGCGCAAGACGCTCGTGGAGGCCGGCCACCACGTACGCCACCGCCGTGCCTTCGGCGCGCTGCTGGCCGACCAGCCGCTCATGCGGAACGTCCTGGCCGACCTGGCGCTGGAGTCGGAGGCCGCCACGACGCTCGCGCTGCGTCTGGCCGGGGCGGCCGACCGCGCGGTGCGGGGGGACGTCGGCGAGGCGGCGTTCCGGCGGATCGCGACCGCCGTCGGGAAGTACTGGGTCACCAAGCGCGGTCCGGCCTTCACGGCGGAGGCCCTGGAGTGCCTGGGCGGCAACGGCTACGTCGAGGAGTCCGGAATGCCCCGGCACTACCGCGAGGCGCCGCTGCTGTCGATCTGGGAGGGGTCGGGGAACGTCAACGCGCTCGACGTGCTGCGGGCGCTGGGCCGGGAGCCCGGCGCGGCGGAGGCGCTGTTCGCCGAACTCGCCTCCGCCGAGGGCGCCGACGCCCGGCTGGACGCGGCCGTGACCCGCTTGAAGAACCAGCTGACCGAGGCGTCCCCGGTGGGCGCGCGCCGCCTGGTGGAGCTGATGGCACTGGCCCTCCAGGCCTCCCTCCTGGTCCGGTACGCCCCGCCCGCGGTGGCCGACGCCTTCTGCGCGACCCGGCTCGGCGGCGACTGGGGACACGCCTTCGGCACGCTGCCCGCCACCGCGGACCTCGGCACGATCCTGGAACGGGCGCTGCCGGACCGGGACTGAACGCCCTCCGGCCCCCGGCTTCGGCGCGGCTCCGGCTTGGGTGGTGCCGGTCCAGCCCACGGCTCCGGCGCACAGTGCCGCCCGTCCGACTTCCGGGCTCCGGCTCTGCTTCGACTTGGGCCGCCGCCCGCCCAGCCTCGGCTTCGGCGCGGCTCCGGCCCGAAGTGGCGCCCGTCCGGCCCCCGGGCTCCGGCGCGGCTCGGATCCCCGCCCCTGCGGAGCCGGGCGGGCGGTGGGCCGGCTTCACCAGGTCTTACGGCCCCACAGTGGGCCGAAACGTGCCCACTCGGCGTCCCACTGCTCCATCCGCCGACGCTCCAGGCGGCGGCACAGGACCCGGCCGCCGACCAGGGGGAAGGCGGCCGCGGTCGTCCCCACCAGGCCGCCGATCACCACGGCTCGCGTCCGGGCCTGGGCGGCCGTGGCGGGGCGGGTCACCAGCCGGCCCTGCGGATCGGTCCACACGGTGACCGGCGTGCCGACCGCGCTGCCGGGCCGGACCCTGACCTGACCGGTGTGCGCGGAGCCGTCCGCGCCGTTCCACCGCACCTTCGTCCACACCCTCAGGCCGCCGCTCACCCGGTCGCCGTCCTCCTCCCCGTCCTCCCCGGCCCCGTCGTCGCGCGACTGGGCGCCGGCGGAGGGGCCGGGCGCCTGCCGCGCCACCAGGGCGAGCGTGGGCCGCCACTCGACACGTTCCCGGGCCAGCCCGAGTTCCACGGCCCGGGCCGCCGTCCATCCGGCGAGCACCCCGGCGAGGACGGTGCACAGCCAGGCACCGAGCACCACCCAGGCCTCCACCGCGTCGGCGCGGCGTCTGAGCGGATTGCGGCGCCAGCGCCACAGCCACACCTTCGGACCACGGAACGCCATCGAAGGCATCCTCCTCACGAGCGCACGGACATGCCGGACCGCCCTCCCATACGGAGGAAGGGTCCTCGATGCTCACGGCGATTCCCCCGACTCGACATTCCCACGAGTCCCGGCGCTCACGCACGGTTCCGCCGGAATCCGTGGAAACGGGTCGGCCGGGATGGTAGGGCGTCTCGGCATCGCCGCTCTGACCTGCGGCGACGCGGCTTCGGGGGTGACTGTCAGTGGTGGGGTGCAGACTGGCCGGTGTCCGGGACGAGGAGGTCTCGGACGACGATGTCGCGGAGGTGATCGGCATGACCGAGGTACTGCTCGCCGTAGGCACCCGAAAGGGTCTGTTCATCGGACGGCGGCGAGGCGGCTCCTGGGAGTTCGACGACAGCCCGTACTTCAACGCGCAGGCCGTCTATTCGGTCGCCATCGACACCCGCGGCGGCACCACGCGGCTGCTGGTCGGAGGCGACAGCTCGCACTGGGGACCCTCCGTGTTCCACTCCGACGACCTGGGCCGGACCTGGACCGAGCCCGCCCGGCCGGCGGTCAAGTTCCCCAAGGAAACCGGCGCTTCGCTCGAGCGCGTGTGGCAGCTGCACCCGGCGGCCGCCGAGCCGGACGTGGTGTACGCGGGCACGGAACCGGCCGCACTGTACCGCTCCGAGGACCGCGGCGAGAGCTTCGAGCTGGTGCGGCCCCTGTGGGAGCACCCCACGCGGTCGAAGTGGGTGCCGGGCGGCGGCGGTGAGGGTCTGCACACGGTGGTGACCGACCGGCGCGACCCGAAGGCGGTCACCGTGGCGGTCTCCACCGCCGGGGTGTTCCGCACCGTCGACGGCGGCGCGAGCTGGGCGCCCGCCAACTCCGGTGTCGCCGCGGTGTTCCTGCCCGATCCGAACCCGGAGTTCGGGCAGTGCGTCCACAAGGTGGCGCAGGACGCGGCCGACCCCGACCGGCTGTACCTGCAGAACCACTGGGGGGTGTACCGCAGCGACGACGCGGGCGCACACTGGACGGACATCGGCGCGGGCCTGCCCTCGACCTTCGGCTTCGCCGCGGCCGCCCACCCGCATCGCGGGGACACGGCGTACGTGTTCCCGATCAACGCCGACGCGGACCGGGTGCCCGCCGCCCACCGGTGCCGCGTGTTCCGCACGTCGGACGCCGGCAAGAGCTGGGAGCCGCTGTCGGCCGGTCTGCCCCAGGAGGACCACTACGGCACCGTGCTGCGCGACGCGCTGTGCACCGACAACGGGGACCCGGCCGGCGTGTACTTCGGCAACCGCAACGGCGAGGTGTACGCCTCGGCCGACGACGGCGACAGCTGGCGGCAGTTGGCGTCCCATCTGCCGGACGTGCTGTGTGTGCGGGCGGCGGTGATCGGTTGAGCACCTACGCGGAGGCCGGTCCCCGGCCCACGGACGCGGCCGCCGGCGTCGACGGCACGCCGAGCCGGCCGCCGACGGACTCCGGAGGCGTGAACACCCGGGAGAGAAGCGGTCGTTCACTTTCGGGGACGGTTCGGTCGTCATCGGCCGGTGAGGGGCCACCGGTTGATCGTCGGTCGGTGCCCGGCAGTAGGGTGACGCCCGTGGCACCACGACCCTTGCATGAGATCGTCGAACCGGGCTGGGCGAAGGCGCTGGAACCCGTGGCCGGACGGATCGCCGGAATGGGCGACTTCCTGCGCGCGGAGGTCGCCGCGGGACGCACCTATCTCCCGGCCGGGCAGAACGTCCTGCGGGCCTTCCAGCAGCCCTTCGACGACGTCCGCGTCCTGATCGTCGGACAGGACCCGTACCCGACCCCGGGGCACGCGGTGGGGCTGTCCTTCTCGGTCGCGCCCGATGTGCGGCCGCTGCCCGGCAGCCTGATCAACATCTACCGGGAGCTGCAGAGCGACCTGGGGCTGCCGCAGCCGTCCAGCGGTGACCTGACGCCCTGGACCCGGCAGGGCGTCCTGCTGCTCAACAGGGCGCTCACCACGGCCCCGCGCCGCCCGGCCGCCCACCGGGGCAAGGGTTGGGAGGAGGTCACCGAGCAGGCGATCCGGGCCCTGGCGGCGCGCGGCAAGCCGCTGGTGTCGATCCTCTGGGGCCGCGACGCCCGCAACCTCCGGCCGCTGCTGGGCGACCTGCCCTCGGTGGAGTCCGCCCACCCCTCCCCCATGTCGGCCGACCGCGGCTTCTTCGGCTCCCGCCCCTTCAGCCGTGCCAACGACCTGCTGATCCGGCAGGGCGGCCAACCGGTGGACTGGCGACTGCCGTGACGGCCGACGGCCCGCCCGGACCGCCCCCGCCCGTCCTCGGCGGGGTGGGCGCGGCCGGGGAAGACCGGCGGGCCGGTGCCGAAGGGATCGCGCCCGCCGGTGCCGAGCGGCGGCCGGCGGGCGGGCCGGTGTCCGCGCCGTCGGCGGGCGGCTCGACACCGCCGCTGCCGGCCGGCGTCGCTGCGCGCGGGTCCGACGTGTGCGGGTTTCTCGCCGTGGACTCGGGGGGTTCCGGGCTGAGGGCCGTCGTCGGAGTGCCGGGGGACGACCCGTCGGCGCGGCCGCGGCGGGAGTCCGGGGAACCGGTGCGGACCGGCGCCCGGGGGATCGACCCGGGCCATCTGATGGACCAACTGGTGCCCATGGCACGGGCGCTGGCGGCAGAGGCCGGCGTGGGACGGCTGGGGACGGCCGTCGTGGGCGCCGCCGGGCTCGCCGGCCTCGGAGACGCCCTGCGCGCCGAACTGCCCGGCGCCCTGGCGCGGGAGCTCGGCGTGCGGACGGTCGCGCTGGTGGCCGACGCGGTCACCGCCTACGCCGGCGCCCTCGGCGCACGGCCCGGTGTCGTGATCGCCGCCGGGACCGGACTCATCGCGATCGGTACCGACCTGACCCGCTGGCGCCGCGCCGACGGCTGGGGCCACCTGCTCGGCGACTGCGGCGGCGGGGCGTGGATCGGCCGTGCGGGGCTGGAGGCCGCGCTCCGCGCCCACGACGGACGGGACGGCGGCTCGGCCGCCCTGCTCGCCTGCGCGGAGGAGGCGTTCGGGCCGATGCCGGAGCTGCCCGGCATGCTCTACCCGCGGGCGGACCGCGCCGCCGTCCTGGCCTCCTTCGCGCCCCGGGTCGCCTCCTGCGCCCCCGCCGACCCCGTCGCGGCCGGGATCCTTCGCGCCGCGGCCCGGCACATGGCGGAGTCCGCCGCCGCCGTCTGCCCGCCCACGGGCGAGCCCCGGATCGCCCTCACCGGTGGCCTGTTCAAGATGGGCGACCCCCTCCTCGTACCCCTGGACCGGGAACTGGCCGGGCGGCTGCCGCACGCCCGGCGCGTACCCGCCGAGGGGGATCCGCTCCACGGCTCCGTGCGTATCGCGACCGACCTGGCCGGGGGCGCCCTCACCCTGCCGGGGGACGAGAGGATGCTCTACGTCGCCCGCCGGTGAGGGAGTCGAGTTCCCACGTCCACGCATGTCGGACAAGTACGGCCATGTTCCAGGCAAGTTGCCACATCCGGCCCGATTCTGTGCGTCGGTGTTCGGATCCGTACGTAACTCAATCAGACAAAACCGGACGGATACCG
Source organism: Streptomyces sp. NPDC086766 (assembly GCF_044746005.1). Taxonomy (NCBI): domain Bacteria; kingdom Bacillati; phylum Actinomycetota; class Actinomycetes; order Kitasatosporales; family Streptomycetaceae; genus Streptomyces; species Streptomyces sp. NPDC086766. Next base: position 258,034 of record NZ_JBIVBI010000003.1, on the reverse strand, counting down.
CTCACCTGCACCCTCCCCGAACAGGGGAGCCCCGAAAGCCAGTAACATGCGGCGCCATGAGCTCCCCCACTGGGCCCGCGTCCGGCCTGCCAGTACGAATGCCGCGCCCCCGCCAGCCCGGACGGCACCGTCGTCCCGAACCGCTGGCGGCTCCCGAGGGCGCGCCCGCGCTCGTCCTCGCGGTGCCGGGCACGCCCGGCGCCGCCTCGCGCAGCCTTGCCGAGGAGGTGGTGAGTATCGCGCGCTCCGAGCTTCCCGGCCTCGACGCACGGATCGGTTACGTCGAGGGGGACGACGCCGAGCACCCCTCGCTGCAGTCCGTGCTCGCACAGGCCGCGGAGGAGCGCACCGCCCGCTACGAGCAGGCGGTCGCCGCCGGCCTGGAGGTCAAGGAGCCCGACGGCCCCGTCGCCGTCGTGGTCCCGCTGCTGGCCGGTCCGGACAGCGCGCTGCTGCGCCAGATCCGCCAGGCCGTCATGGACAGCCGGGTCGCCGCGGAGCTGACCGACGTGCTCGGTCCGCACCCGCTGCTCGCCGAGGCGCTGCACGTGCGCCTGTCCGAGGCCGGTCTGGCCCGCGCCGACCGCGCCCGCCTGTTCACCGTGGCGACCGCCGCGGACGGCATCGTCCTGGCCTCCGTCGGGGGCGACGAGGCCGTGCAGGCGGCCGGGATCACCGGCATGCTGCTCGCCGCCCGCCTCGCCGTGCCGGTGATGGCGGCCGCCCTCGACGAGGAGGGCTCCATCACGGCCGTCGCCGAGCAGCTGCGCTCCTCCGGTTCGCAGCAGCTGGCGCTGGCGCCGTACCTGATCGGCCCGGAGATCGACGCCGGGCTGGTCGCGGCGGCCGCCGAGGAGGCGGGCTGCGCGGCCGCCGAGCCCCTCGGCCCCTACCCGGCGATCGGCAAGCTCGCCCTGGCCAAGTACACGACGGCTCTGGGTATCGCCCCGCAGCAGCCGCAGGGCGCGCCGGTTCGCTGAGCAGGCCGTTCCACCGCACCACCCGTACGACCAAGGGCCCCGCTCCTCACCGAGGAGCGGGGCCCTTCGCCTCGCCGCTCGCCCCCGGTCAGCCGAAGACCACGCAGGAGGCCGCCGGGATGCGCACCGCGCCGGCCCGCACCGGCAGCCCCGTCTCGGGATCGAGGGCGAACCAGGTCACGTCCCCGGAGCGCTCGTTCGCGACATAGAGGAAGCCGTCGTGGAGGGCGAGGGCGCGCGGCCAGTGGCCCCCGCACGAGACCGCCGCCACCAGCCGAAGCCGGTCCCCGCCCTCCTCCACGGCGAACAGGGACAGCACGTCCTCACCGCGCGTCGCGATCCACACGAAGCGCCCGTCCGGCGCCACGACGATGCCGGAGGGGTGGGCGTCACCGGCCGGGGCGTCCGGCAGGACCGGCGTCTCGGCCAGCGGCCTCAGCGAGCCGGCGGCGGCGTCCCAGCGGCAGACGGTGACCGTGGGGGTGAGTTCGTTCACGACGTAGCCATGGACGCCGTCCGGGTGGAATGCCAGGTGGCGCGGTCCGGAGCCGGGGCGCAGCGCGATCTCCCGGTGCGGCAGGAGTTTGCCGTGCGTGAGCGTGCACACCCGGACCGAGTCCGTCCCGAGGTCGACGCTGACGACCCAGGCCCCGCTCGGGTCCTGCTGCACCTGGTGGACGTGCGGGCCCCGCTGCCTGCGCTCGTGCGGGCCGGAGCCGGTGTGCTGGAGCACGTCGGACGGGCTGTGCGCGAGACGCCCGTCGGCCCGGACGGGAACGGCGCTGACGCTGCCGGAGCCGTAGTTGGCGGTCAGGAGGTGCCCGTCCACCAGGCTCAGGTGGGTGGGGCCGCTGCCGCCGACCCGTACCGGCGATCCGGCGAGCTCGACGGTCTCCCCCTTCACCCGGTAGACGGCCGCGGCCCCCTCGGCCGTCTCGCTGACCGCGTAGAGCGTGCCGCCGTCCGGCGACAGGGCCAGGTAGGACGGGTCGCGCACACCGTCCGTGCGGCTCAGCACGGTCAGCGCGCCGCCGTCCCCGGCCACGGCCGCGGTGACGACACCGGGGCCGCCCTCCGCCGTGAACGACCCGATGAAAGCCCGCCGCCGCGTCCCGCCGTCCGCCACAGCTGTCCCCTCTCGCTCGCCCGTGCCGTTCGGGGCGACGGTAGCAGTCGATCAAGATCGGTCTAGACCAAGCGGAGGGACGCGCCGCTGCGGCACTTCGGCGGGCGCGTGCGGCTCCGTCCTGCGCCGGGATGGGAGGCTCTGCGCCGCGCAGGCGTCGGAGGCCCTGCGCCGCGCCGGGGCCGGGCGTCGCAGGCCCCGCGGCACGCCGGCCCTTCGAGCCCCCCTGGCTCCGGCGTTCGGGGCGTCGCGTGGCTCCGGCCCCTCCGAGACCCCGCGGTACCTCGGCCGTCGGGAGCCTCCGCCGTCCCGGCGTTCGGAGGCGGGTACGGCCGTAGAGGGTCCGGCCCCGCGCCGCTGAGGGTCCGTGCGGTGCCGGCCACTCGAGCGTCCGTACCGCCCCGGCTGTCAGGACTCGGTACCGCCCCGGCTCTACTGGATCAACGCCGCCAGGCCCTTGGAGCCGCGCTGTCGCTCCGGCGCTCCCGCGTTCGAGACCCCGCGCGGCTCCGGCCGCTCAAGACCCACGCGGCCCCGGCCGTCCGAGGGGCACGCGGTCCTGGGGCCCGCCCGGCACCCCCCGGTGACGAGCCGCTCCGCGCGAGGGACGGTCGTCAGGCGCCGACCAGGGGCGAGCCCGGCGGGGTCCGCAGGGGCTCGGCCAGGTCGGCGAGGGCCCGCTCCAGTCCGTGCAGGTGGGCGAGTGCGGGTTCCGTCGTCGGCGGGCGGGTGGTGCCCATCTCGACGCGCTCGGCGCCGCGGGTGGTCAGCGCCTCCACCGCGGCCTCCACGCGCCAGCACGCGGCGGCGAGCCGTGCGTCGTGGGAGGCCACCGGGTCGGCGGCGACGGAGACGAGGCCACGGATCTCACGGGCGCAGTCGTCGAGCAGGGCGAGCACCCGGCGGGCGCGCCGCTTGCGGCCCAGCATGGGGTTCAGGGGGTGCACCAGCGGTGCGACGGACAGCCGCACCCGGCCGAGCAGCTGCTCCAGTTCGGCCACGCGCGGCGCCGGGTCGGCGTCGGGGGCACCCGCGAGGCGGGCCGCGGCCTCGCCGGTGCACGCGTGGACGCAGTGCAGGGCACGCTGGATCCAGGAGTCGGTGACGGCGTGGGTGGTGACCGGCAGGACGAAGAGCACGGCCAGCCCGGCTCCGAGCGCGCCGATGCCGGTCTCCACGAGCCGCAGCGCGAGCAGTCCGGGGCTCATCACGCCCAGGAGCCCGTAGAGCGACTCGGCGAGCAGCGTCACCCAGAGCATCATCCAGGTGTAGGAGACGGCGGCGGTGTAGAAGATGCCGAAGACGCTGACGGCGGCGAGGACGGCCGTCGGGAGCGGGGCTCCGTGCAGGGGGACGGCGACGAGGAAGCCGAGTCCGATGCCGATGACCGTGCCGAGGACGCGCCGGAAGCCGCGTACCAGGGTCTCGCCGCGCGAGGCGGTGTTCACGAAGACCCACCAGGTGGCGCCGACGGCCCAGTACCAGCGCTGCCCGGACATCAGCTGGCCCACGACCAGCGCGAAACCCGCGCCGGCGGTCGCCTGGACGGCCTGCCGGGTGGTCACGCGGGCGAGTCCGGTGCCGCCGGCCGGGGCGGGCACGGCGACCGGGGGCAGCCGGCGTTCGTAGCACCACAGCCCGAAGCGCACCGCCGCCGCGCTGAGCACGGACAGCAGTACGGCGGAGAACAACTCGGGCAGCCGGTCGGCCGTGGCGTGGAGGAACTGCGCCACGAAGAAGGTCATGAACGCGAACACGCCGAGGCTGTGGCCGCGCGGTCCCCAGCGGCGCGCGTACACGCCGGCGCCGACCACGGCGAGGAAGACCAGGTCACGCGCCACGGGGTGGGCGTGCAGCTCGGCCGCCGCGGCGAGCACGGGCAGGCCGACGACCGGCAGCAGCGCGGTGGTGACCGCCTGGCCGCGGACCGTGGCGTCGGCGACGGTGAAGAGGGCGAGCAGGGCGGCGAGGCCGCCGGTGACGGCGCCCACCAGGGAGTGTTCGGCCAGGCCGCAGACCACGACCGCGAGGCCGATGCCGAGCACGGCCCGGGCGGCGAAGCGCAGTCGGATCCGGCCCGGGTCCGGAGCCGCGAACACCCTCTTCAGCACGGATTACCGCCCCCTTCGGAAGACCTGTGACCGGGCCCGTGACGGCGGGAACACCGCGGGCACGGGCACCACCGGAGGCCTCGTGGCGCACCGGCATGAAAAAGGCGCCGCGGGATCCGCAGCGCCATCGACCCGACCATGAGAGCATCCGGGCGGCCTCTGGCTCAAGTGTCCGGTGCGTCACTGAGCCATTGGCCCATCTCGGGATCGACGCCGGGGCCCGGCCCAGTACCAATGGACGAATCCCTCTGGCTCACTCCGGCCGCACGCGGCTGAGCCATTGGTACAGTCGGCAGTGATCACACCGCACCAGGAAGGTCGACACCGCCGTGGCCGTGGACGAGCTCGACACCCGCATTCTGCGTCTGCTGCTGGAGCAGCCTCGCACCAGCGTGCGCGAGTACGCCCGGATTCTCGGTGTCGCGCGCGGCACGCTCCAGGCCCGCCTCGACCGGCTGGAACGGGACGGGGTGATCACCGGCACCGGCCCGACGCTCTCCCCCTCCGCGCTCGGGCACCCCGTGCTCGCCTTCGTCCACATCGAGGTCACCCAGGGACACCTCGACGACGTCGGCGACGCGCTGGCCGGGGTGCCGGAGATCGTCGAGGCGTTCTCGATCACGGGCGGCGGCGACCTGCTCACCCGGGTCGTGGCCCGCGACAACGCCCACCTGGAGGACGTGATCCAGAAGCTCATCAGCCTCCCGGGCGTGGTGCGCACGCGCTCCGAGGTCGCCCTGCGCGAGCGGGTCCCGTACCGGCTGCTACCGCTGGTGGAGTCGATCGGCCGTACGGCCAAGAGGTGACGCGCGCCTCGCTACGAACGGCGGCGGGGGCGGCCGCGGCCGTCGCTCCTGGAGCCGCCTCCGGACGGGCCGCCGCGCCCGCCCCGGCCGCCGGACGCCTTCCTCCCCGCCGTGCCGCCGCCGGTCCTGCCCGCCGCTCCACCGGTCTTCCCGCCGCTCTTCCCGCCCGCCGTGGGCTTGCGGCGGGCGCCGGACGCGGCGCCCTCTGAGCGCTTGCCCCCCGCTTCCGCGGAGGACTGCTGGGGTCGGCGTCCCCGGGTGCTGTTGGCCGTCCGTCCGCGGACGATGCCGATGAAGTCGTCGACCAGGTCGGTGGTCGCCTCCTCCGGCCAGCACAGCGCGACGCCGGACTGCGGGGCGTCCACGACCGGCCGGTAGGTCAGGTCCCTGCGGTGGTGGAGACGGGCCAGGGACTGCGGGACGACCAGCAGGCCCACCCCCGCCGCCACGAGCTCGACGGCGTCCTCGGTGGTCGCCGGGCGTTCGAAGGCCGGCTCGCCGGGAGGCCGCTCCCAGCCGAGCACGTCGTCGAGCGGGTGGAAGAGGACCTCGTCGGCGAGGTCCTCGAGGCTCACCTCGTCCGCGGCGGTCATCAGGTGGTCCTTGGGCACGACCACCACCGTCGTCTCGGCGTAGAGGGGGATCGCGCTGAAGAACGTACGGTCCACCGGCAGCCGTACCACTCCCGCGTCCGCCTCGCCTCGCCGCAGCACCTCGGATGCCTCGGCGGCCGGGACCTGCAGGAGGGTGAGCGGGACGTCGGGCAGGCGCTCGTTCCAGATCCGCACCCACTTGGCGGGCGTCACCCCGGGGACGTACGCGAGCCGGAACTGGGGGGATGCTTCCGAGCCTGTCACCCCGCCAGGTTACCCGGCGTGGTCGGAGGCCTTCTCCGCGGTCGATAGTCTGGACACCATGAAGTCGCACCAGACCGCCCAGACGATGAAGCCCGCCACCGCGGCGAAGAAGCTGGGCGTGTACCTCCCCGCCACGCCCGCCGATTTCCAGGAGGGCGTCGTCTCGCGCACCGAGCTCGACCAGCTCCAGGCCGATCCGCCCGAGTGGCTGCGGGAGCTGCGGCGCAACGGTCCCCACCCCCGCCCGGTGGTCGCGGCCAAGCTGGGCGTGTCCATCTCCGGTCTGGCGCGCGGCGGGATCACCGACCCGCTGACCACCGAGCAGATCGAGGCGCTGAAGGAGGAGCGGCCGGAGTGGCTGGAGAAGGAGCGCGCCACGCAGGCCGAGGTCCGCAAGGAGTCGGCACGCCTGAGGAAGCGGGACGCCGAGCGCGCCGAGCAGGATCGCGCGTAGCCCTCCGGGACCGTCCCCGGATCCACTGGCCCGTCCCTGCCGCACCGGCTCCGGGCCCCGATCGCGGGCCCCGGTCCCGGGGCGACGGTCTCACCCGTTGCCAGTCGCCGCCCCGCGTATCGAAGTCCGTTCGACGGATGCCTCCTCGCGCTCCTGTGCGCCCCCACGGAGAGGGGGTGAGGAGGCCGAGAAGACGTTGAACTGGGCAGGACTTGAAGCGAGCGCCAAGCCCTGAAAGATCGCACGTCCCGTGTGTGTCGACTGAGGCAGGTGGTTGTCGGTGAGCCATGTCGCGCCCGAAGCGGACCGAACCTGGATCGTGGGTACTGCGCCAGGCATATTCCCCTTCCTGAGCCACGGTATCGCCTTGTTCCGTCGGCCGCTGGCCTTTCTGAGTTCCTTACCGGCGCACGGGGATCTCGTCCGGATACGGCTGGGCCCCACGCGCGCCTGGGTCGTGTGCCACCCGGATTTGGTGCGCCGGATGCTCCTGGACACGCGCTCCTTCGACAAGGGCGGCCCGCAGTACGACAGGCTGCGGCTGCTGATGGGCGACGGACTGGTGACCAGCCGTCTGGAGACGCACCGCCGGCAGCGCCGGCTGCTGCAGCCGCGTTTCACCCCGGCCCGGATCGCCGCGCACACCCGGCTGATGGGCGAGGAGGCCGAGGCCGTGTGCCGGGCGTGGCGGCCGGGGCAGCGGATCGACGTCAGCGCGCAGATGATGGCGCTGACCACCCGGGTGACCGGCCGCGTCCTGCTCTCCGACACTCTCGACGAGGCGACGGGGGCGGAGGTGAGGGATTGTCTGTCCGCCGTCGTGCGCGGCCTGTTCGTGCGCACCGTGGTCCCGGTCGACGCCCCTTTCCGCGTCCCCACGCCCGCGAACCGGCGCTACCGGAGCGCGGTCGCCCGGCTGCACGCGATCGTCGACTCGGCCGTCGCGGAGCGCCGTGCGGGGCCTCCCCGCGACGACCTGCTCGGCACGCTGCTGGCGGCCGTGGACGGCGGCGACGGCGCTGCGGCGATCAGCGAGCGGGAGGTCCACGACCACCTCATCACGCTCCTGCTCACCGGAGTCGAGACGACCGCGCTGTGCCTGGCCTCCGCCTTCAGCCTGCTCGCCCGGCACCCCGAGGCCGAGGCGCGCCTGCACGCCGAGGTCGACGCGGTCCTCGGCGGCCGCCGGCCCGGCCCCGACGACCTGCCCCGCCTCGTCCACACCCGCCGCGTCGTCACGGAGACGCTGCGCCACTCCCCGCCCGGCTGGCTGTTCACCCGCGTCACCACGAAGGAGACCGAACTCGGCGGATGCCGTCTGCCCCGGGGGGCCACCGTCCTCTACAGCCCCTATCTGCTGCACCACGACACCGCCTCCTTCCCCGACCCGGACCGCTTCCTGCCGGAGCGCTGGCTGCCGGACCGGGGCGGCGGCGTCCGGCACGGCGCGATGCTGCCGTTCGCCGCGGGCAGCCGGAAGTGCATCGGTGACTCCTTCGCCATGACGGAGGCGATGGTCGCCCTGGCGGCCGTGGCGGCCCGCTGGCGGCTGCGCCACCCGGCCGGACGGATCGCCGCGCTGCGCCCCGCGGTGACGCTGGGGCCGAGGTCGCTGGTGATGTGGTGCGCGCCGCGGGCACAGACACCGGTCCGCACACCGTCGCGGGCGCCTTCGTCCGCTCCCCCGGCAACGGCGAATCCCCGAGCACAGGACTCCCGAACGGCAGGTGACCGTGATGTCGACGACGCATGAGGAACGCACGCTCGCCGAGCGGCCCGGGAGGCCGGCCGCCAGTCTGCGCGATCTGATCGACGCGCAGTTGCACATGCCCTTCCCGTTCCGCAGCAACCGTCACGAGGCCGAGGCGGTGGCCGGGATGGACGTGTGGCTGCGCGAGTGCGGACTGACCGCGGAGCCGGAGGTGGCGGACATGATCACGCGGACCCGGCCGGCCCAGCTCGCGTCGTACACCAGCCCGACCGCCGATCCGGAGATCCTCCGCATCGTGGCGAACCAGATCGCCTACCAGTTCGTCTTCGACGACCGGGCGGAGGAGATCGGCCGGCGGTCCCCGGAGCGGCTGCTGCCCCTGCTGTGCGAGAGCGTCGCCGTGCTGCGGGACGGCGAGGCGCCCACCACCGCGCTCGGCGCGGCCCTCACCGACCTCCACCGGCAGGTGCGGGAGCGGTGCACCCCCGCGCAGGCGGCGCGCTGGGCGTGGCACAGCCGTGAGTACGTGCACGGTCTGATGTACGAGGCGGTGGCGCAGGCCGGCTCCGCCCCGCTGCACCTGGGCGTGTGCACCTCGATCCGGTCGCTCACCGCGGGCGTCGAACCGTTCTACCCGCTCTACGAGGCGGCGCAGCCCTGCGCGCCGACGCCGGAGGACGTCCACCACCCCCTCGTGCAGCGACTGCGGCGGCTGTCGGTCGACGCCGCGGTGTGGACCGCGGACCTCTTCTCGGCGGTGAAGGAGCAGCGGACCGGCGGAGTGATCAACCTCGCCCTGGCCCATCAGAGCACCCACCGCTGCTCGCTTCCGGTGGCCGCCATGCTGACGATCCGTCAGATCAACCTGGTCGTACGGGAGTTCGAGACGTTGCGCGCCCGCGTGGAGCCGGAGTTGACCCCGGCGGGTGCCGGCTATGTGGACGGCATGGTCGGCTGGATCCGCGGGTGCTACCACTGGTCCCGGAGCGTGCCGCGCTACGCGGACGCCGCGACCTCACCCGCCTTCTGAACACACAATCCGACTACTTTACTCAAAGGGGTGAGGTCCCGGGCCGCAACAGCCGAGGATTCACCCTTCCTTGTCGTGACACCGCTGACCCGCTCTCGGAGCGTCCGGATGGGCGTACGCTCACGCTGCCTCCCCGAAGGCGGAAAAACCGGAAATACAGGAAGCGGTACGGCAGATGGCGCATGGGCTGCGGCAACCGATCACCGGGCACCGGCCGCTGCTCGTCGAGCGCCATCGGGAGGTGCGCGCACTGGAGACCGCGCTGGCGGGTCTGCGCGAGGCGGCCGACGCGGTGCCCGGGGCGCGGCACGGCGGGCTGCTCGCCTTCCGCGGCCCGGCCGGGCTGGGCAAGACGGCGCTGATGGGCGAGGCGCGCACCCGTGCCGCCGAGCACGGCTTCACGGTGCTGTCGGCCAAGGGCGGGGAGAACGAGCACGAGCTGGCGTTCCGGATGGTGCGCCAGCTCGTCCAGCCCGCGCTGGCGGCGATGGACGAGGCGCAGCGCCGGTCGTTCCTCGGGAGCTGGTACGACATCGTCGCCGCCGCGCTCGGTCTGGAGGCCTCGGACCCCTCCTCCGTCCCGGACCCGACCGGAGTGCGCGACGGACTCGACTGGGTCATGACCCGACTCGCCGTGGTGAAGGCGCCCCTGGTCCTGCTCCTGGACGACCTGCACTGGGCCGACCTCGAGTCGCTGAGCTGGCTCACCTCGTTCGCGCCCCGGGCCGCGGGCCTCCCCCTGCTGATCGTCGTCGCCTACCGCCCGGACGAACTGCCGTCCGAGGCCTCCGCCTTCCGCGCCCTGGTCGAGGGCCACGGAACCCGCCCCCACACGCTCGCACCGCTCACCACCGCCGGAGTGGCGCGGATCGTCAGGGACCAGGTGGGAGAGGGCGCGGAGGACGCGTTCTGCGAGGAATGCCGGGAGGTCACCAGCGGCAGCCCGTTCGAGACCGTCGAACTCGCCATCCGGCTCGGCGAACGCGGTCTCAAGGGCACCCGGGACGACCTGCCCGCAATGCGGGACCTCGCCGCGGCCGTCAAGGGTCCGGGCCTGGTCGACCAGTTGCACCAGCTCGGCGTCACCACCGTCCACTTCGCGTGGGCCGCCGCCGTGCTGGGCACCTCCATCTCCCCCGACCTCGCGGCCACCATCGCCGTGGTCGGCATCGAGCAGGCCGCCGAGGCGACCGAGAAACTGCGCGCCGCCCGGATCCTGGCCGACGGTGCCGGGCCCGGCGGCAGGCTGGAGTTCGTGCACCCGCTGACGGCCACGACGATCTACCGGTCCATCCCCTCGCACGTGCGCGTCGGTCTGCACAACGCGGCCGCCGATGCCGTGCGCGCGGCCGGGCACGGCCCGACGGCCGCCGCGCGGCACCTGCTGGAGGTGCCCTGCGACAACCGGCCCGACGCGGTGGCGTGCCTACGGGAAGGCGCCCGCGAGTACCTGCGGGCCGGGGCCCCGGAGGCGGCCCGGCGGCTGCTGCTACGCGCGGTGCAGGAGCCGCCCCTGCCGGAGCAGCGCGCCGCTCTCCTGCACGAACTGGCCTGCTCGACGTTCCTGATCGAACCCACCGCCACGGTCAGCCACCTACGGGAGGCGCTGGAGCAGCCGGGCGTCGATCCCGACCTGCGCGCCTCCATCGTCTACCGGCTGACCCAGGCCCTCGCGCACACCGACCGGATGGCCGAGGCCGCGACCGTGGCCGCCGAGGAGGCGCACCATGCCCCCAACGGGCGTGTCCGGCTGCGGATGCAGGCCGACCACTTCGTCTGGAGCGCCTTCCGCACCGACGAGCCCGACTCGGTCGCCCGTTCGCGCCGCTTGGCACGGCTGGCGGAGCGGCTGACCGGTCGCAGCCTGGAGGAGCGGTACATCCTCGGCCTGCGGGCCTGGGACGCGCTGGTGCGCGGCGAGCCGCGGCGGACCGTGCTGTCCTGCGCCGAGGACGCCCTGCGCGGCGGCATGAGCTGGACCGACGAGAACCGGGGCTTCGAGGTGCCCGTGTCGGTCGCCCTCGCGTTCATGTACTGCGACCAGCCGCGGCGCGCCGAGGAGTTGTTCACCGCGGGCATCGCCGAATGCGAGAGGAAGGGCTGGCGCGGCTCGCACCTGGCCGTCGGGCAGACCCTCTTCGGCTACATCCGCTACCGCCGCGGGAGCCTGGCCGAAGCCGAGGAGCTGGTCCGGGCGGGACTGCGCACCGCCGACCGGGTGGAGGGCGCGGTGCCCGCCCAGTGGTTCGCGATCGGCATCCTCGTCCAGACCCTGCTGGCCCGGGGACGCGTCGGCGAGGCCCGTGAACTGGCCGACGCCTACCACTACGGGGACGTGGTCCCGAACGCCGTCATCTATCCCGACCCGCGCACGGTCTACGCCGAACTGCTGCTGGCGGAGGGACGGCACGCCGAAGCGGCGCGCCTGCTGTCCGAGGTGGGCGACTGGCTGGACGCCCGGGCCTGGCGCAACCCGGCCTGGTGCCCGTGGCAGTCGGACCTGGCGTCGGCGCTGGCGGCCACCGCTCCGGGCCGGGCGCTGAGCCTCGCCCAGGACGCCGTCAAGCGTGCTCGGGACTTCGGGGCGGCCTCCGCGATCGGGGGCGCGCTGTGCACCCTGGCCGAGGTGACCGCCGGGCCGGCCGCACTCGACCTGTACGCGGAGGCCGTCGACCATCTGGAGCGCTCCCCCGCCGCCTACGATCTGGCCCGCGCCCTGGTCGGCCATGGTGCCGCGCTGTCCCGTAACGGCCGTCTGCAGGAGGCCGCCGACCGGCTCTACCAGGGACTGGAGAGTGCCGTGCACTGCGGTGCCGAGGCGCTGGCCGGTCGGGCCAGGGAGGAACTCTCCACCGCCGGACTGCGGCCGCTCCCGCTGCGCTATCCGCAGACGGACACGCTGACCGCTCAGGAACGCAGGGCCGCCGAGATGGCGGCGCAGGGGCGACCGGTGGCCGCCGTGGCGCAGGAACTGCATCTCACCGGTCAGGGGGTGCGGCAGCTGCTCTCCTCCGTCTACCGCAAGGTCGGCACGGACGCCGTGGGCCTCGCCGAGGCACTGGAGAGGTTTCCCCGCCCGAGGCAGTGAGGGGCCGCGGTCGCTGGAGGATCGCACGCGGCGCGTCCCCGGACGGCGCGACCGCCTCGGGCCCCCGCATGCTGCTCCGGGCCCGGCAGGCGGGGGTCCTCCCCGTGCCCGCCGATGGCCCCTTCGCCGTCCACCCTGCGCCGTCCGCCCCTCTCCACCGCCATCCGCCGTCCCCGTCCGCCGCGCCGTCCACGGGGGTGGGACCGGTTCAGGCGGCCTCGGCGCCGTCCCGTTCCGGCGCGTCCCGTTCCGTGCCGGGCCGGTGGATCGGTGTGCGCGTGCCCGTCAGCGGGACGCCCGTCCCTCCTTGCCGGGCCGCGACGATCTCCGCCGCGATCGACAGGGCGGTCTCCTCGGGCGTGCGGGCGCCGAGGTCGAGGCCGATCGGGGATCTCAGCCGGGCCAGCTCGCGCTCGCTCAGACCCGCCTCGCGCAGCCGCCGGTCGCGGTCCTCGTGGGTACGGCGCGACCCCATCGCGCCCACGAACGCGACGGGCATCCGCAGCGCCGTCTCCAGCAGCGGCACATCGAACTTGGCGTCGTGGGTGAGCACGCACAGCACGGTGCGTGCGTCGGTGGCGGTGCGCCGCAGGTAGCGGTGCGGCCAGTCGACCACGATCTCGTCGGCCTCGGGGAAGCGGGCGCGGGTGGCGAAGACGGGGCGGGCGTCGCACACGGTCACCCGGTATCCGAGGAACGTGCCCACCCGGACGAGCGCGGCGGCGAAGTCGACCGCACCGAAGACGATCATGCGGGGCGCCGGCACGTTCGACTCGACGAGCAGGGTGAGCCCGCCGGGGCAGTGCGATCCGTCCTCCGCGAGCTCGACGGTGCCGGTGCGGCCGGCATCCAGCAGCGCCCGGGCCTCGGCCTCGGCCGTCCGGTCGAGTGCAGCGGCGCCGCCCAGCCCTCCGTCGAACGTGCCGTCGGAGCGCACGAGGATTGCCCGGCCGAGCAGACCCGCGGGCCCGCGCACGATCCGGGCCACGGCCGCCGGCTCCCCTTGGGCGGCGGCCGAGAGCGCCGCTCGGAGCACTTCACGGACGGGCGCGTCCGTGCCGACCGGCGTGATCAGGACGTCGATGACCCCACCACAGGTCAGCCCGACGGCGAAGGCGTCCTCGTCGCTGTAGCCGAACCGCTCCACACGGGTCACGCCGTCCCGGAGTGCCGCCACGCAGAGGTCGTACACCGCTCCTTCGACGCAGCCGCCGGAGACCGAGCCGATGGCCGTGCCCTCGCCGTCCACGGCGGGGGCGGCACCGGGGCCGCGCGGCGCGCTGCCGCCGACGGCCACCACGGTGGCGACGGCGAAGGCGCGGCCTTCCTCGGCCCAGCGGTGCAGGTCCTCGGCGATGTCAAGCACGCGCCGCTCCCTGTCCGGCCGCCAGGACGCGGTCCGGCCGGATGGGCAGCTCGCGGTGCCGGACACCGGTGGCGTGCCAGACCGCGTTGGCGATCGCCGCCGCGGCGCCCACGATGCCGATCTCCCCGATGCCCTTGATCCCCACCGGGTCGTCGGGATCCGGGTCGTCCACCCAGTCGGCCTCCACGAGCGGCACATCGGCGTGCGTGGCGACGTGATAGCCCGCGAGGTCGGCGCCGACATGTCCGCCGGAGGCGGTGTCACGGACGGCTTCCTCGTGCAGGGCCATGGAGATGCCCCAGGTCATGCCGCCGACCAACTGGTTGCGCGCGGTGAGCGGGTTGACGATGCGGCCCGCCGCGAAGACGCCGAGCATGCGCCGCACCCGCACTTCGCCGGTGGTGACGTCCACGGCGACCTCGGCGAACTGCGCGCCGAAGGAGTGCCGTTCCTTCTGCGTGAGGGCGCCGACGGCCGCGGAGGTGTCCGACCGGACGGTGATGCCCTCCGGGGGGATGTCGGCTCCCAGGTCGAGCCGCTCTCGCAGTTCGCCGGCCGCGGCCGTGACCGCCCAGGCCCAGGAGCGGGTGCCCATCGAACCTCCGGCGATCATGGCCGGGCCGAAGTCGCTGTCCCCGATGCGCACCCGGACCCGGTCCGGCGCCACCCGCAGCGCGTCGGCGGCGACCAGGGTGAGCGCGGTGCGCGCACCGGTTCCGATGTCCGCCGCGGCGATCCGCACGGTGAAGGACCCGTCCGGCTCCGCGGTGAGGACCGCCGTGGACGGTGCGGCACCGGCGGGGAAGGAGGCCGCCGCCGTACCGGTGCCGAGCAGCCAGCGGCCCTCCCGGCGCAGCCCGGGGCGCGGATCGCGCTCCGCCCAGCCGAACCGGCGGGCGCCCTCGTCGAAGCAGGCGCGCAGGTTGCGGCTGCCGAACGGCAGCCCGGACACGGGACCCTTCTCGGGTTCGTTGCGCAGGCGCAGGTCGATCGGATCGATCCCGCACCTCTCGGCCAGTTCGTCCAGCGCCGACTCCAATGCGAACGATCCCGGTGCCTCGCCCGGCGCCCGCATCCAGGTCGGGGTCGGAACGTCGAGACGTACCACCCGGTTGGCCGTGTGGTGGGCGTCGGCGTCGTACATCGCGCGGGCCACCGCGGCGCTCGGCTCTACGAACTCGTGCACCGTCGAGGTGAGACTGAGGGAGCGGTGCTCCAGCGCGCGCAGCCGTCCGTCGGCGTCGCAGCCGAGCCGGACGCGCTGGGCGGTGGGGCTGCGGTAGCCGGCGAGGGAGAACATCTGGCGGCGTGTCAGGACGACACGGACCGGCCGCTGCAGGACAGTGGCGGCCATCACCGCGGCCACCTGGTGGGCGCGGACGCCCTTGCTGCCGAAACCGCCGCCGACGTGTTCGGACAGCACCCGCACGGCGGCGGGTTCGAGCGAGAACAGGTTGGCCAGTTCGCCCCGCACCCAGGTGGTGCCCTGGTTGGAGTCGACGACCTCGAGCCGGCCGCCGTCCCAGCGGGCCGTGGCCGCGTGCGGCTCCATCGGGTTGTGGTGCTCTTCGGGAGTGGTGTACTCGGCGTCCACGACGGCTGCGGACGCGGCGAGTTCGGTGTCCAGGTCCCCCTTTTCCGTCACCGCCGGCATGTGGCCGTCCGCCGGGTACGCGTCCGCACGCCCGCCGGAGAAGGCCACGTCGTGGGGCTCGCTCTCGTAGTGCACGACGAGCGCCTCGGCGGCCTCCCTGGCCTGTTCGGACGTCTCGGCGACCACCAGGGCGACCGGCCAGCCCATGTGCGGTACCCGGTCGTGCTGGAAGACGGCGCAGGTGGGGTCCGGCCGGGATCCCAGCAGGCCGACGAAGTCGGTGTCGAGGCGCGGAGCATTCCCGTGGTGCAGGACGGTGAGGACGCCGGGCATCTCGAGGACGGGCTCGTGGTCCACCGCGCGGATGCGGCCGCGGGCGACGGTGGACAGCACCAGCCAGCCGTGGGCGAGGTCGGCGAAGGGCACCTCGCCCGCGTACCGGGCGGCTCCGGTGACCTTGTCCCGGCCCTCCACGCGGGTGTGCGCGGTCCCCACGGCGCCCTTCTCCGCCGAGGCCGGGGTCGTCGTGGCGGTGCTCATCGGCCGGTCTCCTCGCTGAGTCGGGCGTTGTCCTCGGCGAGTTCGGTCAGCACGGCCACGACGAGGTTGCGCATGAGTGTCACCTTGTATCCGTTGTGGGGCAGCGGCCTGGCCGCCGCGAGTTCGGCGTCCGCCGCGGCGGCGAAGGTCTCGGCGTCGGTCGGGGCGCCGGTCAGCACCCGCTCCGCCGTCCGGGCCCGCCACGGCCGGGAGGCGACCGCCCCGAAGGCCAGGCGCGCCTCGCGCACTTCGCCGTCGCGGACGTCGAGGGCGGCGGCGATCGAGCCGATGGCGAACGCGTACGAGGCGCGTTCGCGCACCTTGCGGTAGCGCGAGCGGGCCGCGACCGGAGCGGGCGGCAGGGTCACGCCGGTGATCAGCGCTCCCGGCGGCAGGGCGGTCTCCCGGTGCGGGGTGTCCCCCACGGGCAGATAGAAGTCGGCCAGCGGCAGCTCGCCCGGTCCGTCGGTCGTCTCGTACGACACGACCGCGTCGAAGGCCGTCAGCGCCACGCCCATGTCCGAGGGATGGACGGCCACACAGTGCTCGGAGGCCCCCAGCACGGCGTGGTTGTGGTGTTCGCCCTCGACGGCGGGGCAGCCGCTGCCGGGAAGCCGCTTGTTGCAGGGTTTGGTGACGTCGGTGAAGTAGCCGCAGCGGGTGCGCTGGAGCAGATTCCCGCCGACGGTGGCCATGTTGCGCAACTGTCCGGAGGCGCCGGCCAGCACCGCATGGGCCAGCGCCGGGTAGCGGCGGCGGACGTCGGGGTGCGCGGCGAGGTCGCTGTTGGTGACGGTCGCGCCGATGCGCAGGCCGCCGTCCGCGGTCGACTCGATCCCGTCCAGGGGGAGGTCACGGACGTCCACCAGCCGGGCGGGGCGCTCGACGCCGGTCTTCATCAGGTCGACGAGGTTGGTGCCGCCACCGAGAAAACGCGCCTCCGGGTCGGCACCGAGCAGCGCGACCGCGCCGGCCACGTCGGACGCCCTATGATAGCCGAACTCCCTCATGCCTCCGCCTCCGTGGGATCCGTGGTCCGTGCCCGCCCGCTGCCGTCGCCCATGTGCGTCCCGCTCGGGTCGTCCCCGGTCCGCGCCTGGACGGCGGCCGCTCGGGCGACCGCCTGCACGATGGACGTGTACGCGCCGCAGCGGCACAGGTTGCCGCTCATCCGCTCCCGGATCTCGTCGGCCGTGAGGGGTGGCGGCCCGGCCTCGGGCCGGACGTCGTCGGTGACCGCGCTCGGCCAGCCGGCCGCGTGTTCCTCGATCACCGCGACGGCCGAGCAGATCTGTCCCGGTGTGCAGTATCCGCACTGGTAGCCGTCGAGATCGAGGAAGGCCTGCTGCACGGGATGCAGCCGCTCTCCCTCGGCCACACCCTCGATGGTGGTGATCTCACGCCCCTCGGCCGCCACCGCGAACTGCAGGCAGGCCACGCTCCGGCGTCCGTCGATCAGGACGGTGCAGGCCCCGCACTGCCCCTGGTCGCAGCCCTTCTTGGTGCCGGTCAGATCGAGCCGCTCACGGAGCGCGTCGAGGAGGGTGGTGCGGTGGTCGACGGACAGCGTGTACTTCTCGCCGTTGATGTTCAGGGTGACGTCGCTGGACGTCGGTGGGGCCATGATCAGCCTTCTTTCGCAGGTCCGGAGCACGTCGCGGGACCGTTCGGAGGTCCGTGCGTCCGCGAAGCCGCGGGGCCGAGGTCCCGGCGGCCCGTGCGACCGTGGTCTTCGGGTCCGTCCGCGGGTCCGGTACGGCAGACCCGTTCGGCAAACAGGGAGGTGGCGCTGTACGGAGCGGTGGAACTGGCAGGCAGGCGGAATGCGGTGGCGGGAACGCCATGGCGGCGGCACCCGCCGGGTCACGTCGGCGGCCTCCACCGCTATGGTGGAGTCAAGCGGACAGCTGTCCGGTAGCAAGAAACCGTAGCGGACAACTGTCCGCTTAGCAAGGTCGGGTTCCGGACTCCAGACCCGGCGAGGAGGACGAGTGCAGCCGAAGAGGGACGCCAAGGATGCGCCGCTGCGCTCGGACGCGCAGCGCAACCGCGAGCGCATCCTGGAAGTGGCCCTCGCGGAACTGACCCGTTCCGCGGACACCCCGCTGAGTGTGATCGCCAAGAAGGCGGGCGTCGGCCAGGGCACCTTCTACCGGAACTTCCCTCACCGCGAGGCCCTCGTCCTGGAGATCTACCGGCACGAGATGCAACAGGTCGCCGACAGCGCGGCCGAGCTGCTCGAGAACCGGGAGCCGGACCAGGCCCTGCGCGAGTGGATGGACCACCTCGCACGGTTCGCCATGGCCAAGGCCGGTCTGGCGGACGCGATCCGCCAGGCGGCCGGCACGCCGGGAGGCCCTGCCAAACCGGGCCACAGCCCCGTCACCGCCGCCGTCGAACTCCTGCTCCGCGCCAACGAGGAGGCCGGCACGATACGCCCGGGGGTGACCCCGGACGACTTCGTCCTCGCCATCGCCGGTCTCTGGCAGATGGATCCCCACAGCGACTGGCAGCCGCGCGCCGCCCGGCTCCTGGACCTCGTCATGGACGGCCTGCGCGCCGGGGCGCCGGGCCGCTGAACCTGGTGCCGGCACCAGGCGCGCCGCCGCGTGACGCGGTTTCGGGCGCCGCGAGGACGGCCCCGCGCCCAGCGACCAAGACCCTGCGACCGCGCGGGGGCGGCTTCACGCCATGAGTCCATGCGGCGCGCGAGTGAGCATTAGGGTTCACGTCGTCATATCGAGTGCGGGCAACAGGGGGCGGGCGACGAGATGGCCAGGACTGAGGCGCTGGTGCTGGGCGGCGGCGGTGTCGGGGGCATCGCGTGGATCACCGGACTGCTGACCGGGCTGTCCGAGGCGGGCCGGGACGTCACGGGGGCCGACCTCATCGTGGGCACCTCCGCCGGCTCGACGGTCGCGGCACAACTGGGCAGCGGGCTGAACCTGGAGGAGCTGTACGCCCGCCAGGTCGACCCGGCGCTGCAGGCCGCCGAGATCACGGCGGAGATGGACCTGGAGGCTTTCGCCGCCGAGATCGGCGCGGCGCTGAGCAGTGCCGCCGACATCACGGAGATGCGGCGCGCGGTCGGGAAGTTCGCCCTCGGGGCCGAGACCGTGACCGAGAGGGAGCGCCGGGCGGTGATCGAGTCGCGGCTCCCCTCCCACGCATGGCCCGCGCGGGCGCTCAGGATCGTCGCGGTGGACGCCGAGAGCGGTGAGCCGCGCGTGTTCGACCGCGCGTCGGACGTGAGCCTGGTCGACGCCGTCGCGGCCAGTTGCGCCGTCCCCGGCGTCTGGCCCCCGGTGACGATCGGCGACCGCCGGTACGTCGACGGCGGCGTCCGTTCCGTCGCCAACGCCGACTACGCCGCCGGCGCCTCACGCGTGCTGGTGATCGTGCCGATGGGTGCTTCCGAGCCGTTCCCGAGCGACTGTCCGCTGGAGCGGACCGTGGACGAACTGCGCGCCCGGGGCGCCGAGGTCGCGGTCGTCGAGCCGGACGGGGCGTCCCGGGACGCGATCGGCGCCAACGCCCTGGACCCGGCCACGCGCCGGCCGGCCGCCGAGGCCGGTCGCGCACAGGGCCGCGGACCGACGATCGAGTGGCGCCGGGACTGAGTCCTCAGGTCCGGTGAGCGGAGCCGGAAGTCGGAGGAAATTCGGTAGCCGAGGCCCCACGGCACCCGGCAGAGTGTCCGCCCGTGACGAGCAGTGAGCTGTGGAGCCGTGCGACCGCCGAACGCTACGACGCCGAGGAGGCCGAGATCTCCTCGGCCGCCGCACTCGGACCGATGCTCGACTTCCTCGCCGAACTCGCCGGTGACGGAAGGGCGCTGGAGTTCGCCATCGGAACCGGGCGCGTGGGCGTCCCGCTCCGGGAACGCGGCGTCCCCGTCGCGGGCATCGAGCTGTCCGAGCCCATGGCAGCGGTCCTGCGCCGCAAGATCGACGAGGAGACGCTCCCGGTCACCCTCGGGGACATGGCCACGACCGTCGTCCCCGGCGAGTTCACCCTGGTCTACCTCGTCTACAACACCATCACGAACCTGCTCACACAGGACGAACAGGTCGAGTGCTTCCGCAACGCGGCACGTCACCTGGCGCCCGGAGGCCGGTTCGTCATCGAGCTGGGCGTGCCGCCGCTGCGGTTCCTGCCGCCCGGGCAGGTCGCGGTGCCGTTCGACGTCTCCGAGCGGCATCTCGGCTTCGACACCTTCGATCTGGTGGAGCAGATCCTCGTCTCGCACCACCTCACCCTCGACGGCGACGACGGCCGCTACCGCCGCGACGCCTCCCGGCACCGGTACGCCTGGCCGGCGGAGCTCGACCTGATGGCGCGGATCGCGGGACTGGAGCTGGAGCGGCGCGTCGCGGACTGGGAGGGGACGCCGTTCGCCCAGGACTCCGCCCAGCACATCTCGGTGTGGCGCAAGCCGGCCTGAGGCCGGCCCCTCCCGACCGCGCTCGCCGACCGGGGCGCGGCCGACCGAACATGGCTCAAGCGCGACCGCGCTGCAGGCGGGGCAAGCCGACGGGGGCCGGGGAATGAACCCCCGGCCCCCGTCGGGAACACCGCTGCCCAGCCGACTCAGCCGTGCCCGTGGCCGTGCCCCCCGGACTCCCGGCCCTCGGGGGATGCCGACGCCGTGGGCCGTCCGCAGCCGCTCTCTGGTGCGAGTTCCCGCACCGCGGAGCGGGCGACCCAGCCGTGCCGGCCGGACCGGACGGTCCTCACCTTCGCCTGCGTACCGCGGACGTCGAGGACCACCGCCTGCTCACCAGCGGCGAGCCACTGCCCCCCGATCCGGACCCGGCACGTGGGGCCCGGGCCCACCAGGTGCACCGTGCCGCGCAGGTAGAAGTCGTCGACCCAGCCGTGGACCGACGCGTCCCCGACGGCGCGCACCTGGAGCCAGGTGCCCTTCGTCGAGACGACCCGGGCCAAGGTCCCGTCCTTCGCCTGGGCGACCGGCTCGCCGTCGCCCGGATGCCCGTACAGCGCCACCCGAGCGGTCGCGACCAGTCCGTGGTCATCACGGCCGCTGATCAGCACCAGTCGGCTCTCGTCACCGCCCGGCGCCGTGGTGGTGCCCACGGGTCCGGGGGTTCGGTCGGGCCGGCCGCCCGCGAGCACGGTGGTGACCCCGACCACGGCCAGGGCGACGGTGAGGGCTCCGACGAGCGCGCTCCTGACTCCCCTCCTCACGGGCAGCTCGCCGGGTTGGCCGTGCCCTTGGTGACGTTGGCCGAGATGGTGTTGCACCACGCCCCGCCGTCACCGCTGCGGTGGAAGACCTTGTCGTACTGCGTCGAGCCGAGCGAGTACGAGTAGGTGTCGTAGACGGTCTCCACACCGCTCACGATCTTGAGGAACCGGACGGACTCGGAGCCGGTGTTGTTGAGGAAGCCGGAGGGGATGTCCATCACCCACCGCCCGCCGGCCGGGATCGTCGTACCCGCCGGGATCTGCTTCGGCGCCCCGCCGCCGCCGGCGACGTCGTCGATGTAGTAGCCGCTGACGTCCACGGCGCCCGCGGTGGGGTTGTAGAGCTCCACCCACTCGGTCCCCGTACCCGACGGCGCCATCAGGAACTCGTTGACCTGCACCTTGGTGGGGTCGCCGGTGCCGCCACCACCGCCACCGCTGGTCGTGGTGGTGTACGACCGGCTGCCCGCGTCGTAGTCGACGGTGAACTGCGCTCCGCTTCCGGACGTGGCGAGGTGCACGGTGCCGTTGTGGTTGTACGTGCCCGAGTAGTCGATCGCCGTTCCGTCCGTGTCCGTGGTGTCGCAGGGGTTGTTGGCGAGGTAGATGTCCGCCCCCACGGCGCGGAAGGCGTTGAGGGTGCGGTTGCCCGGGTGGCCGTACGAGTTGGAACCGCAGGAGATGAAGCCGACCTGAGGATGCGTCGAGTTGACGTAGGCGTCGGACGACGAGTGACTCGAGCCGTGGTGGTTGGCCCGCAGCGCGTTCACGGTGCCCATCTTCTGGCTGAGCAGCTGTTCGATGTTGTTGTAGGTGTAGCCGTTGGCGCTGGTGCTGTACTCGCCGTCGCTGTCACCGGCGGTCGCGTACGCGAAGGGGCCGAACGTGGTGCGCAGGCCGATCGAGTAGTCGTTCTCGCTGGGCGGGGTGGGGTCCGCGTCGTGGTCGCCGCTGACCGGGGTCACGCCGTCGGCCTGCTTGACGTCCTTGCCGTTCGCCTCGACGACGTTCGAGGTCACGCCGGTGCCGAGGTCGATCGAGGGCCACGGGTTGTCATTGGTGATCCGCAGCACCTTGCCCTCGATGTTGGCGCGGTCGGCCTGTCCCGCGGGGCCGTACAGCCAGCAGATCCACCGCTTCGACGTCAGCGAGGTGGTCCCGACGTTGTGCCAGGCGGTCTCGGTGCTCGGCGCGGTCGACGTGCCGACGTCGCAGTCCTTGTCGCCGTTGCTGTCCGTCCACACACCGCCGTCGTGGTCGAGCAGCTGACCGACCGTGAAGCCGAATCCGCCGGACGAGGTCGGAGTCAGCAGCTGATAGAGGCCGTTGCCGTAGGCCGTGGTGTCGTTCGGATTGCCGGCGTATCCGATGTGGTCGAGGTGATGGTGGGACGCCATCACGTAGTCCAGGTGCACCGGCCCGGAGGCGATGCCGCATATGGAACGTATCTGGGCGGCGACGCGGGTCGCGTTCGTGTTGGTGCCGGTCGAATTGAACGCGGTCTCGCCGAGGTCGATGAGCAGGGTGCGGCCGGTCGGTCCGACGACGAGCTGGGAGTCGCCCTGCTCGACGTCGAACCAGTAGATGTTGAACTCACCCTGGCGCCACGTGCCGTTGGTCGAACAGTGGGGCGCGTCCGCCACCGCGGCGTGTGCGGTGGGGGGACTGACGAAGAGTGAGGTGAAGGTGAGCATCACCCCTGCGATCAGCAGGAGGAGCAGACGGGAACGGCGCACGTGGCCTCCGGGAACACTGGATCCATGGACGCAGTGGTCCGCGCCCGGCTGAGGATGACAGCCGGGGCGTCGAACGGAGGCAAGATTGAATGACGATCTGAAGAAGATCAGCTGACGGAACGATAAAGGCGCCACACCGCGGGGCCTGCCACCCAACCAAAGGCCCTGAAGCCCGAGTTGGCGATTTCACGGCCAACCGGGACGATCTCGCCCGGCCGGGGAGGGTCAATCGTACATGACGGTTCGGATTGTCCCTGTTGGCGTCCACCAACCTCCGCGAAGGCGACCTCACCGTTCGTGCCACTCCTCGGCGCCCAGCGCAGAACCGTCCTCACAAGCGGTGAACCGGACGCGCACCACTACGGAGGCCATGGGGACGGCTTCGCCAGCCGGCGGAAATGTGTGACAACTCCCGCCGGTTCCCAGGGAAAACCTGCGAATCTCCGGGAGAACCGACGGAAAGCGTAGGCCAATGATTGCCACTTCTGTAGTTGAATCCCGCGGGCAATTCCCCCCTCCCGTGTGCCGTTCGTGGCTCACCTTCCACCAGAGCGACCGATGGGGATCATGATGGCTGAACAGTCATTGACCTGCGCAAACCGGTCGGTGTGAGTCGGATTGTGCGCCTCGGAACCGTCTGATCTCGCTTCAGAGGCAGCAGGAAAACCCTTCCCGGTACCCGCAAACCCCATCTCCATGGCCCGTGTCCCGGCACTTTCGGCGGCATTCGCCCCCGCAGAGATGCAGAGTTCGCATCCCGTGTGCCTCACGCTCCCCCCGTGCACTGTTGTGGTGATCCGATTGCCGCCCCTAGGGTGACTAACCGAATTGGCCGTCCACGGATCCGGAACCGCGGTGAAAACGGTCTGATTCGAGCAGGATCCTGCGCCAACGTTTCCTTCAACCGACTGACGAGGCGACAGCTGATGTCGTCGCAGACGAAAGGATGTGTGGCCATGACGTACGAGCGCCCGACACTCACCAAGGCCGGCGGTTTCCGCAAGACGACGGGTCTGGCGGGCGGTACCGCCAAGGACCTCCTCGGCGGTCACCAGCTCATCTGACCCGAGGCGACCGGTCCCTTCTCTCATCGCCTTCGCGTGAGGTGAACGGGGCCCGCACATGTCGGCGGAGGGCGGTCACCGACCGTCCTCCGCCACTCCCCGGGTCCTACCCGCACCGGCGGACACGCCATCGACCGGAGGTACGTGAGTCCATGAACAGCCCTGCGTCACTCGCCGTGGTGCCCGCCTGGTTCGTGGTGCTGCCCGATACCGACGAAGCGGCAGCCGTGGGGGCCAGGGCCCTTCCGCACGCCACCGAGAGCTACCCGCACGCCTCCGGCCGGCCGTGGTTGATGGGACGCTGGAGTCCAGGGGAGCTGGCCGTCGGCGAGTGCCGCGGAGTGCGTCTCGCCGTGTCGGGTGAGCACGGCGTCACCCCCGAGGAAGCGGCCCGTGCGGCGGCCGCGGCCACCGATCTGGGCTCCCTCGACCGCCTCGCCCGCTCCTGGCACGGCAGTTACCACCTACTGGCCAGTGTGCACGGGCGGGTACGTGCTCAGGGCACGGTCACCGGTGTCCGCTCCCTGTTCCATGGCGGAGCGCACTCGGCTCACCTGGCGGCCGATCGGGCGGACGTCCTGGCCGACCTGATCGGGGCGCCCCTCGACGAGGGTCGGCTTGCCCTCCAGATGCTCAGTCTGGGCGTGCTCCACCCGCTGTCCGCGCGACCCGTGTGGCGCGGGGTGGAGGCACTTCCCGGCCACGACTACCTGGTCCTGGAACGCGACGGGCGGGCACACCGCAAGCGCTGGTGGTGGTTGCCGCGTCGCGACGTGCCGTTGGCCGAGGGCGCCGCGAGACTGCGGGACGAACTGCGCCGCGCCGTCGAGATCCGGGTCCGGGACCGGGATGTGGTCACCGCCGATCTGGGCGGGCTGGATTCGACCGCCGTGGTGTGCACCGCGGTGGGCGCCGGGGCCAAGGTCGTCGCCTACACCGCGGCGACCCACGACCCTCGCGGCGATGACGTCCACTGGGCTCGTCGCACGGTCGAGGACCTGTCGTCGGTCGACGGCGCCGTGGGGCGCGTCGAGCACCACATCGTCGCGGCCGAGGACTTCCCGCTCACCTTCGACGGCGTGAACACGCTGACCGACGTACTGGACGCTCCCTCGCTGTACGCCGTGGACCGCAACCGGCGCATGAGTCTTCTCGACCTTGCGGCGGACCGGGGATCCACCGTCCACCTGAGCGGTTTCGGGGGTGACGAGTTGCTCGCGGGCGCCTCCGCCCGTGTTCACGACCTGCTGCCGCGCCACCCGCGCACCGCCGTCCGCCACGCCCGCGGATACCTGGCCAAGTATCGCTGGTCGCGGCGGCGAGCCACACGACAACTGCTGGACCGCCGCTCCTACGGGGCGTGGCTGGAGCAGATCGCGACGGACCTGACCGGCCCGCTGCCCTCGCTGGAGGAACCGCTGTTCCAGTGGTGCTCGCCGGCGAGGGTGCCGCCGTGGGCCACCCCGGACGCCGTCGACGCGGTGCGCGCACTCATCCGGCAGGAGGCCGTCGTGGCGCGGCCCCTGGGCCCGGGGCACGGGGAGCACCGCGAACTGGCCACCATGCAAGCGGTGTCCCGGTTCGCTCGGCACCTCAACCAGATGACGCGCCGGCGCGGCATGCTCTTCGCCTCCCCCTTCTACGACGACCGCGTGGTGGAAACCGGCCTGGCGGTGCGGCCCGAGGAGCGGGTGTCTCCGTGGCGGTACAAGCCGCTCGTCGTGGAGGCCATGCGCGGCGTCGTCCCCGAGGCCAGCCGCACCCGCGCCACCAAGGCCAACGCCACACTGGAGGAGGAGGTCGGGCTGCGGCGGCACCGTGAAGCGCTGCTGGCACTCTGCGAGGACTCCCGGCTGGCCGAACTGGGCCTGATCGACGCCCGGGCGTGGCGCGCCTGGTGCTCCGGTCCTGTGTCGGCGGAGCTGGAGAACGTCCTCCTCCATCCGACCGTCGGCTGTGAGGTGTGGCTGCGTACCCGGGAGGCGCTGCACCCCCGCGCGGACGGCTGACGGGACAGCCACCACGCGCCACCGGTCATCTGCGCTTCCCCGGCCCGGCCGCCACCGACCGGTACCGCCGTGGCGCGTTCCGACAACCCCTGCCACCACAGACAAGCGTTCCTCGCTACGGAGGTCTTCCGATGAACCTGGAGTTGCGCGGCGGCATCCTGATGGCCGAAACCGAGTACGGCCTGGCCCTGCTGGACGAGAACAGTGGCGAGTACTGGACCCTCAACCCCACCGCCGCCGTGGTCCTGGAGACGCTGCTGGCGGGCCGGGGCACGGAAGAGGCCGTGCATGCCCTGACGGAGCGGTACGACGTCAACGACGGCCTCGCCCAGCAGGATGTCGACCGTATCCTCTCGGAACTGCGATCGGCCGGGCTCATCAGCGGGCACTGACGGGCGGAACGGCCGACGGCCCGAGAAGCCGGAGCACTTCCCTCACGACGTCCGAACACGCGGAAAGGATGGTCATGTCGACGCCCGAAGCGGTCCCTTACCGGCCTCGTTCCGTACCGCTGCCCACCCGGTTGGCGACCCGCCTCGCGGTGGGGTGCGCCCACCTGCTGGCGACCCAGCCACCTGCCCGTATACGCACCGTGCTGCGGCAGGTGCGCCGTGGCGCACGTCCGGCCTCGGCGGCACAGACCTCGGCTGCCCTGGACACCGTCCTGGCCGTGAGCCTGACCGCAGGCGGCCGCAAGGGATGCCTGCCCAGGTCGCTGGCGACCGTCCTGCTGTGCCGGATGCGCGGTCAGTGGCCCACCTGGTGCGTGGGAGTGCGCAAGCAGCCGCCGTTCGCCGCGCACGCCTGGGTGGAGGCGGATTCACAACCGGTCGGCGAGGACTGCCCCGCCGATTACTTCCAGCGCTTCTTCACGGTCGACTGACCCATGGCCGGAGAGCCGCCCGCCACCACGCGCCCCGGCACCGGAACGCCGGCCCCGGCCACCTCACCCGTCTCCGAGGACGGGGTCGGCGTGCCCGCCCCGATCGCCGAGGCCGAAGGCGCTGCCTCCCCCACGGGCACGCTCAGGGCCGCATCCGGCTACCGGGCCCTGGCGGCCCTGCTACGGCCCCACCGCCGCGCCGGCCTGGCCGGGGCACTGCTCGGACTGATCGGCAGCACCCTCGGCCTGGCCCAACCCCTGGCCGCCAAGCGGTTGATCGACAACCTGGGCACGGGACGCACGCCCATGGGGCCCGTAGTGGTCCTGACCGCGCTCCTGCTCGGTGCCGCGGCGTTCTCCGCCCTGGGCCAGTACGTCCTGCACCGCACCGCCGAGTTCGTCGTGTGTTCCGCCCGCCGGCGGATCACCGGGCGCCTGCTCCGGTTGCCGGTGCCCGAACTGGACCGGCACGAACCGGGCGATCTGATCACCCGTGCCACCTCCGACACCATGCTGCTGCGTCAAGCCGCCACCCAGTCCGCGGCCCCCGCCGTCACCGGCGTCGTCGTACTGGTCATGACGCTGGTGCTGATGGGCCTCGTCGACCTGGTGCTGCTCTCCGTCACGCTCACCGTCATGGTGTTCCTGGGAGCGGTCGTGGGGGCTGCCGCTCCCGCCATCGGACGTGCCACCCGGCAGGCTCAGGAGTCGGTCGGCGAGATCGGCGCGGCTCTGGAACGGGCCCTTGGGGCGGTGCGCGCGGTCAAGGCCGCCGGAGCCGAGCAGCGGGAGTCTGCCGCGCTGGACCGCATGGCGGAGGAGGCCCGTCGCACCGGCGTACGCGCCGCCGGCTGGCAGGCGCTGTCGGCGGCCGCCTCCGGCGTGGCCGGGCAGGCGTCCTTCCTGGCGGTGCTCGGTGTGGGCGGTGCCCGGGTCGCCTCCGGGACGATCAGCGTGTCCACCCTGGTCGCCTTCCTGCTGTATCTGTTCGCCCTGGCCCCGAGGATCAGTCAGCTCGTCGAGGCCGTGGGGCAGCTCCAGGTCGGCGCGGCCGCCGCCCGGCGTATCGAGGCGGTTCAGCACATGGCCGTGGAGACCACCGAACCCTCAGTCCCCTGCGCGTCGCCCACCTGCGCTGCGGAGACGGCGCGGCGGCCTCACCGGCCGGCGGCCACCGTACGCTTCGAACAGGTGGGCTTCCGTTATCAGCCCGGGCTGCCCGCCGTCCATCACAGCATCTCCTTCACCGTGCCCGCCCGAGGGCTGACGGCCCTCGTGGGCCCCTCCGGTGCGGGCAAGACCACCGCCTTCTCCCTGCTCGAACGCTTCTACGATCCGGACACCGGCCGCGTCTTCCTGGACGGGGTCGACCTGAGACAGTGGCCCCTGGCCGAACTGCGCGCAGCGATCGGTTACGTCGAGCAGGAGGCGCCCGTCCTGTCCGGCACACTGCGCGAGAATCTGACCCTCGGCGCACCGCACACCCCGGACGACGACCTTCACGAGACACTGCGCCGCGCCCGGCTGGAATCTGTCGTCGCCCGTCTTCCGCAGGGGCTGGACACCCTGGTCGGCCACCGGGGCAGTCGGCTGTCCGGAGGAGAACGCCAGCGCGTGGCCATCGCCCGCGCTCTCCTGCGCCGCCCTCGGCTACTCCTCCTGGACGAGGCCACGTCGCAGTTGGACGCCGACAACGAAGCGGCACTGCGGGAGACCGTGGCGGAGGCGGCGCGGAACATCACCGTGCTCGTGGTGGCGCACCGGCTGTCCACCGTCACCACCGCCGACCGCATCATCGTCATGGAGGCGGGCCGGGTCCGGGCCGTGGGGACCCACGCGGAACTGCTCGAGACCGATTCCCTCTATCGCGACCTGGCCACGACCCAGATGCTCACGACCGGGCCGACGCCCGCCACCCGGTGACGCCCGGCGTCCTCGGCTCGTGTCACCTGCCGGAAAGTGAGAGCGCCCTCGTCGGCGAAACCCCCTACCAGCGCCTGAGAAACAAAGCCCAGGCCCCTCTGTCATAGGCGTCCGTCAGCCGCACACCTGGCGCGTCGCGCGGGCGTCGACGAGGCCCGCGACGAGAACGACTGTGAGGAGGAAGGCGGCCATCGCGAACAGAAGGGTGACTTCGTAGTACGAGGCGGGGATCGCCCAGGCAGTAGCGCAGGCAGCGCCGGTGGCGGTGAGAACGGCGAGGCCGAGTGGCCTCGTGTCGACCGCCGCGTGTCGCCAGGAGAGGGCGAGGGCGGTGACGCCCACCAGAAGACCCGCCGCGCCGGCCAGCCGAGGCGTCCCGAACATGACGCCGTACCGGATGGCGAGGGCGGGCAGGAAGAACAGGGCGAGCCAGTGGCGCAGGGCGTACAGCACGAAGGTGAGGGTGCGTCCGGGGGCGGCTGGTTCCGGCAGGCGGGCGGCGCCACGCCGGAGTCCCGCGAGCGCGACGACGGCCACCGCGGCCACCGGCAGCCGCTCGGCCAATCGCCCCAGGTTGTAGAGGAGAGCGGTGTCGTAGACGACGAGGACGAGCGCGCCCAGGGCACCGAGCGATCCGATGAACACGAGCAGTCCGGGCACGGAGGCGGGCGTGCGGGAAACCCCCGTGTCCCGTGCCGCGAGCCACCGGAGAAGGCATGGAGTCAGCACGGCCGAGACCCCACGCACGACGATGTCGTCGACCGTGTAGGGATTGCGCAGATCCCACTCCACCAGACAGAACACGACGGTGTACCACACGGAGGCCAGCGGCAGCAGGGCAGACCGGGCGATCCCCCGGTAGAGGCCGGCGTCGAGCCACCGCACGACGGTCGCGAACGCCGACAGCACAAAAGGGAGTTCGAGGAACGCCTGGACCCGGAGGACCGACGGGGCGAGGAGCCCGGGCGTGGGAAAGCCGTCGGCGAGCCCGCGCAGCACGGGACTGCCGGAGGCGAGGTCGAACCACCGCTCGGGCAGGTACCGCGCGACGAACGAGGGGTCACCGCCGTGCACCCGCAGCACGTACACGGTGAACAGCACCTGGTTGACGTAGACGAGCCCGGTCACCACCGCGAGCACGGCGAGTGGCGACAGGGCGGCGCGGGCGGTGCGCCCACCGGACGGTCTCGGGCGGCGGGCCACCACGCGCGGGGCGAGCGCCAGCGCGACGAGGACGGACAGGACCACCAGGACGTCGATGAAAACGTTCATGGGATCAGGAAGTCCGCGTGGGGCCGGAGGGGGTCGCCCCGTGCAGGACGAGCATGTCCACTCCGAAACCGTAGAACTCCCCCTCCCTCAGGAGGCGTTCGTCCTCGATCGGGCCGAGCACGGCTCCGCGTCCGGAGTCCCAGCCCTCGCCGTAGGCGACGTCGACGATCTGCCGTCCGGTCATCGGGCCGCGGTCCTCCGTGCCCGTCCGTGCAGGGTCAGGTAGAAGGTCTGCAGGGACTCCTCGGGACTGCCCGCCTCGAAGCGGTTGACCACCTTGCCGAGGGGATTCCAGACGCGTCCGTCCGGCATGCGCACGCCGACCGACTGCCCGAAGTAGCCGCGCTGGTCCCCGTCGAAGTCCACCCACACCGCCCCCGCGCGGCGCACGAGCACCTCGCCCACGTACGCCCCGAGGCCGAGCAGAGCGTTCCGGGCACCTGCCCGGTCGGTCCCGCCCTTGCGGAGCCCGTCGATCAGGAAGTCGACGACCCGCAGACTGCGCTCCGAGTAGTCCAGGGGCAGCCGGTTGCGGGTGCTGATGCGTGCGAGGAAGCCCGCTGCGCAGGACCGCATCTCGACCGCACACGGCACCCGTTCGTCCACTTCGGCCACGGTTCCGCTCCCCCTCCGCCAGACGGGGGAAGACAGGAGCGCATTCCCCCTCGTTGATCAAGCGGATACCGGGCCCTGAACATCACAGGTGGACATACGTGTCATGTACCACACAAGAAGGTCGCACGGTGCGTACAACCTTTCCGGAGGCTGTGCGTCGTGCACTGCCCGGCCCTCTCAGGCCCAGAACTCGATCCGTCTTCGTGCACGTCAAGCAGATCGAACTCCCGCGGGCCCCCTGGCTTGCCGCTCGGGTGGGACAGCGGGTGATCGGCGATCCGGTGATGGCTCCCTACTGACCGGCTCGACCCGCCGCCCTCTCGTCTCCCGGCGTACGGGGCCGCAGATCACACCCCGGACGGCAAGGTCACGTGCCCTCCGAAGACCCCGCGGTTGTCGGCCCGTACCTCCTGACTCACCGTGATGTCGCCGCTTCGGAAAGGCACGAGGAACGTGAACGCGTAGCGGTGTGACGCGACCCGGTACCCCTGTGCCTCGCCATCCAGGTCCCACGTCTCGCTGAAGTCCTTGAGCGTGATCTGGCTGTCGGTCGCCGTCACCCCGGCCTTGCGCAACTGATCCAGTGTGGGCTGCACTTCGCGCGCAGCTCTCTCGAGCGCGGGGCGGTTCCGGGCAGCGGACAACTGCCATCCGGACGCACTGACCCGAAGCCGCACGCCCGTTCCCGTACGAGCCACGGTCGCGCTCTTGGCGTACCCCGCGAATGTGTCCAGCTCGGCCAAGGGGTCCTCGACCTCGTTGGCGATGTCGGGGTCGGAGAGCGCCCCCTTCTTCCATGCCTCGACGCCCTCCTTGACGTAACCGGTGCCGCCGACGACATACACCGCCTCGGGCTTGCGCTCCCCCTTGCTGGTGATGACGGTGCCGGTCTGCTGGAGCGCGACAGGGGCGGTGGTCCGGTGCACGGCCGCGGTGTACGTCGCGCTGGACGGCGCCTGCCCCTGCATGACGGCGGACTCGCTGCCCCGCAGGGCGAACGTCCACCCCTTCTCGGCCCGCATGGCCTCACGGGCGCGGGCGACGAACTGCCCGGCGGTCTTCGGCTCCGGCTTCCTCTCACCCTTCTGCGCCGGTTCGGCCCGCGCGGTCTTCGAGGGGGCGCGCCGCCCCTCCGGCTCTCGCGTTCCGTCGTGCGCCGAGCATCCGGACGACACGGCCACGGCAGCCACGACCGACAGGGCGCCTACGGCACGGCGCCCACTCGGGCACCCACGTTTTCCGGTTCCGGACAGCACGTCACAACCCTTCGGCGGGGAAGATGAGTTCGATGAACGCCCGGTTATACAACAGGCGGGCGGAGGACGGCGAGCGACCGGACGAAGCGGGGCGGACAGGACGGCCTCCGGCCCCCGCCAAGTGGGACGACCGCCGGCGCCACGGTCGGCGGGCAGCCGAAGGGTGGCGCCACAACGGCGCACGGGGTCAGGGGAACTCCCTGCGCATCCCCCGCACATCGACAGTGCGCTCGTACAGCACCGGCAGCACCGGCAGCACCGGGGAGAGCGGAACGGGGGAAGGCGGCGCGTGGGGAACACTGTGGGCGGCCCGGCCGCCGCTCATCCGGGAGGACAGCCGGGCCGACGGGGAGGGATCAGTACATGCTCACCTTGTACGCACTGAGCGCCTCGGTGACGGGCTGGAAGAACGTGGTGCCGCCCGTACGGCAGTCACCGCTGCCTCCCGACGTGATGCCGAGCGCCTTCGTACCGTCGTAGAGCGGGCCGCCGGAGTCACCGGGCTCGGCGCACACGGTGGTCTGGATCAGGCCCTTGACCGTCCCGCCGCCGCTGTAGTGGACGGTGACGTTGAGCGCGGTGACGGTACCGCTGTGGGTGCCGGTGGTCGAGCCGGTGCGCTTGACGGACTCGCCGACGTACGCGTCAGCCGCGGTGTAGCCGCCGGGGTGGCTCAGCGAGGTGTTGTCGTAGCGGACCAGAGCGTAGTCGTTGCCCGGGAAGCTCGAGCCCATGGTCGGGCCGATGAGGGTGCTGAGGCTGGAATTGGTGTACCAGGTCTTCGCCACGTTTCCGCAGTGCCCGGCCGTGAGGAAGTAGTAGGTACTGCCGCTGACGACGTTGAAGCCCAGCGAACAACGGTATCCGCCGCCGTAGATGGCATCTCCGGCGGAGAGCAGCGGCGTGAGGGCGCCGGGTGTGCGCCTGACGGTGATCGCACCGGCGTCGGAGCCGGCGGCCCTGGTGATCCTGGCGAGTTCGGCGCGGGAGACGGTGCTGTCGGCGGTCACGACCACCCGGCCGGAGCTCTGGTCCACGCCCCAGGCCGTGCCCGGGACGTCGGCGCGCTCCACCGCGCGGCTGACCTGGGAGAGTTCGGAGGCGCTGTACGTCCCGGCGGGCGCCGCGGTGGCGGCCTGCGGTACGACGAGGGCGCAGGCGCCTGCGAGGCCCGCAGCGGCGAGCAGCAGACGTCTGTGTCCGGTGGCACGGGCGCGGGTGGTGCGCTGGATCCTCACAGATGTCCTCCTGGGGTGTAGGAGGGCCCGGGGGGTGAGAGGCCCGGCGCCACGAGAGCGGACATCCGAAGGGCGACGAACTCCCTTCGAATGGCATGCTCCTGACAGGCGCTCAGTGGGAGTATCGGGCGCGGCGGGTCCGGGCACAAGGGGCGGTGACCGGTTCGCCGACAGCCCTCCGCACCGCCGGATACGGTCCAAGGTGTTCGACCGCCGACCGCCGACCGGCGACCGCCGACCGGCGCACGCAGCCGTCCGGCCGCCGCCCGCCCGACGCGGGGTCCTCGAGGTGGGCGTCGATCTCGGTCACCTCGAGGGCGCTTCACCGCAGCTCCGCGCGCAGCGCCTCGAACAGGGCGGCGGATGCCGGGACGCGTCCGCGGCTCGCCGTGAGGCGGCCGCCGCCCCGCCGGGCTCCCGTCACGGACCCGGCGGGGGGGGAAGAGCGTCACACGCCGGGGATGCCCCGGGCGGCAAACGCCTGGCGGACCGCGTCGGCCTCGTGGGCGCCGTACATGTCCTGGGCGGTAGCGATCGTCTTCAGCGCCGCGTCCTTGAAGCTGGTGTCCGGCGCGAAGCCGAACTGGGCGTTGACGATGATCCGGTCCGCGGTGCGTGCACCCAGTGCCGTGCGGATGTCGAAAAGGGCGCGGGACCAGATCTCCCCGTCTGCGTGCACCTCACCCACCTTGTCCGCGTAGGTCTTGTCGCCGTCCACCCTGCGCAGACAGTGCGGCGTTCCGGAGGTGTAGCTGACGGAGTCCCAGTCGGCGACGCACGCGAGATCGGTGCGGCGCGGCCAGCCGTACTTCGCGTCGGCGTGGTCGCCCACGGAGACGGCCAGGTAGTCGCCGAACGCCTCCCCGATGGAGCCGGCCTCCTCGGACGTGCCGAAGCCGGGGACCTGGGCGTTGTGCACGGCGTGGCCGTACTCGTGGACGATGACCTCGGCGTCCTCGGCGTCGTCCACACCGCCCTTGCCGAAGCGGATCTCGGCCTTCTTGTCGGTGAAGAAGGAGTTGTCGGCGCCCCACTGGTCGATGCGCACCGGCTGCTGCCGTGCGTTGGCGGCGGGCAGTTCGCTGCCGAAGCCGAGGCTCTGCAGGTACTCCTGCGCCTCGTTGATCCAGAAGTACGCCATCACCTGCTCGAACTGGTCGCTGCTGCGGTCGTAGGCGTACACGCCGTCGACCGCGTACGCCGCGGGGCCGGTCTTGGACCGGACCGTCACCCACTTGCCGCTGAGGCCGCCGCTGCCGTCGAGGTTGCGCAGCGCCGCGGTGGCGTACGCCGACGACGGCACGGCTCCGGCTGCGTCCTTGCTGTCGGTCAGGCCCTGGTCACCGCTCGACTGCACCGGGTTGACCATGAAGACCCGGGCCGAGGGGTCCTGTGCGGCCGAGGCCGGACCGGCCTGCGGTCCGAGGGCGGCGGCCGCCGCCACGAAGCCGATCGAGGCCGCGAGCAGTCGGCGGTTGATGCGATGGGGCATGGTCTTCCTCCAGAACCCAGGGGGGGCGGCGTCGCGCCGCGGCAGTCTGCCCCATTCGGATCCTGTTTGACCAGTGCATGCCGACAAACAATCCCGGCCGTGGTGTTCTCGGTCCGGCCGACGGACCTTCGCCCGACGCCGCCAGGGTCTGCGTTCCCGTGCCGCATCAGGTCCCGGCCCACGAGCTCGGAGACGGCCAGGACGCTTCTGATCGGCTCGATCAGCCCAGGAAGCTCAGCCGCACCTGACGGTGGGGATTGTCCTTGTTCGTGTCCACCAGGCAGACCGACTGCCAAGTCCCCAGTTCCAGCCGTCCGCTGACCACCGGGATCGTCGCGTGCGGCGGGACGAGCGCCGGGAGGACGTGGTCGCGGCCGTGTCCCGGGCTGCCGTGCCGGTGCTGCCAGCGGTCGTCGGCGGGGAGGAGGGTGTGCAGGGCGGCGAGCAGGTCGTCGTCGCTGCCTGCGCCCGTCTCGATGAGGGCGATCCCGGCGGTCGCGTGCGGCACGAACAGGTTGAGCAGGCCGTCGCGCCCGGCGGCGGCCTCCCGCAGGAAGGCCTCGCAGTCGCGGGTCAGGTCGACGACCGACTCGCTGGAGCCGGAGGCGACGTTCAGCACTCGGGTGGTGAAGGCATCGGACATGCCCCCATCCTGACCCCTGAGCCGGCTTTCACACGCGCATGACCCCTCCGAGGCGTCCCCCGCACGCGCCGTTCCGCGGTGTCCTCCGTGCGCAGGCGCCGCTCCGTGGTGTCCTCCGTGCGCACGCGCCGTCGCGGGGTCTTGTGGCCGGTCGCGCCGAGCCGCCCCTGGCGCCGGGAAGATCCGCCTCCCCGGGGCGGTTGGCAGAGGCGTGAACGATGCGCGCGAGGTCGAGGTGGTCGTCGTAGGCGCCGGTCAGGCCGGGCTGTCCAGCGCCTACCATCTGCGGCGCGCCGGATACGAGCCGGGGCGCGGCTTCGTGGTGCTCGACCACTCCCCCGCCGCCGGCGGCGCCTGGCAGTTCCGCTGGCCGTCGCTGACGTACGGCAAGGTGCACGGGATGCACGCGCTGCCGGGCATGGAGCTGACGGACGCCGATCCCGCGCGGCCCTCCTCCGAGGTCGTCGGAGAGTACTTCGCCGCCTACGAACGCCGCTTCGATCTGCGGGTGCGCAGGCCGGTGGACGTGCGGGCCGTCCGGGAGAGCACCGGCGGGCGGCTGCTCGTCGACACCTCGGCGGGCGCGTGGCGGACGCGGGCCCTGATCAACGCCACCGGCACCTGGGACCGGCCCTTCTGGCCGCGGTGTCCGGGTCAGGAGACCTTCCGCGGGCGGCAGTTGCACACCGCGCGGTACGCCGGGCCGGAGGAGTTCGCGGGGCTGCGGGTGGTCGTGGTGGGCGGGGGCGCGTCCGGGACCCAGCACCTGCTGGAGATCGCGCCGGTCGCGGCCGCCACCACCTGGGTGACGCGAAGGCCCCCGGTCTTTCGGGACGGCCCGTTCGACGAGAACGCGGGCCGGTCCGCTGTCGCGCTCGTCGACGAACGGGTGCGGCAGGGGCTGCCGCCCATGAGCGTCGTCTCGGTCACCGGGCTGCCTCTCAACGAGGCCGTCCGGCAGGGGCTGGCGGACGGGGTCCTGGACCGGCGGCCGATGTTCGACCGGATCACTCCGGACGGTGTGGAGTGGAAGGACGGGCGGCACGTGGACGCCGACGTCATCCTGTGGGCGACCGGGTTCCGGGCCGCCCTGGGCCACCTGGCGCCGCTCCGGCTGCGCGAGCCGGGAGGCGGAATCCGTGTGGAGGGCACTCGCGTGGTCGCCGATCCGCGCGTCCACCTCGTCGGCTACGGCCCGTCGGCCAGCACCGTCGGCGCCAACCGGGCCGGCCGCGCCGCCGTCCGGGACATCGGGCGCCTGCCCACGCCGCCCCCGGCGGCCGCAGCCTGAGCCGCCGTCGTCAGCACGGTCGCCTCAGCCCGTCGGCTCCAGCCGCGCGTCCCGGCGGACGAGTGCCGCGTAACGCCCGTCGAGCTCCAGCAGTTCCTCGTGCGTGCCGCGTTCGGCCACGCGCCCGGAGTCCAGGACCACGATCTGGTCGGCGCCCCGGACGGTGGACAGGCGGTGCGCGATGGTCAGCGTGGTCCGGTTGGCCGACAGCGCGTCGATGGCCTCCTGAACGGCGGCCTCGGTACGCGTGTCCAGCGCGCTGGTGGCCTCGTCGAGGATCAGCACCGGCGGATCGCGCAGGATGGTGCGCGCGATGGCCAGGCGCTGCTTCTCGCCGCCGGAGAAGCGGTGGCCGCGCTCGCCGACGATCGTGTCGTACCCGTCGGGCAGGGCCGCGATGTGGTCGTGGATCTGAGCCGCCGTCGCGGCCGCGCGCAGTTCCTCGTCGGTGGCGTCCGGCTTGGCGAAGCGGAGGTTGTCGGCGACCGAGGCGTGGAAGAGGTACGTCTCCTGGGAGACGACGCCGACAGCGCACGCGAGGGTGTCGAAGTCGAGGTCGCGGACGTCGGTGCCGTCGAGGGTGACCCGGCCGCCCGTCACGTCGTACAGCCGGGGCACCAGGTAGCCGAGGGTGGACTTGCCGGCGCCGGTCGGGCCGACGATCGCGAGGCTGCTGCCCGCGGGGACGGTGACGTCGATGCCGTCGAGGATCGGGCCGCTCTTGTCGTCGTAGTGGAAGGCGACGGTCTCGAAGCGGACCTCGCCCTTGACGCGGTCGAGGTGGATCGGCGCCTCGCGCTCGGTGATGTCGATCGGCAGGTCCAGGTACTCGAAGATGCGCTGGAAGAGCGCGAGCGAGGTCTGGATCTGGACGCCGGTCGACAGCAGGCTGACGGTCGGGCGGAAGAGGCCCTGCTGGAGCGAGACGAAGGCGACGATCGTGCCGATGGAGACCTGGGGGCCGCCGAGCCCGAGGGTGACGCCGGCGGTCCAGTAGATGACGGCGGGCATGGCGGCCATGACGATCGTGATCACGGCCATCCGCCAGCGCCCGGCCATGTTCGATCTGACCTCCAGGTCCACCAGGCGCTCGGACTCCTCGGCGAAGGACCCGGTCAGCGAGTCGGAGCGGCCCATCGTGCGGCCGAGCAGGATGCCGCTGACGGAGAGCGACTCGGTGACCGTGGCGGCCATGGCGGCCATCTGCTTCTGGCGCTCGGTGGTGATCTTCTTGCGCTCGTTGCCGACGCGGCGGCTGATCCACACGAAGACCGGCAGCAACAGCAGCGAGACGACGGTCAGCCGCCAGTCGAGGGCGACCATCGCGACGATGGTGGCGACCACGCTGGTGAGGTTGGAGACCAGCGAGGTGGCGGTCGAGGTGACGGTGGCCTGCATCCCGCCGATGTCGTTCGCGATGCGCGACTGCACCTCGCCCGTGCGGGTGCGGGTGAAGAAGGCGAGCGACATGCGCTGGAGGCGGCCGTAGACGGCGGTGCGCAGGTCGTGCATGACGCGCTGGCCGACGGTCGTCGAGATGAGGGTCTGCAGGACACCGAAGACGCTGGAGAGGACGGCGCTGAGGATCATGCCGAGGGCGAGCAGGCTCAGCAGGCCGGTGCGGCCCTGCGGGATCGCGACGTCGAGCGTCGCCTTCAGCAGGAAGGGCGTGGCGACCGAGACCAGGGACGAGGCGCCGACCAGCAGGCCGACGATCGCGAGGCGGCCGCGGTAGGGGCGGAAGAGGGCGAGGATCCGGCGGACCTGCTTGGGCTGGTCCTTGGC
This sequence comes from Streptomyces sp. NPDC086766, assembly GCF_044746005.1. Lineage (NCBI taxonomy): Bacteria > Bacillati > Actinomycetota > Actinomycetes > Kitasatosporales > Streptomycetaceae > Streptomyces > Streptomyces sp. NPDC086766. The sequence goes on along the minus strand of NZ_JBIVBI010000003.1, from coordinate 219,956 downwards.
GTCTGCGGGCGGTGTCCAGGAGGGTTGGCGGTCGGGGTGCATGGGCTCCTACGGAGGTGGGCGGGCGCCGGCGCGGACGCGACCGGCGACGACTGACGGATCATAGCTCATTGTTACCTATACTCACAATGAACGGCATCCTGATATTGTTCCCGCATGAGCACCCCCGACGCCGACGGGCTTCTCGCCGAGCAGTTGCTGCGGCTCACCCGTCGGGTGCACCGCATCCAGAAGCACCATCTGGAGCAGCACGACCTGGGCATCACGCCGGCCCAGTCCCGGCTGTTGCGCACCCTGGCGCACTTCGGCGAGCCACCCCGGATGGCGGATCTCGCCGCCGCCCTGGAGGTCGTGCCCCGCGCGGTGACCACGCTCGTGGACGGGCTGGAGGCCGGGGGCAAGGTGCGCCGGGCCCCCGACCCGGTCAATCGCCGGGTGATCCGCATCGAACTCACTGACGACGGCCGCACGGCACTGCGCGAGCTGCGCGGCGCGCGCCGAGCGGCCGCCAGGGAGATCCTCGCTCCGCTGACGGACGAACAGCGTGAGGCTCTCGGCTCGCTGCTGGACACCCTGGTGGGCGCGGCGCCCGAGTCAGGGGCGCGTCACCCCTGAGCCCGGGCACCGGCCGTTCGCCGCGTTCAGCAGCCGCCGCGGTCCTCCGTCAGCAGCCCCTGCACGGTGGTGAGCGTGCGGTCGTAGCACCCGCCCGAGCCGTACAGCCGGTAGCGCTCGCCCGTCGTCCCGACGGCGTGCCGCCGGTCGCGCGGCACGTTCAGCGTGTAGGCGGCGTCGCCCGTGTAGGTGTCGTCCAGCCGGGACCAGGCGACGCGCCGGCCGTCCCGCGTCTCGACGACCGACGCCCGGTCGCCCAGTGTGAGCACGGTGCGCAGCCGGTCGCCGGCGGAGACGGTCGTGGTGCCCTTCATCGTGTAGGTCCGGTGGGTGTGCGTCGACCTGGCCTGCCCGCCGTGTGCCGCGACGGTGACGGTCTCGTCGTCGATCCAGGCGGCGTCGAGCCCGTCGGTGTCCTCTCCGTCGGTCCAGCGGTGCGTGGAGGTGTCGGCCAGGCGGCGGCCGACCGTGGTGGTCACGCGGCCGTGCGAGGTGTCGACGTACCCGGCGACGGTCAGCCGGTGACCGCCCTCGGTGTCCACGCGGTGCGGTGATCCGGGGGTGTACGTCGAGGAGTCGTCCAGACCGCCCGCCCGGTCCGCGGTGAGGTGTCCGGTGACCCGGGTGCTGCGGGCGTCCTGCCACACCAGCACGTTCACGGGCGTGCTCCAGCCGGACCGCCCCTGCGGCACTCCGGTGACGGAGACCTCGACGCGGTGCGGACGGCCGTCGTCGAGGATGCCCGCGAAGGGCGTGAGGTCGTACTCGATCGGCTTGACGTCGAAGGCGCGCGGCCCGGGGACGACGTACCAGAGGAAGGGGTTGGACCAGCCGCCCGTCCAGACCGTGGGGAACGGTGCGGCGATTCCGGCGAGCCGGCCGTCCACGGTGATCTGCACCTCCCGGTAGGGCCCGCGGTCCGCCTGGCAGGAGTACGGCGCCTGCCGGGGTACCGCCAGATACCAGAACTCCTCGCAACCGCCGCCGGATCCGGTGGCGTACACCTCGGCGACGATGCGTTCGCTGTTGCGCGGGGTGGTGAGCGTCGTCCCGTCGGCGAGGGTGAGGACGCGGTCGGGGGGCGCCGCGGGCCGGGAGTGCCGTCCGGCGGCGTAGAAGGTGAGGGTGACCCTGACGTCGATGACTCCGGTGTACGTGTCGTCGACGACGTTGCCGATGAGCATCTCGACGTCCCGGGCCCGACGGAAGGTGTCGCTGTAGCGCGTGACGTCCTTCTCGACCGACCACTCGATGCCGTCGGGCGAGGGCTCCGGAGTGGATGTGCGCAGGATCTCGACGCCGCCGACGCGCAGATGGCCGAGCCGGTCGTACTGCCGCGGCAATGACGCCTCGTACCGGTGACACCCTGATCGGCCACCGCCCGTCCCGCATTCGGGCCTTGGTCGCGCAGTACGGCGACGGCGCGGGACCGCCGTCAGGCCGCGAGGTTCGCCCGGTCGCCCATCACCATCACGGGCCGATCCCGCGGGTCGAGCCTGCGCAGCAGGTACCGCATCGCGGACTCGGGGACGCTCACGCAGCCCAACGTGCCGTCTCCGTGGTCCAGATGCAGCCAGATGCCCCCGCCCTTCGCCTGCCCCAGGGGGCGGGTCCCGTCGTACGGACGGGTGCCCGGCACCCGGTTGTAGTCGATCGCGATGACGTAGTCGAAGTCGTGCCGGTGCGCCTGGTCCCAGTAGTACGGGGACGCGAAGGCCTCCTCGTCCTGGATGTACGGCAGCAGGGCGCCCGGGTCGTCGCGGCGGCCGCCGGCGTCGGAGAGCGTGAACACGCCGACCGGGCTGCGCTCGTCGCCCTCTTGGTGGTCGGTGGTCCAGCCCCGTTTGCCGTTGTGCGCGGGCCAGCCGGCCACGCGCTCCCAGTCGCTCCCACGCTTCTCGTACAGGACGAGCGTGGAGTCCGGGGAGTCGCCGTGCTCGCCGTAGACCGCCACGACCTGGCGGGTGTCCGCGGGGACCTGCTGCCAGAGCCGGTCGCCGACTCCCGGGACGCGGGGCGGCTCCACTCGGCTGGGCCGGGGGCTCCCGTCCGTGCCGCCGTGTCTGGGGACGGCGCCCCCACGCGGGGCCACCGTCGGCGGACCGCCGCACGCGGCCAGAACCGCCACTAAGAAACCGCAGGTCGCCGCCGCGACCGCCGCACGCCTTGTACCACGCCTCTCCATGATCCCATGGTGGCACCGCGTTCCGGACGAACCACTTGGGATTGGGCCAAACAGTCCCATCCACTGTCATGTGACGCACGGGGGACCCGACTTGCGTCCCTCACCGGGCCGTCGCCGGGTACCGCCACAGAGTTCTCGGCAGCGCCCGGGGAACCAGCCGGTTCCGTTCCCCGGGCGCGGAAAACCGTTTGCCTCCGACCACGCTGCGACGCGAACCTGTCACGGCTTGTTCCCCTCCCTCCTTCTCCCTCCGCCCCTCGACACGAGTTGACACGAGCCACTGGGACGTCATGCGAATCCAAGACCTTCCGTATCCCGACCCGGGTGTGCCCGACGCACGCTCGGGTCCCCGATTCCTGTGGTGGCTCGGGCGGAACCAGCTGGGCGGCCAGCTGACGGCGATGGCCTGGGGACTGCTCCACTTCGTCTCGGTCTCCGCCCTCCCGTTCTGCGTGGGCCTCGCCGTCCAGGCGGTCGTCGAGAGGTCCGACGCACGGCTCGCCCTGTCGGGCGGGCTGATGGCGCTGTGCTGCGCCGGCAGCGCGCTCGGCGACACCTTCCTGCACCGTGCCGCGGTCACCAACTGGATCACGGCTGCCGCCCGCGTCCAGCAACTGCTGGCCCGCAAGGCCGCCCACCTCGGCGCGGCCCTCACCCGGCGCGTCGCCGCCGGTGAGGTCGTGGCCGTCTCCACGGGCGACGTCGAGAAGATCGGCTGGTTCGTGGAGGCCGCGTCCCGGTTCACCGCGGCGGCGGTCACCCTCGTCCTGGTCTGCGCCGGACTGCTGGTCTACCAGCCGGCGCTCGGCGTGGTCGTCGCCCTCGGCCTGCCGGTCCTGGCACTGGCGGTGCTGCCGCTGCTGCCCCGGGCCACCCGTCGTGCCGACCTCCAGCGCGAGAAGGCCGGCCGCGCCACCGAACTGGCTTCCGACACGGTCGCCGGCCTGCGGGTGCTGCGCGGCATCGGCGGCGAGGAACTGTTCCTCGACCGCTACCGCCGCGCCTCCCAGGAGGTCCGGCACGCGGCCGTGCGCAGTGCGCGCATGTGGTCCCTGATCTCCGCGATCCAGGTGCTGCTGCCGGGTCTGCTGCTGATCGCGGTCGTCTGGCACGGCGTGCACCTGGCCCGCGCGGGCCGGATCACGGTCGGGGAACTGGTCACCGTCTACAGCTCGGTCATGGTGCTCAGCTATCCGCTGCGGCACTTCGAGGAGATCGCCATGGCGTACTCCTTCTCCCGTCCGTCGGCCACCCGGGCGGCCCGGGTGCTGTCGCTGGAGCGGGCCATGGACACCACCGGGACCCGCGCGGCCGACGCTCTTGGAGGCGATCTGTACGACCCCGGGACGGGGCTGCTGGCACCCGCCGGACGCCTGACCGCCGTGGTGTGCGGCGACCCGGACACGGCGGGCCGGCTGGCCGAACGGCTGGGCGGGCACCCGCCCGAACCCGGTGCCTCGGTGCTGCTCGGCGGCGTACCGCTCGACGAACTCCCCATCGACTCCGCGCGCGCCGCGGTGCTGGTCCAGGACAAGGAACCGGTGCTGCTGTCCGGCTCTCTGCGCGACCTGTTCGACGTGCCCCGCTCGGGCCAGGTCGGTGCCGAGGAGGCACTGGGGGCCGCGCAGTGCGGGGACGTCCTGGAGGCGCTCGCGCAGGCGTCGCTGGGCGCCGAGGACCCCATGGACGTACGGATCACCGAGCGGGGCCGGTCCCTCTCCGGCGGCCAGCGCCAGCGCCTGGCTCTGGCCCGCTCGCTGGTCACCGACCCCGGGGTGCTGGTCCTCGACGAGCCGACCTCCGCCGTCGACTCCCACACCGAGGCGCGGATCGCCGAGGGGGTGCGCAGCCTGCGGGCCGGGCGCACCACGGTGGTGTTCACCTCGTCCCCCCTCGTCCTGGACCTCGCGGACCGGGTGGTGCTGGTGCACGACGGCGCGGTCACGGCGGTCGGCACACACCGGGAGCTACTGCACTCCGAGCCCCGGTACCGGGCGGTGGTCACCCGCGAGACCGACGAGGAACGCGCCGGGAGCGCGGCGGGCCCGGACATTCCCGGAGACGGCGGAGGCGCACCGCGCGGCGACCGGGGCACCCCGCACGACGCGTCACGGAACGGCGAGGACGCTCTGCGCGGCGTGTCGCGGAAGGACGCGGACGTCCTGCGCGGCGTGTTGCGGAACGACGACGGCGCCCTGCGCGGCGCACTGGAAGAGATCGAGGAAACCGCATGATCGGCGTGGCGCCCCCGGCGTACGACCCGGCGGCCCCGACGACGGCGAACACCCTGCCCGTCGGTGCCCCCGCGACCGTGCGCGCCTATGTAGTCGAACTGTTCCGCCGTCACCGGCGCGCCTTCCTGCTCCTCGTCGCCGTCAACACGGTGGCCGTGCTCGCCTCCATGGCGGGCCCATGGCTGCTGGGCGGCCTGGTCGAGCGGGTGGCCGACGGCACTCGCGAGCTGCGGCTGGGGCTGACGACCACGCTGTTCGTGCTGGCGCTGCTCGCGCAGGCCGCGTTCGTCCGCGAGGTGCGGCTGCGCGGCGCGATGCTCGGCGAGCGAATGCTGGCCGACCTGCGCGAGGACTTCCTCGTACGCTCGGTCGGCCTGCCGCCGGGTGTCCTGGAACGAGCCGGCACCGGGGACCTGCTGTCCCGTATCACCACGGACATCGACCGGCTCGCCAACGCGATGCGCGAGGCCGTGCCCCAGCTGGCCATCGGTGTGGTGTGGGCCGCTCTGCTGCTCGGCGGCCTGGTGGTCACCGCGCCGCCGCTCGCCGCCGCAGTGCTGCTCGCCCTGCCGCTGCTGGTGATCGGCTGCCGCTGGTACTTCCGGCGCGCGCCGTCCGGCTACCGCTCGGAGGCCGCCGGATACGCGGCCGTGGCGGCGGTCTTCGCCGAGACGGTGGACGCCGGGCGGACCGTGGAGGCACACCGCCTCGGCGACCGCCGGGTCGCGCTGTCGGAACGCCGGATCAGGGAGTGGACGGCGTGGGAACGCTACACGCTCTGGCTGCGGTCGGTGCTCTTCCCGGTCGTCAACGTCACGCATGTGACCGTGCTCGGCTCCGTGCTCATGGTGGGCGGCGTGTTCGTCCTGCGGGGCTGGATCGGGGTCGGCGAGCTGACGACGGGCGCGCTCATCGCGCAGATGCTCGTCGACCCGGTGGGTCTGATCCTGCGCTGGTACGACGAGCTGCAGGTCGCCCAGGTGTCGCTGGCCCGGCTGGTCGGGGTGCGGGACATCGAGCCGGAGGCGGGCGACGCCTCGCTGGGCCCCGACGGACGGGACGTGCACGCGGACCGGGTGCACTTCGGCTACCGCGAGGGGGTCGACGTGCTGCGCGAGGTGTCCCTGAAGGTCGAGCCGGGCACCCGGCTGGCGCTGGTCGGTCCCTCGGGCGCGGGCAAGTCCACGCTGGGCCGGCTGCTGTCCGGTATCTACGCGCCCCGGGACGGCCGGATCACCCTCGGCGGTGCCGAGCTCGCCCGGATGCCCGCCGAGCGGGTCCGCTCCCACGTCGCCCTGGTGAACCAGGAGCACCACGTCTTCGTCGGATCTCTCCGCGACAACCTCCTGCTCGCCCTGCCTCCGTCCCGGCTTCCCTCGCCGGGGACCTCCACCCCCCTCGGCACCGTGAGCAGAGAGGTCTCGCACCACGGGGTCTCGAAGGGACGGACCGCCGGCGACGCCGCCGAGGCCCCGCGCGGGTGCGTCTCCCACGACGCCGTCGACGCCGAGCTGTGGGCGGCGCTGGGCGCGGTCGACGCCGACGGCTGGGCCCGTGCGCTCGCCGAGGGCCTGGACACCGAGGTCGGCTCGGGCGGTGTCTCGCTCACCCCGGCGCAGGCCCAGCAGATCGCCCTCGCCCGTCTTGTGCTCGCCGATCCGCACACGCTGGTCCTGGACGAGGCGACCTCGCTCCTCGATCCGCGGGCGGCGCGCCACCTGGAGCGGTCCCTCGCCCGCGTCCTCGACGGCCGCACCGTCGTCGCCATCGCCCATCGGCTCCACACGGCCCACGACGCGGACGTCATCGCCGTCGTCGAGAACGGCCGCATCACTGAGCTGGGCAGCCACGACGAGCTCGTCGAGGCAGGGGGCGCCTACGCGGCCCTGTGGAGGTCGTGGCACGGGTGAGAGGGAACGGAAACGCGGTCCAGGGCGGGGGCGGGCACGGGTGAGGCGCGCTGCGCGGTGGCCGGTCGGGCACGCTCCGCAGCGTGTCGCCCCGGGGCGGTGGGGCCTCGGCCCCCGCCCCGTGGGAGCAGTCGCCCGCAGCCGCGCCGGGCGGTGCGACGGCGGGTCATCACCGGGTCGGCCCGCGGGCCGGGCGACGGGTCGGTGCCGTGCCGTTGCGCGGTGAGGAACAGGGGTGGAAGGCTGGAAAGCGGCACCGGTTCGGGGAACGCCCGGGAACCCTGTGGTTCGCGCCCGGTGAGACCTGTGCCCCGCGCACCGGCGGCAGACCGCCGCCCGCGGTGAGAACGGGCCCGTCCCCACCCCCTGGAGGTACCCGTGGACAGCGCCGACGGATGGGGAGACGACGTCTACCAGCCCGATGACACTTCCGAGGTCCGGGAGGACACGGGGATCCTCGACTCGGAGGACACGCTGGAGTACGACGGTGTCGAGGACCCCCTGGACCGGGGCTGGTCCCCTCCGGAGCGGCCCTGGGCGGTGGAGCACGCGGGCGTCACCGCGGCGGAGCGCCTGCAGGGCGAGACCCTCGATCAGCGTCTCGCCGAGGAACAGCCGGATCCCGTCACTCCCGATGGCGACGACATCGGCGACTGCCAGGGCACCGACGGGGAACTCCTGGACAACGAGGTCGGCGCGGCCCGCTCCGGCCGCCTGGTCGCACCGGACGAGGGCGCGCACGAGGACGAGGAGAGCGCGCTGATCGCCACGGACGTCGGCATCGACGGCGCGGCCGCCTCCGCGGAGGAGGCCGCGATGCACGTCGTCGACGAGGAGACGCGGTACGGCTGACCGGCGGCCGGACACCGCAGCCGGCGACGGTGTCGTCCCCTCCCCCGCCGCCCGCGGAGCACCCGAGGTCTTCGGGCGGCGCCTCAGATGAAGTTCAGCGCGGCCGCGCAGCCCACGCCGCCGAGCATCATGAAGACGGGCATCAGCACCTTGAGCTCCACCCAGCTGCCGGCCCGGAACCGCATCGCCCTCGGAGGGCCGACGGGATACCAGCGCTTGCGGCCGACCGGTATCGGCCACAGAATCGGGCAGCCCGAAACGGTCAGGGCGTCCCCGATGTCGTGCACCAGCGCGCCCAGCACGATCGGCAGCCCCAGCCACAGGTACTCCTGGCCCGGCTCCGAGAACAGCCAGCCCGCGCCGTTGCCCGGCTTGTCGAGAATGCCGGCGATGATCCACGCACTGGTCGCCGCCAGCAGCCACACCAGGACGTCGCTGCTGGACCCGCGGGCCGCCCGCCACAGCAGTCCCTCGATGGCCAGCACCATGTGGACGAAGAGAATCGCCAGCACCGCCCAGCGTCCCCCGGTGATCGCGGCGGCGGAGGAACCCGCACCGATCAGCACCGCCCACAGCCAGGTGTGCGTCAGCGTCCGGTGGCCGCCGGAGCGGCGCGCGTCGCCCTGCTTCTTCGTCGCCTTGTAGACGGCGTACGAGAGCTTGTCGACGATCTCGCAGATCCAGCGCGAGATCGGTCCGAAGGAGCGCGAGATGGTGGCGGCCTTGTGATCGAGGTCGGGGGCGAGCGCGGCTCCGGCGCAGATCAGGGCGCCCGCCAGCAGGACCGGCCAGGGCATCGGATGACCGGTCGCGGCGGCCGCGGCTCCGACGCCGAGCCAGGCCGCGGCGCCCGACAGTGAGTGTGCTGGTCCCATCATGGCCGTTCCCCGCCCCATTTCTCCTGCGCCGCCGTCCAGTTGACCCGCTGCGTTCACGCTGCGTCGGCGACACAGCGTAGCGGTCGTGATCTTCGCATCGGCATCCGATTCCCGCCTCGGCACGCTCGCCAGGCAAGATGGGGGCGTGACCCTCATCGATCAGCTGCCGCCGACCGCAGACCCCGACGCCCTCTACGAAGCCTTCGAGTCGTGGGCCCAGGACCGCGGTCTCACGCTCTACCCCCACCAGGAGGAGGCGCTGATCGAGGCGGTCTCGGGCGCGAACGTGATCGTCTCGACGCCGACCGGCTCCGGCAAGAGCATGATCGCCGCCGGTGCGCACTTCGCGGCGCTGGCCCGCGACGAGGTCACCTTCTACACCGCTCCGATCAAGGCCCTGGTCTCGGAGAAGTTCTTCGAGCTGTGCAAGCTCTTCGGCACCGAGAACGTCGGCATGCTCACCGGTGACGCCTCCGTCAACGCCGACGCGCCCGTCATCTGCTGCACCGCCGAGGTGCTGGCGTCGATCGCGCTGCGCGACGGCAAGAACGCCGACGTCGGCCAGGTCGTCATGGACGAGTTCCACTTCTACGCGGAGCCCGACCGCGGCTGGGCCTGGCAGATCCCGCTGCTCGAACTGCCGCAGGCGCAGTTCATCCTGATGTCGGCCACGCTCGGCGAAGTCTCCTTCTTCGAGAAGGACCTCAGCCGCCGCACGGGCCGCCCCACCGCCGTGGTCCGCTCGGCGACCCGTCCGGTGCCCCTGTCCTACGAGTACCGGCGCACCCCGCTCACCGAGACGCTCACCGACCTGCTGCAGACCCAGCAGGCGCCGGTCTACATCGTCCACTTCACCCAGGCCCAGGCCGTGGAGCGGGCGCAGGCGCTGATGAGCATCAACATGTGCTCGCGCGAGGAGAAGGAGCAGATCGCCGAGCTGATCGGCAACTTCCGCTTCACCACCAAGTTCGGCCGCAACCTCTCCCGCTACGTGCGGCACGGCATCGGGGTCCACCACGCCGGCATGCTCCCCAAGTACCGGCGTCTGGTGGAGAAGCTCGCCCAGGCCGGCCTGCTGAAGGTGATCTGCGGGACGGACACGCTCGGCGTGGGCGTCAACGTCCCGATCCGCACGGTGCTGTTCACGGCGCTCACCAAGTACGACGGCAGCCGGGTGCGCACCCTGCGTGCCCGTGAGTTCCACCAGATCGCCGGCCGCGCCGGACGTGCGGGTTTCGACACGGCGGGCTTCGTGGTGGCGCAGGCCCCCGAGCACGTCATCGAGAACGAGAAGGCGCTCGCCAAGGCGGGCGACGACCCGAAGAAGCGGCGGAAGGTCGTCCGCAAGAAGGCGCCGGAGGGTTTCGTCGGCTGGTCCGACACCACCTTCGACAAGCTGATCGCCTCCGAGCCCGAGCCGCTGACGTCCCGCTTCCGGGTGACGCACACGATGCTGCTGTCGGTGATCGCCCGCCCCGGCAACGCCTTCGAGGCGATGCGGCGTCTGCTGGAGGACAACCACGAGCCGCGCAAGCAGCAGCTGCGGCACATCCGGCGCGCGATCGCCATCTACCGCTCCCTGCTGGACGGCGGCATCGTCGAGAAGCTCGACCGGCCGGACGCGGAGGGCCGCATCGTCCGCCTCACCGTCGACCTGCAGCAGGACTTCGCGCTCAACCAGCCGCTGTCCACCTTCGCCCTGGCCACGTTCGAGCTCCTCGACCCGGAGTCGCCGTCCTACGCCCTGGACATGGTCTCGGTCGTGGAGTCCACGCTCGACGATCCGCGGCAGATCCTCGCCGCCCAGCAGAACAAGGCGCGCGGCGAGGCCGTGGCCGCGATGAAGGCGGACGGCGTCGAGTACGAGGAGCGCATGGAGCGGCTCCAGGACGTCACCTACCCGAAGCCTCTGGAGGAGCTCCTCTTCCACGCGTACAACACGTACCGCAAGAGCCACCCCTGGGTCGGCGACCATCCGCTGTCGCCGAAGTCCGTCATCCGGGACATGTACGAACGAGCGCTCTCCTTCACGGAGTTGGTCTCCTTCTACGAGCTGGCCCGCACCGAGGGCATCGTGCTGCGCTACCTGGCCGGCGCATACAAGGCCCTGGAGCACACCATCCCGGACGATCTCAAGTCCGAGGACCTCGAGGACCTGATCGCCTGGCTCGGCGAGATGGTGCGCCAGGTCGACTCCAGCCTGCTCGACGAGTGGGAGCAGTTGGCCAATCCGGAGGTGATGACCGCCGAGGAGGCTCAGGAGAGGGCCGACGAGGTCAAGCCGGTCACCACCAACGCCCGTGCCTTCCGCGTCCTGGTCCGCAACGCGATGTTCCGCCGTGTCGAGCTCGCCGCGCTCGACCAGGTCGGCGAGCTCGGCGAGATGGACGCCGAGTCCGGCTGGGACGCCGACGCCTGGGGGGAGGCGATGGACAAGTACTGGGAGGAGCACGAGGACCTCGGCACCGGCCCCGACGCCCGCGGTCCCAAGCTGCTCGTGATCAAGGAGGAGCCGCAGAACGGCCTGTGGCGCGTGCGGCAGATCTTCGACGACCCGAACGGCGACCACGACTGGGGCATCAGCGCCGAAGTCGACCTCGCCGCCTCCGACGCCGAGGGCCGGGCGGTCGTCCGTGTCACCGACGTCGGTCAGCTGTGAGCACAGGAGAAGCACCCTCATGACGAACCCGGCCGAACGACTCGTCGACCTGCTCGACCTGGAACAGATCGAGGTCAACATCTTCCGTGGCCGCAGCCCGCAGGAGTCCCTGCAGCGGGTCTTCGGCGGGCAGGTGGCGGGCCAGGCTCTGGTGGCCGCCGGTCGCACCACGGACGGCGAGCGGCCTGTGCACTCACTGCACGCATACTTCCTGCGCCCCGGCCGGCCGGGAGTGCCGATCGTGTACCAGGTCGAACGGGTCAGGGACGGGCGGTCCTTCACGACCCGCCGGGTCACCGCCGTGCAGCAGGGCCGCACGATCTTCAATCTGACCGCCTCCTTCCACAAACCTGAACAGGGGAGCTTCGAACATCAGCTGCCGCCGGCCCGCGAGATCCCGGACCCCGCGTCGCTGCCGACGGTCACGGACGAGATCAGGGCTCATCTGGGCGCGCTGCCGGAGCAGCTGGAGCGTATGGCGCGCCGCCAGCCCTTCGACATCCGGTACGTGGACCGGCTGCGCTGGAGCGCGGACGAGGTGAAGGACGCCGAGCCGCGCAGCGCCGTGTGGATGCGCGCGGTCGGACCGCTCGGCGACGACCCGCTCGTGCACACCTGCGCGCTGACCTACGCCAGTGACATGACGCTGCTGGACGCGGTGCGCATTCCGGTCGAGCCGCTGTGGGGGCCTCGTGGCTTCGACATGGCGTCGCTGGACCATGCGATGTGGTTCCACCGGCCGTTCCGCGCGGACGAGTGGTTCCTGTACGACCAGGAGTCCCCGATCGCCACCGGCGGCCGGGGACTGGCCCGCGGGCGCATCTATGACAGGGAGGGGCGACTGCTCGTCTCCGTCGTCCAGGAGGGGCTCTTCCGGGCGCTGTAGGCAGGTGCGGGTCAAGGCCGTGAGCTGCGGCCCGGGGGGCTCAGGCGCCTCTGCGGAAGAGCCGGCCCAGCAGTCCGCGTGAACGCTCCGGCTGCCCCGGCGCCACCCGGTGCTCCTCAGGCGCCGGGGCGGTGTGCCGTCCGGTCGGGCGGGGCGCGGGCCGATGGGTTCGCGCCTCTTCCACCATCCGTGCCAGGTCGGCCCGGAGCCAGCCGACCTCGTCGGGACTGTCAGCCGTCATGATCCGCTCGGTGAGGTGGGCGGTGGGCGATCCGGGCGCGCCGTGGGCGGGGAGCCGCGGCCCGAAGCGACGCAGATGGGCGCGTTCGCAGGGATCCCTGACGATCTCCGACACCTGGACCGGCGCGAGCAGTGAGGCCACGGCGGCGGCCCGCTCCCAGGGGTCGTCGGCCTGGCGCAGCAGGAAGCCCAGGTGGCGTCCGCGCCAATTGCGGGGGCGGAGGTCGAGGCCCCCGCCGAGTTGGTCGCGCAGGCCCTCGGGCAAGGGGCGGCTCAGCAGCGAGGCGTTCTTCGCGTCGGCCCTGAACTGCCTCAGTTCGTCGCCCAGATACAGCCACACCACGGTCCGGTAGCGGTTGAAGTAGAAGCCGACCGGCACCAGCAGACCCAGGCGGGCGAACCTGGTGAACCTGGCACCGGTCACGTCCATGATGGCCGCGCCCTGACCGGTGCCGACGGCTTCGACGCGCTGGTGCAGTGTGCGGGGAAAGCCGTCCTGGGCGCGCAGCCGGTCGACCTCGGCACGGGCGACGCGGCGTCCGCCGCCGCCCTCGTCGGGGATGGTGCGGATGTGGCCGAGGTGGACGGCGAGGTCGAATGCGCCGCGCTTCAGGCCCAGTTCGCGTGCGGCGCGGCTCTGCGTGAAGTCCGCTTCCCGCTTCCCGCCCGCCTGCGCGACCTGGGGCGTGACCTCGTGCGTGATGGTGCGGCCGGACATGTTCGCCCCCGTGGAGTGTGTGGCTCGCGCCGTGTGCGCCCGCCTGGAAAAACGGTAGCGGGGGTCGCCGATCTCGGCGCGAGCCTGTGGACAACTCCACGGGGGGCGACGAACGTGCAGGTCAGAGGTCAGAGGCCGGAGTCCGCTCGGGTTGGCGGGCGTCCACGTCGAGATGCTCGCCGACCCGGTTCACGAGCAGGGTCATCTCGTAGCCGATCTGGCCTATGTCGGCCTCGGCACCGCTGAGCACGCACAGGCAGCTTCCCGCCCCGGCCGCCGTGACGAACAGCACCGCGTCGTCGAACTCGACCATCGTCTGGCGCACCCTGCCCGCGCCGAAGTGGCGTCCCGAGCCCTTGGCGAGGCTGTGCAGTCCGGAGGAGACGGCCGCCAGATGTTCCGCGTCCTCCCGTCGCAGCCCGGTACTCGCCCCCGTGACCAAACCGTCGTTGGACAGGACCAAGGCGTGCCGTACGTGTTCCACCCGCTCGGTCAGATCGTCTAGCAGCCAGCCGAGCGTCTGGTTCTGTGCCATGATGCGGTCTCCCCGTGTGATGTCTCCCCCTGGTCCGGGAGGATCTCCCGCCAGCCTTCCCCAGGACCGCGGTCCCGGCAAGGAGGATGGGGGCATGGCACAGAAGATGTCCGATGAGGAATGGCGGGCGTTCGTCTCGCACGGGACCCGCACCGGCAAACTGTCGACCGTCCGGGCCGACGGGAGCCCGCACGTGGCCCCGGTGTGGTTCCTGCTCGACGGGGACGAGGTCGTGTTCAACACGGGGAAGGAGACCGTGAAGGGACGCAACCTGGCCCGCGACGGCAGGGTCGCCCTGTGCGTGGACGACGACCGGCCGCCGTTCACCTTCGTCGTGCTGCACGGCCGGGCCCGGCTCTCGGAGGACCTCGAGGAGGTGCGGCGCTGGGCCACCCGCATCGCGGGCCGCTACATGGGCGAGGACCGCGCCGAGGAGTTCGGTGCCCGCAACGCCGTGCCGGGCGAGTTGCTGGTCCGGGTCGCCGTCGACAAGGTGGTGGCATTGAAGGATCTGACCGGCTGAGGGCGGCCGGCTGGAGTCCGGACCCGTCGACCGCCGAAGCCGGACCGGGTCAGCCGACGGAGGCGAGCAGCCGGGCGGTGTGCATGCGCCCCGCGTACTCGACGAGTTGGACGAGCACGTCCTTGGCCGAGGCGCGGTCCCGGGCGTCGCAGACGACGACGGGCGTGCCCTCGTCGAGGTCGAGCGCACGGGAGACGTCGTGGGCTCCGTGGACGCGGGCCCCCGCGAAGCGGTTGACGGCCACCACGAAGGGGATCTGCCGGTGCTCGAAGTAGTCCACCGCCGGAAAGCAGTCCTCGAGCCGCCGGGTGTCGGCGAGGATCACCGCGCCCAGGGCGCCCTGTGCCAGCTCGTCCCACAGGAACCAGAAGCGGTCCTGCCCCGGCGTCCCGAAGAGGTACAGCAACAGGTCGGACTGGATGGTGATCCGGCCGAAGTCCATGGCGACGGTCGTGGTGACCTTCTGGTCCACCCCCTGCGTGTCGTCCACCAGCCGGCCCGCCTGGCTGAGCACTTCCTCGGTGCGCAGCGGGCGGATCTCGCTGACCGCGCCCACCAGGGTGGTCTTGCCCACGCCGAAGCCGCCGGCGACCAGTATCTTCAGCGCCAGGGGAGCCGTCTCGCCGTCCGGGGCAGCGGAGTGCTCGGAGACCATGGATCACTTCTCTCGGGAGGGGCGGAAACGGCGGACGTCGGTGACGCGTCCGGCGCACCCCTGTGACGTCCGCGTGCGACGGGGTGCGGCGACGCGAAGTCAGCATGATGACAACTACCGCACTCGTTCGAGGGATCGGACCGCAATTTCTCCGATGTGACCGTCTCGCGCCTGTTCGGGGCAGGGACACGCCCGCACCGGGGAGGTTGCCGTCGCATGAAGGTCCGATCCTGCCCCCGTGCGCGCGTCGTCGTGCGCGGTGGTGCGGGATCATGCGGAGCATGAGCGACGACCACACACACGTCCGAGAGTTCTTCACCGCCCGGGCCGCCGACTGGGACAGCCGTTTCCCCGACGACGCCCCCGCCTATGCGGCCGCGGTGGCCGAGCTGGGGCTGCGCCGGGGCGACCGTGTGCTCGACGCGGGCTGCGGCACCGGCCGCGCGCTGCCCCCGCTGCGCGCGGCCGTGGGCCCCACCGGAGTCGTGGTGGGGGCCGATCTGACTCCGGCCATGCTGCAGGCCGCGGTACGGGCCGGACGGGACCGGGACGGGCGGCTGGTGCTGGCCGATGTCAGTGCCCTTCCGCTGCGGTCCGAGTCGCTCGACGCCGTGTTGGCCGCCGGTCTCATCGCGCACCTTCCGCATCCCGCCGGGAACCTGCGGGAGTTGGCGCGCGTGGTGCGCCCCGGCGGCACACTGGCGCTGTTCCACCCGATCGGCCGCGCGGCACTCGCGGCGCGTCAGGGCCGCAGCATCACCCCGGACGACCTACGTGTGGAGCCCAACCTGCGGCCTCTGCTGGCCGGTTCGGGATGGCGCATGACGTCGTACTCGGACGAGGACGCGCGCTTCCTGGCGCTGGCCGTGCGCGAAGGCTGACTCGGCGGCCTCCTCACCGCTCGGTACTCGCCCAGCCCTGACACCGTCAGGTGGGACGTGCGATCGCTGACGCCCTCCGGCAGGTCGCGCGGGTCACGTCCCAGGGCGGTCTCGTCCGGCCACGCCCCACATTCGCGTCACTCGTCGGCGCCTGACGAAGCGCCGTCGTGGCGCACCGGGCAGCCGCGGACGCCCGGGACCGGACGGGTGCCGAGGTCGGCCAGCCGGTAGCCGCCCGGATAGCTCTTGATCTCCCGGTTCTGCCGCGCGAAGTGCGGGTTCCGTCGCGGCGGCAGCAGGCGCACGGCACGCCCCCGGGCCCGCACGGCTCCGCGTACCAGTCTTCGAGTGAACGCCGGCGGGGGCTCGTAGCGGAAGGCCCGCAGCAGGGGTTCGTCGAGCAGGGCGAGGGTCGAGGCGCGCAGCACCGGCGCGAGGGGGCGCGGATACCAGGCGGTGCATCTGGTTGACGCGGCGAATGGCGGTGCGCGCCTGATCGCTGCCGAAACCGTGCTCGACGACGGCGTCCAGCAGCAGCGCGGTGTCGTCGTAGCGCTTCTGTGAGCGGTCGGTGAGTTCCGCCGTCGCCGCGAGCAGCCGGCCGATGCTCGGCACCGCGTAGGTGCGGTAGAGCGCCAGTTCGAGCGAGCGGGTGAAGTCCCAGGGGAACTCGTAGGCGGCGGTGAGCCTGAGGATCTCCGTCGCGTCGGCCACCGGGTCCATCCGGCGAATACGCCCGAGCCGCTCGAAACGCTTCACCCCGCCCGCCCCCCTTATGCCGTCGGAGCATCAACTCTACGTTGAGGAGCAGCACATGGACGATCGGCGACGCACACCACACTGGGGCAAGGTGGTCCGCATGTTCAGCAACCTCCGCACGTCCTTCACCAGGATCTTCACCTCTTCACGTACGGAGCCGAAGCGGGGGCGGGACACGCGCACGCCCAACCTCTTCGAGGCCGCCGCCGCCTATGTGTCGGCCTGCGCGGAGGACGACCAGGACCGGATGGACGAGGCCGCGACCTGGGTGTCTCCGGAGGCGCTGTCCTTCGGAGTGAGGGAGCTGGCGTGCCGTGCGGTGATCGTCCTGGCGCGGGAGCGCGACGAGCCACCGGCGGGGGTGGCGCGGACCCTGCTCGGGCTTCCGGCAGCCCGGACCATGGACGCGTGAGGGCCGTTTCGCCCACCTCCAGGCGGAAAACTGCAGGTCCGCCCGCACACGGAGTCGTGACAACCGCCTTCCGCTCGCACTAGGGTGCGCGCCGTTGGACGAACCGATGGGGAGGCTGGGATGGCCGGGACGGACGAGGAAGCCGTCGCCGCCGCGGACGACGCGCTCTATGTGCTCACGGCGGTGCTGCTGACGCCTGCGCAGTTCCCGAGTGTGCTGGGCGACGACTATCCGGAGGCCTGCGCCGCGCTGGGACTCGCGCCGCGGGCCGACGGGTACGGGCTGGTTCTCGGCCAGGACGGCGCCGGGGCGCGATGGACGGTCGTCATCGACGACGTGTCGCTGGTCGCCGTGGCCATCGCCTCCTGGGACTGCGGAATGGAGTACGACCTGTCGCCCGACGAGCGCACGGTCGTCGCCGCCCTGCCGGGCTGGCCGCTCGCGGTCGCCGTCGCGGCTCCCGGGGTGCCCGCACCGCACGATCCCGGGCCGGAGGCCGCGGACGGGCCGCCGCTCGCGCCGCCGGACACCAGCGTCTGGGGGCCGGCCCAGCGCCGGCTGGGCGCCGACGAGATCGCGTTGCAGTGGGCGGTGTGGCGCGGGCAGATCGACGACACCGGCTTCCCCGCTCGGGACGGCGGGTCCGCGGCGGACGGCGGCTCGTCCGGGACGGCCGGCGGGGAAGCCCCTGAGCAGGCCGGTGAGGCCGGCTCCGGGGGACACGGCGGCATCCGGCGCGTCCTGGCGGAGGCGCACGCCTACGTCGACTCGCCGCCGCCGCTCGGACGCGTCAGGTCGTCCTTCGCTTCCGGCGACGCGCGGACCCTGCGGGTGGACGGTCCCGGCTGGTCGATGGTGGCCCGGACCGACGACATCGCCTTCGTCCTCCTCGACGAGGAGCCCGGCGAAGTCCTGCCGGTCGGCCGCGGCCCGGAGCTGCCCGGACTGCTGGAGGCCCTCGACAAGCTGGCGGTGCGCCCCAGCTGAACTCGGCTGCGCCGCAGGGCACTTCGACGCCGAGACATGTCTTCCTCCGCCATGCCGGGCTCTCACTCCATGTGGCGCCGGCCCATGGATGACACGGAAGCGGGACAGCACCATGGGGCAGCTCCGGGCTCCACCGCCCGGTGCTGTCACGCCCGCCCCGTCGTGCCCTGGAGGCTTTCATGCGTCTGTCCCGAGGTGTCCCGCTCGTTGCCGCCGCCCTGGTGGCGGCGGCCGTCACGTGGCCGGTTCCCGCCGGCGCCGCGGCCGGCGCCGCCGGGCACTGCGTCCGCCAGGAGCGGGTACGGGTGCCGGGCGCGGAATTCCAGCAGAGCGCCTGCCTGCCGGACCTGACCACCGCGGGGCTCGCCGGAACCCCGTACACGGACACCGCCGACCAGGCGGGGCTCACGGCGCGGGCGACGCGGACGCCCTCGGGGGTGCCGGGTGTGCAGATCGACGGCTACTTTCCCGACTCCTCCCACTTCAACGCCACGCACGGCTGGAAGCACGACGCGCAGTTCGTGATCCGGCTGCCCGATCACTGGAACGGCGGCCTCGTCGTCACCGGCGCGCCCGGCACCCGCAAGCAGTACGCCACCGACAAGGCGATCTCGGATCAGGTGCTGGCGCGCGGCTACGCCTACGCGGCGACCGACAAGGGCAACAGCGGGGCCGACTTCTACCGCGACGGCACCCGGCCCGGTGACGCCATCGCCGAATGGAACGCACGGACCACGCAGCTCACCCGGGCCGCCAAGCGCGCGGTCGCCCAGCGCTACGGGCACGCCCCGCGCCGTACGTACATGACCGGCATCTCCAACGGCGGCTACCTCACCCGCTGGCAGCTGGAGAACCACCCGGAGCTGTACGACGGCGGCGTGGACTGGGAGGGCGCCCTGTGGACGGCCGACGGCCCCAACCTGCTCACCTCGCTGCCCGCGGCGGTCGGGCACATCCTGGGATCGGCTGATGACGAGGACCTGTACGCGGTGGGCTTCGCGCGGGGCTCGGAGTTCCTGTGGCCGTACCACGAGAAGGCGTACTGGGGCGTCACGCAGAAGATCTACCGCGCCGAGTTCGACCCGGGATACGACACCGGCTGCCCGGGCCCGTCCGCGGGGAGCACGGCGGAGGAGATCCTGGCGCCGTGCGCCTCGGACGCGGCGTACGACTACGCGTCCCGTCCGGCGTCCGTCCACCGGGCCGTGGAACGCGTCGCGCTGACCGGCCGGATCGGCAGGCCGCTGATCACGCTGCACGGCGACCTGGACGCCCTGCTGCCCAAGGCGGCGGACTCTGACGTGTACGCGCGCATGATCGACGCCAGCGGACGGGGAGGTATGCACCGGTACTACACGATCCAGGGCGGCACGCACGTCGACGGGCTGTACGACACCTACCCGGACCGGCTGCGGCCGATCCTGCCGTGCTACCGGTCGGCGTTCGACGCGCTGGTGTCGTGGGTCGAGCGCGGCACCGAGCCGCCCGCGGACCGGACCGTGGGCAGGACCGCGGGCGAGGACGTGGTGAACTCCTGCGACGTGGGCGGGACCACGGCGGGGCGGTGACGCCTCAGCGGCCCAGCTCCTTGCGGGTGACGCGGCGCAGCCGGCGTCGCTGCGAGGGGTCCAGCGCGAGGTAAGCGGCGGCCGGGACTCCCAGGACGATCAGCAGCGCGGCCCACCAGGGCAGCCAGATCAGCAGGATGAGCCCGGCCGCCACACCTCCCGCGGCGATCTTCGCGTTCTTCGACATCTGTCGCCTCCTTCGCGGCCACTGCCGCTCTCTGTGGTGAGAACGGGCCCGCGCGTCCGGCAGTTCCGGACCACGACCCCGAGATGCCCCTGAGACATCCCCGAGGCGCCCCGGAGACGTGACCGGGCCGGAGAGGTGCTCACTCCGCCCGGGGCCCGCCCACCGGGGGCAGGCCGACCGGTGGCGGATGCCGGGCATTCACCCACCTGTGGAGACGACGCTGACCTGCGTCCGGCTGCCGCACCGGACCTGATCGGCCGTCACCGCGCCCCACGGCCGTCGAGCGCCGGAGGCAAGGCGAGTCGGCACCCGAGCCGCACGCGCGCGACGCGGGCCGGCAGGAGCCCCCGCACGCGCGCGTGCACGCCGATCGCCGGCCTCAGCCGCGCGCGCCCAGCAGATGGTCCATCGCCAGCTGGTCCAGCTGTTCGAAGGCCATCCCCCGGGAGGCGGCCGCCTCCACGTCGAAGTCCTCGAAGGCCGACCGGTCCGTGAGCAGCGCCTGCAGGCCGTCCGCGGCGGTGGGCCGGGCGAGCTCGTCCAGCCGGGACGCGCGCAGGGCCTCCTGGACCTCCGGATCGGCGCGGAAGGCGGCCGCGCGCTCCTTGAGGATGAGGTAGTTGCGCATGCAGCCCGCCGCCGACGCCCACACACCGTCGAGGTCCTCGGTGCGCGGCGGCTTGAAGTCGAAGTGGCGCGGGCCCTCGTAGCCGGCGCTCTCCAGCAGGTCGACGAGCCAGAAGGCGGCACGCAGATCACCCGCGCCGAAGCGGAGGTCCTGGTCGTACTTGATTCCGGACTGGCCGTTGAGGTCGATGTGGAACAGTTTGCCCGCCCACAGGGCCTGCGCGATGCCGTGCGGGAAGTTCAGCCCGGCCATCTGCTCGTGACCGACCTCCGGGTTCACGCCGTAGAGCTCCGGGCGCTCCAGGCGCTCGATGAACGCCAGGGCGTGGCCGACGGTGGGCAGCAGGATGTCGCCGCGCGGCTCGTTCGGCTTCGGTTCGATGGCGAAGCGCAGGTCGTAGCCCTGCGCGACGACGTACTCCCCGAGGAGGTCGAACGCCTCCTTCATGCGGTCGAGGGCGATGCGGACGTCCTTGGCGGCGCCGGACTCGGCGCCCTCGCGCCCGCCCCAGGCCACGTAGGTCTTCGCGCCGAGTTCCGCCGCCAGGTCGATGTTGCGGATCGTCTTGCGCAGGGCGTAGCGGCGTACGTCGCGGTCGTTCGCGGTGAAGGCGCCGTCCTTGAAGACGGGGTGCGTGAAGAGGTTGGTGGTCGCCATCGGCACGGTCATGCCGGTGATGTCGAGTGCCTGACGGAAGCGCTTGACGTGCGACTCGCGCTCGGTCTCCGAGGACCCGAAGGGGATGAGGTCGTCGTCATGGAAGGTCACACCGTGGGCGCCGAGTCCGGCCAGGCGCTGCACCGTCTCGACCGGGTCGAGGGCGCGGCGCGTGGCGTCGCCGAACGGGTCCCGTCCCTGCCAGCCGACGGTCCACAGGCCGAAGGTGAACCTGTCCTCGGGGGTGGGCTGGTAGCTCATGCCGCGGCTCCTTGCTCGCTTGCGACTATTTCGTCATGGCGATTTACAAATTAGTATGCGAACGCTTCCCTGGGAAGGGACCAGATGACCCCGACGGGGCGGATGCGCGGGTCGACGCGACCCGGGCACCGTGAGAACACCAGGTCAGATCCCCGCGAGCCGCGGAAAGAGGGAGAGCCCGATGTCAGCAGCCGAGGGTCCGCTCGTCGTCGGTGTGGACTCGTCCACCCAGTCCACCAAGGCGCTCGTCGTCGACGCGGCCACCGGACGGGTCGTGGCGAGCGGCAAGGCACCGCACACCGTGTCCTCGGGGGCCGGCCGCGAGAGCGACCCGCGCCAGTGGTGGGACGCCCTGTGCGCGGCACTGCACCAGTGCGGTGAGGCGGCGCACGAGGCCGCCGCCGTGTCCGTCGCCGGCCAGCAGCACGGACTCGTCACCCTCGACGCCCAGGGCGAGCCCGTGCGGCCGGCCCTGCTGTGGAACGACGTCCGCTCGGCTCCGCAGGCCCGCCGCCTGGTCGAGGAGCTGGGCGGCCCGAAGGCGTGGGCGGAGCGCACGGGCAGCGTGCCCAGCGCCTCCTTCACCGTCACCAAGTGGGCGTGGCTGGCGGAGAACGAACCGGAGGCGGTGCGGTCGACGGCGGCCGTACGTCTCCCCCACGACTACCTCACCGGGCGGCTGACGGGGCTGGGCACGACCGACCGCGGTGATGCGTCGGGAACGGGCTGGTGGGCGTCCTCCACGGAGTCCTACGACGACGAGATCCTCGCCCGTGTGGGACTCGACCCCGCGCTGCTGCCCCGGGTGGTGCGGCCCGGGGAGGTGGTGGGGACCGTGCGCGACAGCCACGACCTGCCGTTCTCCAAGGGAACCCTGGTGGCCCCGGGCACCGGCGACAATGCCGCGGCCGCCACGGGCCTGGGGCTTCGCCCCGGCACGCCGGTGCTGAGCCTCGGTACGTCGGGCACGGTGTACGCGGTGTCGCGGCACCGTCCCGCCGACCCCTCGGGCACGGTGGCCGGCTTCGCCGACGCCCGCGGGGAGTGGCTGCCGCTGGCCTGCACCCTGAACTGCACCCTCGCCGTCGACCGCATCGCCGCACTGCTGGGCGCGGACCGGGAGGCCGTCGAGCCCGGGGCCGAGGTCACCCTGCTCCCGTTCCTGGACGGCGAACGCACCCCCAGCCTGCCGCACGCCTCCGGGCTTCTGCACGGGCTGCGCCACGACACGACCGCGGGTCAGTTGCTGCAGGCCGCCTACGACGGCGCCGTCCACTCACTGCTCGGCGCGCTCGACCTGGTCCTCGACCGGGACGCAGACCGCACCGCTCCCCTGCTGCTGATCGGCGGCGGCGCCCGCGGCACGGCCTGGCAGCAGACCGTGCGGCGCCTGTCCGGGCGGCCGGTCCAGGTGCCCGAAGCGGCCGAGCTGGTCGCGCTGGGCGCCGCGGCCCAGGCGGCCGGCCTGCTGACCGGCGAGGATCCGGCCGCCGTCGCCCGCCGCTGGAAGACGGCCGACGGTCCCTTGCTGGACGCCGTGGAGCGGGACGAGGCGGCGCTGACCAGGATCGCCGGGGTACTCTCCGACGCGTCGCCCCTGCTGGAGCGGGAGGCGGGCACCCGATGACGGACACCGGGTGCCGAACACGCCGGAAAGGACACCTCGAGCCGGGCGCCCCGTCACCGGCGCCGGTGACAGACTCCCGGCCGGGCCCGTGACGGACGCCGGCCGACGGACACGACTCACGGCCACGGGTGACCGGCACGACCGACGGACACGACATACGGACACGACGTACGGACACGATCGAGGACGGACGGAGGCATGACCGCACCGCTGCACGAGGCCCGCACGGCCGGTTCCGGGGGCGCCCGCGCGACAGGCCCCGGGCGTCCGCTGCCCGACACCCAGCAGGGCATGCGCCGCCGCAATCTCGCCCGGGTCATGCACACCGTGAGCGCGGGCGGCCCTCTGTCGCGCGCCGCGGTCGCCTCCCGCATCGGACTCACCCGTGCCGCGGTGTCGACCCTCGTCGACGAACTCATCCGCTGGGGCCTCCTGGACGAGCTCGGACCCGAGCGGCCCGGCCGGGTGGGCCGCCCCGGTTCGGCACTCGCCGTCAGCGGACACGGCCCGGCGGGGCTGGGCGCGGAGGTGGGCGTCGACCACCTGGCGGCCTGCGTGGTGGATCTGCGCGGAGAGGTGCGGGCGCGGGCCGTCCGGCACGGCACCAACCGGGGACGCTCCCCCGTCCCGGTGACGAGGGAACTCACCGCGCTGATACGTCAGGTCGTCGCCGAGGCGGAGGGGCAGGGCCTGTGGCCGGCGGGACTCGCCGTCGCGGTGCCCGGTCTGGTCGCCCGCGACGGCCGGACGGTCGTCCGCGCCCCCAACCTCGACTGGCACGACACCGACCTCGGCCCCCTGCTGCCGGCCGCGTACCCGCTGACCGTGGACAACGAGGCCAACTTCGGCGGTCTGGCGGAACTCTGGCTCGGCGAGGGCACACCACGCGACTTCCTGCACGTGTCGGCGGAGATCGGTATCGGCGCCGCGGTGGTGGTCGACGGGCAGTTGCTGCGCGGAACGCGGGGCTTCGCGGGCGAGTTGGGCCATGTGCCGGTCCAGGCCGAGGGGCCGGCGTGCCCGTGCGGGGGACGCGGATGCCTGGAGCAGTACGCGGGTGAGGAGGCGGTGCTGCGAGCGGCGGGCCTGGAACCGGCCGGGGACCGGGTCGGGTTGCTGGCCCGGCGCGCCGCCGGGGGTGACGAGGAGGTACGGCGGGCCCTGAGCGCGGCGGGCACGGCGTTCGGTGTCGCGCTGACCGGGGCCGTCAATCTGCTCGACCCCGAGGCCGTGGTGCTGGGCGGCGCGCTGGCCGGGCTCGCGCCCTGGCTCCTGCCCTCGCTGGAGGCGGAGTTGGCCGGGCGCACCGCCGGGCCCGTCTGCCCGGTGTCCGTCTCCCGGCTGGGCCCCGAAGGTCCGCTGCTGGGTGCCGCCCACTCGGTGGTACGTGCCGTCCTGGACGACCCGGCGGCCGTGGCCGGACACGGCTGATCCGATCCCGCGGACGCACTCCGGTACCCCGGGCGAACCTCGTTCACGGACGACGACAGCGGTCCGCGCGGCCCCGAACGGGTCCGATTCCCGGCACACGTCACTCGTCCGGTAGGCAATTCACCCGCCCGGGTGGCCGAGTTGTCCCCAACTTCCCGCCCGTCCACGGATGCACGCGGTGCTCTTCTGCCCGACCCGCCCGCGCCGTACCGTGAATCACGCGAGGCGCTGCCGTCGCGTCGGGTCGACGGCGGGCGTACCGGGGTGGACGCGGGGGTTTCACATGTCGGGGGACACGACTGTCGGACTTCGGCGCGATGCCATCGGGCTGCGCGAGCCACCTCGACGATTCCCCCCTCCACCCGCCACAGGCAGAACGAGAAGGGAGCTGTGCAGCGATGAGCGACCCCCGCATCCTGACCGTGCGGCCAGAACCGGGCGAGTACGCCTGGACGTTCGGCGGCGCGCCGCCGGTGGCGCGCATCGCGCCGGGCACGGTACTCGACCTGTATACCGAGGACTGCTTCGCCGGGCGGGTGCGCTCCGAGAAGGACCTGGTGTCCGAGGTGTGCGAGCTCCCGTACCTCAACCCGCAGACCGGCCCCTTCCACGTGGAGGGGGCGGAGCCCGGGGACACGGTCGCGGTGCACTTCGTGTCGATCGAGCCGGCCCGGGACTGGGCGGCTTCGACGACGGTCCCGCTGTTCGGGGCGCTCACCTCCACGCACGCGACGGCGACCCTGCAACCGCCGCTGCCCGAGACGGTATGGATCTGGCAGCTGGACCGGGTGCGGCGCACCGCCCTGTTCCGGGCACACGACAGCGCCCTCGAGATCGAGCTGCCCATCGACCCGATGCACGGCACCGTGGGAGTGGCCCCCGCCAACCTCGAGGTGCGGTCCGCACTGGTGCCCGACGCCCACGGCGGCAACATGGACACGCCGGAGATGCGGGCCGGCGTCACCTGCTATCTCGGGGTGAACGTCGAGGGCGCACTGCTCAGCCTCGGCGACGGACACGCCCGGCAGGGTGAGGGCGAGACCTGCGGGGTCGCCGTCGAGTGTGCGATGAACACGGTCGTGATCGTCGAGCTCCTCAAGGGCGTGGCCACCCCCTGGCCGCGTCTGGAGTCGGACACGCACATCATCTCCACCGGCTCGGCCCGTCCGCTGGAGGACGCCTTCCGGATATCCCAGCTCGACCTGGTGCGGTGGCTGGTGCGCGACTACGGGTTCAGCGAGCCGGACGCGTACCAGTTCGCGACCCAGGCCGTGGAATCGCCGTTGGCCAACGTCTGCGACACCAACTACACGTGCGTGGCCAAGCTCCGCAAGGAGTGGCTGCCCGTGCGCGAGACTCACCGCGGACTGCACGCGCGGCTGCGCGAGACGGCGGCGGCACTCAGGCGCTGACCGCAGGCCGTGCGCCGAGGGACATCCCCCCCACGAGAAAGGCCCCTCGCCCATGGACGGAGCACGACCCCTCCCCAGCAGACGACGACTTCTGAAGGCCGCCGCCCTGGCCGCCGTACCCGTCGCGTTGTTCCCCGCCACGCGGGCCGGGGCGCGACCGCAGGCCGTGGACTACCCGTCGGCCGACTGGCGGCCGGCGAGCAGTTCCAACTACACGGCCTCCGACCGGCCCATGTCCTACTCCATCGACCGGGTGATCATCCACGTCGCGCAGGAGACGTACGCGGACACCTTCGCCATCTTCCAGAACGAGATGGCGAGGGTGTCCGCCCACTACGTCGTCCGGTCCGCCGACGGGCACATCGCGCAGTGCGTCCGTGAGTCGGACGTCGCATGGCACGCCGGGAACTGGGACTACAACACGCGCAGCATCGGCATCGAGCACGAGGGCTGGGTGGAGCAGCCCTCCTGGTTCACCGACGCCCTGTACGAGCAGTCGGCCAGGCTCACCGCCACGATCTGCGACGCGTACCGCATCCCCAAGGACCGGGCGCACATCATCGGGCACTACGAGGTGCCGGGCTCGGACCACACCGATCCCGGACCGAACTGGGACTGGGTCCGCTACATCAGACTGGTCAACCTCACCTGACGTCGGGAGCACGGGCAGCCGCGTCGTCCGAGCAACCCGTGTCGAAGAGGTTGTCCAGGCGCACACCGGGAGTGACGATGTCCCCGAGCCGCATCGCCGTCCGGGAGGCCGAGTTGTCCGATCCGTGGGTGGCCCTGGAGCCGGGGGCCGACCCTGCCGAGCGCGTACGGGTGCTGCGCAGCGCGCACGAGACGTTCACCGCCGGGGGCACGATGCCCAGACCGGTGCGTCCGGTGGTGGCCGACTCGTGGCGGCGGTCCGCGCGGGCGGGCGTCGGGCCGGACGGCGCCGCGAGCGTGGAGCTCGCGGACGGCGACCTCGGCGCCTACCGGGCGGAGCATCCGCTGGCTGCGGTGATGCCGCTGTTCCGGGAGCTGCTCGGCACATTCGCCGCCGACGGCGAGCACCTGCTCGCGGTGTGCGACGCGCACGGCAGACTGCTGTGGGTCGAGGGCCATCCGGCGACCCGGCAGCGGGCCGGGCGGATGAACTTCGTGCCGGGTGCCCGGTGGGCGGAGTCCGCGGTCGGCACGAACGCTCCGGGCACGGCGGTCATGGTCGACCGGCCGGTGCAGGTCTTCGCGGCCGAGCATTTCATCCGGCAGGTGCAGCCCTGGACGTGCGCGGCGGCTCCGGTGCACGACCCGCGCACCGGACGGGTGCTCGGGGCGGTGGACATCACCGGCGGGGACCGGCTGGCGCATCCGCACAGTCTGGGGTTCGTGCAGGCGGTGGCGCGGGCCGCCGAGTCGCACCTGGCGCTGCTCGGCCCGCCGGGACCGGCCACCGGCACGCCGGAGCTGACCGCGCTGGGCCGCGACGAGGCCCGGCTCCTGGTGGACGGCCGCACGGTACGGCTGAGCCGCCGGCACAGCGAGATCCTGATGCTGCTCTCCCGCCACCCGGAGGGCCTGACCGGTGACGAGCTGTTGTGCGCGCTGTACGAGGACGAGTCGGTCACGCCGGTGACGCTGCGGGCCGAACTGGCCCGGCTGCGCAGGGTGCTCGGCCCGGGCCTGCTGGCCTCACGTCCGTACCGGCTCACCGTTCCCCTGGGGTCCGACGCGGCCGTCGTGGAGCGGCGGCTGGAGACGGGTGCGGTCGCGGCCGCGGCGACCGCCTACGCCGGTCCGCTGCTGCCCGCCTCCCAGGCCCCGGCGGTGGTGCGGCTCAGGCGGCGCCTCGCCGACGGCCTGCGCTCGGCGCTGATCGCCCGCCGCGACCCGGACCTGCTGGCCGACTGGGCGCACGCGCCGTGGGGAGAGGACGACCTCGACGTCTGGCGGGCCCTGGCCGCCGTACGGCCGACGGCGCCGGTGCGCACCCGGCTCGCCGCTCTGGAGGCGGAACTGGCGGCCCCCTCCAACCCGCCCCGCCCCTCACCCCGCTGAACCGCCGAACCGCTGACAGCGGCGGCTGCGCCCGCGCCGACCGCCCGTCTCCGTCCCGCCCACGCCGGCCACCACCCGTCCCGGTTCAGCCAGTCCCGGTCCAGCCCGCCCGGGTACTGCCCGTCCCGGCCGCCCCACTCGTGGGCAGGTCCCCGGTGGATCCTCTGGACCGGGAAGCGGACCTGGTTGCCGCCGGGCCTCCTGCCCGCAGCCACGGACGGACGGACATCACGGACGTCTCTGCGCCATGCGATGACTCGGCCGGTGAGGACGAGCCCCACGGTGTCAGCCCCGTTCCTCCAGGACGGCCAAGTCGCGCTCGGCGTAGATGCGGTGCCACCACTCCTCGTTGAGGACGACCAGCAGGCACTCGCGGAGTGGGAAGGTCTCACCCTCGTCCGGCCAGCCGGGACCCACGAGCGGTTCGGTCCGGCTGTCGAGCTGCTCGTGGGTCAGGCCGTCGACCACGCGCCGCATCATCGCCATCGCCTCCAGCCGCAGGGTGAGGGTCTCTTCCAGCGACGGGCGCGCGTCACGGTCGTGCGGCACTCCCGGCCGGGGACTCATCTCGTCCCACGGCAGGGACAGCGGGTGCCAAGGACTGGGATCGCCCAGGATGCAGCGGCCGACCCACGACTCGGTCGCGAACGCCAGGTGGCGCAGAGTCTGGATGAACGACCACTCGCCGTCGACCGACTCGTGCAGCAGTTCCGGTGGGAGCCGGCGGGCCCGCGCGAGGGTCGCCTCCCAGAGCCGTTCGTCGAGGTCCCAGGCTTCCCGGAACCCCTCCGGAGTGGTCGGGCGGAACGTGCGGCGGTCGGGGTACCGGCGGTCCAGCTCGGCCTCCACCAACGGTGCGACGTCGACCCCGTTGACGACGAGGTTGCGGATCTCGCCGTCGATGGTGACGTCGGCCATCTCCACACCGCGCATCACCACCCGGTGGAACGCACACGCCCGGAACTCCGCGCCGTCCAGGCTCACCGCGGTGAACCGCGCCCCCGCCATGTCCGCGCGCTCGAACTCCGGACCGCGAAAGCCGGTGAAGTCGCTGTCCCTCATAGCGCTCAGACTAGAGCCGAAGGGCTGTCGACCGGGGTCGTCGGAGCGGAGCCGCGCAACGTCGTTGCAACGTCCGCCTTCCTAGCCTCGTGCCGAGAGCTGCCCAACGGCGGGCAGCGCTGCTGAGGGAGGCACACCAGGATGACCCGTTACGCGGCGCCCGGCACCGAGGGCGCGATCGTCTCCTACCAGGCGCGCTACGACCACTTCATCGGCGGGGAGTACGTGCCACCGGCCCGCGGGCAGTACTTCGAGAACCCGTCGCCGGTGAACGGGCAGCCGTTCACGGAGGTCGCGCGCGGGACGGCGGAGGACGTGGAGCGGGCGCTGGACGCGGCGCAGGCGGCCGCCCCGGGCTGGGCCCGGACGTCGGCGACGGAGCGCTCCGACATCCTGCTGAAGATCGCCGACCGGATGGAGGCGAACCTCGAAGCCCTCGCGGTCGCCGAGAGCTGGGAGAACGGCAAGCCGGTCCGTGAGACGCTGGCGGCCGACATCCCGCTGGCGATCGACCACTTCCGCTACTTCGCGGGCGCGATCCGCGCGCAGGAGGGCTCGCTCTCCGAGATCGACGACGACACCGTGGCGTACCACTTCCACGAGCCGCTCGGGGTGGTCGCGCAGATCATCCCGTGGAACTTCCCGATCCTGATGGCGGCGTGGAAGCTCGCTCCGGCGCTGGCCGCGGGCAACGCCGTGATCCTCAAGCCGGCCGAGCAGACCCCGGCCTCCATCCACTTCTGGATGAGCCTGATCGCCGACCTGCTCCCGCCGGGTGTGGTCAACATCGTCAACGGCTTCGGCGTGGAGGCGGGCAAGCCGCTGGCCTCCAGCCCTCGGGTGGCGAAGGTGGCGTTCACCGGCGAGACCACGACGGGGCGGCTGATCATGCAGTACGCCTCGGAGAACATCAAGCCGGTCACGCTGGAACTCGGCGGCAAGTCGCCGAACATCTTCTTCGACGACGTCTCGGCGCACGCCGACGACTTCCTCGACAAGGCGCTCGAGGGCTTCACCATGTTCGCGCTCAACCAGGGCGAGGTGTGCACCTGCCCGTCCCGCGCGCTGATCCAGAGCGGCCACTACCGCGAGTTCCTGGAGGCCGCGGTCGCGCGCACCGAGCTGATCAAGCCGGGGCACCCCCTCGACACCGACACGATGATCGGCGCGCAGGCCTCCAACGACCAGTTGGAGAAGATCCTCTCCTACTTCGACATCGGCCGGCAGGAGGGCGCGCGCGTACTCACCGGCGGGGAACGCATCGAGTACGACGGCGAGTTGAAGGGCGGCTACTACGTCAAGCCGACGATCTTCGAGGGCGACAACCGGATGCGGATCTTCCAGGAGGAGATCTTCGGGCCGGTGGTGTCGGTGGCGTCCTTCGACGACTTCGACGACGCGCTCAAGATCGCCAACGACACGCTGTACGGGCTCGGGGCGGGCGTGTGGACCCGGGACGTCAACACGGCCTACCGCGCGGGCCGCGCCATCCAGGCCGGCCGGGTCTGGACGAACTGCTACCACGCCTACCCGGCCCACGCCGCCTTCGGCGGGTACAAGCAGTCCGGGATCGGACGCGAGACGCACAAGATGATGCTGGAGCACTACCAGCAGACCAAGAACCTCCTGGTCTCGTACTCACCGAAGAAGCTGGGCTTCTTCTAGACGCACGAAAAGGGCGCGCCTGAACAGGCCAGACACCCATCAGGCGCCCTTGTCGGACGCGCCCTTAGCCCACGGACCCAAGGCGTATCGCTACAAGGATGGCCAGATATCGTCCTGCATCGACTACGAGGGTCCCGACTACGTCGGAGAATACTGTCCCCACAAGATGGCCCCCCTCATCTCGGCGGCAGGACTGGATCATCAAACCGATACCTACGAAAGCAGCTGACCCAGCTGATCCGTGACCACCTGGGATTGCCCGCACTGGGTCGCGACACCATCACGGTGGACCGCGACCTGGTGGCCTCCTATTTCTAGGAGATCTTTTGCGGCCGGGGTCATCGCTTCAGCCGCGTGTTCACCAACGCGGTGAGCTGGTCGAAGCTG
Organism: Streptomyces sp. NPDC086766; assembly: GCF_044746005.1. Taxonomy (NCBI): domain Bacteria; kingdom Bacillati; phylum Actinomycetota; class Actinomycetes; order Kitasatosporales; family Streptomycetaceae; genus Streptomyces; species Streptomyces sp. NPDC086766. The sequence goes on along the minus strand of NZ_JBIVBI010000003.1, from coordinate 189,099 downwards.
TGTGGGGTGAGGTCGGCCAGCGACCTCCTGAGGGGCGACCCCACGCCCTCGACGGGGTTGAGCTCAGGAGCGTGAGCGGCCTTGACCGTTCCCAACCGACACATCCGGTCGGGCCGCCCTACCTGACCGGGCCTTCATCTTCTCCTTGCTGTTCGTCAGGCATGCCCAGGATGGCCTCTCGGGTGTAGTGAGGGCGTCCTGGAGGTGGGGCCGCCCCAGGGGCCATGAGTTCGGCGAGAAGTCTGCTCAGGTCATCCGTGGATAGCGCCAGGCCCAGCGTCTGCACGATGCGCAGAGCGCAGTCCCGGATGGACTGGGCGCTGTTCTCGGGCGCCGCCGTGCTCCTGATCTCGTCACACACTCGGCTGAACTGCTCAGCGCTGATCGTCGGCCTGCTTACCGGTTGCGCCATGGTGCGCTCCTCCTGGATGAACGGGGCGTTCCACCCGCTCTTCCAGAAAGCGCTGAGCACACCCCGATGGCAACTGGAGAGGGCCGGCGCGCAGGCGATCGGCCCGAGGCGCTCAAACTTCGCCGGCCAGCGGACCTCTTCGTACACTTCAGGGCGATCCAGGGCGGCGGCTTCAAGAGCCTCCGGGAAGGCCAGGAGGTGACCTTCATCGCGGCGCAGGGCCAGAAGGGCATGCAGGCGGACGAGGTCGTCACGGAGGGGTGAGCCCGGCGGCCTGGCGTCGTCGCGTGGCGCGGCCTCGGCCGGGAGTCGACTCGGCTCCGAGCCGACGCCCCAGTAGTCGCCGCCGGATCCGCTCAAACTGTGCCGGCACATGCCCAAGGTTCGATGGCACAGGACAGAGGTAGTCGTCATGGACGGGTTGCAGTGGCTGGGGTCGGGACGCAGGTCTTCGGCGGCCTCTGGCGAGAGGGATGATCGGCACCCTGTGCCTGACTGGCCTGTCGCATCCGCTCCTTCTGGGGCGGTGAGCGGCGTTCTTGCCGTTCAGGCTCGGATGGCGGCAGAGATGAGGCGCTGTGTCGCCTCTTTCAGGGTGGTGTCAGCTCTCGTCGGTCGTGAGGGTGTGGGAGGAGCGGGCGCGTGCGATGCTGGATCCCCAGAGGGCGCCCCGGTCTTCGGACTCTGCGTCCTCGCCGGGCGTGACGGCCCAGGGTGGCGATGCGATGGCCAAGCAGCAGTGCCCGGCTCGTGAGACCAGCCGGTACCCCGCACCGAGAAATGGTCCACCCTCTTCCGGATGCGGGGCCTGGTGAGCCTCTTTGCTCCGGCGCAGCCGCCCGTGCTCGCCCCCGGGGTGGTGTCGGCGGCGGCCGCGTCGGGGGGCGATGTCCTTCGTGGGCTCGGTGTCGTCGCCGGGGAGGGCCTGGGAGGCGAGGAGGCCGCGCGACGGCAGGCGCGGTTCGGCCCCAACGCGGTCGCTACGCACCGTGCCCGGGTGCTTCCCGTGTTGTGGCATCAGCTGCGCTCGCCGCTGCTCGGACTGCTGGTGGCGGCCGCTGTCGCGTCTTTCCTGGTGGGAGAGCGCAGCGATGCTGTGATCATCGGGGTGATCGTGAGTGCGTCCGTGGGGCTGGGCTTCGTCAACGAGTACCGGGCCGAGAAGGCGGCCGAGGCGCTGCACTCGCAGATCCACCACCAGACGGTGGTGCTGCGCGACGGCCGGGCGACCCTGGTGGATGTCACGTCGTTGGTCCCCGGTGATGTGGTGGAACTGCGTCTGGGTGACATCGTGCCGGCCGACCTGCGGCTCCTGGAGGTCACCGGTCTGGAGTGCGACGAGTCGGTGCTGACCGGCGAGTCGCTGCCCGTGGGCAAGAACCTCGCTGCGGTCGCGGCCGGGACCCCGCTGGCCGAATTGTCCGGGTGCGCTCTCATGGGGACGGTTGTCCGGACCGGCGCTGCCCGCGGGGTTGTGGTGGCCACCGGGGCGCACGCCGAGTTCGGCAAGATCGCCGCCGGGCTCGACACCCACCCGCTCGACACCGAGTTCCAGGTCGGCCTGCGGCGCTTCTCCCTGCTGCTGGTGTACGTCGCGGGCGCGTTGACGACCTCGATCTTCGTGATCAACGTCGCCCTGCACAAGCCGATCATCGACGCACTGCTGTTCTCGCTCGCCATCGCGGTCGGCATCACCCCGCAGCTGCTGCCCGCCGTCGTCTCGACCAGCCTGGCCGCCGGGTCACGCCGGATGAGTCGGCGCAAGGTGCTGGTCAAGCGGCTGGTCTGCATCGAGGACCTGGGCGATGTCGATGTCCTGTTCACCGACAAGACCGGCACACTCACCCTGGGCCGCATCGAGTACATGCGTGCCGTTCCAGCCGGCGGCCACAGCTCCGAGGCGGTCGTACGGTGGGGGCTGCTCAGTAGCGAGAACGCGGCGCGGGACGCGCAGGACGTCGGCGGGAACCCGCTGGACCAGGCCTTGTGGCGGTCTCCGGCCGCCAGGGGCGAGCGGTCCGCGCTGGACGGCTGCACACAGCTCGCGGTGTTGCCCTTCGATCACGAACGCCGCATGATCTCGGTCCTTGTGCGGGACAGGGACGGCTGTTCGCGCCTGGTGACCAAGGGGGCGCCGGAGACCGTCCTGGACCGCTGCGTCGAGGTCCCGCCGGCGGCGCGTGACGCGCTGGCGGCGGAGTTCGCCGCAGGGAACCGGGTGGTCGCGGTCGCTACCCGGACCGTCGCCTCCGGAACGCGGGCCGTCGGCCCCGAGGACGAACGGGAGCTGAGCCTGGCCGGACTGCTGGTGTTCCTCGACCCACCCAAACCGGACGCCGCCACCGCTCTGTCCAGACTCGCCGCCCTCGGCATCGCGGTGAAGGTCGTCACCGGCGACAACGCCGCAGTCGCCGCCAAGGTCTGCCACGACCTTGGACTCACCGAAGCGGGCACGATGACCGGCAGCGAGGTCGATGCCCTGGACGACGCACAACTGGCTGAAGCGATCACCAGGACCACCGTCTTCGCACGGGTGAGTCCCGAGGCCAAGGCCCGTATCGTGCACGCGCAACGGCGCAGCCGCGGCGGCGTGGCGTTCCTGGGCGACGGAGTCAACGACGCACTGGCTCTGCACGCGGCCGACGTGGGCATCTCCGTCGACTCGGCCACCGACGTCGCCAAGGACTCAGCCGACGTCATCCTGCTGGAAAAGGATCTCAACGTCCTCGCGGACGGTGTGGCCGAGGGCCGCAGGATCTTCGCCAACACCATCAAGTACGTGTTGATGGGGACCTCGAGCAACTTCGGCAACATGGCCTCCGCCGCGGGCGCCTCGCTGTTCCTGTCCTTCCTGCCGATGCTCCCCTCCCAGATCCTGCTGAACAACCTCCTCTACGACAGCAGTCAGCTGGCCATCCCGACGGACAACGTGGACGAGGAGCAGCTGCGCAAGCCCTCGCACTGGGACATCGCCTTCATCCGCCGCTTCATGATCTCCTTCGGGCCCCTCAGCTCCGTGTTCGACTTCGTCACCTTCGGCGTCATGCTCTGGGTCTTCCACTCCGGCCCGGCCCAGTTCCGCTCCGGCTGGTTCGTCGAATCCCTGGCCACCCAGACTCTGGTGATCTTCGCCATCCGCACCCGGCGCATTCCCTTCTTCCGCAGCCACCCCAGCCTGCCGCTGACCCTCGCGGCGCTCGGCGTCGTCACCATCGGCGCGGTGCTGCCGGCCACCCCGCTCGCCCACACCCTGGGCTTCCAGCCACTTCCCGAGGCGTTCTTCGCCACGCTGGTCGGCATGATCCTCGCCTACCTGGCCCTCATCGAGATCGGCAAACGGCTCTTCTACGGGGCCGTAGCCGTGGCCCCTCCGGTTCCCGGACGCTACGCCGGCCGCCGCCACCTGCGGCGCCGTGCCAGCCGCTTCAGCACTGCCGCGCCGGTCGACGGCCCGCCGTGACGCAGACCGTCAACCGGCGTGGGGCGGGGCGCGGACAGGGAAGCGCATCACCATGCGATGACTCCCGGCGCACATGCGCCGGGAGTCGCCTCAGGCCCGCGGCTCCAGGGGCCCTCACCTGGTCTCGGTCACCCCGTTCGGTGCCGGCACGTGAGCGGACTGGGTAAGGTCGAGGGCCGGTACGGGCGTGGGGGACGGTGGCGCCGTGGCGGCGGCCGCGTTCGCCTCGCGGGCCAGGAAGGCACCGAGGTCTCCGATGGTGCTCATCACCGGTGCCGGGAAGACGACGGTGGTGTTCTTGTCCACGCCGATCTCGACCAGGCTCTGCAGGTTGCGCAGTTGCAGGGCGAGCGGATGCGCCATCATCGTGTCGGAAGCGTCCCCCAGAGCGGCAGCGGCCAGGGATTCACCCTCTGCGTTGATGATCTTGGATCGCTTCTCCCGCTCGGCCTCGGCCTGCCGGGCCATAGCGCGCTTCATGGACTCGGGCAGCTGAATGTCCTTGAGCTCGACCAGGGTGACCTCGACACCCCATTCGGTGGTGGTGACGTCGAGGATCTGACGGATGTCCAGGTTGATGCGGTCGGTCTCGGACAGGGTCTCGTCCAGGGTGTGCTGGCCGACGACCTTGCGCAGGGTGGTCTGGGCGATCTGGTCGATCGCGGAGTTCACGTTCTCGATCGCGATGACCGACTTGACCGCGTCGACCACGCGGAAGTAGGCCACGGCCGAGACATCGACGCTGACGTTGTCCTGGGTGATGATGCCCTGGGACTGGATCGGCATGGTGACGATGCGCAGCGAGATACGGTGCAGCACGTCGACGAACGGGATGATGAACCGCAGCCCAGGCGCGCGCGTACCGACCAGGCGGCCGAACCGGAACAGGACACCGTTCTCGTACTGCCGGACGATCCGGATCGCCATCGCCAGCCCGATCAGAACCAGAACGGCCAACACCACCAGGACCACGATCAAGGCGGCCATGTTTCGCTCCCTCGGAGGATGGACCGGGGCGATGGGGCACCGGGTCCGGGAAGGCGTCGCCGCAGCGGGGCACCGGGTGGCGCGAGACCGCTTCTCGGCCTCACTGCGAGTCTGCTCCACCCGCCCCGCGGGACGGCAGGGCCGGTCGGCCCTGCCGTCCCCGTGACCGGCCCTTGTACTCGTCCGCCTGCCTCCGCAGCGGTGTCCCGCCCCACGCCGGGTCCGGATCGACCTGAGCCACGGAGGAAAAGGCCAGGTCAGGTACGGTTTAGGGCTCTCCTCCTTGCATGGGGCCCCCGAGAGCGTCGAACGAGCGTCGCCGGAACCCACCCCACCTGCTCGCAGCGGCAGGGGCTGCGACGAGCGCATCAGCATCCCGGACCACGGGGCGGGACCGGGCCTCTCGGTACGTACGAGTTCTGGTGAGGGGCACGGTCGCTCCTCACCTGGACAGGCTCAGCTCCAACTGTCCCAGTGGCCCTCAGCGGGTGGCGGTGGCGAGCGCTTCGGCGTACTGCTCGTCGGTCACCGGTTCCAGCCAGGTGGTGCCGTCGCCGTCGGCGTCGCCGACGACCATGGCGATGTGCGCCATGAGGGTGGTGTCGGTGCCGCCGTGCCAGTGCTCCTCACCGGGCGGGCACTTGACGGTCTGGCCGGCGCTGATGCGCCGAAATCGAACTGATCGGCGCCCAGGACATCAACACCGCCTACGAGCGGATCCTCGCCTCCGCCGTCCACTACCGGTTCGTCATCGACGGAGCGACCTTCGCCCAACTGAAAGCTTGAGCCACCCCCCGGACGCCCGGCAGATGCGGCGAACGCGGACGCCGCCTGATGGGCCGCCACCGCACCCGCACCGACCTGGGCCGTGACTTCGGCGCCACCGACGTGGTCGCCGAGCGCGGCGACGAAGGCGTCGCCGAGGTCCGCGAGCTGACCGGCGGCGAAGGCACCCTCAAGGTCCTCGAATGCGTCGGGCTGAAGGACGCTCTCGTGCAGAGTCTCGGCGTCGTACGCGACGGCGGCACCATCAGCCGGGTCGGGGCTCCCCAGTTCACCGACGTGCCGTTCGGGTTCGCCGACTTCATGCGCAACATCACCCTCACCGGCGGCGTCGCACCCGCCCGCGCCTACATCGATGAACTGATGCTCCACATCCTCGACGGTACGATCCGGGCCGGCCGCGTCTTCGACCGCACCGTCAGCCTGGAGGACATCGCCGACGGCTACCAGGCGATGAACGACCACGACGCCCTGAAGAAGGTGCTGGTACGCCCGTGACCACCCGCCAGCCGAACACTGAACCGGCTGCAGCCGCCGATCACGCCAAGGCGGTCCCGGCGTACCGCGCCTACTTCCAAGCGATGACCAACGGCGACACTGAAGCCCTCGACGTCCTGCTCGACGACGCCTTCACTCTGACGCATATGACGGGCTACGTGCAGCCCAAGACCGAGTGGCTCACCCAGATGCGCGCCGGGCAGTTCGTCCACCACAGCATCGAGGAGAAGGGCTCCGATGTGCACACCGGCGGCGCCAGCGCGGTCCGACTGGTCGGCCGCACGCTGACCGACGCGACGGTCTACGGCACACGCACCGAGTGGCGGCTACGTCTGGCCGTGCACTTCGCGCGACATGACGACACCTGGACTGCTCTGCGGACCGTCGCCACCACATGGTGACCGCACCCTCCTGTACTGGGAGAGCGTGACCACCTCGCTGCGGGCGATCCGCCGGGACCTGCGCGGCATCGTGCTGACCGGCACGGTCCCGGTGGCCATCACCGCCTGGGCCGTGGCCGCTCTCGCCCACGCATACGGCCTGCCGCGGGGCGCGGCCTCGGTGCTGGGAGCGGCGGTCGCGCCGACCGACGCCAAGATCCGGACCATACCCGGACCAAGGTCCGCCCATGTCCCTCCGCATGGCACATTTGCGCTGGTCAGAGCCGAGCGGACGGTGTACCACCAGCAGACGAAGAACCTCCTGGTCTCGTACTCACCGAAGAAGCTGGGCTTCTTCTAGAGCCTGAAGCCGGTTGCCTGGAGGCGTCGTCGCGCTCCAGGCAACCCGAAATAACGGCTACACTCAGTGATGAGCTCGAGCCTTTGCGCTACTGTCTGACACCTAGGGGAGTCTCGCCCGGACCAGTCGTGGACCAAACGGCGCCGAACGACAACACCCCACGAGCCGCCCGCTCATGAGCGCCGCGAGTCCAGGACTTCCCGGGACCGGCTCGAGACAACGGCCGAGCCGCCGCCGCGCGACCTCGTCGTTGAGTTCATGGGGCTCCACATCGGGTTCCGGCATGGCTGGCGGGGCGGCGAGCGCTTCGGGGACACCGCCAACTGTCCGCCCGGCGAGAGAAGCTGCCTCGGAGCGCTTCGGCCCACTTGCTCCTGAGCACCGACGGCACCCCCGTCTCGACCATTTCGAGCGGACCATTGCCGAGGCCACAGGAAGGTGGCAAACACCGGATAACACGACAGGGTGCACGAGATTCTTCTCCAGCACCGGGCGAAGGGTTCGGCCACGGAAGGTGGTATCGCTTTCACCCCTGCCTGTTCCGGCCGCCGGCGTGATGTGATCGTGCCGAGGCACCCGCTGCGGGTATCCCGCTCCGTCGGGAAAAGGAGATCGCACAGGCAATGGATCACCCTGTCCCGCTCTCCGGGTACCGTCAGGCTATGAGTCATCCGCACCCCGAACTGAAAGCCGCCCCTCCCCTTCCCGAAGGAGGTCTGCGGGTCACCGCCCTGGGCGGCCTCGGTGAGATCGGCCGCAACATGACCGTCTTCGAGCACGCCGCCAAGCTGCTCATCGTCGACTGCGGCGTGCTGTTCCCCGAGGAGACCCAACCCGGCGTGGACGTGATCCTGCCGGACTTCACCTCGATCCGGGACCGGCTGGACGACATCGTGGCCGTGGTCCTCACCCACGGCCACGAGGACCACATCGGCGGCGTGCCGTACCTGCTGCGCGAGCGGTCCGACATTCCCGTCGTCGGCTCCAAGCTGACGCTGGCGTTTCTGGAGGCCAAGCTCAAGGAACACGGCATCCGGCCGCGCACGGTACGGGTGCGGGAGGGCGACCGGCGTGGCTTCGGGCCCTTCGACTGCGAGTTCGTGGCGGTCAACCACTCCATCCCCGACAGCCTCGCGGTGGCGATCCGTACCCGGGCCGGGATGGTTCTGCACACCGGCGACTTCAAGATGGACCAGTTCCCGCTCGACGACCGCATCACCGATCTGCGCGCCTTCGCCCGCCTCGGCGAGGAGGGCGTGGACCTGTTCCTCACCGACTCCACCAACGCCGAGGTACCCGGCTTCACCACCTCCGAGCGGGAGCTGAACCCGGCGATCGAACAGGTGATGCGCACCGCGCCGCGCCGGGTCATCGTCTCCAGCTTCGCCAGCCATGTGCACCGCATCCAGCAGGTCCTGGACGCGGCCCATCAGCACGGCCGCAAGGTCGCCTTCGTCGGCCGGTCGATGGTCCGTAACATGGGCATCGCCCGTGACCTTGGTTACCTGAAGGTCCCCTCCGGTCTGGTGGTGAGCACGAAGGAGCTGGAGAAGCTCCCGGACCACAAGATCACTCTGGTGTGCACCGGTTCCCAGGGCGAACCGATGGCCGCGCTGTCCCGGATGGCCAACCGCGACCACCTGATCCGCATCGGTAAGGGCGACACGGTCCTGCTCGCCAGCTCTCTCATCCCCGGCAACGAGAACGCCATCTACCGGGTGATCAACGGACTCACCCGGTGGGGCGCCCACGTGGTCCACAAGGGCAACGCCAAGGTGCACGTCTCCGGGCATGCCAGCGCCGGCGAACTCGTCTACTGCTACAACATCGTCAAACCCCGCAACGTCATGCCCGTGCACGGCGAATGGCGCCACCTGCGGGCCAACGCCGACCTCGCCATCCGTACCGGTGTCGACCCCGACCGCGTCGTCATCGCCGAGGACGGCGTCGTCGTCGACCTGGTCGACGGACGCGCGTCCATCACCGGCAAGGTCCCCGCCGGCAACGTCTACGTGGACGGCATGGAAGTCGGCGGCGCCACCGAGGCGTCCCTCAAGGACCGCCTCACCCTCGCAGAGGAAGGCGTGGTCACGGTGGTGGCGATCGTCGACGCGGACACCGGCGCCCTCGCCGAGGCCCCCGACTTCCTCGCCCGGGGCTTCGTCCACGACGACGCCACCTTCGAGCCGGTCATCCCCGTCATCGAGAAGACCCTGGCCACCGCGGCCGAGGAAGGCGTCGGGGACGCGCGCCAACTCGAACAGCTCCTCGCCCGCGCCGTGGCGAACTGGGCGTTCCGCACCCACCGTCGCAAGCCCCTCATCATCCCCGTCATCATCGACGCCTGAGCCGTAACCCGGCAGCACGACCTCCGTTCCGGCCGCGGCTCCGCCGGCACGGAGGTCGGGCACGGGAGTCGCAGCCACCCCAGCAGGCCGGGGTGGCAACTCACTCCACATGACGAGTCCTCGGGAACACATCCCAAGGACTGGAGGCGCGAAAACCCGCAGCTCAACGGACGTCAGACGAGCGTCCCGGGTGCGCCAGGCGACGGTGTGCAGGACCTCGCCCACTTGCACGCCGCCGTCACCCGCGACAAGACCACCGGGCTCGACGAGGCGACCACGTTCGCCGACGTCGTCGCAGCACCACCTCATCGACCAGATCCAGCAAGCAGCCATTGAGAGGGAACACGCGCTTGGCCGAGTGGAATGCCTTTCACGGTGTGCTGCTCATGGTGGAGCACGTCGTGGCCCCGCCATTCCCTCATGTCTTCCGCCTCGAACACGGGGCGCCTTCATCGCAGGTCGGCTGAAGACCGCTGTCTCGTCTTTCTTTCGCTCCTCCCTTACCTGCCCACGGAGCGCCGCACCCTGGAGAACCGCCGACTGACAGACGGGACAGCGACGGATTTCAAGCAGGGGGATGCCCAGGGGACGGCCCCGCCCGTCGCGGAGCAGCACGCGGCAACGTGTGTGACGAGCGGCGCGAGCCCGAACCTGTCGCGGTCAGTAGGTGGCGAGGGAGATCGCGGCGTAGTGCGCGGTGAACGCTGCCACGGTCAGGGCATGGAAGACCTCGTGATAGCCGAACCAGCGGGGTGAGGGGTCGGGCCGCTGCAGGGCGTAGACGACCGCGCCCGCGCTGTACAGGAGACCACCGACAACGATCAGGACGACTACGGCTGCTCCACCGGTATGAAGGAAGTCGGGAAGGTAGCTCACCGGCGCCCAGCCCAGGGCCAGGTAACACGGGGTGTACAGCCAACGCGGAGCTCCGACCCACAGGACCCGGAACGCGATGCCGGCCAGCGCTCCCGTCCAGACGATCCACAGCAGCACGGACCGCTGGTCCGGCGGGAGGAGGAGCACGGCCAGGGGGGTGCAGGTGCCGGCGATGATCAGGAAGATGTTGGCGTGGTCGAGGCGTCGCAGAAGAGCCTCGCCGAGCGGTCCCCAGGTGCCGCGGTGGTAGACGGCGCTCGTCGCGAACAGCAGCCAGGCGGTGATCGAGTACACGGCACAGGCCAGGACCGCCTGCTGAGTACCGGCCAGGCACATGAGTACGACGCCCGCGCTCAGTGCGGCGGGGACCATTCCGGCATGGAGCCAGCCACGCAACCTCGGCTTGATCGGTTCGGCCAGGTCGGCCACCCGCTCCACCAGGGCAGTAACCGAGTGAGCCCCCTTCCCCGCACGGTCGCCTGGTGATTCGTCGGGTAGCCCGGCTGCACGGCGCTCTCCCCGCGCTGACACGACGTGACCACATTCGACTTCAGCGGCGTCGCGGGACGCGGCCTCTCGTCCTCCCCGGGGCTCCTGGGCGTCACTGGCAACCATGCGGTCATGCTAGGAAACCTCACCCGGACACATGGCGGGGGTTCGGTCCAGAACCCCAGAGCCACGTCGCCGGGACCGAGCCGGTTCGCCACCGTGGGAACCCCAGCCCCGTTGACCTACCGCCAATTGGGCCTGCCGAAGCCGAGTAGAACGGCTGGTCCTGGGAACGATCAGGGCTTACGAACGGGCATCTCCGCTCGCCTACGCGCAAGGATCGCCGATGCTTCCTGAGGTCCGCCCCTACGTATCCACCGCACTCGCAGACCAGTTGGAACACCAACTGGACCTGGCTCCCCATCTCGAGGCGGGCCAGCTCGATGTGGAGGGCGTCGCCGGCGTCGCAGTCGTCGCAGCCGCCCACTCCGATGGCTACGCGGCCACCGGCCATCTCCTCGGGCTGCTGGCCGCGCTGCCTGCCCCCACCGCGGCAGGCGAGCGCTTCTGGTCGGACCTGTGGAGGTCTTCGGGCACCGCGTACCTGCTGCCCGTCAACATCAAGGATTCGGTCCTGCGCTCGCTGGCAGGAGAGGGAACCGCCCTGGCCCGGCAGGTCCTCTCGGCCGTCGATGAGATGACCCCGCCCCAGCGCTCCGCGGCCGGGGAGGTGATCGGTCAGGCCCTCGTCGAGTCCGACCATCTGCCCGACCTCAAGACACAGGTCATCGGAGAACTGTGGCTCCGAGATCTCGAGCTCACCGCCTGGCGCGTCCTGCACGCAGACCGCAGGTCGGACGATCCGGCTGGACGGAAAGCCTTTCTCGACGCCTGGACGAGCGTCTGAACGTCGGCTCCTCCAAGCTGCACAGCAGCCGCGCAGGACATGCGGCTCCCCCGTGCCCGACGACGCTTGCAGCGAGTGAGGTCAGGAAGTGCCGGGCCGAAGTCGCACCGGCCCGGCACGAGAGCAGGCGCCTTCGTCCAGGTGGGCGGCAGGGCCCGCACGGGCGGCGGCCACCGGACGCGGCGTGCGCGATCCCTCGGGCAGGTCTGCGAGGTCAGGCGAGGTTGATGTTCTCGGCCTGCGGACCCTTCTGGCCCTGGGTGACGTCGAACGTCACGGCCTGGCCCTCCTGGAGCTCACGAAAGCCTGTGGAGTTGATCGCGGAGTAGTGCGCGAAGACATCCGGGCCGCCGCCGTCCTGGGCGATGAAGCCGAAGCCCTTCTCCGCGTTGAACCACTTCACAGTTCCCGTAGCCATGGTCATGCCTTCCAGTCGATGAACGCCTACCACTCCCTGTGGCAGACGGAGGTGATCGCCCTGGTCCCTGCGGCACAGCACAGCAAAACACCCACACCAAAGGCGCGGGCAAGAGGGAATTCCGAACCACGACAGCTGACACAGACGCTACACGTCCACACGCCGCGTCACCAGAGGAAATGATCACGCCACACACGAGACCGTGCGTGCGGTGCCCGCCCGGCGCTGACGGGCACGCTCATCTCATGCTGCTGCCGTTGGGTTCGCTGATTCGGCGGCGCGGCGATATTCGGCGTTGAGGCGCTGGGCTTCCTCGAGCTGGTCTTCGAGGATGACGATCCGGCAGGCGGCCTCGATGGGGGTCCCGTGGTCGACGAGTTCCCGGGCGCGGGCGGCGATGCGCAGCTGGTAGCGGGAGTAGCGGCGGTGGCCGCCTGCGGAGCGGAGTGGGGTGATGAGGCGGGCTTCGCCGATGGCGCGGAGGAAACCCTGTGTGGTTCCGAGCATCTCGGCAGCTCGGCCCATGGTGTAGGCGGGGTAGTCGTCGTCATCGAGACGGCCGAACGTGTCGTCTGCTGTCATTGCACCTCTCTGTGGAACGCGTGGAGGGGCCCTGGCGCCGTACTGGCACCAGGGCCCCGAAGGAACTACTACACCATCGGCCGGCCCTGATACTGCACCGGCCCTCTGTTTCCGCAGACCCGACCGAGACGCTGTCGGGGGCGCGGGGATCGCGGTTGCTCGACCGGAGACCACCTCACTATCGATGTCCTGCGGTACCCGGGTCCAAGACGTCCGCCCGGGCGATCCTGATGGCGCTCGGCTCCTCCGTTCTTCCCTCTTGATCAACTACTCACTAACCGAAACTGCGAACTGCTGGTATCGCGAACTGCTGGTGGCCTCGAACAGCGCCACTCTTCGACAGCCAGCCCCGTCGCCCGTCCTGCGTCTGCTCTGGCTTGGAACCCCACTGCCGAACCTCCCGATGCGCGCGCCCGCAGCCGACGCCTTCACCGAGGTACTGCTCACTGACTTCACTGCTGGGTACTGCGATCCTTCATTTACGGGTACTGCCACTGCGGTACTCCTTATGGCGGCCCCTGATCACTGCGGGCCACCCGGTCCGGTCGTCAGTCCCGTCGCCGCCCTGCGACTGCTCTGGCTTCGGAACTCCACCACCGCACCGTCCTGCGAACAGCAACTGCGCTACTGCTGCCCGGCAGTTCATCTCTGCCGGGCCTCTCTCGATCTCGGCTACGAGAGAAACCATAACCACACCGCCACCCAATGTCTACTGTGGCTGGCATAGATTTCCGGGTGTTCGAAGGTGAGGTCATCCGCCTCGACCGGTCCATGGCTGGGTCAAGCAGCTCCGAAGCTCAGTCCGGCGCTCACAGTGACCCACCGTCGCGCAGCACGTCGGGCTGAGCGTGACGTCGCCTACTGCGCCGCGGCTACCGTCGACGGGCACCGGCCAACACTGCGGCTCGCGAAGAACACCACCGGCCGGCACGGACGCTTTCAGGCGTGACGCCCCGCAGGTCGGCCGATGACGGGCGCGCCACGAAGGTCTGCGCCGCCCTCGGCGATCCCGGGATGATCGAGCAGCTCGCGGCGAACCGGCACGGCCCCCGACTCTCGAGCAGACCGTGAGCCGCTAGGACACGGGCTCACGGCAGCAGGTGCCGTCATGCGTCGACTGCCACTGCGCATTGGAACTGACTGCACATCCCGACACCATCAAGGCCGCCGTTCACGACCCCAGCTGGCATGTGCCGCGCACGCGCACCCCTGACCTGAACGGCGGCACCGGGGGCTTCGGCCGGCCCATGGTCACCGGTCTCGCCCACGCCACGGCGGTCACCCGGCGGGCCTCCGACGGCAAAACCATGAGCGCCTGCCTTGCCCGGTAGCGTCACCGCTCAAGCAGCCGGATGGCCGACGAATATAGTCGGACTCATGTCGAAGCCTGACGAGCTGCTGGTTGACGTCGCCGCCCTGGTGGAGTCCGGTCAGAGCAACCAGATGTCCCTTACCGTGGTCACCGGTGGCGCCGTCATCACCGGTCGGCTTGCTGCCGAAGCGGTGTGGAAGCAGAGGGTGTCGGATGTGCTGAGGGATTCCGCCCGCTTGGGCGAGTTCGCCACCGCCTTCGACGCCCCCGTGAAGAGGGAAGGGCCGCCCACGCATCTGCACTTCCACGTCGCCCGCATCCTGCAGGGCCAGGTGGGGATCCCGGAGACGGGCGGGATGTACCGGGTCGCGATCGAGGACGTCAGCGCCTGGACCGTGGGCGACTTCAGCTACTCCCACCACTGAGCGACGGCGACAGGAACCGGCTGACCAGCAGTGTGGGCCCGACCGGCGTACCGATCGGGCCCACGCTGCTGGTCAGGTGTCGGCTTGCGCCTGTTTCTCTCGGTCAGGCCGCGACGGGGGCGCCGAGCATGGCGGAGTCGTGCTGCAGCGAGTTGAGGATGCCCACGGGCGCGGGCACGGCCTGAGGGAGGGTGCGGCAGGTGAAGCCGAGCTGGGCCATGGCCCGGGAGACTTCGGCTGCGCTGAAGTCACGGCGGTCCTGGCCGGTGATGACCTGGCCGACCTGCTTGACGGGGTAGTGGCGGCGGCCGATGGTCACCGATTCGTCGGTGACCGGTTCGGGCTTGACGCCCTTCATCGATTCCAGCACGCCGCCCTTGGTGAGCTCGAAGGGGAAGCGGGCGATGACGCAGCGCATGTGACCTCACAAGGGAGAAGGGAGAGCGGTCCGACCGCGGACGGGACTCTCAAGCGGAAGAGGGCGAGGACACCCAGGGCGTTGCCCTGCTCGTCGACCGCCGGCAGGGCGTCGGGCCGACGGATGCGTGTCGCTCGCCGCAGGGGTGACCGTCTCGGGATGCGCGAACTCACCCTGCACTGCGACGGGCCGGCGGCTATAACTGCCGGAACGGGTAGGGCCGCCGGAACCGCGCGGCGTCTGCGAGGCGAAGGGACCTTCCTCGATGTGGCACATATCAAGGAATTTCCGCAGCGATGAGCGGCATGGGGAATCACGAGTATGGACCGGATGCAAAAGAAATCAGATCCGGCCGGCGGAAATCTCCGGAGGCGCAGATGCTGGAATGGGTGACGCGATGGGGACCTCGAGATCCGGGGGTTGGCTGCGGATCCCGCGGGTGAAACCGCTGCTAGAGATGCGTGCAGCTGGGGCCCGCACCCCGAAGGATGCGGGCCCCAGCTACGGATTTGCGCATCAGCGTCAGGCCGGAACGATGTTCTCGGCCGTCGGGCCCTTCTGGCCCTGCGCGATGTCGAAGTTCACTTTCTGGCCCTCGAGCAGCTCACGGAAGCCCTGCGCCGCAATGTTCGAGTAGTGGGCGAACACGTCAGCGCCGCCACCGTCCTGCTCGATGAAGCCGAAGCCCTTTTCCGCGTTGAACCACTTCACGGTACCAGCAGCCATGTCATATCTCCTTTGGGGCAGTGCATCGGCCTCCGCACCGCGCGGACGCCGTGTCGCCGCGATGATCACCCCGCCCGGAAATGACCGGAAAAACAAAAGCGCTCCCGACCCGGGGAAGCCTGGTGGGGGCACTTGAAGTCTCGGGAACCACAACTGCAACTGAGATCGACAGTAGCACGCGGGAGCGGCACGTGTGCGTTGAATAATTGCACTCTGCTCGGCGCGGCAAAAATTCGGACTGCATGGTCCCTCAAATTCTGACCTCTCGGGCACAGATATTTATTCACTCGGAGTGAAACGTCTCAAGAAGAGTTGCCAACGGCACCAGAGCTCTTAAGGGGCGCGACGACGTACGCGGCTATCCGTAAGACGCCTCTTCGAAGGGTTCCAGCAGCTCGTATCGACATTGCCGTGGGCCAGATCCCGCGGTACTGGCACTACCGCGCTCACCGTCCGAGGATCTGCTTCAGCGATGGGTTGCAGACCGGGCCGACCTCGCGTTGGCGCAGTGCCGGCACTCGCCGGGCAGTCGTCGACCATGTTCCGCAGTGACGTCAGGTAGACACGTTCCACCGCCGGTCCAGCGGGCATGGGCCCGCGGCACTGATCGCCGCAGCTGGCGCCGCGGGCCAGAGCGGACAGGCCCTTCAGACTCCCATACCGTGCCACCTCGAAGCAGACGGTAGCCATCTCGTCGTCGACGCGACAAGGCGGGCCGGCCACTCAACCACCAGCCCGGCGCCGACCTTTCGTTCAGCGGCGGACGGTGTCGCTGCTGGATGTGTCAGGCAGGGCGATGCGGGCCGTGATGCGCTTGCCGACCGGCTCCTGTTCGGTGAAAAGGTCCAGGGTGACGGCTTTGACGATCTCCAGGCCGTGCTGGCCGATCCGATCGGGATCGGCGGGCCGTGCAGCGGGCACGATGGGGTCACTGTCCCACACGACGACGTCCACGGCGCAGGCGGTGATGCGCAGTTCCATCAGGACGGGGCCGGGGGCGTATTTGAGGGCGTTGGTGACCAGCTCGCTGACCACCAACTGCGTGAGATCCAGGGCACGGGCGGGCACGGGCACGTGGTGATCGATGTGAGCCTGGTCAAGGAAGGCGACAGCGTGGTGGCGAGCGTCGGCGATACAGCCGACGCCTCCATCCAGGGCGTATCCGGCTCGCATCAGGTACCGATCTGCGGTACGGCCGTCACCGTCGGCATGGGATCCCACGTATCTCGCCCTCACTCCCTCCGTCAACGCGCGCGAGTACCCGCGGCAGCGAGGCGCAAGCCACCAGGAAACCGTCCGGCACGGCTACTTGGGCGCATGCCGCCGCGGCAGTGGGGCAGAATCGTGCGGGCACGCCCTGAGTGGGCAAGCCGAGGTGCAGTCGAGGAAACGTGAGCGACATCCACAAGGAAGACCGGCCACGCCGGCTCTCCATCCAGCGTGCAGTGGACGACGGCGTCCTCGTCGTGGCCCTGCACGGCGAGATCGACCACGACGTCAAGGACCTCCTCAGCGAGGCGCTGCTGTCCGAGGACGGCACGACGACGACGCGGATCGTGGCGGACCTCAGCGGTGTGACCTTCATGGACTCCAGCGGCATCAACGTCTTCGTCACCGTCCACCGACGCGTGAACGCCGCTCAGGGATGGCTGCGCATCGCCGGCGCGCAGGAGCCCGTCGTCCGCCTGCTGCACATGGTCGGCATCGACGAGATCATCGACTGCTACCCCGCCGTCGAACAGGGCCTCAACGCCTGAATCCTCGCCCGGGCCGGTCCGGGGCGCCCTGATGAGGCGAGCGCCGCTCCACCGCCGCGGCCACTTCCCGGCCCACCGGCTCCGGCAGCGGTCGGCCCGGCGCCCAGGCGATGACGGCCTTCGCGACCGTGTGCAGTTTGACGTTGGTGCGTTGGGAGACCTCGCGCAGCACGTCGAACCCGGCGGCTGGTCGAATGCGGCGGGTCGCGACGAGAACATCGATGGCCTGGTCGACCGTCGCGTGGGAGTCGACCGCTTGACGCAGCTCAGCGTTCTCCCGTCGAAGACGGGCCAACTCGGCGTCGGACGTTCCGTCAGGCAGGGGCCGCTCTTCGCAGGAGGTCGTCGGCGCAGATGGGCCAGTGCGACGGCGGGGCCCCGCCGGTGCCGATCAGGGCGGCTCGGGCCAGGGCGGCCCGCAAGCGTTCGGCTGGCCACCGCGACGGGCGGCGTCTCCGTCAGCCCGGCGTTCCAGTGCGAAACCGAGTTCGGGAACACCCCGTCTCCCGCTGTTCCCGGGCAGGAACAGCACGCCGGCCGGAGGTGTGCGTGTGGAGACGAGGTACGCGGCGACCGGGCAGGCGGGGAGTAGCGTGGTAGCGAGGGTCACGGAGAGTCTTCATGCCCTTGGCGGTAGCCGTCCTCCTCACCGCCACCGGCGGTCGGCGGCCTGCCAGCACCGAAAGGCAGGTGAGTTCCATGGCTGTCTCCGAGCCCTCTCCCCCGGCAGGACTCCTGGCGGACGGTGCGTACGAATCCCTGCGCCCCGGAACGGCACTCCTACGGCTCACGACCACCCACGACCGTGAGGGCGTTTTCGACGGGGCGTGGTGGCCCCGCTCCAGGAACTCAGGCGCCGAGCTGCCCGGCCTGATCTCCGCGCTGACCGAGCGGCTCGGGCCTGTCGCCCGCGTCGGCCTGGACCGAGACTCCTGGGACGAGCTGCCGACCCGGATGACTGTCGACGGACGCGTCGTGCACATCGACTCCTCTGTCGTGGGGAACGACACCGCCCTCGTGACCCGTGGCGACCGCGATCTCTTCCCGCTGCTCGTGATTCCGCCGGACACGCCCCTGCCCGCGGCGAGGGCCGCGATGGCCGATGCGGTCCGTACCGGCAATCTCCGGCGGGCCGGGCAGATCCTGGTCGAGACCGGCAGTGATCGGGACCGCCCCAGCGGCCCGCCGGCGTAACGGCAAGCGCCGATCGCCGATCGGATCGTCGTGACAGTCGTGCGGCCGGGTTCCTATAGGACCATCGGGTCACCGGAGTTCCGGTGGCCCGGGGACCGGGCCACCGCGGCGGAGTGTCCCGTAAGGGGGTGCGCGACGTGGTGGAGGACGTGAGGCCCGGCGGAGAGCGTGAGCGGCGGCTGTCGCCGGCGGAATCGGGGCTGTGGCATCGGGTCGTCGAGCAGCTGGGCACCGCGGTGACGGTGATCGACCCGGCCGGGCGGATCGTCGCGGTCAACCCGGCCGCCGAGCGGCTGCTGGGGCGCCCGGCAACGGCGATGTACGGGCAGGACCTGCATGACTTGTGCCATCGGGACCCGGGAGGCGCCCGGATCGCACGAGCGCTGCCCATTGCTGCGGGCCCTCGCTGCTCGGGGACGTCCTATCGGTGTCCGGGGCGTTCGAGGGCAGCGAGGACATCGCCCTCGCCCGTGGCATGGCCCGCAGCTTCCTCACCGATGTGCAGGCCGTGCACGGATTGCCGGTGTCCGGGCGCGCGATGGGCATAGTGCAGCTCGTCGTCAGCGAACTGGTGACCAACGCCCGCAAGTACGCACCCGGCCCCTGCCTGCTGACCCTGGAAATCAACGGCGGCGCCGTCGACGTGACCGTATGGGACAGCAACCCGACCCCGCCCGCGATCCTCGCGCCCGACCCGACCCGGATCGGCCAGCACGGGCTTGAGATCGTGATGGCCGTCGGCCAGAGCTTCGCCATCCACCGCGAATCGGTGGGCAGACGGATCACCACAGGGATCGTGCTGGCCGACGATCCCGGCGGGGCCCCCGCCGGCCGCCGACTGTGACGGCGTGAGACCCGGGCGGACCTGCACCCGGAACCCGGTCACGCACCGGCAGCCGACCTCTTCGCCAGAACCACGACCAGCTCACCCGCGTGCCCGCGGGCGCCTCGCCCACCTTCAGCCCCGGTGCGGTGTCATCCGCCCCATCCACGACATGGAAGCCCGCCAGCCTCAGGGGATGACGTCCCCGTCCAGCGAGCTCGGGACGGACGGACGACACGCGTTTCGCCTGCCAGCGCAGCCGATCTCAGACGAAGCCGCACCGGAGCGCTCCGATGCGCCTCGTCGTCTCACGGCTCGGCTCAAAATTCCGTCAGGACGCACCCCGGCGGAGCCTCGCCGTATCACTCGTCTATCACACAGCCATCACCAACTGGGCGGCCTCTCCCAGAGCAGAAGGCCCTGACCTGCTATTTCGTGCCCGCGCTGGACCGGCGTAGACGCCCACGGACGGTCTCTACAACCTGTGCCATGTCGTACCGCAGGACTCGCACGCCAACGCCACAGATCACGCACCAAGATCCGGACCAGGTGCGGACCAACTCGGCTCAACAGCAGACGATTCCGCCCCTTGCCGCAGGTCAGAGGCGACGGCGAGCGTGTACCACCAGCAGACGAAGAACCTCCTGGTCTCGTACTCACCGAAGAAGCTGGGCTCCTTCTAGAGCCTGAAGCCGGTTGCCTGGAGGCGTCGTCGCGCTCCAGGCAACCGGCATTCGGTGATGCAGAGGGTGTGGCCGTTGGCGTGGGAGTGCCAGTTGGTGCGGGCACCGGGGGTGAAGCGGACCAGGGCGGTCGCCGGCCGGGCCGGCTGGGCGGGGGTCTCGATCATGTCGACGGTGCGCGACAGACGTCGTCGACGACCGGTGGGCACACGAACAGCACCCTGCGATCCGTCAGGACGGCACCCACGCCGACGCCCGATCGAGGGGACGAGGAGGGGCGTGGAATCGGCGGTCCGCCGAGGCTTCCAACACGCGGCCGGCGCGTGTCGGCAGCTCTCCGGCCTGGTTTCGCGTTAGCCCGCCCGAATGATTCACCGGTGCCGCTGGGTGAACCAGGGACGGTGTTTCCGCGTCGGTGGGAGCCGTGGGCATGCGGGCGTTAGCGTCGGCTCCCGTGCCGCACAGCTATGCATTCGTGAACCTCAAGCCCGGAGTGGGGAAGACGACCAGCGCCGTCTGGTTGGCCCACGCACTGCATGCCTCAGACCTGTCACCGTTGCTCGTGGACAGCGACCCCGCGTCCTCCGCGTTGCGCTGGAGCGAACTGGCGGGCGGGTTCCCGTTTCCCGTGCTCGCTCTTCCGGTGGGCGACGTGCACCAGCGGGTGAACGACTTCCTCGACAACCGGCGGGCCGTGGTGTTCGACGCCCCGCAGATGGAGGACCACGCCCCCATCGCCCGGTCCATCATGAGATACGCGAGCGAGTGGATCGTGCCCGTGACCCCGGCTCCCATCGAGCTGGACCGCATGGCACCCATCAACCGGGAAATGGACGACATGCAGTCTCTGCGCGCCCGTCCGGCCCGGACGGCCGTCCTGCTGAACCGCACCAACCGTCCCGACGCCACGCGGACGGGCCCCGATGCCGATGCCCGCGAGGCCCTCAGAGAGCGGGGTTTCGACGTGTTGTCCACACACATCCCGCGGCTCGACCTGTACTCCCAGTCCTTCGGCAGCCCCGTCGAGGTGAAGGGAACGGCCTACATGGACCTCGCCGAGGAACTCATCAAACGTCAGGACTCCGTGTGAACCAGCGCAAGGACGCCTATCGAGCCGCACTGCGGGGTCGCCCGGACGGCCCCGCCCCCGCCGCCCACACCGCTACCACCGCCGACACCACTCCCACCACCACGGTCACGGCGCTGGAAACCCGCTACGTCAAGGTGATCATCGAACTGGACCACACCGTGGCACGTGCCCTCAACGACTGCTTGGCACAGCCGCTGTCCGCGCTCAGGCGCACCGGTGCGGCGACCCTGCGACTGCTGAGACAGGACGCGTAGCGGCCCGGCTTCCGCTTCCTCCCAGCAGCGCCGCATGGAGCGGTCCTCGCCGGCACGGTTCGCGTGATGACGCGACCCGGCGCGGCACGCATGATGGGGCGCCACCGGAGACGATCTCGGGGAGAGCCATGGGCGGCTGGAAGCGGGTGCGGGCCGAGTTGGTGCACCACGGACCGTTC
Source organism: Streptomyces sp. NPDC086766 (assembly GCF_044746005.1). NCBI lineage: Bacteria > Bacillati > Actinomycetota > Actinomycetes > Kitasatosporales > Streptomycetaceae > Streptomyces > Streptomyces sp. NPDC086766. The sequence continues at coordinate 167,737 of NZ_JBIVBI010000003.1, read as the reverse complement.
GTCTCCCTGTATCGCGACCAGGTGATGCGGCCCGACGGCCGCCCCGGTACCTACGAGTACGTCGCCGTCGACGACGGTGTGCGCGTCGTCGCGGTCAACCAGTCGCGGCAGATCGCCCTGGTCGAGGACGACTTCTACCTCCAGCAGCGCCGCGTTCTGCATCTCCCCGGCGGAGGTACCGGTGGCCAGGAGCCGCGGGTGGCCGCCCTTCGGGAGCTGGAGGAGGAGACCGGCGTCGTCGCGGACGAGGTGCGTGCCCTGGGCGTCATCGACCCGCTGCCCGCCGCCACTGCCGCGCGTACGCACCTGTTCCTCGCCACCGGGCTGAGGCCGGGCGCCCTACACCGAGACGACACCGAGGTCGGTATGACGGTGCGGTGGACGGCGATGGACCGGGCGCTCGAGGCCGTCGAGGACGGCGTGATCACCGAGGCGGGCAGCGTGGCGGCTCTGCCGCTCGCCGAACGGGCGCTCCGCTCTGCGCCCTGACCGGCCGTCACCGATCCCGCACGGGGGATCAGCAGGAGTGGTGACGGGGTGCGCACGGGCTCCCCCTCGCAGTGGACGCCCCGGGGAGTGTTCGCCGGGCGGGCACCTCTTCGCCCTTCCACGCGCATCCCAAGGTCCGCTTCTACAAAGTCTGTTGGGCGCACCGGATCGTGCGCGAGGTCTTTACGGTGCTCCAAGGTTGCACTACTTTGCGGCAAGATTCAGCAATCTCTTTCACGCCATCGGTGTCCAGGGACCGGCGCCGAGGGCTATTCCTGCCTGCCTTCAGGAGCCGCCGTGCCTTCGCCCTCCCCCGCCCGCACGCGGAGAAGACGCCGCCTCGGCCTGCGAACCGCCACCGCGGTCCTCGCCGTCACCGCCGCCCTCGTCGCACCGCTCCCCTCCGGGGGCCTCGCCGCACCGGCCGCGGCCGCCACGGGCGGTCCGCTCGGCGCCCGCTACGACGCGTCCGGCACGAACATCGAGTTCCGGATCTACTCCTCCCGTGCCACCCGCATCGAGCTGTACCTGTACCGGGCGGCCACCGGCAGCCAGGAGGCCGCCGCCCTCCAGCTCACCAAGGACGCCACGACCTCCGTCTGGTCGGTGACGGTCCCGGTGGCGACGATCCAGCAGCAGTACGGCATCACCGGACCGGTCTACTACGGCTACCGCGCCTGGGGACCCAACTGGCCCTACGACCCGGCGTGGACGAAGGGTTCCAGCACGGGGTTCGTGGCGGACGTGGACGCGGCCGGCAACCGGTTCGACCCGAACAAGCTGCTGACCGACCCCTATGCCAGGGAGCTGACCCACGACCCGGTCACCCCGGCCGCCACCGACGGCTCGGTCTACGGCACCGGCCCCCAGCACCGCGCCGTCGACGACGCCGCGCAGGCACCCAAGGGCATCGTGCTCGCCGCGGACACCACGAGCACCGGCACCAAGCCGACCCGCGCTCTCAAGGACGACATCGTCTACGAGGTCCACGTGCGCGGCCTCACCGAGAACGACCCCTCCGTGCCCAGCGCCTACCGGGGCACCTACAAGGGCGCCGCCCTGAAGGCCGCCGACCTCGCCTCCCTCGGGGTCACCGCGGTGGAGTTCCTCCCCGTGCAGGAGACGCAGAACGACGCCAACGACGTGGACCCGACCGGCACGGCCGGGGACAACTACTGGGGCTACTCCACCCTCGACTACTTCGCGCCGGACCGCCGCTACGCCGCCGACCGGAGCGCCGGAGGCCCCACCCGCGAGTTCAAGGAGATGGTGAAGGCGTTCCACGACGCCGGGATCAAGGTCTTCACCGACGTGGTCTACAACCACACGGGCGAGGGCGGGCCCTGGAACGCGAGCGACAAGAACACCTACAACCTCTTCTCGCTGCGCGGCCTGGACAACCCCACCTACTACTCGCTGACCAGCGACATGCAGAGCCCGTGGGACAACACCGGCGTCGGCGGCAACGTCAACACCTACAACCCCGTCACCCGGGCCCTGATCACCGATTCGCTGGCGTACTGGAAGGACACCCTCGGCGTCGACGGCTTCCGCTTCGACCTCGCGCCGATCCTCGGCAACACCTGCCAGCACGGCTGCTTCCAGTTCAGCCGCACCGACCCGGACACCGCACTCAACCGCATCACCGCCCTGATGCCCGCGCGCCCCGCGGGCGGCGGCTCCGGCACCGACTGGATCGCCGAGCCCTGGGCGCTGGGCAGCGGCACCTACCAGGTCGGCAACTTCCCTGCCGGATGGTCCGAATGGAACGACAAGTTCCGTGACACCATGCGCCGCGACCAGAACGCGATGGGCGTGGAGAACGTCACCCCCAGCGACCTGGCCACCCGCTTCGCCGGCTCCTCCGACCTCTACCAGCCGAACGGCCGGGCGCCGTTCAACTCCGTCAACTTCATGGTCGCGCACGACGGTTTCACCCTCGCCGACCTCTACCGCTGCAACAGCAAGAGCAACAACCAGGCCTGGCCCTACGGCCCCTCCGACGGCGGCTCCGACTACAACCTGTCCTGGGACCAGGGGGGCGTCGCGGCCGACCAGCGCAAGGCCGCCCGCAACGGCTTCGCCTTCCTGATGCTGTCTGCCGGTACGCCGATGACGACCGGCGGCGACGAGTACCTGCGCTCGATCCGCTGCAACAACAACCCCTACAACCTGGACTCCTCGGCCAACTGGCTCACCACGTCGTACACCGCCGACCAGAGCGCCTTCCGCACCTACGCCGAGCGCCTGATCGCGTTCCGCAAGGCCCACCCCGCCCTGCGCCCGGTGGACTTCTACAGCGGGGCCGACGGCAACGGCAACGGTATGGGCGAGCTGGACTGGTTCACCCCGGCGGGCAGCGCACCCGACAGCACCTACTGGGGCGACTCCGGCAACCACGCCCTGGCCTGGCGCTACGACGGCACCGAACTCGGCGACCCGAACAGCGCACTCTACGTCGCCTACAACGGCTGGTCGGGCGACGTCGACTTCACGCTCCCGTCCCCCGGCGCGGGCAAGTCCTGGTACCGCGTCACCGACACCTCCACCTGGGCCGAGGGCGCCGACCAGGTCGCCCGGCCCGGCAGCGAGGCCCTGCTCGGCGGCTCCGGCACCGTCTACCGGCTGCACGGCCGCGCCGTCCTGGTCCTGATCGCCAAGTAGCGACCGGACCGCGACCTCCACACCACCCGCCACGGCCGCGTCCCCACCGCGGCCCCGCACACGAGGAGCCCCCCACCATGCACCTCGCCCACCCGTCCGGCAGACACCCCCGCTCCAGGCCGCTGCCGGTCCTCGTCGCCGCCCTGTACGGCCTGCTCATGGCCCTGCTGCCGGGCGCCCACGCCGACGCGTCGCCGAGCGCCGCCGCACACCCCACCGCCGTGAACGGCGCGAGCGCCGCGAACTCCGCCACGGTGTACTACTACACGCCGACCCGGGCCTGGTCGGCGTACCACCTGCACTGGGCGCCCTCCGGCGGCGGCTGGACCACCGTCCCCGGCACCCGGATGGACGCCGCCTGCACCGACTGGGTCGAGCTGACCGTCGACCTCGGCTCCGCCACCAGCTGGCAGGCGACCTTCAACAACGGCAACGGCGTCTGGGACAACGACAACGGCGCCAACTACCAGCTGGGCACAGGGGCGATCACCGTCAAGGACGGAATCGTGGCCCACAGCGACCCGTGCGGCTCGACGCCGCCCCCGGCCGGGAACACGGCGACGGTCTGGTACTCCGCGGCCGCCGTCGGCTGGCCCACCGTCAATCTGCACTGGGCTCCCGCGGGCGGCAGTTGGACCACCGTCCCCGGAGTCGGCATGGAACCGGCGTGCACCGGCTGGGTGAAGAAGACCGTCGACCTCGGCTCCGCCACCACCTGGCAGGCCACCTTCAACAACGGCAACGGCGTCTGGGACAACAACAACGGTGCCAACTACCAGCTCCGGCAGGGCAATTCCAGGGTCGACAACCACACGGTCACGGCCGCCGCGACCGACCCCTGCGCCGCCGCCGTCCCCGACACCACCGCGCCCACCACGCCCACCGGCGTGAACGCGAGCGTCACCGGCACCTCCGTGGTGCTGACCTGGAACGCCGCCACCGACGACGTGGGCGTCACCGGCTACCAGGTCACCCGCACCGGCGGCAGCCACGGCACCTCCGTGTCCACCACCTCCTCCACCGTCCAGTCCGAGAGCGGCCTGGAGGCGCACACCGACTACTGCTGGACCGTGAGGGCACGGGACGCGGCCGGCAACCTCTCCCCCGCGAGCACCTCCGAGTGCGCCACCACCGGGGAGGCCCCGCCGCCCGCCGCCTCCGGCGCCCCGCTCGGCGGCGACCCGCGCAAGGACCCGATCTACTTCGTGCTGACGGCACGCTTCTACGACGGCGACCCCTCCAACGACCGGGGCGGCAGCCAGCACGTGAAGTCCGGCAACGCGGCCAACGGCGATCCCATGTTCCGCGGCGACTTCAAGGGCCTGATCGAGAAGCTCGACTACATCAAGGCACTCGGCTTCTCCGCCGTCTGGATCACCCCCGTCGTCCTCAACCGATCGGACTACGACTACCACGGCTACCACGGCTGGGACTTCTACCGCGTCGACCCCCGCCTGGAGTCGGCCGGCGCCTCCTACCAGGACCTGATCGACGCCGCCCACGCCAAGGGGATGAAGATCTACCAGGACGTGGTCTACAACCACTCCTCCCGCTGGGGCGCCAAGGGCCTGTTCGTCCCCAAGGTCTACGGCGTGCGCGACTCCCAGTGGTCCTGGTACTACGACCAGCCGAACGCGGACTTCGCCTACGACGGCCTCACCGTCGAGCCCGTGTCGGGCAAGTCGTACTACAACGGCGACCTGTGGTCCACCGCCGAGCCGAGCGGCAACACCTGCCTCGACTGGGGCAAGCCCACGGGCCGCTACAGCGCCGAGGGCTACACCCTGTACAACTGCCAGTGGCCGTCACCCACGAACAGGCTCTTCCCCGCCGCGCTGTACCACCAGTGCTGGCTCGGCAACTGGGAGGGCGAGGACTCCCGCTCGTGCTGGATCCACGAGGACCTGGCCGACTTCAACACCGAGAACGCGACCGTGCAGCAGTATCTGATCGGCGCCTACGACAAGTACATCGACATGGGCGTGGACGGCTTCCGCGTCGACACCGCCGTACACGTCCCGCGCATCACCTGGAACCGCCGCTTCCTGCCCGCGATATACGACGAGGTCACCCGCAGGTTCGGCCCGGACAAGGCGAAGGACTTCTTCGTCTTCGGCGAGGTCGCGGCCTTCGTCAACGACAAGTGGAACCACGGCTCGGTCAACCACTCCGCCCAGTTCTACACCTGGAAGGAACGCAAGGAGTACACCTCCGACGACGTCCAGGCCGCCCTCGACCAGTACACCTACGAGGAGAACCTCGGCCCGGCCGGCCAGCCCACGTCGGACAACGCCTTCCTCGACGGCAACAGCTACCACACGCCGGACCACAGCCGGTTCAGCGGCATGGACATCATCGACATGCGGATGCACAACAACTTCACCTCCGCGTCCAACGCCTTCGGCAACGGCAAGGACTCCGACGACGCCACCAACGACGCCACGTACAACGTCGTCTACGTCGACAGCCACGACTACGGCCCGAACAAGTCGAGCACGCGCTACGCCGGAGGCACCGACGCCTGGGCCGAGAACATGTCCCTGATGTGGACCTTCCGGGGCGTCCCCACCCTCTACTACGGATCGGAGATCGAGTTCCAGGCCGGCAAGCAGATCGACTGCGGACCCACCTGCCCCCTGGCCTCCACCGGCCGCGCGTACTACGGCGACAAGGTCGCGGGCGAGGTCACGGCGAGCGACTTCTCCGAGGTCTCCAGCGCGTCCGGCGCCGTGGCCACCACGCTTCAGCAGCCGCTGGTCAAACATGTCCAGCGGCTCAACCAGATCCGCCGCGCCATCCCCGCCCTGCAGATGGGCCAGTACTCCACCGAGGGCGTCAGCGGGGACATGGCATTCAAACGCCGCTACACCGACACCGCCACCGGCGTCGACAGCTACGCCCTGGTCTCGGTCGGCAACGGCGCCACCTTCACCGGCATCCTCGACGGAACGTACAAGGAGGCGGTCACCGGCCGCAGCGTCACCGTCACCGACGGCACCCTCGACGTCCCCGCCTCCGGCAAGGGAAACCTCCGCGTCTACGTCCTCGACCAGGGCGGGGTGAACGCCGCGCCCGGCAAGATCGGCACCGACGGGCCTTATCTCAAGTAGGCGCGCCGGAGGTCGCGTACGCGAGGGCCGAAGGGACCGACGGTTGCCTCCCGCACGTCGTACAGGCCGTGCACGTCGCACACGTCGCACACGTCGTACGGGAGACAACCGCCGGTCCTCGCCGTCACGTTCGGCCGGGATCCGGCTGCCGTGCCGGTCCCCATCCCGCTCCCGGCCCCGGCGCCGGCCCCGATCCAGACTCCGGCTCCGGCCCGAGCACGGTGTCCACGATGCGGCGGCCGGCGCCGGGAGCGGCCGCGCGGCCCGCGAGATGGTCGGCGTAGCACGCGCCGAGCAGGGCCGAGGCCAGTGCCTCCAGATCGGCGTCCGCAGGCAGGAGGCCACCCGCCCGGCCCTCGTCCAGGACCGCACGGAGGGCCGCCCGGCGGGGAAGGACCTCCCGCTCGCGCAGGGCGTGCAGCAGGCGCGGGGTGTGGGCCTCCTCGGCCAGGCAGGTGCCCATCAGCGCCGCGTCCCGGCGCCGGGAGAGCGCGTCGATGAAGTCGTCGAGGAGGTTGGCGAGTTCGGCCCGCGGGTCTCCGGCCGGGCGCGGGGTGCCCTGCGCGCGCGCCGGGGCCGGTACGGAGCAGGGGAGCGGAGCGGCGGCCAGCGCGGCGGCGGCCAGATCGGCCTTCGCCCGCCAGCGCAGATGGATGGTCGCCTTGCTCACCCCGGCGGTCCGGGCGACCTGGTCGAGGGTCATCCGGGAGAAGCCCTGCTCGGTGAGCAGGGTGAGCGCGGCCGCCAGGATCGCGGCCCGCCTGTCCGGGCACCGCGGCCGGCCCGCCGCACTCGGGCAGTCCCCCGTGTTCGTCTTCCGCATGGCCCCACCCTACGCGCTTGCAATACCGAACCGCTCGGTTTAGTTTTAGCGGAGCGTGCCGAACACGGAACACCTGTCGGCACCGCCACCCGGAAAGGACCACCCCATGCGCTACGCAGTCCTCGGCACCGGCTCCGTCGGCCAGGCCATCGCCGGCAAGCTCGCCTCCCTGGGCCACGAGGTCGCCGTCGGCACCCGCGACCCGGAGGCCACCCTGGCCCGTACCGAGCCCGACGCCTACGGCAACCCGCCGTTCGCCCACTGGCTGACCGAGCACGGCCAGGTGCGCCTGCTGTCCTTCGCGGACGCCGGCGCCTTCGGTGAGGCGGTGGTGAACACCACCGCCGGTGGCGCCTCGCTCCAGGCCCTCGAGGCCGCCGGACGCGACCGCCTGTCGGGCAAGATCCTCGTCGACATCGCCAACCCGCTGGACTTCTCCCAGGGGATGCCGCCGTCGCTGAGCCCGGTCAACACCGACAGCCTCGGCGAGCAGATCCAGCACGCCTTCCCCGAGACCAAGGTCGTCAAGACCCTCAACACCATGAACGCCCAGGTCATGGTGGACCCGTCACGGGTGGGCGGACAGCACAACGTCTTCGTCTCCGGCGACGACACCGGCGCCAAGAAGGCCGTCACCGACCTGCTGGAGTCGTTCGGCTGGCCCCGGCAGGACGTCATCGACCTCGGCGACATCACCACCGCGCGCGGCACCGAGATGCTGCTGCCGATCTGGCTGCGCTTGTGGGGCTCCCTGGGCCACGCCGACTTCAACTTCCACATCGCGGGCGCCCGCCCCGGCGCATGAGCCGTTCGCGGAGTTCGTGAAGTCCGCGGAACACGAGCCCGCGCCCGCTCGCGCACGGCGACGGGCTCGCCGCCTCCGCTCTCCGATCCCACCGACCGAAGGAACCGTCCCACCATGCCCGCCCCGCGCACGCTGGTCGTCGTCGCCCATCCCGACCTGGCCGCGTCCCGCGTCACCGCCCGCCTCGCCGACGCGATTCGCGACCTCGACCACGTCACCGTGCACGACATCGCCGCCGCCTACCCCGACGGCCGCATCGACATCGCACACGAACAGCGACTGCTGCGCGACCACGACGTGATCGTCTGGCAGTTCCCCTGGCACTGGTACTCCGTGCCGGGCGTGCTCAAGTCCTGGATCGACCAGGTGCTCACCCACGGCTTCGCCTACGGCAGCGGCGGCACCGCGCTGCACGGCAAGACCCTGCGGCTGGTCACCTCCGCCGGCGGTCCCGCCGAGTCCTACGGCGCGGGCGGCTACAACCGCTTCACCCTCGCCGAACTGCTCGCGCCGATCGACGCCACCGCACACCTCACCGGCATGCGTCTGGCCGAGCCGCTGGTGCTGTTCGGCGCCCACGCCGTCTCCGACGAGGACCTCGCCCTGCACGCCAAGCGCTACCGCGAGCTCCTCGCTCCGTGAGCGGTCCGTCCGTGAGCGGCGGAACCCGGACCGAACCGCTCGGTGCGGTAACGCCCTATTCTGAAGCGATGCACGACACGAACACCGCCAAGGGCGCCGGACGCCCGCGGTCGGCGGAGAAGGACGCGGCGATCCTGCGTGCGGCCCTGGAACTGCTGGCGTCCCACGGGTACACCCGCATGAGCCTGAGCCAGGTCGCCGCGACGGCGCAGGTCAGCAAGTCCACCATCCATCTGCGCTGGAAGACCAAGGCGGACCTGGTCACCGCGGCGCTGGAGGCCATGCGCATGACGGAGGCCCCGCCGGCCACCGGGGACACGCGAACGGACCTGGTGGCGATCCTGCGCGACTTCGCGGGGACGGTGGAGCGGGTGCGCGGCATGGCGCTGATCGGAACCTGCCTGGCCGAGGAGGCCCACACCCCGGAGCTGCTCGCCCTGCTCCGCGAGCGGACCGTCCTGCCCCGCCGGGCCCTGTTGCGCCAGGTGCTCGAACAGGCGCGGACCCGGGGGGAGATCCGGGAGGACGCCGATCTGGAAGCGGCGGTCTCCGCGCTGCTCGGCCCCTTCTACGCCGACTACATGGCCGGTCGCGGCGGCCGCCGGGAATGGGCCGAGCAGGCCGTGGACCTGATCCTCGCCGGACTGCGCGCGCCCGGCGGCTGACTACGTCCGGACGGGCGGGCCCGAGGTGGTCCGGCGGCCGGGCCGGTCGACCGGCAGTCGGCCCGCCCGCCCGGTCGACCGACTGGCTGCCCGCCTGCCGGTCGACCGGAAAGGCGTGAACCCCGTCCCGCACGAAGCGGAACGGGGTTCACGGGGTGGAGCGCCGGGCAGGCCTTGCACCTGCATTTCCCCGCAGGAAGCGGGGCGTCTTTCCTTGGACCACCAACGCACGGCCGAGAGCCGGGAGTTCCGGCGACCAGCTCGAGATCAAGCATACCGTACGGCCGCGATGGCTCACCGCCGCCCGGCTCACTGCCTCCCGGCTCACGGACGCCCGGCTCGCGTCGGTCCGGCCCCCTGCCGCCCGGGGGGCCCGGCTGCCCGGACGTCGGTCACCCCCGCAGGGTGAGGTCGTCCTCGGTGCCGAGTGCTGTCATGGCGGTGTGAGCAGCACCGCGGGTCAGTCGCCCCGCCGGATGGCACCGGGCGGATCGGATGACTACGGTCTTCGGCGGCCGCTGCTCGTGGGCGTGACGCGGCTGGTCGTCGGGGCGGCCGACCTGGCCTCGGAAGCCGTCGCCGCCGCACGCCCCCCACGGTCGCGCGCACCGGCCGCGACGGCGCCGGTGGGTGACGCCGTGCTGGCACTCGCCCTGGAGCTGCAACGCAGGTCCCTGGCCGTCGTCGCGGAGACCGCCGGCCGGGCCGGGCACTGGGCGGGGGCCGCCACCCGTCGGCTGGTGCCGGCGCGGGTGCGCGCCGCGGTCGACCGGCGGATCGCGGAGTGGGGCACGCGCGGGGCGGCGGAGCGGGCGCGGGCGCGGGACGACGTGGTGCCCTCGGCGCTGGCTCTCGTCCGGGCGCTCACGGCGGCCGTGGTCGACCAGATCGACCTCGACGCCGTCGCCGACCGGCTGGACGTGGACCGCGTCGCCGCGCGCATCGATCTGAACGCCCTGCTGGAGCGCATCGACATCGACGCCGTCCTCGACCGCGTCGACCTCGACGCCCTGCTCGGCCGCGTCGACGTCGACACCGTGGTCGACCGCGTGGACGTCGACGGCCTCCTGAACCGTGTGGACGTCGGATCCGTCGTCGACCGCGTCGACCCGGACGCCGTCGCCGACCGGCTGGACGTGGACCGTCTCGCCGAGCGGATCGACCTCGACGCGGTGCTGGGGCGCGTGGACCTCGACGCCGTGGTCGCTCGCGTCGATCTCGACGCGCTCCTCGCCCGCGTGGACCTGGACGCCCTGCTGGCGCGGGTCGATCTCGACGCCGTGCTGGCGCGCATCGACCTGGTGACCTACACCGAGCGGGTGCTCCAGGAGCTGGATGTGGGACGGATCGTCCGGGACACCGGCGGCAGCATCACCGCGGAGACGCTCGACGGGTTCCGCGAGCAGAACGCGCGCGCCGACCGGTTCGTCCAGCGGCTCACCGACCGTCTGCTGGGCCGCGCCGAGACGGCCGGGGCCGCACCTCCGGTCGACGAGCCTCCCCAGGAGCCGTCGGGGCCGTCCGGGTCGTCCCAGGGGCCGGGAGCGTTGCCGTGAGCCCGGTGGTCCGCGCGCACGAGCCGGTGGACGTGCAGGGGCTGCCGGCCGGGCTCGTCTCGCGTGGTGTGGCGGCCGTCGTCGACGGACTGGTCCTGCTCGGGGCCGTCGTGGTGGTCGAACTCGCCTTCGCCTCGGTGCGCTATCTGCTGCTCGGGCCGCCGTTCTCGATGCCCCACCCCGGACCCTGGATCACGCTCGGGGCCGGCTGCGCCGCAGCCGTCGCCTACCTAGCGGGCAGTTGGGTGACCGCCGGGCGCACCGCCGGGGACCAGGTGATGGGCCTGCGGGTGACGAACCGCTCGGGGGCGCGGCTCTCGCCGGGTGCCGCCGTGGCGCGCGCCGTCCTGTGGCTCGTCATCCCCTGGGGGGTGCTGTGGATCCCGGCCAGCAGGCGCGGGGCCTCGGTGCAGGACCTCCTCGTGGGCAGCGCGGTCGTGCACGACTGGTACGGCCACTCCCGGACGTCCGCGCACGGCCGGCACGAGTGAGCGACGGAGCATCATCGGGCTCGCCCCCGCGTGTACGACGGAGCACGGGCACGCCCCCTGCCGGCCGCCGCACGGACGAGGTGGCCGGTCGGCCGCACCTGCCGGCCGATCGGCCACCTCGTCCCGGCCGCGTCGTCCCGGGCACCTCGTCCCGGCCGCGTCGTCGCCGGGATCCCGCCGCGCGCGGGGTCAGCGGCCGGGATCGGAGGGGACGGAGGCGCCGGGCGTGGAGGGAGCGGAGGACGCGCGGCCCGCCGGGGCTCCTCCGGAGAGGATCACGTCCTTGGCCCGGGCGAACTCCGCGTCGGTGATGTCGCCGCGGGCGCGCATCTCGGAGAGCCGGGCGAGGTCGTCCACGCTGCTGCTCCGGCCGCCGGCCGCGGTCTCGCGGACGTAGGTGTCGAAGGCCTGCTGCTGCGCGCGGGCCTGGGCGACCTCGCGGCGGCCCATGTCCTTGCCGCGGGCGATCAGATAGACGAGGACGCCGAGGAACGGCAGCACGATCACGAAGACGAGCCAGCCGGTCTTGCCCCAGCCGCCCAGGGAGTCGTCGCGGAAGATGTCGCCGATGACCCGGAAGAGCACGATGAACCACATGATCCACAGGAAGAACCACAGCATGGTCCAGAAGGCGCTCAACAGCGGATAGTCGTACGCCAGGTACGTCTGCGCGTTCATGTCTCTCCTCCGTTTCCGGGCCCCGGCCCGGCTGCGGCCCGGTGCCGACTTCAGCGTGCGCACGGCAAGGAAGGGGCGCCTCACCCGGGACGGGTGAGCGTGCCCGGCGCGCGGCCGGCGGGGTCAGGCCGTCCATTCCGGCAGCCGGCGCATCTCCAGCAGCCGCAGACCCAGCGACCGGCACCGCGCCAGCAGCCCGTAGAGGTGGGCGTCGTCCACCACCGCGCCGAAGAGGACGGTCTGGCCGCTCATCACCACATGCTCCAGCTCGGGAAAGGCTTCGGCCAGCGTCTCCGAGATGTGCCCGGCGACGCGGATCTCGTAGCGCATGAGCTGCTCTCCGCACGTGCCCGGGTGCCGGACGGACGGCACCCTTCCTCACGACCGTCCCCCGCGGCCTTCTCCGGAGATGGTCCGCCACCGGACCGCCGCCGGGCCTCACCCGGCACAGGTGATCCGGGGTGCGGCGGACCCGGTCGCGGAGCAGGCTGGAAGCGCGCGCCCCGGCGCGCGGGGGCAGCGGTGTGCCGGGACAGGTGCCCGACAGAGCCCGGAGGTGGTTCCGGTGGCGCACACCGATCCCGGTCGGCAGCGGGACGAGACGGACGAGACGCAGGCCGCGATGCTGGAGGCGCTGTTCACCAGCTCACCGATCGGCCTCCACCTGCTGGACACCGAGCTGCGGGTGGTGCGGGTGAACACCACCACGCCCGCCATGCGGGGCCTTCCCGTGGCCGATCTGGTCGGACGGCCGATCGAGGACGTGTACGACATCGTCGAGGCCGGCGAGATGGAGGGCCTGCTGCGCGAGGTGCTGGACACGGGTGTTCCCCTGCGGGAGCGGATCGTCCGGGCGTTCCTGCGCGGGGACCCGTGGCAGGAGCACCACTTCGAGGTGACCGCCCTGCGGCTGGACAGTCCGCGGGGCGAGGTGCTGGGGCTGGCGGTCACCGCGATCGACGTGACCGAACGGGAGCGGGGACGTGCCCGCGTCCGGGTCCTCGACGCGGTGCGCCGGCGCGTGGGCCGGACGCTGGACCCGGTGGTGACCGGTGAGGAGTTCGTCGGCGCCGTGGTGCCCGCGTTCGCGGACATCGCGGTGGTGGAGGTGGTGGACGCCGTGATCCGCGGCGACGACCCGCCGCTGGCCCCGCTGCCGCCGGGCACGCCGCTGATGCGCACCGCCTTCCGGAGCAGCAACCCGCATCCGCCGCAGGCGCATCCGGTGGGCGACGTGCGCCGCCTGCCCTCCCCCACGCCCTTCACTCAGGCCCTGACCGATCTGCGCCCCCGGGTGGTTTCGCTGCGCCCGGCCGAGGCGTGGATGCCCGTGGACGTGCCCCGGGCGGAGGCGATGCGCTCGTCGGAGGCGCACACCCTCCTGGTGGTGCCGATGGCGCTGCGGGACGCGGCGCTGGGCCTGGTCAGCCTGTACCGCGTGGGGCAGTCGCCGCCGTTCGACGAGGGCGACCGGCAGCTCGCGGTAGAGCTCGCCGCCCACACGACCCTGTGCATCGACAACGCGCGCCGCTTCGTCCGCGAGCACGCCATCGCCGCCACCGTGCAGCGTCAGTTGCTGCCCCGGCTCCCCGAGACCCACGCGTCGCTGGAGACCGCCTATCTCTCGGTCACCGGCGCCGACCCCGGGGCCTGGTACGACACCATCGCCCTGTCCAGCGCGCGGACCGCGCTGGTCGTCGGCAACGTGGCGGGGCAGGGCCTGAACACGGCCGCGACCATGGGCCAGCTGCGGACGGTCGTACGGTCGCTGGCGGCCTTCGACCTCGCTCCCGACGAGCTCCTCGCGCGCCTGCACGACACGGCCGCCGAGCTGGCGGCGGAACGGGCGAACCTGCCCATCGGGGACCCGCTGCGCCGCGAGGCGCTCAGCGCCGACTGCGTGTACGCCGTCCACGACCCGCTCACCGGCACGTGCGCGATGGCGGCGGCCGGGCACCTGGCGCCGCTGGTGGTGCGTCCCGACCGGATCGTCGCGGTCCCCGACACCCCGTTCGGGCCGCGCCTGGGCACCGACGAGGACGCGCCCTTCGCCGCCGTCACCTTCCGGGTGCCGGACGGCAGCGTGCTGGTGTTCACCAGCGATCCGCTGCTCACGACGTATCTCGCGGACTTCTCGCAGCCGTTGCGGGCGGCACCGGACTACGCCGACCGGCCGCTGCAGGAGCTCTGCGACGCCCTGGTGTACGAGCTCCCGGACAGCCTGGGCGCGGGCGACGCCGCGGTGATCGTCGCGCGCACCCGGTCCTTCGCCGCCGAGGAGTTCGCCTCCTGGCGGCTGGAGTCCGAAGCGGCCGCGGTGGCGACCGCCAGGAACCGCACCCGCAAGCAGCTCGCGGCCTGGGACGTGGACGACGAGACGGCGTTCAACACACAGGTCATCGTCAGCGAACTCGTCACCAACGCGGTGCGTTACGGGGCACCGCCCATCGAGCTGCGCCTGATCCACGACCGCAACCTGACCTGCGAGGTGCGGGACACGGGGACGGCGGCGCCGCATCTGCGCCACGCCCGGACGGTCGACGAGGGCGGGCGCGGCCTGTTCATCGCCGCCCAGCTGGCCCAGGCGTGGGGCACCCGGTACACCACCGGCGGCAAGACCGTCTGGACCGAACAGGCGCTTCCGCCGCGGCAGGGCTGACGGCGGCCGGCCGCCGGGCCCCGGGACCCGTTCCGCCGGGACGCTGACCGCCGGGCCGTGCCGTCCGCCGCGGAGACGCCCGCGGCCGCGGCGCCGTCCGGGCGCCGTGCAACCTCGTCGCAACCTTCCGTCCGGTTGCCTGGACCCGGTTTCTTCCGGTGCGGCGAAGGACGGCGACGATGGACGAGCAGACCCCGCGCGTGACGCTCACCCCCGCGGCGGCCGAGCTGGTGCGGCGGCTCAGCGAGGCGCACGGTCCCCTGATGTTCCATCAGTCCGGCGGCTGCTGCGACGGCAGCGCTCCGATGTGCTACCCGGAGGGCGAGTTCCGCACCGGCGGCTCGGACGTGCTGCTCGCGGAACTGGATGTCGAGGGGGTGTCGCGGCCGGTGGCGTTCTGGATGTCACGCAGCCAGTACGAGGTGTGGAGCCACACCCGGCTGATCGTCGACGTGGTGCCCGGCCGCGGCAGCGGCTTCTCGCTGGAAGCACCCGAAGGAGTGCGTTTTCTCATCCGTTCCCGCGTCGTCGACGCGTGAACGACGCCCCGGCCACCGCCCCTCTGGTGCACTTCCCCTGAGTCCTGCCGAGGTTGACGAGACATCAGGGGGCACTGTGAGCAGTGCGGCACGCCGTGACGGACGGCTGAGATCGGCGCTGGCGGCTCTGCTGGCATGCGGCGCACTGGCCGGTGCGGCCCTCGCGGGGGCGGCACCGGCCCGTGGTGCGCAGCGGGCCGAGGAGATCGCGCCGGGGGTGGAGTACCGCGAGTTCGACCTCAGGTCGGCGGGCGGAGTGGCACACGCGCACCTGATCAGCGTGGACCTGAACAATCGGCACGTTCGGGTCGGCCTGCTGCACCCCGCTGCCGTGGCGGCGCGGGGCACCGTCTCCCGGATGGCCGACGCGCAGGGCGCGGTGGCGGGCGTCAACGGGGACTTCTTCCACATCAGCGAGACCCAGCACCCGGGTGTGGCGGCGACCGGCTCGGCGGTCGGCCCGGAGATCGCGGCCGGGCGCGCGCTGAAGGCGGCCGTGCCGCGCGGGCAGCGCTTCGGGCCCGCGCTGCCGCCCGGCGCCACGACCGAGGACGTGCTCGGGGTGGGCACCGACCGCACGGCCCGCCTGGACCGGCTGAGCCTCGCCGGTTCGGTGAGCACGCCCGAGGGTGAGTTGACGATCCGCGGTCTCAACCAGTACGCGCTGCCGGTGGGTTCGGTCGGGGCGTACACCGCGGACTGGGGCAGCGTCTCGCGGCTGCGGGCGACCTGCGGCACGGACAGCAGCCGGCGCGCTCCGTGCAGCACCGACACCTACGAGGTGACGGTCCGGGGCGGCCGGGTCGTCGCCACCGCCGACGGGCCCGGCAGCGGCGCCATCGCGGCCGGCACGACCGTGCTGGTGGGCCGGGAGGCGGGCGCCCAGCAGCTGCGCAAGATGTTCGTGGGTGAAGAGGTCCAGGTACGGCACCAGTTGGTGGCGGCGTCCGGGACGGCGTACGCCTTCGCGGTCGGCGGCTTCCCGGTGCTGCGCGGCGGAGTGCCGCTGCCCGGGCTCGACCATTCGGCGTCCGCCGTGCGCAGCGGCGTGGGCATCGCGGGCGGCGGCCACCGGCTGCTGCTCCTCGCCCTGGACGGCTCCCCCGGGTACCGCACCGGTCTCACCGTCGCCGAACTCGCCGCCACGCTGCGGTCCCTGGGCGCCACACAGGGCTTCAACGTCGACGGCGGCGGCTCCAGCACCCTGGTCGCCCGGGAGCGCGGCGAGAGCGTGGTGAGCGTGCGCAACCACCCGAGCGGCGGCGCCGAGCGGGCGGTCGCGAACGGGATCGGCGTGTTCGCGTCCTGAAGCTCAGGGGTGCAGGCTGCCGACGATCTGGGCCGTGGCCTCCAGCCCTTGCTGGATGGTGGGCGCCATGCTGGTGCCGGCCAGGAAGAAGCCGAGCATGCAGCAGACGAGGGCGTGCGAGCACTTCAGCGCGCCGTTGCGTACGAAGATCACCGCAAGGATCAGCAGCAACAGCACCACAGAGATGGAAATGGCCACCGTCAACCTCCTCCGCCACGCCCGTTCGCGGCTTTCGGCCGCAAGTGTGGCGTAGCGGAGGGTTCGTCCGGGCGGCTGACGTGTCCGCCGAACGTGTGGTTCTACGGTCGCTCGTGGGCGTCGAGGAATGCCTCCGGGCCGGCCAGGTCGCCCGTGTTGAGGAGGTCGGCGCCGGCCGCGAGCAGTTCGCCCCGCAGCGCGTCGCGGGCGGGCCCCGCGGTGTCGGCGGTGGCCCGGAAGCGCACCCGCTGACCGTGTGCGTGCGCGGTGTCGACGAGGGCGCGCAGCTTGCGCCGCTCGGCTTCGGGGAACGGGCCGTCGCCGCGCCAGGTGACGTTCAGCGTCCAGTTGTCGCTGATCAGCGGGACGAAGGAGGCGGGCGCGGAGGTGCCGGGGTCCAGGGTGCGGGGACGCGGGGCATGGCGCAGCCCGCCCGGGGCCGGGCGGGCTGTGCCGGGTGTGCCGGGCGGGCGTCAGGGAGCCTGGAGGTCGACCAGCCGGGCCAGCGCCTCGCGGTGGGCGCCCGCCGTGCCGTAGGCGATCGAGTCCGCCTTGGCCCGCTTCAGGTGCAGGTGGACGGGGTGCTCCCAGGTCATGCCGATGCCGCCGTGCAGTTGCAGCGCCTCCTCCGCGGCGTGGACGGCGACGGGAGCCGCGTAGGCCTGGGCGACGGCGACCGCCACCTCGGTGTCGGTGCCGCTCGCGAGGGCGTCGGCCGCGGCGCGGGCGGCGGCGCGCAGATGGACCACTTCCAGCCACAGCTGGGCGAGCCGGTGCTTGATCGCCTGGAAGCCGCCGACCGGCCGGTTGAACTGCCTGCGCTCCTTGAGGTAGCGCACGGTCTCGGTCAACGCCCACTCGGCCAGGCCGAGTTGCTCGGATGCCAAGAGTCCGGCACCGGCGCGCAGCGCGCGTCGTACGGCGGGCGCCGCCTCGCCGAGCCGGTGGCCGGGCGCGCCGTCGAGGGCGACGCCGGCCACCGGGCGGGTCAGGTCCAGGGAGACCTGCGGGGTGACGGTCACGGCGCCGGCCTCCACGGCGTACAGTCCGCCGTCGTCCGCGGGGACCAGCAGCACGTCCGCGGCCGCGGCGTCCGCGACGCCGGTCAACTCGCCGTACAGCGCGCCGTCCTCGTGCCGTACGGCCTCGGGGGCGCGCTCCGGAGCGAGGTGCAGTCCGACGGCCAGGGCGCCGATCGTCCGCCCCGACGCCAGCCGGGCCAGCAGCTCGGCGGCCTCGTCGCCGGGGTAGGCCAGCAGGGCCTCGGTGGCGACGACGGCGCTGGTGAGGTAGGGCACGGGCGCGACGGACCGGCCCAGCTCCTCCAGCACCACGGCCGCTTCGCGGTGTGTGGCCCCCTGGCCGCCCCGCGCCTCCGGCACCAGCAGACCGGCCAGTCCCATGCCGTCGGCGAGCGACTTCCACAGCCCGCGGTCGTGCGGGGCGTCCGACTCGGTGCGCGCGATGACGCCCGCCGCGTCGCAGTGGTCGGTGAGCAGGTCCCGGACGGCGGCGCGCAGCGCCTCTTCCTCCTCCGAGTACAGCAGGTCGGGCTGTGTGCTCATCGGGCGAGGTCCTTCCATGCGACGTCCTTGTCGGTGCGCGGCTCGGCGGGCAGGCCCAGGACGCGCTCGGCGACGATGTTCAGCAGGACCTCGCTGGTCCCGCCCTCGATGCTGTTGCCCTTGGCGCGCAGGTAGCGGTAGCCGGCGTCGCGTCCGGTGAAGTCCACCAGCTCCGGGCGCCGCATCGTCCAGTCCTCGTACAGCAGGCCCTCCTCGCCGAGGAGTTCGACCTCCAGGCCGCTGATCTCCTGGTTGAGACGGGCGAAGGCGAGCTTCATGCCGGACCCCTCCGGGCCGGGCTGGCCCGCCACGAGCTGCTGGCGCAGCCGCTCGCCGGTGAGGCGGGCGACCTCGGCCTCGACCCACAGGCCCAGCAGCCGCTGGTGCAGGTCGTGGGTGCGCAGCTCGGGGCGCTCGCGCCAGGTCTTCGCGACCGGGCCGATCATGCCGCCGTCGCGGGGCAGCCGCATCCCGCCGATGGACACGCGCTCGTTCATCAGCGTCGTCTGCGCGACCCGCCAGCCGTCGCCGACCTCGCCGAGGCGGTGCGCGTCCGGGATGCGGACGCCGGTCAGGAAGACCTCGTTGAACTCGGCCTCACCGGTGATCTGGCGCAGCGGCCGCACCTCGACGCCGGGGTCGGTCATGTCGCAGACGAAGTAGGTGATGCCGGCGTGCTTGGGCACGTCCGGGTCGGTGCGGGCGATGAGGATGGCCCAGCGGGCGAGGTGCGCGCTGGAGGTCCACACCTTCTGCCCGTCGACCACCCAGGTGTCGCCCTCGCGGACGGCGCGGGTGCCGAGCGCGGCCAGGTCGGATCCGGCGCCGGGTTCGCTGAACAGCTGGCACCAGACCTCCTCCCCCACCCACAGGGGCCTGAGGAAGCGCCGCTTCTGCTCCTCGGTGCCGTAGCGCAGGATGGTCGGCGCGGCCATGCCGAGGCCGATGCCGATGCGCCGCGGGTCGTTGTCGGGGGCGCCGGCGGCCTCCAGTTCGGCGTCCACGACGGCCTGCAGGGAGCGCGGGGCGCCGAGGCCGCCGAGGCCCTCGGGGTAGTGCACCCAGGCGAGTCCGGCGTCGAAGCGGGCCCTGAGGAAGTCGGTGCGGTCGGTGGTGGCGGGCGGGTGCACGGCGAGCAGTTCGCTGGTGCGGCGGCGCAGCTCGGCCGCGTCGACGAGGCGGTCCGTCATGCGGTGGCTCCGTTCTCCGGCGCGGGCAGGACGGCGATCCGGCCCGTGGTCGTGCCGTCGGCGACGCGCTGGACGGCGCTCGCGGCCGCGCTCAGCGAGACCCGCTCGCTGACCAGGGGCTTGATCGCGCCCTGGGCGGCGAGTTCGGTGAGCTGTTCGTGGCAGTGCTGGATCAGCTTGGGGTTCTTGGTGTTGTACAGGCCCCAGTGCAGGCCGAGGATCGCGTAGTTCTTCACCAGGGCGTGGTTGAGCGCCGGGCTGGGGATGGTCCCGCTGGCGAAGCCGACCACGACGATCCGGCCCTCGAAGGCGACGGTCTTGGCGGACTGGGCGTACGCCGCGCCGCCGACCGGGTCGTAGACGACGTCGGCGCCCCGGCCGCCGGTGGCCTCCTTCACGGCGGTGACGACGTCCTCCGTGTGCCGGTCGATCACCACGTCGCAGCCCAGCTCGCGGGCGACGGCGGCCTTGCCGGCCCCGCCCACGACGCCGACGACCGTGGCCCCGGCCGCCTTTCCCAGCTGCACGGCCGCGCTGCCGACCCCGCCGGCGGCCGCGTGGACGAGCAGCGTCTCACCGGCCTGGAGGTGCGCCCGGCGGTGCAGGCCGAACCAGCCGGTCTGGTAGCCGATGTGCAGGGCGGCGGCCTCGGCGTCGTCCAGCGCGTCCGGCGCGGGCAGCACGGCCCCGGCGTCGGCGACGACGTACTCGGCGAAACCGCCGTGCGGCAGCGCCGGGTTGGCGATGACCCGGCGGCCGTCCTCGGTCTCCCCGCAGATCTCCACGCCCGGGGTGAAGGGCAGCGGCGGCCGGACCTGGTACTGGCCGCGGCACAGCAGGGCGTCGGGGAAGTTGACGTTGGCGGCGCGCACCCTCAGCAGGACCTGGCCGTCGCCCGGCGTGGGCCGCTCCACGTCCTCCAGCCGCATCACCTCGCTCGGCTCGCCGTTCTCGTGCACTTGCCATGCCTGCATGCGGTGCCTCCACGGGACTGCTTCGTCTGACCGGGGTCGACCGCATACTAAGCGGTCGCTTGCCCATCAGGGAACACCCTCAGGGAGACCGTCGGGAAACGCCGCCGGGGACCACCCGCGAGGAACACCGCAGCGGACCACGCGCAAGGAACGCCGCCGGGGAACGCCGCCGAGAACCGCCACCCGGGAACAGCCGGGTGCGTCAGGAGCGCGACGGCCGCGCCCGTACGTGCATCCGCTCGCCCTGCGGGCCGAAGAGGCTCAGGAACTCCGCCGGCCCCTCCCCCGTCGACCCGAACCAGTGCGGCACACGGGTGTCGAACTCGGCGGCCTCCCCCGCCGCCAGCTCCACGTCGTGCTCCCCGAGGACCAGCCGCAGCCGCCCGGACAGCACGTAGAGCCACTCGTAGCCCTCATGGGTGCGGGGGTCCGGCTCCTGCCGCCGCTGCGGCTCCAGCACCTTGAACGCCTGGAGTCCGCCCGGCTGCCGGGTCAGCGGCCAGTGGGTGCGCCCGGACCGCACGATCGGCTTCGACCGGACGCGCGGATCGCCGACCGGCGGGGCGCCGACCAGTTCGTCCAGGGGCACCTGGTGGGCCCGCGCGATCGGCAGCAGCAGTTCCAGGCTGGGCTTGCGCCGGCCGGACTCCAGCCGCGAGAGGGTGCTGACGGAGATGCCGGTCGCCTCGGACAGCCCCGCGAGCGTCACCTCCCGCTCCTTGCGCATGCGCCGCAGCCTCGGGCCCACGCCCGCCAGGACGTCGTCGGTGCTCATGACCGTATTGCAGTTTCGGCAAACGTATTTGTCAATATCGCGGCGTGCGGGCGACCGTCGGGCGTGGAGGTGGTCACCTTGACCGAGAACGCGTCCCCGCACCCGGACGAGAACCCGACCGAACCCGACCGACGCCACGACGTCGTCGTCATCGGGGGCGGGCCGGCCGGGCTGTCCGCCGCGCTGGTCCTGGGCCGGGCCCGGCGCCGCACCCTGGTCGTCGACGCGGGCGAGCCGCGCAACGCGCCCGCCGCGCACATGCACGGCTATCTGTCACGGGACGGCATGCCGCCCGCCGAGTTCCTCGCCGTGGGACGGGAGGAGATCGCGCGGTACGGCGTGGAGCTGGTCCGGGACCGGGCGGTGGACGTCCGGCGGGACGGGGGCTTCACGGTGGAGCTGGCGAGCGGCCGTGCCGTACGGGCCCGCCAGCTCGTCGTCGCGACCGGCCTGAAGGACGAGCTGCCGCCGTTGCCCGGTCTCGCCGAGCGCTACGGCAACGATGTGCTGCACTGCCCGTACTGCCACGGCTGGGAGGTGCGCGACCGGGCCTTCGGCGTGCTGGCCACCACTGCGATGAGCGTGCACCAGGCGCTGATGGTGACCCAGTGGTCCAAGGACGTGACGCTCTTCCTGCACGAGATCGCCCCGGAGGAGCTGAGCGACGACGACCTGCGCAGACTCGCGGCGGCCGGAGTCGCCGTGGTGCCGGGCGCGGTGGCGGAGGTGGTCGCCGGCGGCGGCCGGCTCACCGGGGTGCGGCTCGCGGACGGGACGGTGCACGGCCGCGAGGTGCTGTTCGTGGCGCCGCGCGCCGTGCCGCGCACCGGGCTCCTCGCGCGGCTGGGCGCCGAGCTGCGCGAGACGCCGTTCGGCGCGTACCCCGTCGTCGACGAGCGGGGCCTGACGACCGTGCCCGGTCTGTGGGCGGCGGGCAACGCGAGCGGATACGCCGAGCAGGTCGTGAACGCGGCGAGCCGCGGCTACCGCGCCGGCGCGGCGATCAACGGCGAGCTGCTCTTCGCCGACCTCGACGCGGCCGTGGCCGCCGGGAGCGCCGGACCGGGATCCGCCGCCCGGGTGTAGACCACCGTCCGCCGGTGCACCATGACTGCATGTTGCTGATCCGGCTGGCCCAGGTGTCCCGGGAGGTCGCCGCCGCCTCGGCGCGGTCCCGGAAGACCGCCCTGCTCGCGGAGCTGTTCCGGGAAGCGGAGGCGGACGACGTGCCCGTCGTCATCCCGTATCTGGCGGGACGGCTGCCGCAGGGACGCCTGGGTGTCGGCTGGAAGGTGCTCGGCCGTCCGGTGGCCCCGGCCGCCGAGCCCTCGCTGACGGTGCGCGAGGTGGACGCCCGGCTCACCGAGCTGGGCAAGGTGTCCGGCGCCGGCTCGCAGACCGAACGGTCGCGGATCGTCGGTGAGCTGATGGGCGCGGCCACCGAGGACGAGCAGCGGTTCCTGCGCGGACTGCTCACCGGCGAGGTCCGGCAGGGCGCCCTGGACGCCCTCGCCGTCGAGGGCCTGGCGCAGGCGACGGGCGCACCCCCGGCGGACGTGCGGCGGGCGGTGATGCTGGCCGGGTCGCTGCAGACGGTGGCCCAGGCCCTGCTGGCGGACGGCCCCGGGGCCCTGGCCCGGTTCCGGCTCACCGTGGGCCGCCCGGTGCTGCCGATGCTGGCGCACAGCGCGTCCTCGGTGGCCGAGGCGGTCGGCAAGCTCGGCGCGTGCGCGGTGGAGGAGAAGCTGGACGGCATCCGCGTCCAGGTCCACCGGGACGGCGACGCCGTACGGATCCACACCCGGACGCTGGACGACATCACCGACCGGCTGCCCGAACTGACCGCGGCCGCGCTGGAGCTCGACGGCGAGCGGTTCGTCCTGGACGGCGAGGTCATCGCCTTCGGCCCGGACGGGCGCCCGCGCTCCTTCCAGGAGACCGCCGGACGGGTGGGCTCCCGTGTGGACGTGGCCACGGCCGCCGCGGCCGTCCCCCTCTCCCCCGTCTTCTTCGACGCCCTGTCGGTCGGCGACCGCGACCTGCTCGACCTGCCGTTCGAGGAGCGGCACGTCGAGCTGGCCCGGCTGGTCCCCGAGCCGCTGCGGGTGCGGCGCGCGCTGGTGTCCGGGCCGGACGACGTCGCCGAGGCCGAGCGGTTCCTCGCCGCCACGCTGAAGCGCGGCCACGAGGGCGTGGTGGTGAAGGCGCTGGACGCGCCCTACAGCGCGGGCCGCCGCGGCGCCTCCTGGCTGAAGGTCAAGCCCGTGCACACCCTCGACCTCGTGGTCCTGGCCGCGGAGTGGGGCCACGGCCGCCGCACCGGGAAACTGTCCAACCTGCACCTGGGCGCCCGCACCGCCGACGGCGGCTTCGCCATGCTCGGCAAGACCTTCAAGGGCATGACCGACGCGATGCTGGCCTGGCAGACCGAGCGGCTGCGGGAGCTGGCGGTGGACGAGCACGGCTGGGGGGTGAACGTACGGCCCGAGCTGGTCGTCGAGATCGCCTACGACGGTCTGCAACGCTCCACGCGCTACCCGGCCGGCGTCACCCTGCGCTTCGCCCGGGTCGTGCGCTACCGCGAGGACAAGCCCGCCGAGCAGGCGGACACGGTGGACACGGTGCTGGCCGCGCACCCCGGGGTGCGGCCGTGAGGGGGCGTGCCCCGGCGGACCGCGCGCCGGAGGCAGGCCCCCGTCCGGTCGCGCGCCGCCGGGCCGAGGCGGAGCGCCTGCCCGGGGCGGGTCGGGTGCGCGAGGCAGGTCGCGAACCGGGCGCCTGGCGCGTAACCGAGGCGGGCCGCGAGCCGAACGCGCCCGGTGGGGCCGAGGCGTCTCCCGCCCCTCGCGGGACGCGCCTCGTGCCGGCGGAGGGGAGCCCGTGAGCGAGAAGCGCCAGGCGGGCGAGCGGCGGCAGCGGCGGAGTGCGGGCCTGCTGCTGTTCCGGCGGGGCGAGGGCGGCCTGGAGGTGCTGCTCGGCCACATGGGCGGACCGTTCTTCGCCCGGCGCGACGCGGGGGCCTGGACCGTGCCCAAGGGCGAGTACGCCCCCGAGGAGCCGGCGTGGGAGGCCGCCCGCCGCGAGTTCGAGGAGGAGCTGGGCCTGCCGCCGCCCGACGGCGAGGCCGTACCGCTCGGCGAGGTCCGGCAGAGCGGCGGCAAGCTCGTCACCGCCTGGGCGGTGGAGGCCGACCTGGACCCCGCGTCGGTCACGCCCGGCACGTTCCGGATGGAGTGGCCGCCGCGGTCCGGGCGGACGGCCGAGTTCCCGGAGCTGGACCGGGTGGAGTGGTTCGGCCTGGACCGGGCCCGCGAGGTGATCGTCACGGCCCAGGCGGCGTTTCTCGACCGGCTGGCGGAGCACTCGCCCTGACGAGAGGTGTACGCGTTGCGGTCCCCACCGCGGCGCGCGAAGGTCGTACCACAGCCCGCTCCCAGGGAGGTCAGCCATGCCCATCGCGACGGTGAACCCGGCGAACGGCGAGACGCTCAAGACGTACGAGGCCATGGGCGAGGAGGAGCTCGAGCGCCGGCTCCAGCTCGCCGAGGCCACGTTCCGCACGTACCGGACGACGACGTTCGCCGAGCGCGCCCGCCTCATGAACAACGCCGCCGATCTCCTGGACGAGGACCAGGACGAGATCGGCCGGGTCATGACCACCGAGATGGGCAAGCCGGTCAAACAGGCCCGCGCGGAGGCCGCCAAGTGCGCCAAGGCGATGCGCTGGTACGCCGAGCACGCCGAGGGCCTGCTCGCCGACGAGGAGCCCGCGGAAAGCGACGTGACGGACACCGGCGCCTCCCGGGTCCTCGTGCGCTACCGGCCGCTCGGCCCCGTGCTCGCGGTGATGCCCTGGAACTTCCCGCTGTGGCAGGTCGTCCGGTTCGCGGCCCCCGCGCTGATGGCCGGGAACGTCGGGCTGCTCAAGCACGCCTCCAACGTGCCGCAGACCGCCCTGTACCTGGAGGACCTGTTCCACCGGGCCGGGTTCCCCGAGGGCTGTTTCCAGACCCTGCTCATCGGCTCCGCCGCGGTCGACGACATCCTGCGCGACGAGCGGGTGGAGGCGGCCACCCTCACCGGCAGCGAGCCGGCGGGGCGGGCGGTCGCGTCCACCGCCGGGGAGATGATCAAGAAAACGGTGCTGGAGCTGGGCGGCAGCGACCCGTTCGTCGTGATGCCCTCCGCCGACCTGGACCGGGCCGCCGAGGTCGCGGTGACCGCGCGGGTGCAGAACAACGGGCAGTCGTGCATCGCCGCCAAGCGCTTCATCGTGCACACGGACGTCTACGACGCCTTCGCCGAGCGCTTCGTGCGGGGCATGCGGGCGCTGAAGGTGGGCGACCCGATGCAGGAGGACACGGAGGTCGGGCCGCTCTCCAGCGAGCAGGGGCGGACCGATCTGGAGGAGCTGGTGGACGACGCCCGGCGCAGCGGCGCGACCGTGCTGTGCGGCGGTGAGCGGCCGGACGGGCCCGGCTGGTTCTACCCGCCGACCGTCCTGGCGGGCATCACCCGGGAGATGCGCATCCACCGCGAGGAGGCCTTCGGACCGGTCGCCACGCTGTACCGGGCGGCCGATCTCGACGAGGCGGTGCTGATCGCCAACGACTCGCCGTTCGGCCTGAGTTCGAACGTCTGGACACGGGACGAGAACGAGGTGGACCGGTTCGTGCGGGACCTGGAGGCGGGCGGCGTCTTCGTCAACGGGATGACGGCATCGCACCCGGCCTTCCCCTTCGGCGGGATCAAGCGGTCCGGCTACGGGCGTGAGCTGTCCGGCCACGGAATCCGCGAGTTCTGCAACATCACCACCGTATGGCAGGGGGCGTGAGTCCTCCGCGGCTACGATCGCCTTTGTGAACCGCGAAGTGACTCTCCCTCTGATCGTCGACGACCGCGGTACCTTGCAGGTGACCGCGGCCGATGTGAGCAAGCTGCTGCGCACGGTGGGCGGGCGGTGGCTGCGGCTGGTGGAGTCCGGCCAGGAGGGTCTCGACGAGGACACGGTGGCCGCGCTGACCATCGAACTGGCGAAGCTGGCCGACCGGATCGACGTGGCCTGCATCGCGCACAGCAGCGGGACGAACGGGTAGGGCCCCGTCCCGTGCCGCCGTCCGGGTGTTCCGCTCGCCGCCGCCCGGGCTCTCCGGGCGGCGGCGAGGCGGCTTTTCCGCTCCGTTCTCCGCTCGCGCGCGGGCGCGGCGCGGGCGTCCCGGTCCTGCGGATGTCCGGCGATCACCGAAAGAGCCTTCCGACCTGCGGCTTCGGGGCGGCATGTGCGGCGCCGGCGGTCCGGCGGGCCCGCCGGTGAGCGACCCGTCGCGTCCCCCGTTCGGCCGACAGCGCGGCGCCTCCCGGGTCTCCCCCGGTGTCCCCGGTTCGGAGTAGTCCGGCGCGAGATCGTCGCTCTCCCGGGTGATCGTGGGTGGACCACCCTTCTGGGTGCACCACCTCTGACCGGGGGGCTACCGGCCTTCCGGAAGGCGAAAGCAGGCACGGCTCATGGCGACTTTGTGCAGACCCTCGGTGTCCGTTCCAGAGCACGTGATCACGATGGAGGAGACGCTGGAGCTCGCACGCTCCCGCCACGCGGACCACCCGCAACTCCCCCTGGCCCTCCGGCTGATCGAGAACACCGGTGTGCGCACCCGGCACATCGTGCAGCCCATCGAGGAGACCCTCAAGCACCCGGGCTTCGAGGAACGCAACAAGCTGTACGAGCAGGAGGCCAAGGCGCGCGTGCCGGCGGTGATCCAGCGCGCCCTCGACGACGCCGAGCTCCTCACCACCGACATCGATGTCATCATCTACGTCTCGTGCACGGGCTTCATGATGCCCTCGCTCACGGCGTGGCTGATCAACGAGATGGACTTCGACAGCACCACGCGGCAGATGCCCATAGCCCAGCTGGGCTGTGCGGCGGGCGGCGCGGCGATCAACCGGGCCCACGACTTCTGCACGGCGTACCCGGACGCGAACGCGCTCATCGTGGCCTGCGAGTTCTGCTCGCTGTGCTACCAGCCCACCGACCTCGGTGTCGGCTCCCTGCTCTCCAACGGGCTGTTCGGCGACGGCATCGCGGCCGCCGTGGTCCGCGGCACCGGCGGCACCGGCGTCCGGCTGGAGCGCAACGGCTCGTACCTGATCCCCAAGACCGAGGACTGGATCGCGTACGACGTCCGGGCGACCGGCTTCCACTTCCTGCTGGACAAGCGGGTGCCCACCACGATGGAGCCGCTCGCCCCGGCCCTCCAGGATCTGGCCGGACTGCACGGCTGGGACGCCTCCGACCTGGACTTCTACGTCATCCACGCGGGCGGCCCCCGCATCCTGGACGACCTCAGCAAGTTCCTGGAGGTCGATCCGCACGCGTTCCGCTTCAGCCGGGCCACGCTCACCGAGTACGGCAACATCGCCAGCGCCGTCGTCCTTGACGCGCTGCGCCGGCTGTTCGACGAGGGCGGCCCCGAGCACCGGGCGCGCGGGCTGATGGCCGGCTTCGGCCCCGGCATCACCGCGGAGATGACCCTGGGCCGCTGGCAGGACGGGGACGCCCGATGACCGAGGAGACGCTCACCGAGACCCGGCCGCCCGTCCGGCACTGGCCGGCGGTCGATCTGACGGGGGTCGACTTCGACCCGGTCCTGACCGAGCTGATGGAGGAGGGCCCGGTCACCCGCATCAAACTGCCCAACGGAGAGGGCTGGGCGTGGCTGGTGACCCGCATGGACGACGTGCGGATGGTCACCAACGACCCCCGCTTCGGCCGCGAGGCGGTCATGGACCGCCAGGTCACCCGGCTCGCCCCGCACTTCATCCCCTCGCGCGGCGCGGTCGGCTTCCTGGACCCGCCGGACCACACCCGGCTGCGCCGCTCGGTCGCCGCCGCCTTCACGGCGCGCGGCGTGGAGCGGGTGCGGGACGACGCCCGGCGCGTGCTCGACGAGCTGGTCGACGAGCTCCTCCAGGACGGGCCGCCCGCCGACCTCACCGAGGCGGTGCTCAGCCCCTTCCCCATCGCGGTGATCTGCGCGCTGATGGGGGTTCCGGCCGGCGACCGGCACGCCATGCACACCTGGACCCAGCTGATCCTGTCCTCCGCGCACGGCGCCGCCGTCAGCGAGAAGGCCAAGGAGGAGATGGGCGCCTACTTCACCGATCTCCTCGGCTCGCGCGCGGGCAGCACGGACGAGGACGTCGCCTCCCTGCTCGGCGCCGCCGTGGGCCGCGAGGAGATCACGCTCGCGGAGGCCGTCGGACTGGCGGTCCTGCTGCAGATCGGCGGCGAGGCGGTCACCAACAACAGCGGCCAGATGTTCTACATCCTGCTGACCCGGCCGGAGCTGGCCGAACGGCTGCGCGCCGAGCCGGAGATCCGTCCGCAGGCCATCGACGAGCTGCTGCGGTACATCCCGCACCGCAACGCGGTGGGGCTGTCCCGGATCGCCCTGGAGGACGTGGAGATCAAGGGGGTGCGGATCCGGGCGGGCGACGCGGTGTACGTGTCGTACCTGGCCGCGAACCGCGACCCGGACGTCTTCCCGGACCCCGGGACGATCGACTTCGCGCGCAGCCCGAATCCGCATGTGTCGTTCGGCTTCGGCCCGCACTACTGCCCCGGCGGCCAACTGGCCCGGCTGGAGTCGCAGTTGCTGGTCGACGCGCTGCTCGACCGGGTACCGGGGCTGAAGCTCGCGGTGCCGCCGGACGAGGTGCCCTTCAAGAAGGGCGCGTTGATCCGCGGACCCGAGGCTCTGCCCGTGACGTGGTGAGGCCGCGATGAGCGCGACCGAAGGGCTGCTGGTGCCGCCGGGCCACGGCCGCGTCGTCGAGACGCCCGCCCAGCGCGTGACGTTCAAGGTGACCGGCTCGCACTCGCGGAGCGCCTCCACCTTCGAGGTGGACGTGCCGCCGGGGTTCGACGTCGGCGCCCATGTGCACACGCGCAGCGAGGAGCTGTTCTACGTGCTCGAGGGCGAGCTGGACGTGCTCGCCTTCGAGCCGCGGGTCCGCACTCCCGACAACTGGCAGAGATGGGAGTCCCGTTCGGGCCACCGGGTGGTGCGGGCGACGCCCGGCACGGTGATCGTCGTGCCGCCCGGCTGCCCCCACGCGTTCGCGAACCCGACGGACGCCCCGGCCAGGATGTTCTTCCAGGCCTCCCCGCCGCCCGACCACGAGCGGTACTTCGAGGAACTGCTGGAGATCCTGGGCACCGGGGGCCCGCCGGACCACGCGGCGATCGAGGAACTGAGGAAGCGCTACGACATCGAGCAGCTCACCCCGCTGAAGCACCGGTGACCCTCCCGGCCGGAAGGGCGCCGGGGCGGCCGCCTACCGGATCGGCATGCCGGCGAGCGTCCGGGCGATCACCAGGCGCTGGATCTCGCTGGTGCCCTCGAAGATGGTGTAGATGGCCGCGTCGCGGTGCATCCGCTCCACCGGGTACTCCCGGGTGTAGCCGTTGCCGCCCAGGATCTGGATCGCCTGGGCGGTGACCTTCTTCGCGGTCTCGCTGGCGAACAGCTTGGACATCGAGCCCTCGGCCGCCGTGAAGGGCTTGCCGTTGACCGCCATCCAGGAGGCCCGCCACACCAGCAGCCGGGCCGCGTCGATCTGCGTGCGCATGTCGGCGAGCTGGAAGGCCACGCCCTGGTTGTCGATGATCGGGCGGCCGAACTGCTCGCGCGTCCTCGCGTAGTCGAGGGCGACCTCGTAGGCGGCCCGGGCGGTGCCCACCGCCATCGCGCCGACCGCGGGACGGCTCGCCTCGAAGGTGGCCATGGCCGCGTTCTTGACGCGCTCACCGCCCTTCCTGGCCCGCTCGCGGGCCCGGGCGAGGCGCTCGTCGAGCTTTTCCTTGCCGCCGAGCAGGCAGGAGCCGGGGACGCGCACGTTGTCGAGGATCACCTCGGCGGTGTGCGAGGCGCGGATGCCGTGCTTCTTGAACTTCTGGCCCTGGGACAGCCCCGGCGTGTTCGGCGGGACGATGAAGGAGGCGTGGCCCTTGGAGCCCAGCTCCGGGTCCACCAGGGCGACGACGACGTGGACGTTGGCTATGCCGCCGTTGGTCGCCCAGGTCTTGGTGCCGTTGAGCACCCACTCGTCCTTGGCCTCGTCGTAGACCGCGCGGGTGCGCAGGGAGGCCACGTCGGAGCCGGCGTCGGGCTCGGAGGAGCAGAAGGCGGCGACCTTGACGTCGTTCGCGTCGCCGTACATCTGGGGGATCCAGGTGCCGATCTGCTCCTCGGTGCCGTTGGCGAGCACGCCCACGGCGGCGAGGCCGGTGCCGACGATGGACAGGGCGATGCCCGCGTCCCCCCAGAAGAGCTCCTCCATGGCCATCGGGATGCCGAGGCCGGTGGAGTCGAAGTACTGCTGGGCGTAGAAGTCGAGGGAGTAGATGCCGACCTTGGCCGCCTCCTGGATGACCGGCCAGGGAGTCTCCTCACGCTCGTCCCATTCGGCGGCCGCGGGGCGGATCACGTCGGCGGCGAAGCCGTGGAGCCAGTCCCGGACCTCCTTCTGTTCGTCGTTGAGTTCCATGGTGAACTCGGCCATGTCCCCTCCAGTGGCGCACACGTGCGTGTTACTTGCGGTAACCCGAGTCTGTTACCGGCGGGTAGGAAAAGTCAACTCCCGAAGGCTCCTCGGCAGCCCGTTCGAGGTCGCCCGCGCGGTCAGTGTTAGTTTGCGCAGGCGTCACCGATTCAGCACGGGTGGGGAGAGCTCATGGACACCACGCAGCGGACCGATCAGCAGCGGTCCGCCGACCGCCGACGGCGCGAGCTGCTGGAGGCCGCCGACCGGGTGGTGCTGCGCGACGGCCCGCAGGCCTCGATGAACGCCATCGCCGCCGAGGCCGGCATCACCAAACCGATCCTCTACCGCCACTTCGGCGACAAGGGAGGACTGTACGCGGCCCTCGCCAAGCGGCACACGGACGCGCTCCTCGACTCGCTGCGGGCGGCGCTGGACGCCCCGGCGGAGCGCCGCGAGCGGGTGGAGGCGACGCTCGACACCTACCTCGCCGCCATCGAGGCACGCCCTCAGGTGTACCGGTTCCTGATGCACCCGGCGGAGGGCGGCCAGGGCGGCGACCAGGGCTTCGACGTCGGCAAGCACTCCGCTCCCCTGCTGCGCCGGATGGGCGAGGAGCTGGCCCAGGTGATCGAGGAGCGGCTGGACCTCGGACCGGGCAGCCAGCAGCTCGCCCGGGTCTGGGGCCACGGGATCGTCGGCATGATGCACGCGGCGGGCGACTGGTGGCTGGGCGAGCGCCCGTGCTCCCGGGCGGAGCTGGTGCGCAGCCTGGCCGACCTGCTGTGGGGCCGCCTCGCGGCCGCCGGGGACAAGATCGGCGGCCCGGGCTTCTGACGCCCGCCGCCGGGCGCCGGGCCCGGCTCCCGGCGCCCGGCCCCCGGCCCCGGCGGTGAGCCAGGGACTCGTCACTCGCCCTCCGCCTCCGGGGCGGCGCGCCGGGCCCGCCGTGCCGTCACCGCCGAGACGCCGGGCTCACCGATGCCAGGAGGCCCGCGCGACCTGGCGCATCAGGCGGCGCCGGCGGCGGCCCTCCAGCCGGTCGGCGTACACCTTCCCCTCCAGGTGGTCGCACTCGTGCTGCAGGCACCGCGCGAAGAACCCCGTGCCGTGCACGGTGACCGGCTCCCCGGTCACCGTCCGGCCCTCGACGACCGCGTGGTCGTAGCGCTCCGTGCCCGCCTCCAGGCCCGGCAGGGACAGACAGCCCTCCGGGCCGCGGACCACCACGCCGTCCGCCTCCACCAGCCGCGGGTTGACCACGTGCCCGAGGTGCCGGACGTCCTCGTCGTCGGGGCAGTCGAAGACGAACACCCGCAAGGACTCGCCGATCTGGTTCGCGGCCAGTCCCACCCCCCGCGCCGCGTACATCGTCGCGAACAAGTCCTCCACGAGCCGTGCCAGTTCGGGACCGAAGTCGGTGACCTCCCGGCAGGGCTCGCGCAGCACCGCGTCCTGGAGCAGGGTGAGGGGCCGGACGCGCCCGCGGGCGCCCGGGATCGAGCCGTGTCGCATGGCGGCAAGGGTACGGTCCTGTCGAACGCGCGAAGGGCGCGCGGGTGCCGTCGCGGTGCCGGGGTTCGGGAGTGCGAACGGATCTCGATAGGCTGAGGTCCACACCACGTTGCCGAATGGCTTTTCAGGCGCGGCGCGTACGCAAGGAGGATCGAGAACTGATGGCAGGCAACTCGGACCCGCTCTCGCCGCGGGCCAAGCTGGCCGTGACCGCGGGCAAGGCGGTCGCTGCGGCATCGCGCGCCGCGGGGCGCGGCAGCGGTTCGGTGATCGGGGGCAAGGTGGCCCTCAGGCTCGACCCCGACCTGCTCGCCCGTCTGGCCCAGCACCTGGACGTGGTCCTGGTCTCGGCGACCAACGGCAAGACCACGACGACCCGGCTCATCGCCGAGGCGCTGCGGGCCGCGGGCCCGGTGGTCTCCAACGCGCTCGGGGCCAACATGCCCGCGGGCATCACCTCGGCCCTCGCGGGCGGCTCGGACGCCAAGTTCGGCGTGATCGAGGTCGACGAGAAGTACCTCGCCGGTGTGGCGCGGGACACCTCTCCCAAGTGCATCGCGCTGCTGAACCTCTCCCGCGACCAGCTCGACCGCGCCGCCGAGACCCGGATGCTCGCCGAGCACTGGCGCGAGGGCCTGTCCGGGTCCAAGGCCGTGGTCGTCGCCAACTGCGACGACCCGCTGGTGGTGTGGGCCGCCTCCTCCTCCCCCAACGTGGTCTGGGTGGCCGCCGGGCAGATGTGGAAGGACGACGCCTGGTCCTGCCCGTCCTGCGGCGGTGTGATGCAGCGTCCGGGCGACGACTGGTTCTGCAGCGAGTGCGGCTTCCGCCGGCCCACCCCGAGCTGGGCGCTCTCCGGCGACCACGTCCTCGACCCGCACGGTTCGGCCTGGCCGATCCACCTGCAGCTGCCCGGCCGCGCCAACAAGGCCAACGCCGCCTCCTCGGCCGCCGTGGCCGCCGTCTTCGGGGTGCCGCCGCAGGTCGCGCTGGAGCGGATGTACCAGGTCCAGGCCGTCGCCGGACGTTACGACGTCGTGCAGTTCATGCAGCGCGACCTGCGCCTGCTGCTGGCGAAGAACCCGGCCGGCTGGCTGGAGACGTTCTCCCTGATCGACCCGCCGCCCACCCCGGTGATCCTCTCCGTGAACGCGCGCGGCGCCGACGGCACCGACACCTCCTGGCTGTGGGACGTCGACTACACGCGGCTGACCGGCCACCCCATCTTCGTGATCGGCGACCGGAAGCTGGACCTCGCGGTGCGCCTGGAGGTGGCGAACCAGCACTTCCAGGTCTGCGAGAACCTCGACCAGGCCGTCCAGCAGGCCCCGCCGGGCCGCATCGAGGTCATCGCGAACTACACCGCGTTCCAGGATCTGCGCCGCCGCGTCGGCAACTGACCACGAAGGACGATCACTTCATGAGCGACAACCAACTGCGGCTGGTGTGGATCTACCCGGACCTGCTGAGCACCTACGGCGACCAGGGCAACGCCCTCGTCGTGGAGCGCCGGGCCCGGCAGCGCGGCCTGGACGTGGCCCGGCTCGACGTGCGCAGCGACCAGCCGATCCCGACCTCCGGCGACATCTACCTGATCGGCGGCGGCGAGGACCGTCCGCAGCGGCTCGCGGCCGAGCGGCTGCGCCGTGACGGGCACCTCCAGCGTGCGGTGCAGAACGGCGCGATCGTCTTCTCCGTGTGCGCCGGCTACCAGATCCTCGGCCACGAGTTCATCAACGACCTCGGTCAGCGCGAGCCGGGCCTCGGCCTGCTCGACGTGGTCTCGGTGCGCGGGGAGGGCGAGCGGTGCGTCGGTGACGTACTGGCCGACATCGACCCGCAGCTCGGCCTGCCCCCGCTGACCGGCTTCGAGAACCACCAGGGCGTCACCCACCTCGGCTCGACGGCCCGCCCCTTCGCGCGGACCCGCTTCGGCAAGGGCAACGGCACCGGGGACGGCACGGAGGGCGCGTACAACGGCACGGTCTTCGGCACGTACATGCACGGGCCGGTCCTCGCCCGCAACCCGCAGATCGCCGACCTGCTGCTGAAGCTGGCGCTCGACGTCAACGCGCTGCCGCCGATCGACGACCGCTGGTACGAGGCGCTGCGCGAGGAGCGCATCGCCGCGGCGCAGCAGCCCGCATAGCGGCGGCGAGCCGGCGCGGCGGCCTCGGCCCGGTCGCGCCGGCTCGTCCATGCACCCCCCGACCCGGTCGCACCGGTTCGTCCATGCGCTCCCCGGCCCGGTCGCACCGGTTCGTCCATGCGCCCCCCGGCCCGGCTCCACCAGCCCGTCTGACAGCGTTCCCGCACAGGTGAGCGGGCCCTTCTGACAGCCCTTCCGCACAGGTGAGCGGGCCCGTCCAGCAGGCGGACGCACAGTGCTGCCGCTCCCCCCGGTGCCGCTAGGGTGGCGGGGATCGAGCCGGACAACGTGGTCCGGTCCCCGCGCCCACGTTGAGAAGGTTATTCGGGCTATGCGCATTGGTGTCCTCACGTCCGGCGGCGACTGCCCCGGCCTGAACGCCGTCATCCGGTCCGTCGTGCACCGTGCCGTCGTCGACCACGGCGACGAGGTCATCGGCTTCCGCGACGGCTGGAAAGGCCTCCTGGAGTGCGACTACCTCAAGCTCGACCTCGACGCGGTGGGCGGCATCCTCGCCCGCGGCGGCACCATCCTCGGCTCCTCCCGGGTCCGTCCCGAGCACCTGCGGGACGGCGTGGAGCGGGCCAGGGGCCATGTCGAGGAGCTCGGGCTCGACGCGATCATCCCGATCGGCGGCGAGGGCACGCTCAAGGCGGCCCGGCTGCTGTCGGACGGCGGGCTCCCCATCGTCGGAGTGCCGAAGACCATCGACAACGACATCGCGGTCACGGACGTCACCTTCGGCTTCGACACGGCCGTGACCGTCGCCACCGAGGCCCTGGACCGCCTCAAGACCACCGCCGAGTCCCACCAGCGGGTGCTGATCGTGGAGGTCATGGGCCGCCACACCGGCTGGATCGCGCTGCACTCCGGCATGGCGGCCGGCGCGCACGCCGTCGTCGTCCCGGAACGGCCCTTCGACATCGACGAGTTGACGCGCAAGGTCGGCGAGCGTTTCGAGGCGGGCAAGCGGTTCGCCATCGTCGTCGCCGCGGAGGGCGCCAAGCCGAGGGCCGGCGGCATGGAGTTCGACGAGGGCGGCAAGGACAT
The DNA here is from genome assembly GCF_044746005.1 of Streptomyces sp. NPDC086766. Lineage (NCBI taxonomy): Bacteria > Bacillati > Actinomycetota > Actinomycetes > Kitasatosporales > Streptomycetaceae > Streptomyces > Streptomyces sp. NPDC086766. The sequence continues at coordinate 132,348 of NZ_JBIVBI010000003.1, read as the reverse complement.
CTACGGCCACGAGCGGTTCGCCGGGATCGCCCGCCAGCTCTCCGTCGAGCTGGAGGAGCGGCTGGGCAAGGAGGCGCGCCCGGTCATCCTCGGGCACGTGCAGCGCGGCGGGACGCCCACGGCGTACGACCGGGTGCTGGCGACCCGCTTCGGCTGGCACGCGGTGGAGGCGGTGCACCGGGGCGAGTTCGGTCACATGACCGCGCTGCGCGGCACCGACATCGTGATGGTGCCGCTGGCGAAGGCCGTCGAGACGCTGAAGACGGTGCCGCAGGAGCGGTACGACGAGGCGGAGTGCGTGCTCTGATCCCGCGCCCCTGAGGGTGTCGCACCGCCCCCGGTCCGTTGCACCGCCCCCGGTCGCTGTCGTGACCGGGGGCGGTTCTAGTCTGGTGCGGACAGACGTGCACAACCCCCACGAATCAGGAGCCGGCGGATGGATCACAGCGGGCACGGCATGACGATGGATCTGCCGCCGTTCACGCTGGCGCGCTCTCTCGCGTGGTCGGCGGACCCGTTCTTCCTCGTCGCCTGCCTGCTCGGGCTGGGCCTGTACGTCTGGGGCGTGGTGCGGCTGCGACGGCGCGGGGACTCCTGGCCGGTGGGCCGGACGGTCGCGTTCGTCACCGGCGTGCTGACCGTGGGCCTGATGATGTGCACCAGGCTGAACGACTACGGCATGGTCATGTTCAGCGTGCACATGGTCCAGCACATGGTCATCAGCATGTTGTCGCCGATCCTGATCCTGCTCGGCGCGCCGGTCACCCTGGCGCTGCGCGCCCTGCCGGTGGCGGGCAGGGGCCGCAAGGGGCCGCGCGAGGTGCTGCTGGCCCTGCTGCACAGCCGCTACCTGCGGGTCGTCACCCACCCCGCGTTCACCATCCCGATGTTCATCGCGAGCCTGTACGCCCTGTACTTCACGCCGCTGTTCGACTTCCTGATGGGCTCGAAGGCGGGGCACGTCGGGATGATGGTGCACTTCCTCGCCGTCGGCGTGGTCTTCTTCTGGCCGATCATGGGCGTGGACCCCGGTCCCAACCGGCCGGGATACCTGATGCGGATGCTGGAGCTGTTCGCGGGGATGCCGTTCCACGCGTTCTTCGGCATCGCGCTGATGATGGCCACCACCCCCATGGTCGGCACCTTCCTGCACCCGCCCGCCTCGCTCGGCGTCGACCCGCTCTCCGACCAGAACGCGGCCGGCGGCATCGCCTGGGCGTTCAGCGAGATCCCGTCCGTGCTGGTGCTGCTCGCGCTGCTGTTCCAGTGGTACCGCTCCGAGCAGCGGCAGGCCCGGCGCAAGGACCGGGCCGCGGACCGCGACGGCGACAAGGAACTGGAGGCGTACAACGCCTATCTGGCCTCGCTCAACGCCCGCGGGAACTGACCGGCCGCGCCGCCGCGAGGCGGAAGGCGGCCGCGCGGACCGTGCCGCCGCGTGGCGGAAGAACGCCGCGCGGATCGAGCCGCCAGGAGGCGGAACGGGGCACCATGGTGGGGTCGGACCATGAGGAGGGTGTCGCGATGCCCGGTTCCACGGACGGTTCCACGAAGACGATGGGGGCGCTCACCGTCGGCGCGCTCGTCGCGGTGACGGCGTACACGGTGGCGCTCGGCAGCAACGGCTGGCTGTGGTTCGGCTGGGTCGTGCTGGGCCTGATCACCCTCGCGCTGGTCGCCACCCGGCGCGCCTGACGGTCACCCGGAGAGGCGTCCGGCGGAGTGCACCCCCGGCTGGTACTTGGGCAGCCGGACGGTGACCTTCATGCCCGCCCCCGGCGCGGTCTCGAGGACGAGGCCGTGGTCGTCGCCGTAGACCTGGCGGAGCCGGTCGTCGACGTTGGACAGGCCGATGCCGCCGGAGGGGCTGACCTCGCCGGCGAGGATGCGGCGCAGCAGGCCGGGGTCCATGCCCGCGCCGTCGTCCTCGATGACGACGAGTGCCTCGGCGCCGGCGTCCTGCGCGGTGATCCGGATGCGGCAGGTGTCGGTCCTGCCCTCCGGGCCGTGCTTGACGGCGTTCTCGACGAGCGGTTGCAGGCACAGGAAGGGCAGCGCCACCGGGAGCACCTCGGGGGCGATCTGGAGGGTCACGGCGAGGCGGTCGCCGAAGCGTGCCCGGACCAGCGCGAGGTAGTGCTCGATGGCGTGGAGCTCGTCGGCCAGGGTGGTGAAGTCGCCGTGCCGGCGGAACGAGTAGCGGGTGAAGTCGGCGAACTCCAGCAGCAGCTCCCGGGCGCGCTCGGGGTCGGTGCGGACGAACGAGGCGATCACCGCGAGCGAGTTGAAGATGAAGTGCGGGGAGATCTGGGCGCGCAGGGCCTTGATCTCGGCTTCGATGAGCCGGGTGCGGGAGCGGTCGAGGTCGGCGAGCTCCAGCTGGACGGAGACCCAGCGGGCGACCTCGGCCGCGGCCCGGACCAGCACGGCGGACTCGCGGGGCGCGCAGGCGACGAGGGCGCCGTGCACCCGGTCGTCGACGGTGAGCGGGGCGACGACGGCCCAGCGCAGCGGGCAGTCCGGTGTCTCGCAGGTGAGCCGGAACGCCTCGCCGCGCCCGGTCTCCAGGGGGCCCGCGAGGCGCTCCGCGATCTCGCCGCGGTGGTGCGCGCCCACCCCGTCCCAGACCAGGACCCGCTGGTCGTCCGCGAGGCAGAGGGCGTCGGTTCCGAGCAGCGTGCGCAGCCGGCGGGCCGACTTGCGGGCGGTCTCCTCGGTCAGTCCCGCCCGTAGCGGCGGCGCGGCGAGGGAGGCGGTGTGCAGGGTCTGGAAGGTGGCGTGCTCGACGGGGGTGCCGAGGCCGCCGAGGTTCTCCGGGCGGGCAGTGCGCCGCCCGAGCCAGAAGCCGGCGGCCAGCAGCGGCAGGACGGCCACGCAGAGCCCGGCGAGGAATCCGCTCACGCCTTCACCTCCGCCCGCAGCTGCTCGGGCAGGTGGAACAGGGCGAGGATCGCCGCGGTCCCGGCGGGCACCCGGCCCGGCGTGGCCAGGGACACCAGCATCATGGTGAGGAAGCCCAGCGGCACCGACCACAGGGCGGGCCAGGCCAGCAGCGCGTGCAGCGGACCGGCGCCGGGCAGGCCCGCCATGGTCGCGGCCACGGCGACCAGCGCGGAGCCGCCGCCCACCAGCATCCCGGCGGCCGCGCCGGGCGGGGTGAGGCGGCGCCACCAGATGCCGAGGACGAGCAGCGGGCAGAAGGACGAGGCGGACACCGCGAAGGCGAGCCCGACGGCGTCGGCGACGGGCAGTCCGCCGACGAGGACGCTCGCGGCGAGGGGCACGGCCATGGCGAGCACCGTGCCGAGCCGGAAGTGGCGGACGCCGCGCGAGGGCAGGACGTCCTGGGTGAGCACCCCGGCCACCGCCATGGTCAGTCCGGAGGCGGTCGACAGGAACGCGGCGAAGGCGCCGCCCGCGACCAGCGCGCCCAGCAGGTCGCCGCCGAGGCCGCCGATCAGCCGGTCGGGCAGCAGCAGGACGGCGGCGTCGGCGTCCGGGGTGAGGGCCAGTTCGGGGGCGTAGAGGCGGCCGAGGGCGCCGTACACGGGCGGCAGCAGGTAGAAGCCGCCGACCAGGCCGAGGACGGCGACCGTGGTACGGCGGGCGGCGACGCCGTGCGGGCTGGTGTAGAAGCGGACGACGACGTGCGGCAGGCCCATGGTGCCGAGGAAGGTCGCGAGGATCAGCCCGTACGTGGCGTACAGCGGGCGTTCCTGGCGGCCGGCGGCGAGCGAGGTCGACATGCCGCCGTCGGTGCCCGGCCCGGTCTGCGGGACGCGGGAGTCCTTGGCGAAGGTGAGGCGGGTGCCGCGCTCGACGTGGTGGACCCCGGCGGCCAGGCGCACCGGCCGGCCGTCGTGGCCGTGGCCGTCGACCGTGCCGCGCACGGTGACGGTCAGGGGCCGCTCCAGCCGCAGGTCGAGGGTGTCGGCGACGCGGACGGTGTGCCGGTCGCGGAAGGCGGCCGGTTCGTCGAAGACGTGGCGGGGCGCGCCGTCGTGCTGCCAGGCGAGGACGAGGAAGAGGGCGGGGACGAGCAGGGCGGTCAGTTTCAGCCAGTACTGGAAGGCCTGGACGAAGGTGACGCTGCGCATGCCGCCCGCGGCGACGGTCGCCACCACGACGACGGCGACGATCACTCCGCCGAGCGCGTCGGGCGCGCCGGTGAGCACCGTCAGCGTCAGCCCCGCCCCCTGGAGCTGGGGCAGCAGGTAGAGCCAGCCGACGCCCACGACGAAGGCGCCCGCGAGTCGTCGTACCGCCTGCGAGCCGAGCCGGGCCTCGGCGAAGTCGGGCAGCGTGTACGCCCCGGAGCGGCGCAGCGGGGCGGCGACGAACAGGAGCAGGACCAGATAGCCGGCCGTGTAGCCGACCGGGTACCAGAGCATGTCCGGGCCCTGGACGAGGACCAGCCCGGCGATGCCGAGGAAGGAGGCGGCGGAGAGGTACTCGCCGCTGATGGCGGCCGCGTTCAGGCGCGGGCCGACGGTGCGGGAGGCGACGTAGAAGTCGGAGGTGGTGCGCGAGACGCGCAGCCCGAAGGCGCCGACGAGGACGGTGGCGACGACGACGAGGGCGACGGCGGGGACGGCGTATCCGGAGGGCACGGTGGTGTGTGGTCCCCTCAGCGGTCCTCGACCAGGCGCACGAAGTCGCGTTCGTTGCGTTCCGCGCGGCGCACGTACCAGCGCGCGAGCAGCACCAGCGGGGCGTAGAGGCAGAAGCCGAGCACCACCCAGCGCAGGCGGCGGGCGTCCGGGGCGGCCGCGAAGACCAGGGGCAGCGGGCCGACGAGCAGTACGAGCACGGTGAACACGGCGAGCCCGGCCCGCAGTTGGGAGCGCATCAGGGAGCGGACGTAGGTGTGGCCGAGGGTGGTCTGCTCGTCGATCTCGGTGCGCGGGCGGTACTGGCCGGGGACCCGGCGGCTGCGGCGGGGCGGGCCGGTGACGACGACGCGGCGTTCGGTGGCGTCCTGCGGCATGGGCGGCATCCCCTAGCGTGCGGTCCGGCGCATCAGCAGCTCCCGCAGTTCGCGGGCGTGGCGGCGGCTGACCTGGAGTTCCTCCGCGCCGACGAGCACGCTCACCGCGCCCGCGTCCAGTCGGAGTTCGCCGATGTGGCGCAGGGCGACCAGATGGCGGCGGTGGATACGGACGAAGCCTCGGGAGCGCCAGCGTTCCTCCAGCGTGGACAGCGGGATGCGCACGAGGTGGCTGCCCTTGCCGGTGTGCAGCCGGGCGTAGTCGCCGCGCGCCTCGACATGGGTGATGTCGTCGACGGCGACGAAGCGGGTGACGCCGCCGAGTTCCACGGGCACGTGGTCGGGGTCCGGCTCGCTCACCGGGATGCGGGGGGCGGTGTCGCGCAGATGGGCCGCCCGCCGCACGGCTTCCGCCAGCCGCTCCTTGCGGACCGGTTTGAGCACGTAGTCGACGGCCTTGAGGTCGAAGGCCTGGACGGCGAAGTCCTCGTGGGCGGTGACGAACACGATCAGCGGCGGCTCGGCGAAGCCGGTCAGCAGCCGGGCGAGGTCGAGCCCGTCGAGTCCGGGCAGGTGGATGTCGAGGAAGACCACGTCGATCGCGTCGGGCCCGCCGGGACCGGACTGGAGGGCGCGGTTGATCCGGCGCAGTGCCTCGGTCGCGTCGCCGGCGCCCTCGACGCTGCCGATGCGGGGGTCGGCGTCCAGCAGGTAGAGCAGCTCCTCGAGCGAGGGGCTTTCGTCGTCGACGGCGAGCGCGCGCAGCATGAAGGTGGAGTGTAAGGGCGATCCGCGCGCCTGCCCATGTCCGGGCGTGGACGTTCCCGCTGGATACAGTGCCGACATGCACAGCAGGCCAGCCCCGTTCGACGAGCTCGACCGGAAGATCCTCACCGCCCTGATGGCGAACGCCCGCACCAGTTTCGCCGAGATCGGCGCGGCGATCGGCCTGTCGGCGACGGCGGTCAAACGCCGGGTGGACCGGCTGCGCGAGGCGGGTGTGATCACCGGCTTCACGGCCACGGTGAAGCCGTCGGCGCTGGGCTGGCGCACCGAGGCGTACGTGGAGGTGTACTGCGAGGGCGCGGCTCCGCCCCGGCGGCTCGCGGAGGTCGTCCGCAACCACCCGGAGATCACGGCGGCGATGACCGTGACCGGCGGCGCGGACGCGCTGCTGCACGTGCGGGCACGGGACGTGGAGCACTTCGAGGAGGTGCTGGAACGGATCCGGACGGAACCGTTCATCCGCAAGACGATCAGCGTGATGGTGCTGTCCCATCTGCTGCCGGAGAGTCCGGAGGCGGGCGCCAGTCATCCGGCGCCGCAGGACGCAGCAGACGTGCGCTGAGTCCGTCGAGAACGCAGCGTTCCTGCTCATACGCGCAGCTCTCGTCGCTTGTCGCGCGTGCTGGGGCGTTTCTACCTTTGTCTCGACCCCCAGTCGTCACTCCCAGGAAGCGGAGGGAACCCTCTGTGCCCGAGAGCCGTGTGCAGCGCCGGCGGCGCTACCTCGTCTGCGAACCCAGACACTTCGCCGTGCAGTACGCGATCAACCCCTGGATGGATCCCGGCCGTCCCGTCGACGTCGGCCTCGCCCAGGCCCAGTGGAAGGCGCTGATCGACGCCTACCGCGCCCACGGACACACCGTCGAGACCGTGGAGCCCGTGCCCGGACTGCCGGACATGGTCTTCGCCGCGAACTGCGCGGTCGTCGTCGACGGCCGCGTCTTCGGCTCCCTCTTCCACGCCCCCGAGCGGCGTCCCGAGTCCCTCCCCTACGACACCTGGTTCAAGGCGGCCGGCTTCGACGTCTACCGCCCCGAGTCGGTGTGCGAGGGCGAGGGCGACCTGGTGCCGGCCGGGCGCTGGGTGCTCGCCGGCACCGGCTTCCGGACCACGCGCGAGGCGCACCGCGAGGCGCAGGAGTACCTCGGCGCCCCGGTGATCGGCCTGACGCTGGTGGACCCGTACTTCTACCACCTGGACACGGCGCTCTTCGTCCTCGACGACGACAACGTCGCCTACTACCCGGAGGCGTTCTCGCCCGGCAGCCGCGAGGTGCTCGCCCGGCTCTACCCGGACGCGGTGCTCGCCACCCGGGAGGACGCCATGGCGTTCGGCCTGAACTCCGTCTCCGACGGCCACCACGTCTTCATCTCGCCCACCGCGACGCATCTCGCCGCCCGGCTCGCCGAGCGCGGCTACGTCCCCGTCCCCGTCGACCTGTCCGAGTTCCACAAGGCAGGCGGCGGCATCAAGTGCTGCACCCAGGAGATCCGCTCATGACGGCACCCGCCCGCACCCGTACGTCCGCCGACCTGATCCGGGCCGAGGAGCCGGTCCTCGCCCACAACTACCACCCGCTGCCCGTGGTCGTCGCCCGTGCCGAGGGTGCCTGGGTGGAGGACGTCGAGGGCACCCGCTACCTCGACATGCTGGCGGGCTACTCGGCCCTCAACTTCGGCCACCGCCACCCCGCGCTGGTCGAGGCGGCGCACCGCCAGCTCGACCGACTGACGCTCACTTCCCGGGCCTTCCACAACGACCGGCTCGCCGAGTTCGCGGAGCGGCTCGCCCGGCTCACCGGGCAGGACATGGTGCTGCCCATGAACACCGGCGCCGAAGCGGTCGAGAGCGGCATCAAGCTGGCCCGCAAGTGGGCCTACGAGGTCAAGGGCGTCCCGGCCGACCAGGCCACGATCGTGGTCGCGGCGGACAACTTCCACGGCCGCACGACGACGATCGTCAGCTTCTCGACGGACGAGACGGCACGGTCGGGCTTCGGCCCCTTCACCCCCGGCTTCCGGGTCGTCCCCTACGACGATCTGGCGGCCCTGGAGGCGGCGATCGACGAGACGACGGCCGCGGTGCTGATCGAGCCGATCCAGGGCGAGGCGGGCGTCATCGTCCCGCGCGACGGCTACCTCGCCGGTGTCCGCGAGCTCACCCGCCGGAAGAACTGCCTGTTCCTCGCGGACGAGATCCAGTCGGGTCTGGGGCGTACCGGACACACGCTCGCCGTCGACCACGAGGGGGTCGCGCCGGACGTCGTCCTGCTGGGCAAGGCGCTCGGCGGCGGCATCGTGCCGGTGTCGGCGGTCGTCGGCCGGCGCGAGGTGCTGGGGGTGCTGCGGCCCGGGGAGCACGGTTCGACCTTCGGCGGCAACCCGCTGGCGGCCGCGGTCGGCACGGCGGTGGTGGAGCTGCTGGAGACCGGCGAGTTCCAGCGCCGGGCGGCGGAGCTGGGCGCGGTCCTGCGCGACGGGCTGACCGCGCTGGCCGGCCGGGGCGTGCTCGGGTTCCGCTCCCGCGGCCTGTGGGCCGGCGTCGACGTCGACCCGGCCATCGGGACCGGCCGCGAGGTCAGCGAGCGTCTGATGCGGGAGGGCGTCCTGGCCAAGGACACCCACGGCTCCACGATCCGGTTGGCGCCGCCGCTGACCATCACGGAGGACGAGCTGCGCTCGGCGCTCGGCTCCCTGGAGAAGGTGCTGACCGCCTGACGGTGGCGGGAGGCCGGGACATGCGGCCGGGGGGCGTCCGTGACCGGGCGCCCCCGGTGGCCTGCCTACCGGCGCTCCGCGCGCCGGGGATGTCAGTGGTAGGCGTGGACCACCGCGTGCCCCTTGCCGCGGCCGATCATCCACCGGTTGACCGGGGTGGTGAGCAGGAAGGCCAGCAGGAGCGAGAAGGCGAGGGAGGCCCAGAACAGCGGCTGGGCGAGGCCCGCGTTCATCGCGCCGGGAACTGCGACCATGACCGTGTTGTCGATCAGCTCCATCACCAGGATGGACACCGTGTCCGCGGCCAGGGCGATCTTGAGCGCCTGACTGAGGGGCACACCCGCGCGCAGGACGCCGCGCATGGTCAGCGCGTACCCGAAGACGAAGGCCAGCGCGATGGAGAGGACGACGGTCGCCGCGTTGTGCAGACCGGCGGCGGTGCCGATGATCATGCCGAGGACCTCGCCGATGGCGCAGCCGGTGAGGCAGTGCAGCGTCGCCTGGGCGGCCGCGCGCCAGGAGGCGCCCGCCGTCGGGGCGTGGTGGCTGTGATCGGCGTGCTGTTCGGCCTGGTGCCCGATTCCGTGCTGGGGGGCGTGCTGGGTGTGCGCCGAGCGGTCCATGATCGTTCTCCTCTTCTCGTCGAACGTTCACCGCTCACAACCGTATACCCCCATGGGGTATTCCCACTGGGTCTTTTTCTTTCCGCCGCCAGGGGACCCCGGGGCCGCCGGACACACCGGCGGCCCCGGGGCGGGCGGAAGGGATGCGGGCGCGCTACTTCCCGCCGAGCAGCTTCTGCATCTCGGCGATCTCGGCGGACTGCGAGGTGACGATCGAGCCGGCCATCGACGTGGCGGGCCCGTAGGCGCCCTTGGCCTGCTCGGTCTTGGCCATGGTGACGGCGCCCTCGTGGTGGCCGATCATCATCTGGAGGAACGCCTTGTCGAAGGCGTCACCGGAGAGCTTCTTCAGCTTGCCCATGCCGGCGTCGCTCATCATGCCGGGCATCGACGAGCCGGACTGGTCCATCCCCGACGAGCCGGAGTGGTCCATGCCCGGCATGTCCTCCATACCGGCGGAGCTGTCCGCCGGGACCTTGGCGCCCCAGGCCCGCAGCCAGCCGCTCATGGTGTTGATCTCCGGGTCCTGCGCCTTCTTGATCTTCGCGGCGAGGTCCTTCACCTGCGGGGACTTCGCCCGGGACGGGACCAGGTCGGCCATGGCGACGGCCTGCCGGTGGTGCGGGATCATGCCCTGCGCGAACGTCATGTCCTGCGCGTTGTGGCCACCCTTGCCGTGGGCGCCGGCCGACGGGGTGGCGGACATGGAGTCCATACCGTGGCCGGCGTGACCGGACGACGAGGAGTCGACGCCGCCGCAGGCGGTCAGCACCACCGCGGCGGTCGCTGCGGCGGTCAGTGCCGCGGTCCGGCGGACGAGGGCACGGCGGACGGGGGAACGACGGACGGGGGAACGACGAAATGCCATGAGGAACAGAGCTCCTTGAAGCGCCCGCGTGCGGCACGCGGGTACGGCGGATGGTGAGACGGACCGGAGCACGCCACGCCGCGTCGGGTGGTGGCGTGCGGGCGCCTCTAGATCCGCAGGAGCTGCAACTCGGCCAGTTCGGGCGGCGCCCGTCCCTCGGCGGCCCGGACGGCCGCACCGGCGGAGGCGGGGGTCTCCGGCCCGCCGGGCACGCGGAGCGCCTCGGGCAGGGCGGACGGCGCGTACGCCGTGGACGTACCGGCCGCCGCGCAGGTCCCGCCGGCGTGCTGCATGGCCATGCCGTCCTGGTCCCCGCCGGTCAGGTGGGTGCAGGGATCGCCGGGCAGGTGCACGGGGGCGTGCCGGGACATGGCGTGGTGCCCGGGGTTCTCCTCGGTCGTCATCGCGCTGTGCTGCCCCGACGAGGGCATGCCGGCCGGCGTCAGGACGTGCATCGCGAGCACGCCCGTCAGGACGGCCAGGACGAGCAGGGTCCAGCGGGCAGGGCGGGCCGTACGGCCGGTGCGCGCGCTGGAGCTCATGCGGGCCATCCTACGGAGCCGCGCCTGCGCGGGGTGCGATACCCGCCGCCGCCCGGGTGAGGCCCTCGTCACGGTGGTGCGGCATGCGGCATCGGGACACCGCACGATCAGCGCGCGCCCGACCCGCGACGCGGCGTGCCGGGCGATGCGCGTGGCCGCGTACTCCGTGCCCGCCACGAACCTCATCATCGGGCCGAACATCGGCGCAGCCGGCGAGCCGGTGAAGCACAGACCGGGCACCGAGGACTCGAGGGCGCCCGAAAGCTCTTCGGGGTCGGCTCGGTCCGCTCCGGCTCGCCGTGCAGCAGGCGGAAGTCCGCCAGCCGGCCGCCCGGTTCGGGTGCGGAGGGGTCCGAGGCGGCCGGGGTCGACTTGAGGAACATGCCGGTCGCCATGGCGTGCCGCCAACTGCCCATCACCTCGCCGAAGATGCGATACGGCGCGCCTGCGGCCCGCAGGTGCGCGGCGATGACAGCCCGTACGGGCCGGCTCCGACGATCACGACCGGATGCTTGGAGCGTCCGGCCAACTCCATCTTCTAGGCGGGTCGTTGCCCCGGAAGCGACCGCGTCATGCGTCCCCCGCCGCTCCGCCCGCCGCCCTCTCCAGGACGGCGCGACCTCGCGGGACGGCATGCCGGCCGAAGCGTTCACCGCGGCAAGAGGCCCATGTCCGCCACCCATCCCCCTGATCACGCCACGATCCGCGTTCAGGTTGATCTCTACCGGCGAGTAGCAGCAACCTGGTCCGGCGGTCCTCCCCACCCGCGTGAACGACACCCCGATTGCCGCACTGATGCGCCGTCAGAAGTGCGGGCACTAGGTCAGCATGGGTACGAACGGACCGGTTCCGCCCACCCGTGCTCGCACCTACACTGGCACCCCAGGACATGCCGGTTGACCTGCGAGAACGCGGCGGTCGAGCCGATCTGCACGAGTGAGGAGCGACGCCTTGTTCTACTACCTGCTCAAGTACGTCCTGCTGGGACCGCTGCTGAGACTGGTCTTCCGCCCGCGCATCGAGGGCCTGGAGCACGTGCCGGCGTCCGGCCCGGCCATCGTCGCCGGCAACCATCTGTCCTTCTCGGACCACTTCCTGATGCCGGCGATCCTCAAACGGCGCATCACGTTCCTGGCGAAGGCCGAGTACTTCACCGGGCCGGGCATCAAGGGCCGGCTCACCGCCGCCTTCTTCCGCAGCGCCGGGCAGATCCCGGTCGACCGCTCCGGCAAGGAGGCCGGTCAGGCCGCGATCCGGGAGGGGCTCGGGGTGCTCGGCAAGGGGGAGCTGCTCGGCATCTACCCGGAGGGAACCCGGTCGCACGACGGGCGTCTGTACAAGGGCAAGGTCGGTGTGGCGGTGATGGCGCTCAAGGCCCGGGTACCGGTCGTCCCCTGCGCCATGATCGGCACCTTCGAGGCGCAGCCGCCCGGCAAGAAGATTCCCCACATCCGCCCCGTCGCCATCCGTTTCGGCGAGCCGCTGGACTTCTCGCGCTACGTCGGCATGGAGGACGAGAAGGCGGTTCTGCGTGCCGTCACCGACGAGATCATGTACGCGATCCTGGCGCTGTCCGGGCAGGAGTACGTCGACCAGTACGCGGCCGACGCCAAGGCGGAGCTGGCCGCGGCGCAGGGCGCCAAGGAGCGCAGGTTCCCCCGCGCGCCGCTCGGCTGACCACCGGCTCCTGCCGCCGGACACGGCGAAGGGCCGGCCGGTTTCCCGGCCGGCCCTCGTGTTCATCCGGTCACGGCTGCGGCGTGGCGTGCGGCGTGCAGGTCACGTCCGCGTCGTCCACCTTGCCGGTGAGCAGGTAGGCGTCCACCCGGGGGTTGATGCACGGGTTGACCAGACCGGTGACGCCGTGCGAGCCGGCGCCCTTCTCGGTGATCAGACGGGAGCCCTTGAAGCGCTTGTGCAGCTCGACGGCGCCCTCGTACGGGGTCGCGGCGTCGTTGGTGGACTGCACGATCAGCACCGGCGGCAGGCCCGGGCCGGTCTTGACGTCGACCGGCGTCTGCTGCTTGACCGGCCAGGTCGCGCAAGGCAGGTTCATCCACGCGTTGGCCCAGGTCATGAACGGGTAGTCCTTGTTGAGCCGCGTGTTGTCCCGGTCCCAACGCTGCCAGCTGGTGGGCCACTTGGCGTCGGTGCACTCGACGGCCGTGTAGACGGCGTTGCCGTTCTCCGAGGCGATGTTGCCCGCGGTGTCCGACATGTCGGGGGCGGCCGCGTCGACCAGGGCCTGGGTGTCGCCGGCGACGTACTTGCTGAACACCGTCGCGATCGGCACCCAGGCGGAGTCGTAGTACGGCGCGCTCTGGAAGAAGCCGATCAGTTCGGCCGGGCCGACGACCCCGCCGATCGGGTTCTTCTTCGCGGTGGCGCGCAGCTCGAGCCACTTCGCCTGGACGGCGTCGCGGGTGGTGCCCAGGTGGAAGGCCGCGTCGTTCTTGGCGACCCAGTCCTCCCAGTCCTTCCAGCGGCCCTCGAAGGCGACGTCCTGGTTGAGGTTGGCCTTGTACCAGATGTTGTCCCGCGCCGGGTTGACGACGCTGTCGACGACCATCCGGCGGATGTGGCCCGGGAACAGCGTGCCGTAGACGGCGCCCAGGTAGGTGCCGTAGGAGACGCCCAGGTAGTTGATCTTCTTCTCGCCGAGCGCGGCGCGGATGACGTCCAGGTCGCGCGCGGTGTTCGGGGTCGTCATGTACGGCAGCATCGCGCCGCTGCGCTCGTAGCAGCCGTCGGCGTACTCGCGGGCCAGCTTGCGCTGGGCGAGCTTGTCGGCCTCGGAGTCCGGGACCGGGTCGGCCTTGGGCGCCTTGACGAACTCCTGCGGGTCGACGCAGGAGATGGGCGCCGAGTGGCCGACGCCGCGCGGGTCGAAGCCGACGAAGTCGTAGGCCTTCGCCACGTTCGCCCAGACCGCGCTCTTGTTGGTGACGCGGGTCGGGAAGCGCAGGCCGGAGCCGCCCGGGCCGCCGGGGTTGTAGACGAGCGCGCCCTGGCGCTCCTGCGGGGTGCCGGTGTTCCCGATCCGGTCCACCGCCAGCTTGATCTGCTTGCCGAAGGGCTTCGCGTAGTCGACCGGCACGGTGACCCAGCCGCACTGGATGGGCTTGGCGAGCCCCCAGTTGGCGGGGCAGTCCTGCCAGTCGATGCCGGCCTTCGCGGCACGGGCCGCGGCGATCGCGGCACCGCGCGCCTCGCGGTCCTGGCCCTGGCGGTTGTTCGCGCTCGCCGCGGGCGCCGACACCGCGCCGGCTATCAGGGTAGCCGTGACGAGGGCGCCGGCCGAACCGAGCGCCGCCACACGGCTCTTACGTCTCATGTCCCTCAAGTGGGATCTCCCCGTACATCGTTGCGAATAGTAGGGAAGGATCCTTGCGGCTGCGAGACGTCCGGCAACAGACTTCGTTGACCTTCTTTACCAATCCGATAACCGGCGCGGGGTGTCCCGCTGAGCGGAGTCCCGACGGAGGGTCAGCCGAGCGTCGCCAGCGCCTCGTCCAGCGCCCGGCGCAGCAGCCGCGCCTCGGGGGCCGCGGCGGTCACCAGGGCGGCCGGACCGGCGAGCGGGACGAGGGCGGCTCCCTCGCCCACCGTCCGGGGCGCGACCGGCTCGACAGCGTACTCCGGCCGCACCAGGACGAGTTGCCCCACGGCCCGGTGTCCGCCGAGGACGGCCGGTCCGTCCCAGCCGCCCGGCGCGCCGGGCCCGCAGCTCAGTTCCTGGTCGAGGACGGTCCGCCCGGCGATCCGTACCGTGAGACGGCTGGTGAGCCGTCCGGGTTCCTCGCCCGCGCGTCCGAGCACCTGTTCCTCGCGCAGCACGAGCCGGGCCGTCGGCGCCAGGTCGACGCGGGTGGTGACGTGCAGATCGCTGCCCCGGGCGGAGATCAACTGCTCGGGCAGCCAGCGCAGTTCTCCCCCGTCGTCGACGGTGAGCCGTACGTCGTACCGGGCCTCGCCCTTGGTCTGCCCCGGCAGCGCGATCGTGGCGGCGGCCGAACCGACCCGCAACCGGGCTCCGGGACACACGTGTGCCTCGACCGTGAAGTGGTCGCCGCCCAGCGGGCCGCTCATCGCGCCGACGAGCACGACCCGCGCCTCGGCGGACTCCGAGCGGGTGCGCCGCGGGGCGAGCGGCCCCTCGCCCGCGAGGACGGGCAGGGAGGTGCCGTGCCGGCCTCCGTCCGCGGCGACGATCCGTGCGCCGGCCCGGACGCCGGTGGCGGTCACGCGGTCCACGCGGCCAGCCGGGCCCGCACCCAGTCGGCGACCTCCCGCACGCCGTCCTCGCCGCGCAGGGACTGCAGGACGACCGGCAGCCCGGCGCGGGCCGCCTCGGCGTCGGCGGCCATCCGCGCCAGGTCGGAGCCGACGTACGGGGCGAGGTCGGTCTTGTTCACGACGAGCAGGTCGGCCGTGGTCACACCGGGGCCGCCCTTGCGCGGGACGTCGTCGCCGCCCGCGACGTCGATCACGAAGATCTGCGCGTCGACGAGCCCCTTGGAGAAGGTGGCGGTGAGGTTGTCCCCGCCGGACTCCACCAGGACGAGGTCCAGCGGGCCCACCGTGTCCTCCAGGTCCTCGACCGCCTCCAGGTTGGCCGAGATGTCGTCCCGGATGGCCGTGTGCGGGCAGGCGCCCGTCTCCACGGCCGTGATCCGCTCGGGCGGCAGCACGGCCTCGCGCAGCAGGAACTCGGCGTCCTCGCGCGTGTAGATGTCGTTGGTGACGACGGCGAGCGCGAGTTCGTCGCGCAGGGCCCGGCAGAGCGCGGCGACGGTGGCGGTCTTCCCGGACCCGACGGGTCCGCCGAGGCCGACCCGCAGGGCCCGGCGCCTGCCGTCGGGCCGGTGCGCGTCGGCGCCGACCGCGGGACCGGTGTGCGGATGGGCGTGGTCGAGATGCATGAGGGCGGCTCCAGGACGGGCTCGGGGCGAGGAGTCGGGACCGACTCGGGACGAGGACTCGGAAGGGAGGAGCGGAGTACCGAGGGGACGCAATTACAGGGAGGGACGAAGTACGGGGAGGACGGAACGCGGGGGAAGGACGGACTCAGGAGGCGAAGAGGCGCACCGGCCAGGCGGCGTGCTCCTCCGCGCCGATCTCCAGCAACGGCGCGGAGGCGGCCGGAAGTTCGTCGGCGCCGCCCTCCGGCACGCGCCGCGCGGCCGCGACCGCGCGGTCCACGGTGCGGTCCAGTTCCGGCGCGAGCCGGGCCAGTACCGCCGTGGCGTCGAAGGGATCCAGGCTCAGCAGGCGCACGGTGGCCGTGGCCGGACCGCCGACGCTCTCGTACGCCGCGCAGTACGCCGCGTCCTCGGGCGCCAGCCCCGCCGCCCGTGCGACGAGCCCGAGCACCACGGGCTGGTGCGCGCCCTTCGGGAACGCCCGTGCCAGTGCGCCGAGTTCAGGCGACGGCCAGGTGGCCCGGGCCGCCCGCGTCAGCTGCCGCCCCAGCCTGCGGGCGGCGTTCCGCAGCGCCGGGGACGGGGTCCGCGCGTCCGCGGCGGCGTCCAGTTCCCCGGGGTCGCAGCCGAGCGCGGCGGCCGCGGCGAGGGCGGCGGCGACCAGCCCCGCCGTGTGCAGCCGGCCGCGGCAGAAGTCCTCCAGGCTCGCGGCACCGGTGACGCGCCCGGCCCGGACGGCCGCCTCGGCGCCGCCGGAGTGCGCGTGCCCCCCGGCGGGAAAGCGGCCGTCGGCCAGGACGAGAAGCGCTGCCCTGGTCATCAGAACAGGAAGTAACGCTGGGCCATGGGCAGTTCGGCCGCCGGGGCCGCCTCGACCAGTTCCCCGTCGATGTACACGGCGAAGCTGTCGGGATCGACGTGGACCCGGGGCCGCGCGTCGTTCTCGCGCATGTCCGCCTTGGTCACCCGGCGGGTCGACTCGATCGCGACGAACCGCTTGCCGAGCTGGAGCCGCTCCGGCAGCCCGTCCTCGATCGCGAGCGGGGCCGTGAAGTTGACCGAGTTGGCCGCGGGCGCCCGCCCGATCGCCCCGAACATCGGCCGGGGCAGCACCGGCTGCGGTGTCGGGATGGAGGCGTTGGCGTCGCCCATCTGCGCGTACGCGATCTGGCCGCCCTTGATGACGAGGTACGGCTTGACGCCGAAGAACGCCGGTTCCCACAGCACCAGATCGGCGAGCTTGCCGGTCTCCACGGAGCCGATCTCGCGGGCCAGGCCCTGGGCGAGCGCCGGGTTGATCGTGTACTTGGCGATGTAGCGGCGCACCCGGTGGTTGTCGGCTCGTCCGTCGCCCGGCAGCGCGCCCCGGCGCCGCTTCATCACGTGCGCGGTCTGCCAGGTGCGCAGGACGACCTCGCCGACCCGGCCCATGGCCTGGGAGTCGGAGGAGATGATGGAGATGGCGCCCAGGTCGTGGAGGATGTCCTCCGCGCCGATGGTGGACGGGCGGATCCGCGACTCCGCGAAGGCCAGGTCCTCGGGCACCGCCGGGTTCAGGTGGTGGCACACCATCAGCATGTCGAGGTGTTCCTCGGCGGTGTTGACGGTGAAGGGGCGCGTCGGGTTCGTCGAGCTCGGCAGCACGTGCGGTTCGGAGACCACGGTCATGATGTCCGGGGCGTGTCCGCCGCCCGCGCCCTCGGTGTGGTACGCGTGGATGCCGCGGCCGCCGATCGCGGCGAGGGTGTCGCCCACGAACCCGGCCTCGTTCAGTGTGTCCGTGTGGATGGCGACCTGGATGCCCGTCCGGTCGGCGACGGTGAGCGCGGCGTCGATGACGGCGGGCGTCGAGCCCCAGTCCTCGTGCAGTTTCAGGCCCAGCGCCCCGCCGCGGATCTGGGAGAGCATCGCCTCGTGCGAGACGGTGTTGCCCTTGCCCAGCAGGCCGATGTTGAGCGGGTGGGCCTCCAGCGCCTCCAGCACGCGGGCCAGATGCCAGGGGCCGGGCGTCACGGTGGTCGCCTTCGAGCCCTCGGCGGGGCCGGTGCCGCCGCCGACGAGGGTGGTGATGCCGGCGGCGAGCGCCTCGTCGGCGATCTGCGGGCAGATGAAGTGCACGTGCGCGTCGATGGCGCCGGCGGTGAGGATCCGCCCGTTGCCCGCGATGACCTCGGTCTCCGGGCCGAGCACCAGGTCGGGGTGGACCCCGTCCATGGTGTCGGGGTTGCCCGCCTTTCCGATGCCGGTGATCCGCCCGTCGCGGATGCCGACGTCGGCCTTGACGATCCCCCAGTGGTCGATGACGACGACCCCGGTGATCACGGTGTCGGGGGTGCCGTCCGCCCGGGTGGCGCGGGACTGGCCCATGGACTCGCGGATGACCTTGCCGCCACCGAAGACGGCCTCGTCCCCGGCGAGCCCGGGGCCGCCGGAGCGGTCCTCCTCGATCTCGATCAGCAGGTCGGTGTCGGCGAGCCGGACGCGGTCGCCGGTGGTGGGGCCGAACAGGTCGGCGTAGGCGGCGCGCGAGATCTCAGGCATCGAGGGCACCTCCGGTCTCCCCGCGCAGCCCGGGCACCACACGGGCGCCGGCGAGCGGCACGAGTTCGACGTCGACGGGGATGCCGGGCTCGAAGCGCACGGCGGTGCCCGCGGCGACGTTCAGCCGCTTGCCGCGGGCCGCGGCGCGGTCGAAGTCCAGGCCGGGGTTGGCCTCGGCGAAGTGGTAGTGGGAGCCCACCTGGACCGGACGGTCGGCCGCGTTGAGGACGGTCAGCCGGGTGACCTCGCGGCCCTCGTTGCAGACGATCGGCCCCTCGGCGAACAGGATCTCTCCGGGAATCACCGGCGCCCCCTCAGACGATCGGCTCGTGGACGGTGACGAGCTTGGTGCCGTCCGGGAAGGTGGCCTCCACCTGGACGTCGTGGATCATCTCCGGGATGCCCTCCATGACGTCGTCCCGGGTCAGCAGCTCGCGTCCGGAGGCCATCAGCTCGGCGACGGGGCGCCCGTCGCGGGCGCCCTCGAGGATGTGCGACGTGATGAGCGCGATCGCTTCGGGGTGGTTCAGTCTCAGCCCGCGGGCCCGGCGCTTCTCGGCCACGTCGGCCGCCACATGGATGAGCAGCCTCTCTCGTTCGTGCGGGGTCAGTTGCACGTGCCCACCTCACAGTCCTCGCTCCGGACCGTGCGGGGTCCGGTTGCCGCAGCCACCGCTACGGGGACAGGTGTAACACACGGACGAACTGCGCGATCTTCGGCAATCCGGACGGAAAAACCCCAGGTGGCATGGAGGGGCAGGCTAGTTCGCCGGAGTTTCGCCGACGTTAACCGGGCCTTGGGCTCCCCATGACCGGGAGCCGGTCCGCTCATTGCGCGCCCTGACGCGGGTGCGCCGCGTCGCCGTCACCGGGTGTCCGGCCCCCGGTGCTCGGCCGTGATGCCGAAGCGCTGCCGCTCCCGGGGCACGGACGGCAGGTCGCGGACCCGGGAGACCGCGCTGGCCACCTGCCCGTCGGCGGACTGCGTGGCGGCCTCGTCCAGTTCCTCGAGCCGTTCGAGGTCGGCGGCCGAGACCAGGGCGACCAGCGGCTTGCCGTGCCGCGTGACCACCACGCGCTCACCGCCGTACACCACCCGGTTGATCAGGTCGGCGAGTTCAGCCCTGGCTTGCGTCACCGGAATCTCGTAGGCCATACCTCCAGCCTACGGGCCTTTCGGTCCGGCTTCAGCGCTCGCGCCCGCCACCCCGGAACCGCAGGGCGCGTCGGCCGAGCGCCTTTCGGAGCTCGTCCAGCTCGGGGTCCGGCAGGGCGCCGCCCTGGGCGAACTTCAGCACGTGCTCGGCGACCGTGCGCACCTTGGTGTTGGTGTGCTGGGAGACGTCCCGCAGGACCTGCCAGGCGTCCTCGGGCGCGATCCGGCCGAGGGTCACCACGGCGCCGATGGCCTGGTCGATGACGGCACGCGAGGTCAGGGCGCACGTCAGCTGGGCGACCTCCTCGCGCAGCAGCTCGTTCTCCCGCGCCAGGGCGGAGACGGACAGCCGCGGGCGGGGGTGCCGCCGGGAAATCTCGGAGAACGCCATGGCAGTCCTCTGGGGGGTCGAGAGGCCGTGCCCCCAGCTTCCCGCAGGAGCGCGCCGCGCACGACCCGACACCCGCCCGCCGGGCCGGCGCCCCCACAGACTTACGTACGTCCTGTACATTTTTTACAGACAGCAGCTCTGCCGGCCACCGCCTGTCGCATGGAGGGGTACGTCATGATCCGACCGTCCGCCCGCTACGTCCTGCCGGAGTTCACCGAGCACACCAGTGCCGGCCGGCGGACCCTGGATCCGTACTCCAAGCTGCTCGAGGAGCGGATCGTCCTCCTCGGCACCCCGGTCGACGACACCTCTGCGAACGACGTGGCGGCGCAGTTCGTCCACCTCGAACACCAGTCCCCCGACCGGGACATCTCGCTGTACCTCAACTCCCCCGGCGGCTCGTTCACCGCGGCGACGGCCGTCTACGACACGATGCGCTTCGTGAC
Source organism: Streptomyces sp. NPDC086766 (assembly GCF_044746005.1). Taxonomy (NCBI): domain Bacteria; kingdom Bacillati; phylum Actinomycetota; class Actinomycetes; order Kitasatosporales; family Streptomycetaceae; genus Streptomyces; species Streptomyces sp. NPDC086766. Next base: position 112,369 of record NZ_JBIVBI010000003.1, on the reverse strand, counting down.
CTGCGACGTGGAGACGATCTGCCTGGGCCAGGTCGCCTCGTCCGCCGCGCTGCTGCTGGCGGCGGGCACCCCGGGCAAGCGGTACGCGCTGCCGGGCGCGCGCGTGGTCCTCGACCAGCCCGTGCTGCCCGAGCCGATGGAGGGTCAGGCGTCCGACCTGGCCGTCCGGGCCGAGGAGCTGCTGCGGATCCGGGCCCGTCTGGAGGAGCTGCTCGCACGGCACACCGGACGGACGCCCGAGCAGGTGCGCGCGGACCTCGAACGGACGACCATCCTCGACGCCCGGGACGCGCTGGAGTACGGGCTGGTGGACCGGATCGTCGAGAGCCGCAAGGGTCCCGCCGCCGCGCCGGACGCGAGGTGAGCCGCCGGTGCTGCCTCCCGAGCTGCCGCCGCTGCCCGCGCTGACGCGCGCGGAGGCCGAGCTGATCGACCGTTACCTGGACGCCGTCGATCTGCTGGGCCGCGTCAACCCCGCCCGCCACGAGGGCACCTATCGGGCCCTGAGAGCCGCTCAGGCGCTCGTCCGCAAGGCGATCGAGCTGCGCGACGCCCTCGCGCTGATGCACGAGCGGGGCGAGACGGAACTGCACGCGGACACCCTGGCGCGGGCGCTGCGCGTGCTGGACGGCGAGCGGCGCACGTCCCGGGTCACGCTGCCGCCGGACTGACCCGGCGGGCGCCGCCGCGCTCCGCCGGCCGCCATGTCCGCGCTCCGCACCGGACGTTGGCGACAGGCCCGAAACGAGCCGAACGGGTTACCGCCCAACGGCGTAAGCGTCGCTGCTTTTTCCGGGCCCCACGAGTTGCGCGACACGCGCGCCCGGTTGGCGGAACGAGCCCTTCCGGTGCTGGTCCGGGGGTCGTCAGGGGGTGAGACATTCATTCGATCGTGTGGGTGTCCACCCGAACGGGTGAGTGGTGAGTAACAACACAAATCCCCGGTTCCGTTGGGATTTTCGGACATGAGTAGGTGAAGATCCCTGTCTGACGACAAGCCCCCGCCACACCGGCGGGGCGGTCCGGGCGGACGCCGAGTCCTGCCGCCGCCCGGATGACCGGTCGACAGAAGTGCATCGGCAGGAGTGGAGGACCCAGGCACGACGGGTCGCCGGAACGGTCACACCATGGCCGGGCCGAGCAGCCCTTGGGGTGAAGCCGCGGCAACGCGGCCGGGCTACTTCGCCAGCCCGAATCCGACAGGTCATCCTTCACAGGCGGTTGACGAAGGGTTGCGCATGACTGCGCTCAATCGTGTCCCGTCGCTGATGGCCCGGGCCGGCACCGCCTCGGCGCTGACCATCGCCGCCGTGGGCGGCTCCATCGTGGTCCCGGGTGTCGCCACCGACGCCGCTGCCGCCACGACGGCGACGAAGGCCCTCCAGGTCGCGGCCTCCAAGAAGGGCGCCCCCTACAAGTGGGGCGCGTCGGGCCCGCGGAGGTTCGACTGCTCGGGGCTGACGCTCTACTCGTTCAAGAAGGCGGGCAAGAAGCTGCCCCGCACCGCCTCCCAGCAGTACAACAAGACCCACCACATCTCCGCGAGGAGCCGCCGGGCCGGGGACCTGGTGTTCTTCCACTCGGGCTCGAACGTGTACCACGTCGGCATCTACGCGGGTCACAACAAGATCTGGCACGCACCGAAGTCCGGGGACGTGGTGAGGCTGGAGAAGATCTGGACGAAGAGCGTCTGGTACGGGCGGGTCAGCTGACCCTCTGGACACGGTGACGGCGCCCCGGGCGCCGTCACCACCCACCGGGGCGCCCGGCGCCCCGGCTCCGCCACGGGCCGCGCCGGCTCCTCCGCACGGTGTCCGCGGACCCTGCCGGGCCCAGCCCCGCAAGTCCCCCGGTGGGCCCGCTCCGTCAGGCCCCGCAGGACGCCGCCCTACGGCTCCTGCTGACCGGCGGCCGGGACCGGCCCCGGACGGACCCGCGCCGTCCACGGAAGCTCGACGCAGACGGTCTTGCCGCCCTCGCGGGTGCGCCGCACCGTCAGACTGCCACCGCACTCGACGGTGAGCCACCGGATGATCACCATGCCCCGGCCGTTGTCCTGTTGGACGGCGGCCGGCAGCCGTTTCGGGAGCCGCGGGTGGCTGTCGGTGACCCCGATGCGCAACTGCTCCTCGCGGGCGAGCACCAGGTCCACCGTGAAGGTGGGCGACTGCCCGAGCGTGTGCTGAACGGCGTTGGTGGCGAGTTCGGACACCATGAGACGGACGGTGTCTGCGGTCTCCGAGTCCGACGACAGACCCCACTCCGCCAGGGTGCCCACCACGAAGGCGCGGGCCGCGGCGACCGAGGCCGGATCGCTCGGCAGAGTGACGGATGCTTCCAGATGGTCTGCCATGGCGACGTCGTCCCTTTCCCACGGGACCGCAGTCCGACACGGAGCGGATGGTTCGAGTACGGTCCCGGACTGGTGCTTCGTCGTCAGACTGCCATTACCGCGTCGTTCGCGGTGGCGATCCACCAGGATATGCATATATCTGTCGCTCGAAGCGGTGAACTCTGCCACGGCAGAGCGTATTTGGGCGGCCCGGAGGGAGTAGGTGGGAGCGCATGCAGAACGGTCCCGCGGTGCGCCGTCGGAAACTGGGCGCCGAACTGCGCGCGCTGCGCACCGGTGCGGGTCTCACCAGCGGTGAGGCGGCCCGGATGGTGGGCTGGCACCAGTCGAAGGTCAGCCGGATCGAGACCGGCGCCAGCGGGGTCAAACCGGCCGACGTGCGGTTGCTCCTGGACGCGTACGCCGTCGCGGACGCCCAGCTGCGCGAGCTGCTGATGGCGCTGGCCGGGTCGGAGGACCGCGGCGGCAGGCATCACTGGTGGCACGCGTACCGCGGGGTACTCCCGTCCACCTACCGGGACTTCATCAGCCTGGAGTCCCAGGCGAGCGGGATGCGCACCCTGGAGACCTCGGTCGTCCCCGGACTGCTCCAGACCCCCGAGTACGCCCGCGCGGTGACCCGCGCCGCCGTCGAGGGGCTCGACGACGAGCGGCTGGACGCGCTGGTGGAGGTGCGGCTGGCCCGGCAGGACGTGCTGCGCGCCCGGCCGCCGCTGGAACTGGCGGCGGTACTGGACGAGGCCGTGCTGCGCCGGGAGGTCGGAGGGCCCGAGGTGATGGCGCGGCAGCTGAACCGGCTGGTGGAGGCGGCGCGGTTGCCCCAAGTACGGCTCCAGGTACTGCCGTTCGGCGCCGGCGCGCACATCGGCATCACCGGACCTTTCGTTATCTTCTCGTTCCTGAGCACTTCTGATCTAGATGTGGTTGTTCTCGACCACCTGACGAGTAGCCTCTATCTCGAACGGAAAGAAGACCTAGAGGCCTACACCGAGGCCTTCAACACCCTTCGGATCCACGCCCTTTCCCCCGAGGACTCGTTGGATTTCATCGCCGCGATGGGTGAGGGCGCATAACAGCGCTGGGAGGCATCATGTCCGCTCTGCCTCGGAACGTCCCCTCCAGTACCGATCTGCACGGCGTGCGATGGCTGCGCAGCAGCTACAGCACGGGAGCGAACAACTGCGTCGAGACGGCCACGCCGCGCTCCGGCCCCGAAGCCGGAGTGCTCGCCGTGCGCGACTCGAAGGACCCGGCCGGGCCCGCGCTGCTCTTCTCCCCCGAGAGCTGGGCGGGGTTCCTCACCGCGCTGCGGTGACGGCCCCCGGTACACCCCCGACGTAGACCCCGTACCCCCGAACCGACTGACCACATCCGCATCGCGCGAGAAACGGCCGTGTCACGCCGACTCATGGTCGCGTCTCTCCGATCACCCGAACAGCGCGTTCGATCTGCGCCGCGGAGAGGTCCGCGCGGGCGGTCAGCCTGAGCCGTGAGATGCCGTCGGGCACGGAAGGAGGACGGAAGCAGCCCACGGCCAGGCCCGCCGCCCGGCAGTCGGCCGCCCACTGCACGGCCGCCTCCGGGGAGGGCGCCCTTACGGAGACGACCGCGGCGTCCGGACGCACCGCCCGATGGCCCTCGGCGGTCAGGCGGGCGTGCAGCTCGGCCGCCACCGCACGCGCCCGCGCCGCCCGCTCCGGCTCCCGGCGCAGCAGCCGCAGCGCCGCCAGGGCGCCACCCACCGCCGCGGGGGCGAGCCCGGTGTCGAAGATGAACGTGCGCGCCGCGTTGACCAGATGCTCGATCACCCGGGCGGGCCCGAGCACGGCGCCGCCCTGGCTGCCGAGCGACTTGGACAGCGTGACCGTCACGACCACGTCGCCGTCGCCCGCGAGTCCCCCCGCGTGCGCGGCGCCGCGCCCACCGGCTCCGAGCACGCCCAGGCCGTGCGCGTCGTCGACGACCAGCCCGGCGCCGTGCTCCCGGCAGGCCGCGGCGAGCCCGGCCAGCGGGGCCGCGTCGCCGTCGACCGAGAAGACGGTGTCCGACACGACCACCGCGGGCCCGTCGTGCGTGCCCAGGGCCTTGCGCACGGCCTCCGGGTCGGCGTGCTCCACGACCTGTGTGGTGCCGCGGGCCAGCCGGCAGCCGTCGATCAGCGAGGCGTGGTTGCCCGCGTCGGAGACGATCAGCGAGCCGTGCGGGGCGAGCGCGGTGACCGCGGCGAGGTTGGCGGCGTACCCGGAGGAGAAGACCAGCGCCGCCTCGAAGCCGCAGAAGTCGGCCAGTTCCCGTTCGAGTTCGGTGTGCAGCTCGGTGGTGCCGGTGACCAGCCGCGAGCCGGTGGCGCCGCCGCCCCAGACACGGGCCGCGGCCGCCGCCCCCTCCGTGACCTCCCGGTGGTGCGCCAGCCCAAGGTAGTCGTTGCTCGCGAGGTCCAGCAGCGTCGACTCGGCCGGACGGGGCCGCAGGGTCCGGACGAGTCCGGCGCGGCGGCGCGCCCGGGCCTGCTCGTCGATCCAGCCGAACGCCATGGGTCCTCCGGGGCTTTTGTAGGCAGTGGACAGACCCTAGCGGCACGGCCGACACCCCATGGTGTGGCAATACCCACACGTCGATCCGTCTCTGTTGTGCAAACTCTCCTTGGCCCCGGGCACTCCCGTAGGACAGGATCGGCTCTCATGGACCTGCTGAACACGCTGGTGGACAAGGGGCTTCGGCGCGAGCTGCCGACCCGCGAGGAAGCTCTGGCCGTGCTGGCCACCTCCGACGACGACCTGCTCGATGTGGTGGCCGCGGCCGGAAAGGTACGCCGCCACTGGTTCGGCCGACGGGTGAAACTCAACTATCTCGTCAACCTCAAGTCCGGCCTGTGCCCCGAGGACTGCTCCTACTGCTCCCAGCGGCTCGGTTCCAAGGCGGACATCCTCAAGTACACCTGGCTCAAGCCGGACGAGGCGTCCCAGGCCGCCGCCGCCGGGCTGGCCGGGGGCGCCAAGCGGGTCTGCCTCGTGGCGAGCGGGCGCGGCCCGACGGACCGGGACGTGGACCGGGTCTCCCAGACCATCAAGGCCATCAAGGACCAGAACGAGGGCGTCGAGGTGTGCGCCTGCCTCGGCCTGCTCTCCGACGGCCAGGCCGAGCGGCTGCGCGAGGCCGGCGCCGACGCCTACAACCACAACCTCAACACCTCCGAGGCGACGTACGGCGACATCACCACCACCCACACCTACGCCGACCGGGTGGACACGGTGCAGAAGGCGCACGCGGCCGGGCTGTCCGCATGCTCCGGTCTGATCGCCGGCATGGGCGAGAGCGACGAGGACCTCGTCGACGTGGTCTTCTCGCTGCGCGCACTGGACCCGGACTCCGTTCCGGTGAACTTCCTGATCCCGTTCGAGGGCACCCCGCTCGCCCAGGAGTGGAACCTCAGCCCGCAGCGCTGCCTGCGGATCCTGGCCATGACGCGGTTCGTCTGCCCGGACGTGGAGGTGCGCATCGCGGGCGGCCGCGAGGTCCATCTGCGCAGCATGCAGCCGCTGGCCCTGCACCTGGCCAACTCCATCTTCCTCGGCGACTACCTCACCAGCGAGGGCCAGGCGGGCAAGGCCGACCTGGAGATGATCGCGGACGCCGGATTCGAGGTGGAGGGCGCCGAGCAGGTCACGCTGCCGGAGCACCGCGCGACGGCCGGCGGCGGCTGCGGCTCGCACGAGGGCGCGGGCGCGGGCTGCGGTGCGCACGCGGGTGCCGGGCACGAGTCCGGCGAGGGCGTGGACGCGGGCGCGGGCTGCGGGCCCCGGGAAGGCGCCGGATGCGGTTCGCACGAGGGCGCCGGGTGCGGCTCCCACGAGGGCGGCGGGGTCTGCGGTTCCGCGCCGGCGCCGGCCGCCGGTGAGCCGCGCACCGACCTGGTCGCCGTACGCCGCCGCGGGGCCGGAACGGACCTCGCGCCCAATGCCTGATCCGTCCGGCCTGCGCGTGCCCGACCTGCTGGAGCTGGACCGGCGGCACGTGTGGCATCCGTACGGTCCGATGCCCGGCCGCCAGGAGCCCCTGGTCGTGGAGTCGGCGAGCGGGGTGCGGCTGACGCTCGCCGACGGCGCGGGCGAACTGGTCGACGGCATGTCGTCGTGGTGGTCCGCGATCCACGGCTACAACCACCCGGTGCTCAACGAGGCGGCCCGCGGTCAGTTGGCGCGGATGAGTCATGTGATGTTCGGCGGGCTCACCCACGAGCCCGCCGTCCGGCTCGCGAAGCTCCTTGTCGACATGTCGCCGGAGGGGCTCGAGCACGTCTTCCTCGCCGACTCCGGTTCGGTGTCGGTCGAGGTGGCGGCCAAGATGTGCCTGCAGTACTGGCGCTCGCTCGGCCGCCCGGACAAGCGGCGGCTGCTCACCTGGCGGGGCGGCTACCACGGCGACACCTGGCAGCCGATGTCCGTGTGCGACCCCGAGGGCGGGATGCACGAGCTGTGGACCGGGGTGCTGCCGCGTCAGGTGTTCGCGGACGCGCCCCCGGCCGGCTACGAGGAGGCCTACGCAGCCCATCTGCGCGAGCTGATCGAACGGCACGCCCACGAGCTGGCCGCCGTCGTCGTCGAACCGGTGGTGCAGGGCGCGGGCGGGATGCGGTTCCACTCCCCCGCCTATCTGCGGGTGCTGCGCGAGGCGTGCGACGCCCACGACGTCCTGCTGGTGTTCGACGAGATCGCGACCGGGTTCGGGCGGACCGGTGCCCTGTTCGCGGCGGAGCACGCGGCCGTGACACCGGACGTGATGTGTGTGGGCAAGGCGCTGACCGGTGGCTATCTGACGATGGCGGCCACCCTGTGCACCGCGCGCGTGGCCGACGGGATCTCGCGCGGCGAGGTGCCGGTGCTGGCGCACGGCCCGACCTTCATGGGCAATCCGCTGGCGGCGGCCGTGGCGTGCGCGTCGATCGAGCTGCTGCTCGGCCAGGACTGGCGGGCGGAGGTCAAGCGCATCGAGGCGGGACTGCGGGACGGGCTCGCTCCCGCCGCGGAGCTCGAAGGAGTCCGCGACGTACGGGTCCTGGGCGCCATCGGGGTGGTGCAGCTCGACCACGACGTCGACATGGCGGCGGCGACGCGGGCCGCGGTGCGCGAGGGCGTGTGGCTGCGGCCCTTCCGGGACCTGATCTACACGATGCCGCCGTACGTCACGGACGACGCGGATCTGGCACGCGTCGCGCGCGCGGTGTGCGCGGCGGTGCGGGAGGGATGACATGCCGGTACTGGTGATCACGGGCACGGGCACGGAGGTCGGCAAGACGGTCACGACGGCCGCCGTGGCCGCCGCCGCGGTCGCGGCGGGCCGGTCGGTGGCCGTGCTCAAGGCCGCCCAGACGGGCGTGGGGCCGGGCGAGCGCGGCGACGCCGACGAGGTGGCGCGGCTGGCGGGGCGGGTGACGGCCCGCGAACTCGCCCGCTACCCCGAGCCGTTGGCGCCCGCGACGGCGGCGCGGCGGTCCGGGCGGACGCCGGTCCGTCCGCAGGAGGTGGCCGAGGCCGCCGCCAAGCTGGCCACCGAGCACGACCTTGTCCTGGTCGAGGGCGCGGGCGGACTGCTCGTACGGTTCGACGCGGCGGGCGGCACGCTCGCGGACGCGGCACGGCTGCTGCGGGCGCCGGTCCTCGTCGTCGCGTCGGCCGGACTGGGCACGCTGAACACCACGGAGCTGACGGCGCGTGAACTGCGGACCCGGGAGCTGGACCTGCTCGGCGTGGTGATCGGCAGCTGGCCCGGGGAACCCGACCTCGCCTCGCGCTGCAACCTCGCCGACCTGCCCCAGGTGGCCGGAGCGCCCCTGCTCGGCGCGCTGCCCGAGGGCGCCGGCGCCCTCCCCCCCGACGCCTTCCGGACGGCGGCCCCGAACTGGCTGGCGCCCCGTCTCAACGGCCGCTGGGAGGCGGAGTCCTTCACGACGCGGGAGGCACCGGCGCCGTTGGCCTAGCGGGGCTCCCGCCTCAGGGGCGCGGGTACCGGCGGGCCCCTCGTCCCCGAGGCGCCGGTACGCGAGGCGAGGGACGCCCGGGCCGTTGGCGTCGCCGGGTTCCCGCACCCGGCGAGGCAAGGCACGGCCGGGCGTTCGTCCGGAAGACACCGGTACGGCGGGGCGTCCTCCCAGGAGCCCCTGTACAGGCGGGCGTTCGCCTCGGAGCCGTCGGCCCGTGCGGCCCGGCGGGCCGGTGGGTCCGAGGGAGCTCGCGGTCGCGCGGGCGCGGCGGTCGTTTCGGGCCCGTCCGTCCGTGCGGACGGAGGGGCGTACGGACGGGCGTGCGGCGCCGCCGTGCGGGGGAGAATCTCCGTAGCCCCGTCCTGTCCGGGAGGTCGCCATGCGGCTGCGGTCCACCGGTTCCGGCAAGCCGGCCCGGGATCCCGTCCACCATCCGCTGTTCGCCCGCTACTACGCCCGCGCCAGCGTGGCCGCCGAGACCCGGCTGGGCATGGCCGGGATGCGCGAGAGGCTGCTCGCCGGGCTGACCGGGCGGGTCCTCGAGATCGGCGCGGGCAACGGCCTGAACTTCGCGCACTATCCGGGCACGGTCTCGGAGGTCGTCGCGATCGAACCGGAACGCCTGCTGCGGCAGCACGCCGTGCGGGCCGCGCTGCGCGCCGACGTCCCGGTCGACGTGGTGCCGGGCGCCGCGGAGGCCCTGCCGGTGAAGAGCGAGGCCTTCGACGCGGTGGTGCTCGCGCTGGTGCTGTGCAGTGTGCGCGACGTGCCGCGCGCCCTCGCCGAGGCGCGGCGGGTGCTGCGGCCGGGCGGCGAGGTGCGGTTCTTCGAGCACGGCAGGGGCGGCGGCCGGGTCATGAGGCTCACCCAGCGGGCGCTGGACCGCACCCTGTGGCCGCCGCTGAGCGGTGGCTGCCATCTGGCCCGCGACCCGGTCGCCGCCCTGCGCGACGCCGGGTTCCGTCTCGGCCCCTACCGCCGGGTGCTGATGCCGGAGAAGGGCCCGGCGCTGCCGACCTCGTACTGCGTGCTGGGCACCGCCTGGCGTCCCGAAGCCGGCACACTCACCGCCCGGGCCTGACCACGGAGCCCGGCCGCCACGGCTGCTCCGGGCACCCGGCCGCCGCCCTCGTCGTCCGCTCCGCCCCTCGGCGCGGACGGCGTCGCCATGCCCCGTACCGCTGAACGCGAACGGCATCGTCGTGCCCGTACCGCGGGGCGCGAGCGGCGTCGTGGTCCACCGTGCCCCAGAGCGCGCCCGGCGTGGTGCCCCCCGTACCCTCGCGCGCCGGCGCGCCGCTCCTGGCCGGCAACCGACCGCCTCGGCTCAACGGGGGATACCGAGCGTGGCCCCGGTCACACTACGCTCGGCCGGGGACAAAGCAGTACATGAGCCAGAACGTGCAGGGTCGCAGGATCACCGAGGAGGCCGCCGTGCCCACACCCGCTGCGCCGGACGGGGCGCCGGCCGACCGGATCGCGGCCCGCGCCCGAGGTATGACCAAGGCGTACGGCTCGGGGGAGACCACCGTGCTCGCGCTGGACTCGGTGGACGTGGACATCGCGCGCGGGAGGTTCACCGCGGTCATGGGCCCGTCCGGCTCCGGGAAGTCCACCCTGATGCACTGCCTGGCCGGGCTCGACACCGTGTCGGCGGGGCAGGTGTGGCTCGGCGGCACCGAGATCACGGGGCTGAAGGACCGCGAACTGACCCGGCTGCGGCGGGACCGGATCGGGTTCATGTTCCAGTCGTTCAACCTCATCCCCACGCTGAACGCGCTGGAGAACATCACCCTGCCGATGGACATCGCGGGCAAGCGGCCCGATCCGAAGTGGCTGGACCAGGTCATCGACACGCTGGGCCTGCGGGACCGGCTCGCGCACCGGCCCGCCCAGCTCTCCGGCGGCCAGCAGCAGCGCGTCGCCTGCGCGCGGGCGCTCGCCTCGCGCCCCGAGCTGATCTTCGCGGACGAGCCCACCGGAAACCTCGACTCGCGGGCCGGTCTCGAGGTGCTCGGCTTCCTGCGCGACGCCGTCGACCGACTCGGCCAGACGGTCGTCATGGTGACCCACGACCCGGGCGCCGCCGCCCACTCCGACCTGGTGCTCTTCCTCGCCGACGGACGGATCGTGGACGAGATGGAGCATCCGACGGCGGAGGCGGTGCTGGAGCGGATGAAGCGGTTCGACGTGATCCGGGGCCGGCTCGACGGAGACGCCGCCGTCCCCGAGGAGGCCTGACCCGTGCTCAAGGCGACGCTCCGCAGCTTCCTCGCCCACAAGGGGCGCCTGCTGCTCTCGGCCCTGGCCGTGATCCTGTCCGTGGCGTTCGTCGCGGGCAGCCTGATCTTCTCCGACACGGTCGCCCGCACCTTCGACCGGCTGTTCGCCTCGACCTCCGCCGATGTGACGGTGGAGCCGAAGCGGGACCTGAGGTCGTCCGTGCCGACCGGCGCGGTGCAGACCGTGCCCGCCGCGCTCGCCGGGGGGCTGGCGAAGGTCGACGGGGTCGCGGCGACCCATGTGGACGCGGCGATCCAGAACGTGGTGGTGGTCAACAGCGGGAACAAGCCCGTCGGGCCGACCACGGGAGCCCCGACCATCGCCTCGAACTGGGAGCCCACCCGGCGCAGCCCGGTCCGGCTGACCTCGGGTCATGCCCCGCGCGGCGGCGGTGAGGCCCTCCTGGACGCCGACACGGCCCGGCACCAGAGCGTGCGGATCGGGGACATGCTGACGGTGCAGGCGCCGCCGGGCACCTTCCGGGTGCGGGTGGTCGGCATCGCCACCTTCACCACCACCAACCCCGGCGCCGCCCGGCTCTTCCTCGACACGCCGACCGCGCAGACCCGGCTGCTCGGCTCCCCGGACCGGGCCACGAGCATCTCGGTCGACGCGGCGAAGGGGGTCACCGACGCCGAACTCAAGAGCCGCCTCGCCGCGGCGGTCGGCAGCGGCGCCTACGACCTGCGGACGGCCGCCGAGCACGCCAAGTCGGCCGCCGCCGACCTCGGCGGGTTCCTCAAGGTCATCAAGTACGTCATGCTCGGCTTCGCCGGGATCGCGGTGCTCGTCGGCATCTTCCTGATCGTCAACACCTTCTCGATGCTGATCGCCCAGCGCACACGCGAGCTGGGCCTGCTGCGCGCCCTGGGGGCCGACCGGCGGCAGGTGCGCCGGTCGGTGCTGACCGAGGCGGTGCTGCTCGGCCTGGTCGGCTCGACGCTGGGCCTCGGGGCCGGCATCGGGCTGGCGGCCGGGCTGATCAGGCTCATGGGCGCCTTCGGCATGAACCTGAAGACCACCGAGATGGTCATCGGGTGGACCACTCCCCTCGCCGCGTACGTGGTCGGCGTCGGCGTCACCTTCGTGGCGGCCTATCTCCCGGCCCGGCGCGCCGCGGCGGTCTCCCCCATGGCCGCCCTGGCGGAAGCCGAGGTCGCCGGTGTGGGGCGCCCGTTGCGGGTACGGGCGGTGGTCGGCGCCGTCCTCGGGGCGGTCGGCGCGGCCGCGCTGGCGGGCTGTGCCCTGGCCGGCCGGACCGCCACCGCCGCCTCCCTGCTGGGACTCGGGGTCGTCCTCACCCTCGTCGCGACCGTGGTCGCCGGGCCGCTCCTGGTCCGTCCGCTGATCCGGGTGCTGGGCGGGGCGTTCCCCGCGCTGTTCGGCTCGATCGGCCGGATGAGCCAGCGCAACGCCCTGCGCAATCCGCGCCGTACGGGCGCCACCGCGGCCGCGCTGATGGTCGGCCTGGCCCTAGTCGGCGGGATGTCGGTGGCCAGCGCCTCGATGAACCGGTCCTTCGACCACCAGATCGACAAGACGCTCGGTGCCGACTTCGTGGTGCAGAACCGCAACTTCCTGCCGTTCTCGCGGGAGGTCACCGACCGGGTGCGCGGCACCCGGGGCGTCGGCACGGTCGTACGGCAGCGGTTCGCGGCGGTGGCGGTGCGGCTGCCGGACGGCAGCCGGGTGGAGACGACCGCGTCCGGGTACGACCCGCGACTGGACGCCGTCGCCCACCTCACGTACGCGGCCGGTGACACAGCGGCCGCGCTGGCCGGCGGGCACGTCGCCATGGACTCCGGTTTCGCGCGCAAGCACCGGGTGCGGCTGGGCAGTGTGCTGCCCTTCGAGTTCCAGGGCGGACGCCGTACGCGGCTGACCGTGAGCGCGCTGACCGACCAGGGCGACGCCGAGGGGTTCGGCGTGCAGGGTGGGGTGTACTTCGGCCTGGACACGGTGGAGAGGTTCGTGCCGGGCACGCCGGACGCGGCCCTGTACGTGAACGCCGCCCCCGGCACGGGCGCGGGTGAGCTGCGCTCCCGGCTGGAGAGGACCCTCGCCGGGTATCCGCAGGTGCAGGTCCGCGACCAGGCCGACTACAAGAAGCTGGTGCACGACCAGATCGCGGTGTTGCTCTACCTCGTCTACGCACTGCTGGGGCTGGCGATCGTGATCGCGGTGCTGGGCGTGGTGAACACCCTCGCCCTGTCGGTGGTGGAGCGGACCCGGGAGATCGGGCTGCTGCGCGCCATCGGGCTCGCCCGCCGGCAGCTGCGCCGGATGATCCGGCTGGAGTCGGTGGTGATCGCGGTGTTCGGCGCGGTGCTCGGGCTGGGGCTGGGGCTGGTCTGGGGCCTGTGCGTCCAGCGGGTGCTGGCGCTGCAGGGCATGAAGGCGCTGGCGATCCCGTGGGGGACGATCGTGGCGGTGGTGATCGGTTCGGCGGTCGTCGGGGTGGTGGCGGCCCTGCTGCCCGCCTTGCGTGCGTCGCGCATGAATGTGCTGGCGGCCATCGCACACGAGTGATGGAATCACGGCGGAAGCCGAAATCGCCTGTCACCGGGGGAAGTTCATGCCGCGTCCGTTCCGCTTCGGGGTCAATCTGCTGGAGTCCGCGCCCGGCCGCGAGTGGCGGGCCAAGTGCCGCCGGGCGGAGGAGCTCGGCTACGACGTGATCCTGGTCCCCGACCACCTGGGGATGCCGGCGCCCTTCCCGGCGCTGGTGGCCGCCGCCGAGGCGACCGATCGACCGCGGCTGGGCACGTTCGTGCTCAACGCCGGCTTGTGGAATCCGGCGCTGCTGGCCCGCGAGGTCGCGACGACCGACGCGCTGACGGGCGGCCGCCTCGAACTGGGCCTGGGCACCGGATACGTACAGGCGGAGCACGAGAGGGCCGCGCTGCCCTGGGGCTCCCCGCGCGAACGCGTCGACCACCTGCGGCACACGGTCGAGGAGCTGGGCCGGCTGCTCGGCTCCGCGGAGCACCGGCCGCGGCCGGTCCAGCGGCCCGGGGTTCCGCTGCTGATCGGCGCCAACGGGGACCGGATGCTGCGCCTGGCCGCCGAGCACGCCGACATCGCGGCGTTCACGGGCGCGCGGGCGGTGCCGGGCAGCGCCTCCGGGCAGCTCGACCCGCTCTCCGCCGAGGAGCTCGACGAGCGCGTGGCGCGCTACCGGGAGTTCGCGGCCGGCCGCGCGGAGCCCGCGGAGCTCAACCTGCTGCTCCAGCAGGTCGTCGTCACCGGCGACCCCGAGGCCGCGGTCCGCCCGCTCCTCGAACGGCTCCCGCACCTGACCGCGGATCAGGTGCTGGCCCTGCCCATCGTCCTGATCGGCACCCTGGAGGAGATCACCGGGCGGCTGCGGGCGCACCGCGAGCGGTTCGGCTTCTCGTACCTGACGGTCCTGGAGCCGTCCATGGAGGCCTTCGCCCCGGTCCTCCGGGCCCTGCGGGACTGAACCGGACCGAGGCCGGACACTTCTTTGCCCATCCTTTACCCTTGGAGGATCACTCGGTTCTCCATGAAAGGTTGTGAGCGTCCGCCGATGGGCGAGCCTCCCGGTGCGCGAGACCGCGCGCTTCCGACTGCCCTGTCCGACCATGGGACAGGGGTGACCCGATGACCGAAGTGCTCCTGCTGCTCGTGGCGATCCTGCTGTCCCTGGCCTGCGGCGCCTTCGTCGCGGCCGAGTTCTCGCTCACGACCGTCGAGCGCGGCGCGCTGGAGCGGGCGGCCGAGCGGGGCGAGCGCGGTGCGGCGGGCGCCCTCAAGGCCGCACGGAATCTGACGTTCCAGCTCTCCGGCGCCCAGCTCGGCATCACCGTCACCAACCTGGTGGTCGGCATGCTCGCCGAGCCGTCGATCGCCACGCTGATCGCGGGCCCGCTGGAGTCGCTCGGCATGTCCGCCTCCACGGCGACCTCGGTGGCGCTGGTGCTGGGCACGGCCCTGTCCACGGTGTTCCTGATGGTCGTCGGCGAGCTGGTGCCCAAGAACTGGGCGATCTCCTCGCCGCTGCCGGTGGCCAAGCGGGTGGGCAACCCCCAGCGCTGGTTCAGCGCCGCCTTCCGCCCCTTCATCACCCATCTCAACAACACGGCGAACCGGGTGGTGCGCCGTCTCGGCGTGGAGCCCGCCGAGGAGCTGGCCTCCGCGCGCGGCCCCCAGGAGCTGGCCGCGCTCGCCCGCCACTCCGCCCGGCTGGGCGCGCTGGAGGCGGACACCGCCGAGCTGTTCGTCCGCACGCTCAACCTCGCCGACCTGACCGCGGAGAACGTGATGACGCCGCGCGTGCAGGTGGTCGCCCTGGAAGCGCAGGCCACCTGCGAGGACGTGGCGAACGCGACCCGGGCGACCGGGCTGTCGCGCTTCCCCGTCTACCGGGGCAGCCTGGACTCGGTGGCGGGCGTCGCGCACATCAAGGACTGCCTGGCGGTTCCCGCGGATCGGCGCAGGCTCGTGCCCGTCTCCGAGATCATGCGCGAGCCCCTGCTGGTCCCCGAGTCACTGACCGTCGACCGGCTGCTGGACCGCCTCTCGGGCAAGCGCACGATGGCGGTCGTCATCGACGAGTACGGCGGCACGGCGGGCGTCGCGACGCTGGAGGACATCGTCGAGGAGGTCGTCGGCGAGGTGCGGGACGAGCACGACCCGCACGAGACGCCCGACCTCGCCCCCGCCGGGGCCGACGAGGAGGGCCGCGCCCTGTACTCGGCGGACGGCTCCGCGCGCGTCGACCAGCTCGCACGCGTCGGCCTGCGGGTGCCGGAGGGCCCGTACGAGACCCTCGCCGGCCTCGTCGCCACCGAGCTGGGCCGGATACCGCGGACCGGGGACACCCTGGAGGTCGCCGGGTGGCGGCTGGACGTGGTGGACGCGACCGGGCGCCGCGCCGCGCGCGTCCTGCTGCACGCACCGCTCGACGACGCGCCGCACGAGCACCCGGACGGCCGCCGGGAGCCGCACGGGACGGAACACGAGGCGGAGCACGAGGCGAAGGGGGACGGCCGGTGACCGCCGTGCAGATCCTGATCGGTCTGGCGACCCTGGTCGTCAACGCCTTCTTCGTGGGCGCCGAGTTCGCGCTGATCTCGGTGCGCCGCAGCCAGGTCGAGCCGTACGCGGAGGAGGGCGACCGGCGCGCGAGGAGCGTGCTGTGGGGGCTGGAGCACGTGTCCGCGCTGCTGGCCGCCGCACAGCTCGGCATCACGCTGTGCACGCTGGTCCTCGGTGTGGTCGCCGAGCCCGCCATCGCGCATCTGCTGGAGCCGGTGTTCCACACGCTGGGCGTGCCGTCGGGCGCGGGCCACGCGGTGTCGTTCGTGATCGCGCTGACGCTGGCGACCTATCTGCACATGCTGCTGGGCGAGATGGTGCCGAAGAACATCGCGCTCGCCGAGCCGGTGCGCAGCGCGCTGCTGCTCGGCCCGCCACTGGTGGCGCTGTCCCGGGCCCTGCGCCCGGTGATCTTCACGGTGAACGCCTTCGCGAACGGCCTGCTCAAGCTGTTGCGGGTGGAGACGAAGGACGAGGTCTCGGCGACGTTCACGGACACGGAGCTGGCCCAGATCGTCCGGGACGCCAGTGAGGCGGGCCTCATCGACGACCGGGCGCAGGAGCGGCTGCACGACGCGCTGGAGCTGGGCAGCCGGCCCGTGCGCGACGTGGTGGTCCCGCTGGAACGCGTCGTCCACGCGCGCGTGGGCGTGACGCCGGAGCGCCTGGAGCGGCTGTCGGCCGAGTCCGGCTTCTCCCGGTTCCCCGTGGTGGACGGGGACGACCGCATCGTGGGCTATCTGCACGTCAAGGACGCCCTGGACGCCTCCCCGCGAGACGAGGCGTTCGGGTTGCGGGACATGCGGCCCATCGCCCGGGTACGGGAGAGCACCCCGCTCGACGACGTGCTCACGGCCATGCGCGGCAGCCGTACGCACCTGGCGGCCGTGCTCGGGGCCGACGGGCGGCTGGCCGGTCTGGTGACCATGGAGGACGTGCTGCGGGAGCTGTTCGGCCAGCAGGTGTGAGGGGTCGCGGGGGCGGACCGACCGCTTGGTATGTACGGCCCCGCGCGGGATACCATCGCTCACGCCATGCAGACGAATCCCACGTACACCAGCCTGGTCGCGGTCGGCGACTCCTTCACCGAGGGCATGTCGGACCTGCTCCCCGACGGTTCCTACCGGGGCTGGGCGGACCTCCTCGCCACCCGGATGGCCGCCCGCACCCCCGGGTTCCGGTACGCCAACCTGGCCGTGCGCGGCAAGCTCATCCAGCAGATCGTCGACGAGCAGGTCGGCGTCGCGGCGGCCATGCGCGCGGACGTCGTGACCCTGGTGGGCGGGCTGAACGACACCCTGCGCCCCAAGTGCGACATGGGCCGGGTCCGGGACCTGCTCACGGAGGCCGTGGAGCGGCTGGCTCCGTCCTGCGAGCGGCTCGTGCTGATGCGCAGCCCCGGCCGCCAGGGCCCGGTCCTGGAGCGCTTCCGGCCGCGCATGGAGGAGCTGTTCGCCTGCGTCGACGAGCTGGCGCGGCGGCACGGCGCGGTGGTGGTCGACCTGTACGGGGCGCCCTCGCTGGCCGATCCGCGCCTGTGGGACGTGGACCGGCTGCACCTCACCGCCGAGGGGCACCGCCGGGTCGCCGAGGCGGTGTGGCAGGCGCTCGGGTACTCCGCCGAGGACCCCGGGTGGCACACGCCCATGCCGCCGACCGCGCCCCTGCACTGGGTCGCCCGCCGGACCGCGGACGTCCGCTTCGCCCGGGAGCACCTGCTGCCGTGGATAGGCCGGCGGCTGACCGGCCGCTCCTCCGGCGACGGCCGCCCGGCGAAGCGCCCCGAGCTGCTGCCGTACGAGGACCAGATCCTCTAGAGAGGGACGGGCACGGGGGCGGCCCGGCCCGCACGCCCCACCCTCTCGTAGTTTCCGACGAATACCCCCGTGGCGCTGGCCTGCACGAATCGCCAGTAGAATCCGTACACGTGACTTCTGCGCCCGCCAAGCCCCGCATCCCGAACGTCCTCGCCGGACGCTACGCCTCCGCCGAGCTCGCCACGCTCTGGTCCCCCGAGCAGAAGGTGAAGCTGGAGCGGCAGCTCTGGCTCGCCGTGCTGCGGGCCCAGAAGGACCTGGGCATCGAGGTGCCCGACGCGGCGCTCGCCGACTACGAGCGCGTCCTCGACCAGGTCGACCTCGCCTCCATCGCCGAGCGCGAGAAGGTGACGCGGCACGACGTGAAGGCGCGGATCGAGGAGTTCAACGACCTCGCCGGGCACGAGCACGTCCACAAGGGCATGACCTCCCGCGACCTGACGGAGAACGTCGAGCAGTTGCAGATCCGGCTCTCCCTGGAGCTGGTGCGCGACCGCACGGTGGCCGTCCTCGCCCGCCTGGCCAAGCTGGCCGCCGAGTACGGCGAGCAGGTCATGGCCGGCCGCTCGCACAACGTCGCCGCCCAGGCCACCACCCTCGGCAAGCGCTTCGCGACCGCCGCCGACGAGCTGCTCGTCGCGTACGGAAGGGTGGAGGAGCTCCTGGCCCGCTACCCGCTGCGCGGTATCAAGGGCCCGGTCGGCACTGCTCAGGACATGCTGGACCTGCTCGGCGGCGACGCCGCCAAGCTGGCGGAGCTGGAAGGGCGGATCGCCGGGCACCTCGGTTTCTCGCAGGCCTTCACGTCGGTCGGCCAGGTCTACCCGCGCTCCCTGGACTACGAGGTCGTCACGGCCCTGGTGCAGCTGGCCGCCGCCCCCTCCTCGCTGGCCAAGACGATCCGGCTGATGGCCGGGCACGAGCTGGTCACCGAGGGCTTCAAGCCGGGGCAGGTCGGCTCCTCCGCGATGCCGCACAAGATGAACACCCGCTCCTGCGAGCGCGTCAACGGTCTCATGGTGATCCTGCGCGGCTACGCGTCCATGACGGGCGAGCTGGCCGGCGACCAGTGGAACGAGGGCGACGTGTCCTGCTCGGTGGTGCGCCGCGTCGCGCTGCCGGACGCGTTCTTCGCGCTGGACGGTCTGCTGGAGACCTTCCTGACGGTGCTCGACGAGTTCGGCGCCTTCCCCGCGGTGATCGCCCGCGAGCTGGACCGGTACCTGCCGTTCCTGGCCACCACCAAGGTCCTGATGGGCGCGGTGCGCGCGGGTGTCGGCCGCGAGGTCGCCCACGAGGCGATCAAGGAGAACGCGGTGGCCACCGCGCTGGCCATGCGCGAGCAGGGCGCCGAGCGCAACGACCTGCTGGACAAGCTCGCCGCCGACGAGCGCCTCCCGCTGGACCACGAGCGGCTGCGGGCGCTGATGGCGGACAAGCTCTCCTTCACCGGAGCGGCGGCCGACCAGGTCGGCACCGTCGTCGGCCGGGTCGAGGAGATCGTGAAGCGGCACCCGGAGGCGGCCGGATACACCCCGGGAGCGATCCTCTGACGCGCTTCACCCGGACCGAGCTGGAGGCCGCCCGCGACCGCCTCGTCCCCGACGTGGCCGCGGCCGGCCTCCGGGTGCTCTTCTGCGGCATCAACCCCGGCCTGATGACGGCGGCGACGGGCCACCACTTCGCCCGCCCCGGCAACCGGTTCTGGCCGGTGCTGCACCTGTCCGGCTTCACGCCGAGGCTCCTGAAACCGGCGGAGCAGCGGGAGTTGCTGTCGTACGGGCTCGGCATCACGAACGTGGTGGAACGGGCCACGGCGCGGGCGGACGAGCTGACCGCGGAGGAGTACCGCGAGGGCGGGCGGCTGCTGGAGCTGAAGGTCGCGCGGCTGCGGCCGGGGTGGCTGGCGGTGGTGGGGGTGACGGCGTACCGGGCGGCCTTCGGCGACCGCACGGCCCGAGTGGGGCCGCAGGAGCGGACGATCGGCGGCACACGCGTATGGGTGCTGCCCAATCCGAGCGGGCTGAACGCGCACTGGACGGCGGAGACGATGGCGCACGAGTTCGCCCGGCTCAGGGCGGCGGCGGAGGCGTAACCGGCCGGGACGCGGACGGCGGGGAGCGCGGCCGGTCGGAGCGGATCCGGTTGAACGCGTCCGTCAGTGGAGCCGGTCAAGGCGAGTCCGGTCGGGGCGAGCCGGGTCAGGGAGGGCCTCGTCAGGGCGGGTCCGTGTCGGTGACGGCGACCAGCAGGTGCACCTCGTCCGAGTCGTCGAGATCGGCGACACCGAGGGCGACCCACCGGTCGCGCCGCTGCGGAGACCACACGTACACGTCCCGCACGACATGGCTGAGCCTGGCCCACGGCTCGGGTATCTCCTCGCCGCGTGCGATGCGCACGCCGAGCGTCACCAGCCCCAGGTGCTCGGCCTGCCCCAGACGGCCGTTCAGCCGGTCCGCGACGAGCTCCATCCAGGCACGGAAGTCGTCGGCCGTCGCCTCCCGCTCCGCGCCGTCTCCCGCCCGCAGCCCGTGACTCGCCGCCAGCTCCGCCATGTGGTAGCCGGGTCCGGCCGAGCCGCGGTCCGTCCTGCCGCGCTGCTCGGGGAAGTCCCGGCCACACAGCAGATCGATCGTGGCGAGGCACTGCTCGATGTCCATACGTTCCAGTAAACCGGCCGGCACTGACAACTGGCGGGGCGTCAGCCGCCCGGACACCAGCTACGCGGACGTCGGAGGGACGGGACGGGGTCAGGCGTCCCGTCGCCGCAGACTCCACGCCCCCGCCAGCAGCGCGGCCGCCGTCCACAGCGCGGTCACCGCGAGCCCGGTCCACGGACCCAGTTCCCCGTCCCGGCGGTGGTGGAGCGCGATCTGCCCCGCCCGGTCGGGCAGCAGGTCCGCGACACCGCCCGACAGATCGCCGATCACGAAGGACACGATCAGCAGGAACGGGACGACCACGCTCAACGTCGCCACGCCGCTGCGGAACACGACGGTGAGCCCGACCGCGAACAGGGCCATCAGCGCCAGGTAGATCCCACAGCCGGCCACGCCCCGCACGCCCTCGGTCCAGCCCGGTCCGTCCTCCCCCATCAGCGCCTTGCCCACGGTCAGGCTCGCCGGCCCGGTGAGCAGGCCGACCACCAGCACGGGCACGCCGATCGCCGTCGCCTTGGCCGCGAACCACCGCTGCCGTCGCGGCACCGCCGCCAGCGACACCCGCAGCGCACCGCCGTGGAACTCGGTCGAGACGGCCGTCGTGCCGAAGGCGATCGCCGCGACCTGACCGAAGGAGACGCCGAAGAAGGCCGCGTACAACCGGTCGGAGTCGGTCCCTCCGGTGTCGAGGGCGGCGAGCGCCGTGAACACGGTGGTCAGCAGGAGGATCCCGCACAGGGCTCCCACCGTCGACCGCAGAGTACGGATCTTGATCCATTCGGAGTGGATCACGGGCGTGCGCGCCATGGTCAGACCTCCTCGGACTGTGCGGCGAACTCGGCTTCGGCGGCCGTCAGATCGAGGTAGGCCTGCTCCAGGGTCCTCTCCTCGGCGGCGAGTTCGAGAACGGTCAGCCCCGCCTCGGCCGCCAGGCGACCGACGTCCTCCACGCGCGCGTGCGCCACCGTCCCGTGCCCGTCCTCGTGCGGCACCGCGTCAAAACCGCGCCGGTTGAGCGCCTCGTGGACGGCCGGCTCGTCGTCGGCACGGAGACGGTGAAGTCCCATGTGAGCGCCGTCCTGGCCAACCTCGGGGCGCGTGACCGCACGCAGGCGGTGATCACGGCGTACGAGTCGGGGTTCGTGGCGCCGGGCTCAGCGGTCGCGTGCCGCGGGGCGCGCGGCACGTTCGGGGGCCGGGGCGCCGCCCTGGGTGCCCGGTGGCCCGGCTCTCGCTGCTCCGGCCGGTGCCGAGTACGATCCGGCCAACACGCGCACGAGCTGGGAGGACGGACGGTGGGGCGGCTGACCGGCGGGGATCCCTCGCTGCTGCGGAGGATCAACTCCGCGGTGGTGCTGCACGCGCTGCGGGCCACGGACTGCGCGACGCTCACCGAGATCACCCGCGTGACCGGACTGTCCCGGCCGACCGTCGAAGGCGTCGTCGAGGATCTCATCGCGGCCGGGCTCGTCGTCGAGAAGGCCGCCGAGGAGGGCGCCGCCCGGCGGCAGGGCCGGCCCGCGCGGCGGTTCCGGTTCCGCGCCGAGGCCGGGCATCTGCTCGGTCTCGAGATCGGCCCGCACCGGGTGGCCGCGCTGCTGGCCGACCTGGACGGCCGCGTCATCGGCGCCCAGGCCAAGGACGTCGACGAGACCGCCGGCGCGGACGAGCGCCTGGAGCGGCTGCGCGGCGCGGTCGCCGAACTCCTGCGCCGGGCCGGGGTGGCACGCGGGTCGCTGCGGGCCGTGGGGGTCGCCACGCCGGGGATCGTGGAGGCGGACGGCACCGTACGGCTGGGGACGGCGCTGCCCGGGTGGACGGGCCTGCGCCTGGGCGAGCGGCTGAGCCGGTCCTTCAAGTGCCCGGTCCTGGTCGAGAACGACGCCAACGCCGCCGCGGTCGCCGAGCACTGGAAGGGCGCCGCCACCGAGTCGGACGACGTGGTCTTCGTCCTGGCCGGACTCAGCCCGGGAGCCGGTTCGCTGATCGGCGGGCGGCTGCACCGCGGATACGGCGGGGCGGCCGGCGAGATCGGCGCGCTGCACCTGCTGGGCCGGGAGGCGACCCCCGAGACGCTGCTGTCGACCACGGACCAGCCGCTGCACCCGCTGGACGAGCAGGCGGTGGCCGAGGTGTTCGCGCTGGCCCGCGAGGGCGACCGGCGGGCCTGTGCGGCCGTGGACCGGTTCATCCGGCGCCTGGTCCACGACGTGGCGGCACTCGTGCTGGCCCTGGACCCGGAGCTGGTCGTCATCGGGGGCTGGGCGGCCGGTCTGGACGGCGTACTGGAGCCGCTGCGACGCGAACTGGCCCGCTACTGCCTGCGTCCGCCGCGGGTGACGCTCTCGCTGCTCGGCGAGGCGGCCGTCGCGACGGGCGCGCTGCGGCTGGCCCTCGACCACGTCGAGAAGCAGCTGTTCGCGGTGGAGGGCACGGTCACGGCCCGCCGCTGAGGTTCGGGCGAAGCCGGCGCGGTGCCGACGGCCGGGGTCCGTACGCCCGGCGACCGGGCACACGCGGGTTCCACGACGTCAGGCGGCCGGGCGTACGCGGTCCCCAGGACGCCCGGCGGCCGGGCACTGGCGGGCTCCCGATCTCAGGCCGCCGGGCATACGCGGCCTCCAAGACGTCCGACGGTCGGGCACTCCCGAGTCCCAGGTCACCGGGCGGCGCTGCACCCGGGTCTCAGGACGCCGGGCGGTGGTGCACCCGGGTCGTGGGACGCCGGGCCGCAGTGCGCCGGGGGCTGGGGACGCCGGGCCGCGGTGCGCCGGGGGCGGGTACTCCAGGCCGCGGGCGTCCGGGTCCTAGGAAGCCTGGCGCTCCGGGCCGTCGTGGATCTCCACGCCGCCCGAGTCGCCGAAGGTGAGGCGGCAGGTGTCGGCGCGGTAGGTGGCGACCGAGAGCGCGGCGGTGCGGCCCTCGGCGAAGTACCGCGTCGTGACGACGAGGACGGGCGCGCCGGGCAGCCGGTCGAGCTCCCTGGCGTCGTCCGCGCGGGCCGAGCCCAGTTCGACGGCGCGGTCCTGCCCCTCCAGCTCCAGGCGCTGCAGCTCGCGCAGCACGGCACGCGCGCGTGCGGGCCCCTCGGGCGCGTCGATCGCCGTGAGGTCGGGCACCGAGGAGGCCGGGATGTACAGCAATTCCGCCGCGACGGGCTGCCCGTGGCTCACCCGGGACCGGCGGAGCGTGTGGACGGCGTCCTCGCGGCCGGTCTCCAGGGCGGCGGCGACGGCCGCGGGCGGGACCGTCCGGGCGCAGTCCACGGGCTGCCAGGCGTCGTCGGCCGCCCCCGGCCAGGTGTGCTGCTCGGTGCCGACGGCGACGCCGACTCGGGGCGGGGCGACGGTCGTGCCGACGCCGCGGCGGCGCTGGAGCCGGCCCTCCAGCTCCAGCTGCTCAAGGGCCTGGCGGAGCGTGGCGCGGGCGACGCCGAAACGGGCCGCGAGCTCCCGCTCGTTGGGCAGGATCTCGCCGACCGAGAACTCGGAGTCCAGTGCCTCACTGAGCACGGTCTTGAGATGCCAGTACTTCGGCTCCGGCACCGTCTCCAGCTGCGTGGTCCCCACCCTGTCCTCCGCAATCGCCGTGGTACGGCGGCGTTTTAGCGCCCTTGTTTATTAAAGGTTGTTGTACTTGTCTGCGACCATAGGGCGGCCCCCACCCTTGGTCAAGACCAATCCTCGTCCCTCCGCGGGCGGCGCGGACGCGGTGCCGCCGGGCGTTCACGAGGCGTTCGCTCCCGGCCCTGTTCGTGACATGACGACCGAACCCGGGGCTACCCGTCGGTAGTAATTGCTGACAAGCTGTCTACGAGGCGTTGGCCGGCGATCCCCCGACGAGGAGCATCCATGTCCGCAACCGTGTCCTTCGACGTCCCCACCGAGCACGGCCCGCGGACCGTGACCCTCTCCTACGCGCGCGTGGGCAGCGGTGCGCCGCTGCTCCTGCTGCACGGCATCGGCCACCACCGCCAGGCCTGGGACCCGGTCGTCCACCTGCTCGCCGCCGAGCGCGACGTGATCTCCGTGGACCTGCCCGGCTTCGGCGCCTCCCCCGCGCTGCCCGGCGGACTGCGGCACGACCTGCCGACGATGAACGCCGCGCTCGGCGCCCTGTGCGAGACGCTGGAGATCGAGCGGCCCCATGTGGCGGGCAACTCCCTGGGCGGCCTGCTGGCGCTGGAACTGGGCCGGGAGAAGCTCGTACGGTCCGTCACGGCCCTGTCCCCGGCCGGTTTCTGGACGCAGGCCGAGCGGCGCTACGCCTTCGGCGTGCTGCTCGGCATGCGGCAGATCGCGCGCCGTATGCCGCTGCCGCTGGTGGAGCGGCTCGCGCGCACGGCGGCCGGCCGTACGGCCCTGACGAGCACCATCTACGCCCGGCCCGCCCGCCGCTCACCCGAGGCCGTGGTCGCCGAGACACTCGCGCTGGCGGGGGCCACCGGCTTCGAGGACACGCTGCGGGCCGGTGTCACCGTCCAGTTCACCGACGACGTCGCCGGCGTCCCCGTCACCATCGCCTGGGGCACCAGGGACCGCCTGCTGATGCGGCGGCAGGGGGTCCGGGCCAAGCAGATCATCCCCCGCGCGCGGCTGGTGCGGCTGCCCGGCTGCGGGCACGTCCCGATGAACGACGACCCCGCCCTGGTCGCCCGGGTGATCCTCGACGGCAGCCGCTGACCGCCGCACGGCCCGCGCCGGCGCACCGGACCCCAGAGCTCCTCCGGAGGGCTCCCCGGTGCGACCGGCGCCGAGGTGTGCCCCGGACCCGCGACGGCGCGCCGGTTCCGCCGCTCGCGCGGGCGGTTGTTCACCCGCGGTTTCCGTGCGCGCCGCGCCGCACCAGTAGGTGTGGCTCTGCACACTGGCCGGATCCCGTCCCCGGAGGCGTCCTCATGTCCCACCGTCCCCTGCCCGGTCGCCGCAGCGTCCTGCGCGGCTCGCTGGCCGCGTCGGCGGCCCTGACCCTGCCCGGCGCCCTCGGCGCTGCGCCGGCCTTCGCCCTGTCCGGCCGCCCCCGGGCCGACTGGGGCGTGCAGGCGGGAGACGTGACCGCCGACTCCGGCCTGGTGTGGGTGCGTGCGGACCGCCCGGCCAGGATGGTCGTGGAGACGTCCGCCACGGAGTCGTTCCGTGATCCGCGCAGGTGGCAGGGCCCCCTGCTGGGCGCGGACACGGACTTCACCGGCACGACCCGGCTGCGCGGGCTGCCACCGGGCGAGCAGATCCACTACCGGGTGCTCCTGGCCGACCCGGACGACCCGCGTCGCACCGGCGAGCCGGTGACCGGCACGTTCCGCACGGCCGCCGCACGGCGCCGCCAGGACGTGCGGTTCGTGTGGTCCGGCGACCTGGCCGGACAGGGCTGGGGCATCAACGAGTCCATCGGCGGCTACCGGATCTTCGACGCCATGGCGAAGCTGGATCCCGACTTCTTCCTGTGCAGCGGGGACAACATCTACGCCGACGGCCCCATCAAGCCCACGGCCACACTCCCGAACGGGGACGTGTACCGCAACGTCACCACCGAGGAGAAGTCGCACGTCGCGGTCACCCTCGCCGACTTCCGGGGCAACTTCCGCTACAACCTGCTGGACGCGGCGCTGCGCCGGTTCAACGCCCGGGTGCCGAACATCGTCCAGTGGGACGACCACGAGGTCCGCAACAACTGGTACCCGGGCGAGGTCATCGGGTCCGGCACCCCCTACCCGGCCGGCACCCGGCTCGACGACCTGGCGCTCCGGGCCCGGCAGGCCTTCTCCGAGTACTTCCCCGTCTCCACCCTGGCCGGACGCCCGGACGGCAGGATCCACCGGGTCGTCCACCACGGCCCGCTGCTCGACGTGTTCGTGCTCGACATGCGCACCTACCGCGACCCCAACTCGCCCGACGACCAGACGACCGACCCGCAGGGCATCCTCGGCGCCGAGCAACTGGAGTGGCTCAAGCGGGAGCTCGCCCGGTCGCGCGCGGTGTGGAAGGTCATCGCCGCGGACATGCCGCTGGGCCTGGTCGTGCCCGACGGGCTCGAGGGCAGGCCGAACTTCGAGGCGGTCGCGCAGGGCGACCCGGGCGCGCCGCTCGGCCGCGAGCTCCAGATCGCGGAGCTGCTGCGGTTCGTCAAGCACCGGCGGATCACCGGCACGCTGTGGCTGACCGCGGACGTCCACCACACCTCGGCCCAGCACTACGACCCGTCGCGGGCCGCCTTCAAGGACTTCGAGCCGTTCTGGGAGTTCGTGTCCGGGCCGCTCAACGCAGGCGCCTTCCCGGCCAGCGCCCTGGACGGCACGTTCGGTCCGGACCGGGTGTTCGTGAAGGCGCCGGACGTCGCGAACGTCTCGCCCGCCGAGGGCTACCAGTTCTTCGGCGAGGTCGACATCGACGGCGACAGCGGCGAGCTGACGGTGCGGCTGCGCGAGCAGGACGGCACCGTCCTGTTCACCAAGACGCTCCAGCCGGGCCGCGTCGGCCAGTAGCTCCCGTACCCTCTCACCCCGTGCCGCGCACCGGCGTCATCTCCCGGTGCGCGGCCCGGGGCGGCCCCTCCCGACTCCCCCGGCAGACGGGTGTTTTCGCAGGTCGGAGCCGATTGTCAGTGGTCGCTTCTACGGTTTCCCCATGACGCGATCCTTGCAGGCCGTGGCCTATCGCCGGCCCTCCGTACTGGAGTCCGCCGCGGGCGGACGGCGCCTGGGGCTGGAGACCTCGCGGGGCGCGACGCCCTCGGGCGTCCAGGACCATCCGCGGTTCTTCGCGGGATTCCTGACGTCTCCTCAGGTGGCCGCCGCCGGCCTGCTGGCCGTGGCCGACGTGGCGGCCGCTCGCTACTACCGGCCACGGCTGCGCGCCTCCCTCGACCCGGTGGTGACGGGCAACGGCGACCGGCTGCGCTTCGAGTCCTTCTCCGGCTGCGCCGGGGTGTACGCGCGCCTGGACGTGCTGCGCTCGGGCCTCGACGGCGGTGAGGTGGGGCACGGCACGACCAACGTCGACGTGAACAACCCGCTGCGGGAGGCCCTCTCCCGGATCGGCTCGGACGATCCCCTGCATCTGCGGGTCGGGCCCGAGGAACTCGCCGTCACGACGCTGGACGGCCCGGTCGTGGAGAAGAAGGTGCCGCTCCCGGACCGGTGGCTGCGCGGTTTCGCGGAGGCCCAGGTCATCGCGGCCGGCTTCGATCTGCGGGCCGAGCTGCCGGCGGCCGAGGCGGTGCGGTTCCTCCGGTCGCTGCCGCGCGGCGGGTCGCGGGGCACGGCGGGCGGCCCGCGCTGGGTGGTGCCGGCCGGACGCGGGCTGCGGCCGACGACCCGTCCGGCGCCCGGCGCTGTGTGCCTGCCCGGCCCGGATCGGCTGGCCGCGCTCCAGCGGGTGCTGCGCCACGCGACGGCGCTGCGGGTGTACGGGCCCGCGGTGACCGCTGCGGGCACCGGCGCCGGCTCCGGTGGCGGTGCGAGTGCCTGGGAGGCCGTGCTGCCGGGCATGCGGCTCACCCTCACGCTGTCGCCGGACGCCTCGCGCGGGTTCTCCGGTGAGGGCGGGGTGCTGGAGGCGCTCGCCACGGACGAGGCCGCCGAGGACGCCGAGCTGATCGCGGTGCTGCTGGCGTGGGAGCCGCGTGTCGACGTCGCCGACCTCGCCGCCTCCTCCGGCCTCACACCGGAGCGGGTGCGGGCCGCGCTGGTCCGCCTGGGCACCTCCGGCCGCGTCGGCTACGACACTGCGGAGGCGGCCTACTTCCACCGGGAGCTGCCGTACGACGGCGAGCGCGCGGAGCGGCACAACCCGCGGCTGCGGGCCGCGCGGGCTCTCGCCGCCGCGGGCGCGGTCGCGCTGGACGGGCCGCTCGGCACGGTCACGGCCGAGGACGGGCATGTGCACCGGGTGCGGGAGGAGGCGGGTGCGCTCAGCTGCAGCTGCCTGTGGTGGGCCAGGTACCGGGGCGGGCGCGGGCCGTGCAAGCACGCGCTGGCGGTGCGCATGGTGCGGCGGGGCGGCACCGCGGTGGAGCAGGGCAGGGCACGGGTCGACGGGGGTGTGCGATGAGTTCGCTGATCGAGGCGGTACGGGCGGGACGGACGGCCGAGGTGGTCGGACTGCTGGACGGCATGACCGATGCCGAACGGCGTGCGGTCTTCCCCGAGTTGAAGGCGCTGCGCAAGGAGCTGAGGCCGGTGCGCTGGGACGCCGGAGCACGGCGCGCCTATCCGGCCCTCCGGGTGGCCGGAGCGGCGTGCCAGACCGGCGCGGCGGCCGTGGCCGGCTGGATCGCGGCCGCCGACATGCGGTCCTCGGGCGCCTCGCCGGCGGTGCTCGTCGACCTCCTGGGCGATCGTGACCCGGAGTGGCTGGCCGACGTGGCGCACCGGCTCGCCGAGCGCCCGGCGAGCGCTCGGGTGCCGTACGAGCTGATGGCGGCACTGGTGCGGCTCGCGGGCTGTCCGGCGCCGGCGACCGACGCCTATGTGCGGGGCTGGGTGCGGCACATGGGCTCCACCTGGCAGCACGGTGACACCGTTTTCGACAGACTGCGCCGGGATCCGCACCTCGGCGGCCTCGTGGCGGCCCTCTTCGTCACGGACGACATCGGGGGGCCGCTGGAGTGGGGTGCCGCGGACGGGCCCGACAGCTGGCCCCGCGCCCTCGCCCGGCTCACCCTGGAAGGCGCGCTCGACCGCGGGGCGACGGTCGACGCGTGCGTGGCCCGTCTGCTCCGGGGCGGCACGGCCGCCGATCAGCGGGTGTTCCTGCGCGTGCTGAAATCCCTGGCACTCACCCCCGAGGAGCGGCGAGAGCGTACGGCGGACTGGCTGGCGCTCGCCTCGGACGCGGTGCCCGTGGTCGCCTCGCACGCCCAGTCGGTCCTGGGCGAACTGGCCCTGGAGGGCGAACTGGCGCCCCGCCGGCTGGCGGACCTGTGCGGCGCGGTGCTCTTCCGTTCCGAGAAGAAGCTGGTGCGGGCGCAGTTGGTGCTGCTGGGCAAGGTGCTCGCCCGGGACCCGTCGGCGGCGGACGTATTGCTGCCCGCCGCTGCCCAGGTCTTCGCGCACGAGGACGCGGACGTGCAGGAGCGCGCGCTCAGACTGGTGGAGCGGCATCTGCGCAAGGCCCGCTCGAGCGAGGTCCGGGACGAACTGGCCGCGGCCGCGGAACAGCTGGTCCCGGCTCTGCGCGCGCGGGCGGTCGGCACGCTGGGCGCGGCGCCCTCGGACCCGGCGGCGGGGCGGTACGAGGAGGTGCTGCCGCCGGTGCCGGAGCCCGAGCGGCTCGCCGCTCCCCCGCGGTCCGCGGCCGAGGCCGCCGAAGAGGTCGGCGCGCTGCTGGCGTCGGACGGCGGGGTGGCGGTCTTCGAGCGGGCGTTGGACGGCCTGGTGCGGCTGGCCCACGACGACCGGGACGGACTGCTGGAAGCGCTCGCCCCGGTGATCGCGCGGCAGTGGTGGAGCAGGACGTCTTCGGGTGCCGGGCACGCCTATGGCGCCGAGGAGCACTTCGCGAGGGCGTCCGAGGAAGCGTTCGGCACGCGCGGCGGGCTGGAGATGATCCTCGCCACCCTGGCCGGGAGGGTGCCGACCGCCACGCTCCACCGTGCGGTCCAGCACGGCACGACGTCTCCCGACTGCGGGCACGCGCCGCTCTCCCGCGCGTTCGGCGCCCGGCTGTGGGAGGTGGCGTACCGGGTGCGTACCGAGCCACTGCCGTTCCTGCTGTCGACGCCCACCTGGAGCACGGGGCTGCTGGAGCCGGACGAACTGGTGACGCGGCTGGAGTCGTACGGGCGGCTCGGGGCGAGGACCTCGGCGGCCGACTTCGCCCAAGCCCTGCTGCGGGTGCGGCGGACGGACCGGGCGGCGGCCTCCGCGGCGGCAGGGCGGGCGCTGGCCCTCGGCACGGCGGAGGGGACCCGCCTGGCCCGCTGGCTGACCGCCGAGGGCGAGGAGCTGCCGATCGGGCGGCGGCGCACCTCGCACGGCCGGGTCCTGGTGGAGTTCGGCGAACTGCGGGAGCTGCGGGAGGACTTCCCGGCGGCCTTCAAGCCGCTGGGCAGACCGGTGAGCGTCTTCCGGGAGCGCTGGTACTGCCACCACTCGAGCCACGGGATACGCCGGCACTGGCTGGCCGTGCTGCCCGAGCGGCGCGAGCTGGTGGCGGCGCGGCTGCTGCGGGACGTGTCCGGACCGGCCGTCGAGGACTCGCGCGGCGCCGCGGCCGTACTGCCGCCGCTGGCCGAGTCCGGCGGGACGGCGGGCGAGGCGACGCACCTGTGCGTGGCCTACGGCCTCGGCGCCCGGCATCCGGAGGACCGGCTCGCCTCCGTGGACGCGCTGCTGGTCCTCGCGGCCCGGGGGCAGCTGGACGCGGCCGGACTGGGCGCGGATCTGGGGCAGTTGGTGCGGAGCGGCACCGTCAAGCCGCTGCGGCTGGCCGAGTCGCTGCGCACCGCGGCGTCGACCGGGGCGAACGCCACCATCTGGGAGATGCTCCGGCACGCGCTGCCGGTCCTGCTCGCGGACCTGGCGGCCGACGGCCCGGCCGGGCCGGTGCGCGGGCTCGGGGATCTCCTGGCCGTCGCCGCCGAGTGCGCCGAACGGTCGGGGGCGCGGGGCGAGCTGCCGCACCTGGCACGGACGGCGGACCGGCGCGGTTCGTCCCGCCTGGCCGTGCAGGCGCGCCGGTTGCGCAGCGCGCTGGCACCCGAGGCGGCCGCGTGAACCGGTCCGCCCGCTCGCCCCGAAGCGTCACCGCCCGCAGGTCCAATAAACGGCAAAAAGCACGGAAGCACGCTTTACCCATCGGTCACAAAGCGTTCGTGATCACGCAACACCATTCCTTCACAGTGGATGCATGACTCGTGAACTCCCTGATGTGACCCGTGCGAAGCACGGTCGCCCGGTGCACCACTGGCGGCGGGACGTGATAGAACTCGCCGCGCTCTTCACGGCCGTGGCGGTCGCGGACGCGGTGGCGAATCTGATCGGCCACGGACCGGACGGCCCGGCCCTGCTGGTGATCTCGGCGATGGCGCTGGTCGCGACGGCCGCGTTCCACACCTGGTGGGCACGGCGCCACGGGCACGCGCCGCCGGCGGACCATACCGGCGCCCGGCCGCCCGCCCCGCGGCGGGACCAGGCCGGGCCGTCGGCCGCCGCCCCGGCGCTGCCCGGGGCGGCGGCCGCGAGCGCCCTGTGGCGGATGCGGACGACGGTGAAGGACGAGCCGGGATCACTGGCCGCGCTGTGCGCGGCGCTGGCCGCGCACCGGGTCGACATCCTCAGCCTGCAGACGCACCCGCTGGCCGAGGGCACGGTGGACGAGTTCCTGCTGCGCGCCCCCGGCGAGGTCGAGGCCGCCGGGATCGCCCGGGCGGTCACGCTCGCCGGCGGCGGCGACACCTGGATCGAGCGGGCCGACCCGCACGATCTGGTGGACGCGCCCACCCGGGTCCTCGGGCTCGCCGCGCGGACGGCCCTGGACGCGGCGGAACTGCCCCTGGCACTACGCCAGTTGCTGGGACGGTGCACGATCCGCTCGCTGCCCGGCCGGCCGCCGGCCGGCGGCCGCGGTCCCGAGGAGGTGCCGGTCGAGGGCGCGCTGGAGGGCACCGTGATGCGGCTGCGGGCGCCCGAGGGCGGAGTGATCACCGTGGAGCGGCCGTATCTGCCGTTCACACCCACGGAGTTCGCCCGGGCGCGGGCCCTGGTGGATCTGGATGCCCGGCTCGGACCGCGCATCCCGCGCAGCCAGGACGTGCTGACGCTGCCGGAGGGAAACGCCATCACCGTGCGCCGCGCCGACACCGGCGACCTGCCGGCTGCCCGCGCCATGCACGAGCGGTGCTCGGCACGGACGCTCAACATGCGCTATCACGGCCCGGTGGGCGACGCCGACCGCTATCTGCACCACCTGCTCAGCCCCCGGTTCGGGCGGACGCTCGCCGTGCGGACCGCGTCCGGGCGCATCGTCGGTCTGGGCCATCTGCTGTGGGACGGCGACGAGACGGAGGTCGCGCTGCTCGTCGAGGACGAGTGGCAGCGGCGCGGCATCGGAGCCGAACTGCTGCGCCGCCTGGTGGCCCTGGCCGTCGAGGCGGGCTGCGAGAGCGTCTACGCCGTGACGCAGGCGTCGAACACCGGCATGGTCGCCGCCATGCGCGGCCTGGGCCTCCCGCTCGACTACCAGATCGAGGAGGGCACCCTGGTCATCACGGCCCGCCTGGAGGCGGCCCCGGTGACCTCGCCGCCGTCGCACGGCGGCAGGCGGCAGGAGTACGACGGGCCCGGCGTGCGGGACTGACGGCGGGTCACGGAGCCGGAGAGCGGCCCGGCGGGATTCCCGCCGGGCCGCTCTCCGTTCCGGGGCCGGTGTCACGCAACCGGTCTCACGCAACCGGCCTCACGGAACCGGGCTCATGGAACCGGCCTCACGCAACCGGGGCTCACGCAATCCGGCTCAGGCGACCGGGCTCACGGAACCCGTCTCTGCCAGCGCCTCGCGCAGCTCCCTGGGCGCCGCCGGGGCCGGCGGCCGCTCCCCCAGGGCCCGGTCCAGGTCGGCCCAGAGGTCCTCGACGTCCTCCAGCCCCACCGACATCCGCAGCAGCCGGTCGCTCACCCCGGCGCCGCGCCGGTCGTCCGCGTCCACGATGCGGTGGCTGATGGACGCCGGATGCTGGATGAGGGTGTCGACGCTGCCGAGGCTGACGGCGGGGGTGACCAGACGGACCCCGCCGATGACGGCGTGCGGGTCCTCGTGCACCTCGAAGGCGATCATCGCGCCGCCGATGCGCGGGTAGTGGACGCGGGCGACCCGCGGGTCGGCCGCCAGCCGCGCCGCCAGCTCCGCGGCCGTGGCGGACGCGGCCCGGACCCGCACCGGCAGCGTGGACAGCCCGCGCAGCAGCAGATAGCCGGCCAGCGGGTGCAGCACACCGCCCGTGGCGAACCGCACCTGCCGCAGCCGCCCGGCGAACTCCTCGTCGCAGGCCACCACGCCGGCCATCACGTCACCGTGCCCGCCCAGGTACTTGGTGGCGCTGTGCAGCACCAGCCGGGCACCCTGCTCGGCCGGACGCTGCAGCACGGGCGTGGCGAAGGTGTTGTCGGCGAGGAGCGGCACGGAGCCGCAGGCGTGGGCGACGGCCCGCAGATCGACCTCGGCGAGCGTGGGGTTGGCCGGCGACTCGACCATGACCAGCCCGGTGTCCGGCCGCAGCGCGTCGGTGATCCCCGCGGGATCCGTCCAGGTCACCTCGGTGCCGAGCAGCCCGGCGGTGAGCAGGTGGTCGCTGCAGCCGTACAGGGGGCGCACGGCGACCACGTGCCGCAGGCCCATGGCGGACCGGGCGAGCAGCACGGCGCTCAGCGCTGCCATGCCGCTGGCGAAGGCGACGGAGGCCTCGGTGCCCTCCAGCCGGGCCAGGGCGGTCTCGAAGCGTGCGACGGTCGGGTTGCCGAGCCGCCCGTAGATCGGCGGGCCCTCCGGGTCGGCGCCGTCCGTGGCGAACGCGTCGATGCGGGCGGCCTCCGCACGGCTGTCGTAGGAGGGATAGGTGGTGGACAGGTCGATCGGCGGGGCGTGCAGTCCCCGCCGGGCGAGGTCGTCACGTCCGGCGTGCACGGCCTCGGTGGCCAGAGCCCTGGGTGCGGTGCGTACGTCGTCGTACGCGTGCGTGCTCGCTGAGTCCATGGGCGGAAGGGTGAACACCGGCCGGGGCGTCGGGGCCGGGGAGCGTGTTACGTTCGGCCAATGGCTGAATCTGTCGTACTGGATCCGGTGGACCTCCATCTGCTGCGGCTGCTGCAGAACGACGCCCGGGCGACCTACCGCGATCTCGCCGCCCAGGTCGGGGTGGCGCCCTCGACCTGCCTGGACCGGGTGACGCGGCTGCGCCGCTCGGGGGTGATCCTCGGCCACCAGTTGCGGCTGGATCCGGCGAAGCTGGGCCGCGGGCTGCAGGCCCTGCTGTCGGTGCAGGTCAGGCCGCACCGGCGGGAGCTGGTCGGGCCGTTCGTGGAGCGGATACGGGCGCTGCCGGAGGCGCGGACCGTCTTCCATCTGACCGGGCCCGACGACTACCTCGTCCATGTCACGGTCGCGGACATGGCGGATCTGCAGCGGCTGGTCCTGGACGAGTTCACGGCCCGGCGCGAAGTCGCGCGGGTGGAGACGCGGTTGATATTCCAGCAGTGGGACTGTGGCCCGCTGCTGCCGCCCGGCGCGGAGGCGGCCACGCCCTCGGCGAAATCGGACCGCTGACAGCCCCACGAGCGGAAAACGGGACTGACATGGACCGTGTCCCCGTACCAGGATGGTCCGCATGTCAGAGACCAAGAGCCCGCTGCCCCGACAGGTCGCCGACGCCTACGTCGACGAACTCATCGCCCTCGACCCGGTCACCGGTACGTATCTCGGCGTGAAGGAGAGCTCCAGCCGGCTGCCCGACCTCTCGCCCGTGGGTCAGGAGGCGCTCGCCGACCTGGCGCGCACCACGCTCGCCCGGCTCGACGAGGCCGAACGGCGGCCCGGCGCGGACAGCGACGTGGAGCGCCGGTGCGCCCGTCTGCTGCGCGAGCGCCTCACCGCGGAACTCGCCGTGCACGAGGCCGACGAGGGCCTGCGCGCCGTCGGCAACATGGCCACGCCCGCGCACAACGTCCGCGAGGTGTTCACGGTCACGCCGACGGAGACGGAGGAGGACTGGGCGGCGATCGCCGAGCGGCTGCGCGCCGTTCCGGCCGCGCTGGCGGGATACCGCGCCTCCCTGACGCTGGGCCTGGAGCGCAAGCTGTACGCGGGCCCGCGCCCCACGGCCACCTTCGTCGAGCAGCTCGCCGAGTGGTCGGACACCGACGGCAAGGGCCGGGGCTGGTTCGAGGACTTCGCCTCGGCGGGCCCGGACTCCCTGCGCGCGGAGCTGGACGAGGCGGCCCGCGCGGCGACCGCCGCCGTGGTGGAGCTGCGCGACTGGATGCGCGACGTCTACGCGCCGGCCGTCGAGGGCGCGCCGAACACGGCGGGCCGCGAGCGCTACGCCCGCTTCGCGCGCTACTTCAACGGCACCGACCTGGACCTGGACGAGGCGTACGCGTACGGCTGGGCGGAGTTCCACCGCATCCTCGGCGAGATGCGGCAGGAGGCGGAGAAGATCCTGCCCGGCGCCGAGACGCCGTGGGTGGCGCTCGCGCACCTCGACGAGCACGGCACCCACATCGAGGGCGTCGACGAGGTCCGCCAGTGGCTGCAGGACCTGATGGACCGGGCCATCGCCGAGCTGGACGGCACGCACTTCGAACTCGCCGAGCGGGTGCGGAGGGTGGAGTCGCGCATCGCCCCGCCCGGCAGCGCGGCGGCGCCGTACTACACGCAGCCGTCGGAGGACTTCTCGCGTCCCGGCCGCACCTGGCTGCCGACGATGGGCCAGACCCGCTTCCCGGCCTACGACCTGGTCTCGACCTGGTACCACGAGGGCGTCCCCGGTCACCACCTCCAGCTCGCGCAGTGGGCGCACGTGGCGCAGGACCTCTCCCGCTACCAGGCCACCGTCGGCATGGTCAGCGCCAACGCGGAGGGCTGGGCGCTGTACGCGGAGCGCCTGATGGACGAGCTGGGCTTCCTCACCGACCCGGAGCACCGGCTGGGCTACCTGGACGCGCAGATGATGCGGGCCGCCCGTGTCATCGTCGACATCGGCATGCACCTGGAGCTGGAGATCCCGGCCGACTCGCCCTTCCACCCGGGCGAGCGCTGGACGCCGGAGCTGGCCCAGGAGTTCTTCGGCGCGCACAGCAGCCGCCCTGCGGACTTCGTGGAGAGCGAGCTGACCCGCTATCTGACGATCCCGGGCCAGGCCATCGGCTACAAGCTCGGTGAGCGGGCCTGGCTGCTGGGCCGGGAGAAGGCCCGGCAGCGGCACGGCGACTCCTTCGACCTGAAGTCCTGGCACATGGCGGCTCTGTCCCAGGGGTCCCTGGGGCTGGACGACCTGGTCGACGAGCTGGCGCGGCTGTGAGCCGGGAGGGGCGGCCGGCGTCCGGCCGCCCCTCCGCGGTGCCCGGTGGCGGCGGCCGGCGGGCTCAGTCCACGCCCCGCTGCCGCACCGAAGACCCCGATCTGCCCTTGACGACCTCCAGCTGGGCGTGGATCCGCCGCCGCAGGTCGGCGACGTGGCTCACGATGCCGACGCTGCGGTCGCGTTCGCGCAGGGAGTCGAGCACGTCGAGGACCTCGTCGAGGGTCTGGTCGTCGAGGCTGCCGAACCCCTCGTCGATGAAGAGCGTGTCCAGACGCACCCCGCCGGCCTCGTCGGTGACGACGTCCGCGAGGCCGAGGGCGAGGGCGAGGGAGGCGAAGAAGGTCTCGCCGCCGGACAGGGTCGCGGTGTCCCGCTCCCGTCCGGTCCAGGCGTCGACGACGTGCAGGCCGAGACCGCTGCGGCCACGTCCGGCCCGGTCGTCGGAGTGCACCAGGGTGTAGCGGCCGGACGACATCCGCCGCAGCCGCACGGTCGCGGCGGCGGCCACCTGTTCCAGGCGGGCCGCGAGGACGTACGACTCCAGTCGCATCTTGCGCTCGTTGTCGGCCGCGGTGCCCGCGGTGAGCGAGGCCAGCCGGGCCACCCGGTCGTACTCCTCGCGCAGCGGGGCCAGCCGTCGCGTCCCGGCGGCGGCCTGCCGGGAGAGCCGGTCGAGTTCGGCGCAGCGCCGGGCGGCGGCGTCCCGCGCCGAGGCGGCCTCCCGCAGGCGCCGGCCGGCGTCCTCGGCGGCGCGTTCGGCCGCGGCGAGGTCGGCGGGCGGCCGCCGGGCGGCGGCCGCGGTGTCGGCCTCGGCGAGGACGGCGCGTACGGCGGCCTCCTCCGACTGCCGGGCGTCCAGGCGCCGTTGCAGTTCGCGGTGGGCCGCGTCGTCGAGGAGGGCGGCCGCCGCGGCCCGCGGGGTGTCGAAGCCGGCCCGGAAGGCGGCCTCGGCGAGCCGTCCGTCGGCGTCCTTGAGCCGCTCGGCGCTCTCCTCCGCGGCGCGGGCCGCGTCGGCGGCGTCCGTGAGCAGCGCCGCCCGCCGCTCCAGGTGCGCGGCGCGCTCGGCCACACTGCCGGCGCCGCCCCTGGCCTGCTCGAGCTCCTCCTCCAGGGCGGCCTCCTCGCGGTCCAGGGCGTCCCGGCGGGTCAGCCGTGCGGCGGACCGGACCTCGGCCTGCCGGCGGTCGGCCAGCCGCCGCTCGCGTTCCTGCTCGGCGGCGCGCAGCTCCTCGCGCGCCGGGTGCAGCGCGGAGGCGTCCCGGCGGGCCTCGGCGAACTGCCGCTCCAGTTCCCCGGCTTCCTCGGCGAGCCGCGCGGCCGGCGTGTCACCGGCCTCCGCGGTGGCGGCGGCCAGCGCCTCCCGTACGACGCCCAGGCGCCGTTCGTCCTCGGCGCGCCGCTCGTCGGCCTCCTGGTGGGCGGCCAGCGCCCGTTCCTCCGCCTCGCGGCCGACGTGCCCGGAGACCTTGCGGGCGGGCGCGGGGTGGGCGGTGGCGCCGCAGACGGCGCAGGGCTCGCCGTCGACGAGGTTCCCGGCCAGTTCGGCGGCGATGCCGTTCAGGCGCTGTTCCTTCAGCTCCAGCCAGTGCGCCTTGGCCCGCAGGGCGCGGTCTTCGGAGGCGTGGGCGCGCCGCCGGGCGTCGTCGGCGTCCCCGGCGAGCCGGTCGCGCAGGCGGGCGGCCCTCAGGCGGGCCTCGGCGGGCTCGCGGCGCACGGCGAGCTGCTCGGCGCGGGTGGCCGCCTCCTGGGCGGACTCGATACGGGCCTGGAGTCCCGCGCGGGTGGTGTCCCATGCGGCGAGCCAGGCGCCGGACTCCTGGAGCACGTCCTCGTCGGCGCGTTCCTGCCGGTCGGCGTCGGCCCGCTCGGCCACGAGGTCGGTGAGACGGCGCTCGGCGCGGCGGGCCGACTCCAGCCCGCCCAGCTCCTCGGCGGCCCGGCGGGCCGCGGCCGCCAGTCCGGCCGCGCCCTCGCCCGCGAGCCGCTCCGGCAGCAGGGCCCGCGCGCGCGCCTCCGCGGCGGCCGCCCGCCGGTGCTCGGTCTCGGCGGCCTCCCGCAGCTCCAGCGCGGGCGCCACCTTCTCGGCCTTGCGGCCGCGCTCCATCCGGGTCTGCGCCTCGCGGTGGGCGTCGGCCCGCGCCTCGAGACGCGCGGCGCCCTCCCGCGCCTGGGCGAACCGCCGCTGCAGCCGCGCCACCTCGCGTACGGCGTCCAGGGCGCGCTCGGCGGCGGACTGCGCGGACTCGGCGGCGTCGAGCCGGCAGTGGGCGACCGCCAGCTGTTCGCGGGCGGTGCTGCGGGCGACGGCCGCCGCGGTCAGGACCGCCTCGGCCAGGCCGGGCTCGCCCGGCGCCAGCTCCGGCAGCTCCATGGCGTCGCCCGCCGCCTGCTGCATGCGGTGCGCGTCGGCGAGCAGGGCCGCGTCGCCCTCGCGCACCTGCGCCTCGGTGGCGCGCCGGCGCTCCGCGAGGCGCTTCTCCACCTCGGCGAAGCGGTGGGTGTCGAACAGCCGGCCGAGGAGCCGGCCGCGGGCCTCGGCGTCGGCGCGCAGGAAACGGGCGAAGTCGCCCTGCGGCAGCAGCACCACCTGGCAGAACTGCTCCCGGCTCATCCCGAGCAGCTGCGTGATCTCCTCGCCGATCTCCTGGTGGGAGCGGCTGAGGTCCTTCCAGGCCCCGCGCGCGGGGTCGTACTCGCGCAGCAGGCTCTGGGCCTTGTCGAGCGTGGTGCCCGTGCCGCGCTTCTTGGGCCGCTCCCAGGGCGGCTGCCGGGTCAGCTCCAGCCGGCGTCCGGCGACGGTCAGTTCGAGGGTGACCTCGGTGCGGGTGGCCGGCGCCGCGTGGTCGCTGCGCAGCGTCGTGCCCTGACCGCTCTGCCGGGCGCCCGGCACGGACCCGTACAGCGCGTAGCAGACGGCGTCCAGTACGGAGGTCTTGCCGGCGCCGGTGGGGCCGTGCAGCAGGAACAGCCCGGCGGCGGACAGCGCGTCGAAGTCGACGGTCTGCGCGCCGCCGAAGGGGCCGAAGGCGGTGATGTCGAGCCGGTGGAGCCTCACCGGGCCACCTCCCGCGCCGTCGCGTCGGCACGCACGGCGTCGAAGGCCTCGCGCAGCACCGCGCGTTCGTGCTCGTCGGGGCCGGTGCCCCGGACGTGGGCCACGAAGTCCTCCGCGATCTCCCGGTCGCCACGTCCGGCGAGCCGGCGGGCGTAGGAGACGTCGGGGTCGTCCGGGGCGCGTTCGGGGTCGAAGACGAGGCTGAGGGTGTGCGGGAAGCGCTCGGTGAGGCGGGCCATGGGTTCGGCCGGGCGGACCGGGTCGGTGAGGGTCGCCTCGACCCACGCCTCCCGGTGTCCGGCGAGGCCGGCGTCGGCGAGCAGGTCCTCCAGCGTGCCCCGGATCCGGGCCAGCGCCCGCGGGACCGGGCAGTCGACCCGCTCGGCGGTGACCGAGCCGTCGGAGTCGAGGTCGACGAGCCACATGGTCTTGCGGTGGCCGGCCTCCGAGAAGGAGTACGGCAGCGGGGAGCCCGAGTAGCGGACGCGCTCGGTGATGGTCTGGCAGCCGTGCAGATGGCCGAGGGCCGCGTAGTCGACGCCGTCGAAGACGCCCGCGGGCACCGCCGCCACGCCGCCGACGGTGATGTCCCGCTCGCTGTCGCTGGCCTCGCCGCCGGTGACGAAGGCGTGCGCGAGGACGACGGACCGCGTGCCGGGCGCGCGGGCGGCGAGGTCGTCGCGGACCCGGTCCATGGCGGCGGCGAGGACCGCCTCGTGGCCCGCCTTCTCCACCCCGAACTGCTCCTTGACCAGGGCCGGTTCGAGATAGGGCAGCCCGTAGAAGGCGACGTCCCCGAAGGCGTCCGCGAGGACCACGGGGGTGGCGCACGCCGCCGGTTCGGTCCGCAGATGGATGCCCGCCCGGTCGATCAGCCCGGCGCCGACGCCGAGGCGCCGGCCCGAGTCGTGGTTGCCGGAGATCATCACCGTGG
Source organism: Streptomyces sp. NPDC086766 (assembly GCF_044746005.1). Classification (NCBI taxonomy): domain Bacteria; kingdom Bacillati; phylum Actinomycetota; class Actinomycetes; order Kitasatosporales; family Streptomycetaceae; genus Streptomyces; species Streptomyces sp. NPDC086766. The sequence goes on along the minus strand of NZ_JBIVBI010000003.1, from coordinate 72,212 downwards.
GCACGCCCAGGTCCGCGAGCCGGTGCAGCGCGTCGTCGAACAGTTCGACCGCGGCCAGCGGGGGCACCGCGCGGTCGTACACGTCCCCCGACACGACCACCGCGTCGACGCCGCGCTCGCGCACGGTCGTGACGAGGTGCGCTATGAACGCGGCCTGGGCGTCGAGCATGTTCACCCGGTGGAACGCCCGGCCCAGGTGCCAGTCGGAAGTGTGCAGCAGCCTCATGATCCTCGAAGACTAACGGCCGGGTCTGACATCACGGGCGGTTACTCCCGTATCGGCCCGGCATGAGCCGTACGAGCCGTACACATAAGCCCGTTGTGCCTGATTGGCCCGGATCGTCACGCGTCCCCGTAGGCCTCCCCGCCCGGTTCGAAGCCGGCCGTGCCGGCGGTGACGTCGGCCAGCCAGGCGCGGAAGGCGTCCACGTCGGCGTCCGGCAGACCGATCTCGAGGGTGACCGCCTCGCCGTAGCGCACCTCCCGCACCGCGCGGCCGGTCGCCCGCAGCTCGTTCTGCAGCTTGCCGGCCCGCTGGTGGTCGACGGTCACCGTGGCCAGCCGGAAGCGGCGCCGGGTGATCGTGCCCAGCGTGTCCAGGGCCTCGCCGACCGCCCCGCCGTAGGCGCGGATGAGTCCGCCCGCGCCGAGTTTGACGCCGCCGTAGTAGCGGGTGACGACGGCGACGACGTACCGCATGTCGCGGCGCAGCAGCATCTGGAGCATGGGCACGCCCGCGGTGCCCCCGGGCTCGCCGTCGTCGCTGGCCCTCTGCACCGAGGCGTCGGCGCCGATGACGTAGGCCCAGCAGTTGTGGGTGGCGTCGGCGTGCTCCCTGCGGACGGCGGCGACGAAGTCCTGGGCCTCCCGCTCGGTGGCCGCCGGGGCGAGGGCGCACAGGAAGCGGGAACGGTTGACCTCGGTCTCGTGCACGCCGGCGCGGGCGACGGTGCGGTACTCGTCCTGCATCCGGCCAGCCTATGCGCAGCCCGCGTCCGCCCCCGCCGCAGGTGCGAGGGACCGGCCGGGGGACACACGCCGCCCGCGGGCGGCACCGTGCGGCCGCCGGTGACGGGCCTCGGCGGCCGGGCCGTGGCGTCAGTGCTTCGCGCCCCGGGGGACGGTCAGGTCGGTGAGCAGGGCGGCGCCGGGGGCGAGCGCCCGCCAGCCGGCGCCGTGCCAGGCCAGGACGGCGAGGGCCGAGGTGGGGAACTTCACCCGGAGCCGGTCGAGGGTGTCGTCGAGGCCGTCCCCGGCCAGGTCGAGGACCAGTTCCTCCAGACTCGGGTTGTGCCCGATCAGCAGCAGGGTGCCGACCTCGGGGGGCGTCTCGCGCACGGCCGTCAGAAGCGCGGGCACATCGGCGGCGTAGAGCCGCCGGTCGAACCGCACCGGGGGCGGTGTGCCCCACTGGGAGGAGGCCAGGTCCCAGGTCTGGCGGGCGCGCCGGGCGGTGGAGCACAGCGCGAGGTCCGGCAGGCAGTCGGCCTCGGCGAGCGCGCGCCCGGCGGCGGGCGCGTCCCGGCGTCCGCGGGGCGCCAGCGGCCGCTCGTGGTCGGCCACCCCCGCCGGCCAGGCGGACTTGGCGTGCCGCAGCACCACCAGGCGGCGCAGCGGCCGCCCTTCCCCACGAGCGCTCACGGCATGCTCCCCAGGTCGCGGGTGAGGTCGAGGCCCAGGAGGCGGTCCGCGTAGGCGTACGTCTCGAAGCGGGCGCCGTCCGCGAGGTCCGGCCGGGTCTCCACCCATTCCAGCACGCGCAGCACGCCCGGCACGTCCAGGTCGTCCTCCCAGGCCCCGCGCAGTCGCCCGCGCACCTCTTCGGGGATCGGCCGCGAGGGCCGCATCGCCCAGGCGGCGACCGCGCGGCGCCAGCGGGCGACGGTGCGGCGGGCGTCGTCCAGCGCGTCCGCGTCGAGCCGCAGCGGCACCTCGCGGCGGCGGGCGAGCAGCGCCAGGCGCAGCGCGGCGGCGTCGTCGCCCGCCGCGAGGGTGACCGCCGCCTCGGCGTCGACGGGCGCGACCGCGATCCGGACACCGTCGGCCGCCGCGCCGTCCTGCTTGACGACATGGACGACCTGGGCCTCGCCCAGCGCGGCGCCGAGGTCGCGGCTGTCCTCGAAGGGCCGGATGCCGAGGGCCGCGGCGGCGGCGCGCAGCTCCGCCTGCTCCCGGTCGCCGGTCAGCAGCGCCCACACCGGCGTGCCGCCCAGTTCCAGGGCGCGGACGAGGAGGTCGGCGACCAGTAGCACACGCAGCCCCGAGGCGTCGAAGCCCGACGCGTGCGCCTCGACACGGGTCAGGCCGCGGCGGGCGGGGGCGGCCTCCACGGGCTCGCCTGTTCGGGCGTCGATGATGCGCAGCACGGCCCGAGCGTAGGCGCGCCGGGGGCCGCGCGCAGGCATGTCGCGCCCTGTCCGGACATGTTGGCGGGTTTCCACCCACCCCTGGGCGGTACAACAGCACCAGCGCACCCCCTCCGCGCGGGGCGGCGCGCGGATGCCACCGGGCGGGGAATCGCCCGGGGGGAACCCGCTGTTGACCGGTCGGTGGCTCCGTCCGGGAGCGGCCGAGAGCGTTCGAGACCGACTCAGACCGAGGAGACCCCTGGTGTACGGCGACGCAGCGACGATCCGCAGGATCCTGACCGAACTCGGCGACACCTGGGCCGTGGTGGGCCTGTCGTCGAACCGCGACCGCGCCGCGTACGGCGTCGCCCAGGTGCTGCAGCGGTTCGGCAAGCGGATCGTGCCCGTGCACCCGAAGGCGGAGACCGTGCACGGCGAGCGCGGGTACGCCACCCTCGCGGACATCCCCTTCGCCGTGGACGTCGTCGACGTCTTCGTCAACAGTTCGCTGGCCGGCCCGGTCGCCGACGAGGCGGTCGCGGTGGGCGCCCGGGCGGTGTGGTTCCAGCTCGGCGTGGTCGACGACGCGGCGTTCGCGCGCACGCGCGCGGCCGGACTCTACATGGTCATGGACCGCTGTCCGGCGATTGAAATTCCGCGCCTGACGTGACCTGTGTCACTCTCTTCTCACATAGTGCGACTGAATAGAAACATTCCGCCACATGATTTGACCTGTGCAAAGGCCGCGCAAAAGAAGTCCCCATGGCAGAGCAAATTTCGAAGTACGGCCTTCTGCGAAGCGGGTTCGATTCCTAATCTGAGCCGCCGTTGAGTGTTAATTCGGTGACCAGATAGTGAGAGGCCCCTTGACATGGTGAAAGTGGACCATGTAACGCGTGAGACCACGCGGGACACAAGCAGCCTGCGGCGCGATGTCGGACTGATCGGGCTGATGTGGGCCTCGGTCGGATCCATCATCGGCTCCGGCTGGCTCTACGGCGCCGAGAAGGCCGTGGTGACGGCCGGCCCCGCAGCGATCATCTCGTGGATGATCGGTGCGGTGGCGATCGTCCTGCTGGCACTCGTGCACGCCGAACTCGGCGGCATGTTCCCGGTGGCGGGCGGCACGGCCCGCTACCCGCACTACGCCTTCGGCGGCCTGGCCGGCATGTCGTTCGGCTGGTTCTCCTGGCTGCAGGCGGCGACCGTGGCGCCGATCGAGGTCGAGGCCATGATCGGCTACGCCGCCCACTGGAACTTCGCCAAGGGCTTCCAGCACACCGACGGAACACTGACGACCAGCGGTCTCATCGTCGCGGTCGTCCTGATGGCCCTCTTCGTCGCCGTCAACTTCCTGGGCGTGCGCGTCCTGGCCCACACCAACAGCGCGGCCACCTGGTGGAAGATCGCCGTACCGCTCGCCGCGATCTTCATCATCGCCGTGGGCAACTTCCACCCGCACAACTTCACCGTCGAGGGCTTCGCCCCGTTCGGCGCCAAGGGCGTGCTCGGCGCCATCAGCTCCAGCGGCATCATCTTCGCGCTGCTCGGCTTCGAGCAGGCGATCCAGCTCGCGGGCGAGAGCCGCGACCCCAAGCGCGACCTGCCCCGCGCCACGCTCGGCTCGGTCGCCATCGGCGCGGTCATCTACGTCCTGCTCCAGGTCGTCTTCATCGCCGCGCTGCCGCACAGCTCGTTCGCGCACGGCTGGGCCAAGCTCGACTTCCCGGGCATCAGCGGCCCGTGGGCGGGTCTGGCGACGCTGGTCGGCCTCGGCTGGCTGAGCGTGGTGCTCTACCTGGACGCCGTCATCTCCCCCGGCGGCACCGGCCTCATCTACACCACCGCCACCTCCCGGGTCTCCTACGGCCTGTCCAAGAACGGCTACGCCCCCAAGATCTTCGCGAAGACCGACTCCCGCGGCGTGCCGTGGTTCGGCCTGATCATCTCCTTCGTCACCGGCATCGTCTGCTTCCTGCCCTTCCCGAGCTGGCAGGAGCTGGTCGGCTTCATCACCTCGGCAAGCGTCCTGATGTACGCCGGCGCCCCGCTGGCCTACGGCGTCTTCGCCGACAAGCTGCCGAACCACGAGCGCCCCTACCGCCTGCCGGCCGGCAAGGTGCTGGCCCCGCTGTCCTTCGTGGTCGCCAACCTGATCATCTACTGGGCCGGCTGGGACACCCTGTGGCGGCTCGGCGTGGCCATCGTCCTCGGTTACGTCCTGCTCGGCGGCTACGCCTGGTACGCCACCAGCAAGAACCTGCCGGACGCGCCCCTGATGGACTGGAAGGCCGCGCAGTGGCTGCCCGGCTACCTGGTGGGCATGGGTCTCATCTCCTGGCAGGGCGGCTTCGGCGGCCAGGGCAACATCCCGCTGTGGTGGGACATCGTGGTCGTCGCGGCCTTCTCGCTCGCCGTCTACTACTGGGCCCGGGCCACCGCGTCCAAGCCCGAGGCGATCGAGCGGAGCATCGAGGAGGTCGTCGTCACCGACGCCCCCGCGCACTGACCCCGATCCGGTCCCGAACGGTGTCCCGTCGGCCGCGGCCCCAGCGCTGCGGCCGACGGGACACCGTCATACTGCTCGGATGACGCACATCTCCCCCCACCCCGACTCCCCTTCCCCGCAACGCCGTTCGGTGGTCGTCGTCGGTGCGGCCCCCGCGGGGCTCACCGTCGGCAACATCCTGCGGCCGCCTCGGTCGACTGCGTGACACCGAGCTGACGGCAGATCACCACTACGTCTACCCGCAGCCCCCGCTGGTGACGGACCTCGTGCACGAGTACGCCGATGTCCGCGGCGGCGACATCCGCTTCGGCGTGCCGGACGTCCGCCCGCACGACACGGAGACCGACGGGCGTGCGGTCGTCCTCGGGCGGGATCAGTCGTGCACGGGCCGGTCGCCGATGCGGTGGTCCGCGACGCTGAGCGCCTCGTCGACCAGGCGGCGCAGATGGCCGTCGCGCAGGGAGTAGACCACCCGGCGCCCCTCCTTGCGGGTGGTCACCAGCCCCGCCAGGCGCAGCCGCGCCAGGTGCTGGCTGACCGCGGGCCGCGCGGCACCGCACACGTCCGTGAGCGTCGTGACGTCCGCCTCCCCGCCCGTCAGCGCGTGCAGCAGGACGAGCCGCGTACGGTCGCCGAGCAGGGCGAGCAGCTCCGCGGCGAGCGTGAACTGCTCCTCGCCCGGGTGGTGCGGGTGCGCATGATGCGCAGGTGATAGGTGCATGCGTGCGCTCATACGCACATAATGGCGTCGGGGACGCCGAGCGTCCACTGTCCGCGCACCGGAAGGGGAACCACGTGAGCCACCGGCATCACCACGAGCACGGCGCCGACCATGCGCACGGCGGCCACCGCGGCCACGGTCACGGGCGGGACGACCACGGCCACAGCCATGCCCACACCCGCGAGCACGCGCCCGGACACCACCACGCCCACGGCGGCCACGGGAACGAGCACGGGCACGGGCACGACCAGGGGCACGACCAGGGGCATGACCACGGCCCCGCCTCCGCCTCCCTCCGGCACCGCCTCGCGCATCTGTTCACCCCTCACTCCCACGAGACCGCCGACAAGCTCGACTCCGCGCTGGAGTCGTCGGCACGGGGGATGCGGGCGCTGTGGGTCTCGCTCGCGGTGCTCGGTGCCACGGCCCTGGTCCAGGCCCTGGTGGTGGTCGCCTCCGGTTCCGTGGCGCTGCTCGGCGACACGGTGCACAACGCCGCGGACGCCCTGACCGCCGTACCGCTCGGCATCGCGTTCGTGGTGGGCCGCCGCGCGGCGACCCGCCGCTTCACCTACGGCTACGGCCGCGCCGAGGACCTGGCCGGCCTGGTGATCGTCCTGACCATCGCCGCGTCGGCGGTGTTCGCGGCGTGGGCGGCCGTCGAACGGCTCCTGGATCCTCGCCCGGTCCAGCACCTGCCCGCCGTGGCCGCGGCCGCCCTGGTCGGCTTCGCGGGCAACGAGTGGGTGGCGCGGCACCGCATCCGCGTGGGGCGCGCGATCGGCTCGGCCGCGCTGGTCGCCGACGGTCTGCACGCGCGCACGGACGGCTTCACGTCCCTGGCCGTGCTCCTCGGCGCGGGCGGCTCGGCGCTCGGGTGGCATCTCGCGGACCCGCTGGTGGGGCTGGCCATCACGGCGGCGATCGCGCTGGTGCTGCGGGACGCCGCGCGTGAGGTGTTCCGGCGGATGATGGACGCGGTCGACCCGGCCCTCGTGGACCGGGCCGAGCGTGCGCTGCGCGAGGTGCCCGGTGTGCACGGGGTCGGGGAGCTGCGGCTGCGCTGGATCGGTCACCGGCTGCGGGCCGAGGTGGCGGTCGTCGTGGACGGCGACGTCACGGTGCGCCAGGCACACGACGTGGCCGTCGAGGCCGAGCACGCCCTGCTGCACGCCGTGCCGAGGCTCACCGCGGCCCTGGTGCACGCCGACCCGGCAGCGGGCCCTGGCGCCGGCGACCCGCACCGGGCCCTGGCCCACCACACGGCCAACTGAGCCGGTGAGCGCCGGGCCCCGGCCCGGCCGTCCGCCCGGCCGTGGTCCGCCCGGGCGCGGTCAGGTTCCGAGCCCCTCCAGCACAACGGCCCCCGGCAGCTCCGCGAACGCCTTGCCCGGTACCAGCAGCTTGCCGCGGCGCCGGCCGCTGCCGACCAGGACGTACGGCAGGTCGACGACGGCCGGGTCGACCAGGACCGGCCAGCCCTCGGGCAGCCCGATCGGGGTGATCCCGCCGTACTCCATGCCGGTCGACCCGGTGGCCACGTCCACCGCGGCGAACGAGGCCTTGCGGGCGTCCAGCCGGCGGCGCACGACACCGTTGACGTCGACACGGGTGGTGGACAGCACGACACACGCGGCCATGCGGGTCTCGGCGCCCCGCCGGCCGGAGACCACCACGCAGTTGGCGGACCGCTCCAGCAGGTCCTGCCCGTAGTGCTCGACGAACACGGCGGTGTCCGCCCACCGGGGGTCCGTGTCGACGTGGACGATCTGCTCGGCGGGGACGCTGCCGCGCCAGTGGCGGACGGCCTCGGCGACCGGGCGGGGCAGCTCGTCGAGGCGGTCGGGAGCGGGGGCGGCGTGGTCGAAGTTCCCCAGGGGAGCGCGCATGACCGCACGCTAACAGCACGGCGGGGCGGGCCGGCCGGACGTCTCAGTGCACGGGCGGCACCGACACCGTCATCACCATGCCCACCGGCACGGCGCCCGCGTTGGCGTACGTGTGCGGGGTGTTCGCCTCGAAGGAGGCGCTCGCCCCCTCCGGCACGCGGTACTCCACTCCGTCGACCGTGAGCGTCAGCTCCCCGGCGGTGACGTGGACCAGCTCGACCGTGCCCGCCGGGTGCGGGTCGGAGGGGCTGCCCTCACCGGGCATGAGGCGCCACTCCCACATCTCCAGCGGGCCGGGCGCCTCGACGCCCGCGAGCAGCCGGTTGTAGCTGCCGGCGTCGGTGTGCCACAGCCGGACGGCCTGGTCGGCGGGGACGATGCGGACCGTCGGGCCCTGCTCGTAGTCGAGCAAGGTGGTGATGCTGACCCCCAGCGCGTCCCCGATCTTGACGACCGTGCCGAGGCTGGGGTTGGTGCGGGCCTGCTCGATCTGGATGAGCATGCCGCGGCTGACTCCGGCGCGGGCGGCGAGCGTGTCCAGGGTGAAGCCGCGCTCGGTGCGCCAGCGCTTGACGTTCCGCGCCAGGGACTGGGTCAGCAAGTCGAGGTCCGACACATTCCGTCCAATATCATGGATGACAGAGTTCACTACATTGAACTACGGTGGGGTGCACCCGATCGTTCACCGAACTGTACTGCGAGGCACGTCGTGACAGCATTCTTCGCCCTGGCCACCAGCCTCCTGTGGGGGCTGGCCGACTTCGGCGGCGGGCTGCTCACCCGGCGCAGCCCGGCGCTCACGGTCGTCGTGGTCTCCCAGACGATCGCGGCGGTGGTGCTCGGCGCGATCGTGCTCGCCACCGGCGGCTGGAGCGAGGCCGGTCCGCGGCTGTGGTTCGCGGTCGCCGCGGGCCTGGCCGGGCCGGTGGCGATGCTCTCCTTCTACAAGGCGCTGGCCCTCGGCCCGATGGGCGTGGTCTCGCCGCTCGCGACGCTGAGCGTGGCCGTTCCCGTCGGGGTCGGCCTGGTGCTCGGCGAGCGGCCCGCCCTGGTACAGGTCGCGGGGATCGCGGTGGCCGTCGCGGGCGTCGTGCTGGCGGGCGGCCCGCGGCTCGGGGGTGCCGCCGTGGAGCGGCGGACGATCGGGCTGACGCTGGCCGCCGCGCTCGGCTTCGGCGCGGTGTTCGCGCTGATCGCCGAGGCGTCCACGACGGTCACCGGGCTCTTCCTGGCGCTGTTCGTGCAGCGCGTGACGAACGTCGTCGCCGGGGGCGCGGCGCTGTGGCTCTCCACCCGGCGGGGCGCCCCAGCGCTGCCGGAGGGCGGCTTCCGCTGGTCCTCGCTCCCGGCACTGGCCTTCGTCGGTCTCGCCGACGTCGCGGCCAACGGCACCTACTCGGTGGCCGCCCAGCACGGCCCGGTCACCGTGGCCGCGGTCCTCGCCTCCCTCTACCCGGTGATCACCGCCCTGGCCGCCCGCGGCTTCCTCCGCGAGCGGCTGCGCGCGATCCAGGCGGCGGGCGCGGGCCTGGCCCTGGTGGGCACGCTGCTGCTGGCGACGGGCTGAGGGGTTTCAGCCCGGGTTCGCGACGCCCGCCCTGCCGCGCTGTCGGACCACCCGAGTTCAGCCCTCGGCCTCGAGCCGGGGTCCCGCCTGCGCGGCCGGCGCGGCGAGCCCGGCCCCGGCCGCCTCGTCGAGGGCGGCAAGCCGGGCCACACTCTCCTCGTCCAGCTCCGCCAGCGCGGCGAGCTGCTCCGGGGTGACGTCCTCCGGAATCGGCGTCGGGGCCGGCGTCCGCAGCGGCGGCTGCCATCCCTCGGCGGGCGTCCAGCGGCGTACCACCCTGGCGGGCGCCCCGGCGACGACCGCGTGGTCGGGCACCTCGCCCCGGACCACGGCGCCGGCCGCCACCACCACGTTCCGCCCGATCCGCGCGCCCGGCAGGATCACCGCGCCGGTGCCGATCCAGCACCCGGGGCCGATCTCCACCGGTTCCATCCGGGGCCACTGCCTGCCGATGGGCTGGTGGGGGTCGTCGTAGGAGTGGTTGGTGGAGGTGACGTAGACGTACGGCCCGAAGTAGCAGTCGTTGCCGATGCTGACCGTCGTGTCCGCGATGACGTGGCTGCCGCGGCCGAGGACCACACCGTCGCCGATGCGCAGGATGGGGTCCGGGCCGAGGTCGAGATCGGGCATCAGGCCGGCGGTCAGGGTGACCTGTTCGGCGATGATGCAGTAGGAGCCGAGGTGGATCCAGGGCTCACCGAAGACCGTGCCGAGCGGGAAGGCGAGCCTGGTACCTGTTCCCATCGCGCCGAAGCGCAGCCGGCCGGGGTGTTCGGCCGAGACCGACCCCGCGCGCTGCACCCAGGCCCAGCCCGCGTGGACGGCGCGCTGCGCGAGGCGGCGCCGCCATGATGAGAACGTGTTCTTGCGCTTGGGCACCCGCTCACGGTACTCAGCGCGGGCCGCGCCCATGAGACCGGACGCCTGTGATCTTCGCCCCAACGGATGACGTACGGTGCCGGTACATCCAGGAGGACCGGACGAGGGAGAGGACCGGGATGACGCACGAGGCGCTGATCGCGGGCATCGGCGGCAGGGAGCCGCGAGTCGATCCGGGGGCGTTCGTGGCGCCCACGGCCACGGTGATCGGTGACGTGGCGCTCGGCGCGGGCGCGAGCGTCTGGTACGGCGCGGTGCTGCGCGGCGACGTCGAGCGGATCGGCGTCGGCGCGAGCAGCAACGTGCAGGACAACTGCACCCTGCACGCCGACCCGGGTCTCCCCGTCAGTGTCGGCGAGCGCGTCTCGATCGGGCACAACGCCGTCGTCCACGGCGCGACCGTCGAGGACGACTGCCTGATCGGCATCGGGGCGACGGTGCTCAACGGCGCGGTGATCGGCGCCGGGTCGCTGGTGGCCGCGCAGGCGCTGGTCCCGCAGGGCATGACGGTGCCGCCGGGGTCGCTCGTGGCGGGGGTCCCGGCCAAGGTCCGGCGGGAGCTGACGGAGGAGGAGCGCCAGGGGATCACCCTGAACGGCACGATGTACGCGGAGCTGGCCAAGGCGCATCGCGACACGCACGCGTAGCCGCCCGCGAGGGCTCGGGCTTCGGCCGGTGCGCTCGGGGCGGGGGGAGACGTGCGTGCCCGGGAGCGGGAAGGGGCTCCCGCGGTCCTCACTCGCCGGCGGGGACCGGCTCCGGCTCCTCGGCCGTCCGCGGCGCGGCCTGTGCCTTCTTCGCCTTGCGCCTGAGCACCAGCATCGAGGTGAGCCCGATGAGCACGGCCGCCACCAGGCCCAGCCAGGAGAACTTCTTCAGCCAGGACTCGGCGACCACGCCGACGTAGTAGATGACGGCGGTGGTCCCGCCCGCCCAGCAGATGCCGCCCAGGACGTTGGCGACGAGGAACTTCCAGTACGGCATCCGCAGCACGCCCGCGAGCGGACCGGCGAAGATCCGCAGCAGGGCGACGAACCGGCCGAAGAAGACGGCCCACATGCCCCACTTCTCGAAGGACCGCTCGGCGGTGGCGACGTGGCCCTCGCTGAAGTGCCGGGGGAACTTCCTCCCGAGCCGGGCGAGCAGCGGCCTGCCGCCCTTGCGGCCGATGGCGTAGCCGATGGAGTCGCCGACCACCGCGCCGACGGTGGCGCAGGTGCCGAGGACGACCGGGTCGATGCCCGCGTGCTGGGAGGACATGAGCGCGGCGGAGACCAGCACGATCTCGCCCGGCAGCGGGATGCCCAGGCTCTCCAGACCGATGACCAGGCCCACCACGGCGTAGACGGCGGCCGCGGGTACCGTGTCGAGCCATTCCTGGACGTGCACCGCCGGTTCCTCCCCGATTTCGCGTCCGTGCGTGCTTCCGTGCTTCCCGGGGGCGCCCGCAAGGACGCGCCCCCGGGAAGCCTACCCGCTCGACCCGAACCGGGGGGCGTCCACGAGCGGCGCCCGGTTCCGTCGACAGGTTTCCGGTCAGGAGCCGGCGCGGGGCGGTTCCCCCGGACCCGACGGCACCTCAGCCGCCGGTCGGCGCGCCTACGACCAGGCCGGTTCCCGGAACGACGACGCGCCCCCGGCCGGACACGGTGGCGTGCGGGCCCGGGGCGGCGGGGTCGTCGGTCCGGCCCCTAACGGCGAGCACGGTCGCGAGCAGGACGAGGGACGTGAGGCCGACGACGACGGCGACGGACGCCCGGTGCCTGCGCCCCGGCTCGTCCGCGCCGGCAGGCGGGGTCCTGTGGCGGCCGCCGCCCTCGCCCCGGACCCGGCCGGCGGCCCGAGGACCGTCCGGGGAGGCGGCCCGGGCCGGTCGGGAGCCGAGGTAGCGGCGGGCGCCCCAGCCGAGCACGGTCTCGGCGAGCAGGAGCGGCAGGCCGTCCTCGCACAGGCCGAGCTGCTCGGCGCCGTGGCGGCAGTGGCGGCACTCCCTCAGGTGCCGTCGGACGTCGGGCAGCAGGGCCCCGCCGCGGCGCGCGGGGGCCTCGAGGAGACGGTTGTGGAAACGGCATTCCCGGGTGGGCGCGAGTTCCCGGTGGGCGCGCACGCAGCTCGCCCGGAATCGCTCGCGGGCCCGCTCCAGCGTGACCGTCGCGGTATCGGTGTCCATCGCCAGCAGACCGGCCGGTACGGTTATGGGTTCGCCTTCGACCTCGGTGTGCCACAACAGGCATTGGAAGGCTCCGGGAAGGGCCTGGAATGCCCACGCGGCGAGTTGCCGCTTTTCGGACGTCATGGACCTGGCCGCACGCAGTCCACGGCCACCGGTGGGCCTGCGCAGTTCCGGCAGGACCACACACGCGGCGTCGTCGGCGGCCCACGCGCGGACGGTGTCCCGGACGGCGACGAGGAGCTGGGGGCGCAGGGCGCCGCCGACCGCTCCGCCGGCCAGCCGCCGCAGCACCCGGTGATAGGCGGCGGTGGCCACCATCGTCGCGGAACTGCCCGAGCCGGCAAGGCAGATGACCGCGTAGTCGTGAGCGGCCCGCCAGTGCCGGGCGAGCAGCAGGGCGACGGCGTGGTGGCCGCCGTCGGTGTCGCGCAGCCGGGCGACGAGAGCCCGGTCGGACTCCCCCGGGACCAGGCCGGGGAGGGGTGGACGAGGAGGACGTGGGGGGTGGGGATTTTGCACGAAAGCATTTCCTTCCAAGACGCAGGACGGACATGCGCAATGCCCGTCCACTGGAAAGCAGGTGCCTGACTGGTGCATACCCGACCGGAAAACGGGGCCGGCCGTCGCCTTTCCCGATTCCCGACGGGGACGCTCACCCTCGCACACGCGATCGCACCCAACAAGAAGGGCGAAAGGCGGCGCCGCGAAGGGCGGAAAACGAACGCCGTCGCCCGGCACACCCCACCCGCATTCGACGAATCCGTCGCAGCGGCGTCACCTTGTGCGGGCCTGCGGCGGGGCGCACACGAAATCTCCCGCTCGCCGCTCACAGCCCGCCCCTACGTCCCACCCGGCTCGCTTCATCCCGGTGGACCGGCATGGGCCGCATGATCGAGGTCCGCGACCGGCACGCGGGCGGCGTGGCCGCCCTGACGGCGGTCGATCCGCCGCAGATCCACCTCTACGGCTGCGCGGCCGTCGACCCGACCGGCGAGGAGGGCGTCGTACGCGTCACCGGCCTGGGGGGAGAAGCCCTCCCGCGAGGAGGCGCCCAGCGCCTGCGCGGTCATCGGGCGCTGCGCCCTGGACCCCGGCGTCTTCGACGCCCTGGAACGCACGCGCCCGGCCGCGGCGGCGAGATCCGGCTGACCGACGCCCTGGGGGAACTCGCCGCGCGGGGCGCGGTGCACGGGGTCGTCCTCACCGGACCGCGCTACGACACCGGCGACCGGGCCGACCATCTGAGCACCGTGGTCCGGCTCGCCTGCGACCGGCTCGACCCGGGGCCCGAATTCGTGGCCTGGCTCGAGGAGTTCGTGACGGAACTCGGCCCGACCGGCACCGGGGCCGCCGCGAGCGGGGGCACCACCGGCACCGGACCCGCCGCGAGCGGGGGCGCGGCGGTCCGACGAGCGGCGCCGGAGCGCCTCAGCCGTTGGGGCGCAGGGTCCAGAGGACGGTCATCTCCCCGGTCACGGCGCCGTCCGCACGGCGGATCTCGATGGTGACCGGGAACTCGGGCCGCTGTCCGGCGTCCAGTTCGGCGACGACCTCGGCGGCCGGCCGGCCCAGGGTCGCGGTGGCGGTGACGGCGCCCATCGCGAGCTTCTTGTAGGCGATCTCGGCGCGCACGGCGAGCGGCACGGCCCGCGAGAGCTGGTCGCCGAACGCGGCCAGCACGATCGCACCGCTGGCGGACTCACCCAGCGTGAACATCGCTCCGGCGTGCGGCCCGCCCACGTGGTTGTGGTACGCGCCCTGGTCCGGCAGGGCCACCACGGCCTTGTCCGGCGCCGTCTCCACGAACTCGAGGTTCAGCGTCCGGGCCATCGGCACGGTGGCGGCGAGCATCTCGCCGATGGACATCTGGTCTGCGCTCATGGCGGCATGTTACTCATGGGTAGCCGCGCTGGCCAGGGTGGCTCCCGCCGGCCGGCTCTCGTTTCTGGTACGTCCCTGACAAGACCCGGTGACCGAATCGTGTCCGCGGCGCCACTAGGGTTACTGGCCATGTGGCCAGGACAGCAGCCGCCCGGGGGCGAGCAGAACCCGCAGAACAACCCGTATCAGCAGCCGGGATACCAGCAGCCGAATCCGTATCAGCAGCCCGGCTATCAGCAGGGCAACCCCTATGCGCAGCAGCCGCAGTGGGGTGCGCCCGGACCGGCGGGGGCACCTCGGCCGCCGCAGGGCGGGGACGGCGGCAACCGGACCAAGCTCGTCGCGATCATCGCTGCGACGGCCGTGGTGGTGGCCGCCGGCGTGACCGGCTTCCTGGTCCTGGGCGGCGGCAAGGACGACAGCGCCGGCGGCGGCACGAGCGACAAGGGCAGCCCGTCGGCGTCCGCGGACCCGAGCGTCTCGGCGTCGGAGTCGGAGGACAACCCGCGCGGCAACGAGACCGAGAAGCCGACGGTGCCCGGCTGGAAGGTCGTCGTCAATCCGAAGTACGGCACCGCGTTCGACGTGCCCCCGACCTGGTCGGTCGACTCCCCCGGCATCTTCACCTTCTTCGAGGACAAGAAGAAGGGCGACGGCTCGGCGTACATCGGATTCTCCGCGCCCGCGTTCCTGAAGGAGAACTGGTGCACGTCCGACGACGACAAGGACGGCACGGAGGAGTCGTCGTCGCTGGCCGCGAGCGGCACCAAGGGTGAGGACGGCGGCAAGGACACCGCCAGCATCGCCCGCGGCGACGCGGCCGCGTTCGCCTTCGGCGGGTACACCGACCAGAGCGACGCCGCCAAGAAGTACCTGAAGATCGGGGCGGCCAAGCCCTACACCACGAAGTCCGGGGTGAAGGGCAGCGTGGCGACGTCGTACACGACGGGGGTGAAGAAGACCCACAAGTGCGACAGCGACGGCAAGGCCACCACCTTCGCCTTCAAGAACTCGCAGGGCGACTTCGTCTCCTGGACCCTTCACGGCGCCAAGGGCGTGCGCGAGGAGATCCCGGACGCCACGATCCAGAAGATCCTCAGCACGGTCCGGCTGCACGGCGACCCCACGGGCTGACCCGCGACGGCCGGACCCGCCCGGCCCGCGCGCTGTCCCGGGGACCTGGCGGAGAGCGGGGTCAGCCGATGCCGAACGCCCCGCCGGGGGGCTCGGGCGACGGGACGGCGTCCTCGTCCCGTACCGGCTCGGCCCCGGCGACGAACGCGCGCAGGGCGGCGCCGTGTTCGACCCGGGCGGGGAAGGCGTCGGCGGCGGTGAGCCGGGCCAGGGCGGCCGTGTCGAGGGGGTGGTGCGCGGCGGCGAGCACCGCGTTGCCGAACCGGCGGCCGCGCAGCACACCCGGCTCGGCGATGAGCGCGACCTCCTCGAACACCGCCGCGAAGGTGGCGAGTTGGGAACGCAGGAAGGCGAAGGGCGCGGCGTCGGCGAGGTTGGCCAGATAGACCCCGCCGGCGCGCAGCACACGCTCGGCCTCACGGGCGTAGGCGAGGGACGTGAGGTGGGCGGGGACCCGGGAGCCGCCGAAGACGTCGGCGATCAGCACGTCCGCGGAGTCGGCCGGGGCGTCCTCCAGCCAGCCGCGGGCGTCGGCCGCGTGCAGCGCGATCCCGGCGTCGTCGGGCAGGGGCAGATGGGCGGCGACCAGTTCCAGCAGGCCGCGGTCCGCCTCGACGACGTCCTGCCGGGAGCCGGGCCGGGTCGCGGCCACGTACCGGGGAAGGGTGAGCGCACCGCCGCCGAGGTGCAGCACGTCCAGCGGGCGACCCGGCTCGGCGAGGGTGTCCAGGACGTGCCCGAGCCGGCGCGCGTACTCGAACTCCAGGTGGGTGGGGGCGTCCAGGTCGACGTAGGACTGCGGCGCCCCGTCCACGGTCAGCAGCCAGGCCCGCTCACGGTCCACGTCGGGCATCAGCTTGGCGGTCCCGTGATCGACGTCGCGCAGCACGGGTATCGGCTCGGTCACGGCTCCATTGTGCCGGGGACGGGCCGGCACCGGCCCCCGCACGCCGGCCCCGGCCGGAGCGGGCCGGGCCCGACCGGGCCGAGCCCCCGGCGCCCCGGTCCCCCCTTCCCGGGGAGTTCGGGGCGCCGAAGGCTCGGGCGGCGGGCCGGACTACTCCACGGTGGTCACCGTGCCCGCGGCGACGGTGCGGCCGCCCTCGCGGACGGCGAAGCCCAGGCCCGGCTCGAGCGGCACCTCGCGGCCCAGCTCCACCGTCATCGCGACGGTGTCGCCGGGCCGGGCGACGGCGCTCCCGCCGAGGTCGACGTCGCCGACCACGTCCGCGGTGCGGATGTAGAACTGCGGCCGGTAGCCGGTGGTCAGCGGCGTGGTCCGGCCGCCCTCGCGCGCCGACAGGACGTACACCCGCGCCGTGAAGCGCCGACTGGGCGCGACGCTGCCCGGAGCGGCGACGACGTGGCCGCGGCGGACCGCGCCGCGCGGGACGCCGCGCAGCAGCAGCGCCACGTTGTCCCCCGCCTGCGCCTCCTCCATGGGCTTGCCGAAGGTCTCCAGGCCGGTCACCACGGTCTCCACGCCCGCGCCGAGCACCTCGACCCGGTCGCCGACCCGCAGCGTGCCGCGCTCCACCGCGCCGGTGACCACCGTGCCGCGGCCGGTGATGCTGAGCACGTTCTCCACCGGCAGCAGGAACGGCGCGTCGAGATACCGCTCGGGCATGGGCACATAGGTGTCCACCGCGTCGAGGAGCGCCTCGATCGACGCCGTCCACCGCGGGTCGCCCTCCAGGGCCCTCAGCCCGGAGACCCGTACGACGGGCACACCGTCCCCGCCGTAGCCGTGCGCGGTGAGCAGGTCGCGGACCTCCAGCTCGACGAGGTCGTTCAGCTCCTCGTCGCCCGCGTCGGCCTTGTTCAGGGCGACGACGATGTGGTCGACGCCCACCTGCCGGGCGAGCAGCACGTGCTCGGCGGTCTGCGGCATGATCCCGTCGAGCGCGGAGACGACGAGGATCGCCCCGTCGAGCTGCGCGGCCCCGGTGACCATGTTCTTGACGTAGTCGGCGTGACCCGGCATGTCCACGTGCGCGTAGTGCCGGGTGTCGGTCTCGTACTCGACGTGCGCGATGTTGATGGTGATGCCGCGGGCGGCCTCCTCCGGAGCCCGGTCGATGCGGTCGAACGGCACGAACGTGCCGCCGCCGCGCTCGGCGAGGACCTTGGTGATGGCGGCGGTCAGGGTGGTCTTGCCGTGGTCGACGTGGCCCATCGTGCCGATGTTCAGGTGCGGTTTGGTGCGCGCGTACGCCGTCTTGGGCATGGCTGTACCTCGAAGCCTCTTCGGTGGTGCTCGGTGACGGTCCCGGCGCGGATGCGGACACGCGGCCGGAACGGGGACCCCGGGAACTCCCCGACCCTCCCCCTGCGGGGTCCGCCGGACGATCCGGGGAGGGTCAGCTTCGGGCGCCGTCGACTGCGGCCGCGAGGATCAGGACGGCAGCCTTCGGCGCATCCGCGGCGGCGGATGCTGCGAGGAGGAAGGCGTACCGGAACATGGGACGATCATGTCCGACGCGTCCCCGCGCGTCGACCGGTTTTTCCGCGCGCCGCCCGCCGGAGGCGCCCGCATCCGTACCGCCCGGGGGACGGACCATACGGCGATCACACCCGAATGTCGGTTAGTGTCGCCGGATGCTCGATGCCACCACCCGCTCTGGGGGCACCGCCACGGCCTCTCCCCGGGCCGCCGCCACGGAGCACTCCGTCGCCGTGGCCACGCCCCTGCCCGTCTCGCTCGCCGCGCCCGGCGCGCCGGCCTCGCCGGTCCCGGCCGTCGAGGCCGGCGCGTCCGTCGTTCCGGTCCCGGACGCCCCGGCCGACGTCCCGGGCGGGCCGCTCGCCCGCTGCTCCAGAGCGCTGCTCTCACCGTGGTCGCGTCTGGCACTGCTGGTGGTCCTGCTCGCGGCGGCCGGGACCTCGGTGCTGCTCTTCGAGCCGCAGCGGCTGCTGGAGGACGGCTGGCCCCCGCAGCTCGGCGGTGCCGCCGCGGCGGTCGCGTTCGCGGTGGCGTACGGCCTGTGCACGGTGGCGTTCGTGCCGCGTCCGCTGCTCAACCTCGCGGCGGGCGCGGTGTTCGGCTCCCAGCTGGGACTGGCGTCGGCGCTGGCCGGCACCGTCCTCGGGGCCGGGGTGGCCTTCGGCCTCGGCCGGATGCTCGGGCAGGACGCGCTGCGCCGGCTGCTGCGCGGCCGCTGGCTGACGGCGGCGGACGGGCAGCTGAGCCGGCACGGCTTCCGCTCGATGATGGCGGCGCGGCTGTTCCCGGGCGTGCCGTTCTGGGCCGCGAACTACTGCGCCGCCGTCTCCCGCATGGGCTGGCCGGCGTTCCTGTTCGCGACGGCGCTCGGCTCGGTCCCCAACACCGCCGCCTACGCCGTCGCGGGGGCCCGTGCCTCCGCGCCTACCTCGCCGGCCTTCCTGGTCGCCCTGGCCCTCATCGCCGTGCCGGCCGTGGTGGGCGCGGTGCTGGCGTGGCGCAAGCGCCACCACCTGCGCCGCCTCTGAACGCCCGCGCCGCCGAGGCCGCACCACCGTTCGCGCCCGCCCCCGAACACCGGCACCACCACCCGCGCCGCCCCTGACCGCCCGCGCGCCCCGGCGGCAGTCCCTCCCCCGCGGCCGGGGAGAGCTGCGACTCCCAGCCCGCACAGCCCTGTGAAAGACCCGTGCTCACGGGGCGCTACGCTGCCCCTCACGACACCCGATCACCGCGCACGGCGGTCCCGTGTGTCCATCTCCCCTTTCCCGATCGGCACTTGGACTCGCAACCTCCATGTCTTGGCTTGAATCCCTCATCCTCGGACTCGTCCAGGGGCTGACCGAGTTCCTCCCCGTCTCCTCCAGCGCGCACCTGCGGCTGACCGCGGCCTTCTCGGGCTGGAAGGACCCGGGCGCGGCCTTCACCGCGATCACCCAGATCGGCACGGAGTCGGCGGTGCTCATCTACTTCCGCAAGGACATCGGCCGGATCCTGTCCGCCTGGTTCCGCTCACTCGCCGACAGGGGGATGCGCCGCGACCACGACGCCCGCATGGGCTGGCTGGTGATCGTCGGCTCGATACCCATCGGGGTGCTCGGGGTGACGCTCAAGGACCAGATCGAGGGGCCGTTCCGGGATCTGCGGGTCACCGCGACCATGCTGATCGTCGTCGGCGTGGTCATCGGCGTCGCGGACCGGCTGGCGGCGCGCGACGAGGCGGGCGGCCGCCACCGCGCGCCCAAGCAGCGCAAGACCCTGGAGAACCTGGGCGTCAAGGACGGTCTGGTCTTCGGCTGCTGCCAGGCCATGGCCCTCATCCCCGGCGTCTCCCGCTCCGGCGCCACCATCAGCGGCGGGCTGTTCATGGGCTACAAGCGGGAGTCGGCGGCCCGTTACTCCTTCCTGCTGGCCATTCCGGCGGTCCTGGCCTCCGGTGTCTTCGAGTTGAAGGACGCGATGGAGAGCGACCATGTGGCGTGGGGGCCGACCCTGTTCGCCACGGTCATCGCGTTCGCGTCCGGATACGCGGTCATCGCCTGGTTCATGAAGTACATCTCGACCAAGAGCTTCATGCCGTTCGTCTGGTACCGGGTGGCCCTCGGAACGGTGATCATCGCCCTGGTCGGCGCCGGTCTCCTGAGCCCGCACGCGGCGGAGTCCGCGGGCTGAGCGCGTTCAGGAGCCCCTGGCCACCAGGGTGGTGAGCTCCGCGACCGCGGCCCGCAGGTTCGCGACCTCCCGGCGCAGCGCGTCCACACCCTCGTGCGCGGCGCGGGCGTGCGCGTAGCCCGAGCCGAGCGCGGTGCTCACCGGAACCGAGCCGTCCGACAGGACACCGTCCTCCGGCCACCGGGCCCGCGCCCACTCCGCGACCGTGACCGCGTCCGCGAGCGTCACCGCCGCGCCCTCGACCGCGCCCTCGACCGTCCGGCCGCCCGGGCCCACCCGGTCGGCCGTGCCCGGCCCGGCGAGGGCGGCGGCCGGTGCCGGACCGGCGGCGAGCGTCGCCTTCACGTCGGCCCGCACCTGCGGCATCGCCATGATGGTGTCGCGGGCCTGCCCCGGATCCCACTTGTCCATGGACCACTCGCCGTGCCCGATGACGGACTTCTCGGACCAGCCGTGGAAGTCGAGCACGGCCGCCGAGAGCCGCAGGGCCGTCCGGTACTGGGCCTCGGCCATCGGGTGACTGCCGCTGTACTGGATCTCGACACCGTAGAAGTGGGCGTTGCCGTCGACGCCGTCCCGGTCCCCCTTGGCCGGGTGCAACTGGCCGGTGTAGTCCTCCTCGACAACGTGCCGCAGCACCACCGGGTCGCCGCCGCCCGCATGGTTGGTGCGGCCCCAGCCGACGAGGTAGACGGTGCCGTCGGCGCCGACGGAGAAGTGGCACAGCGGGCCGGGCAGGCGCGCGTCCCCGCTGAAGAGGTGCCCCGCGGCATACGCCCGCGCGTCGGTGACGTCGACGCCGGTGTGGTGCCAGACGAATCCGTTGACCGGCCCCCAGGGTCCCTTGTGGTTGCGGTTGTGGGTGGCCCATCCGGAGATCCCGGCGTGGGCGATCCGCCATTTGTCCAGCTGGTCGACGACCTGAGTGGCCGTCATGGGCGCGGCCATGACGGCCTCCTCCCTGTCGCGGTGGGACGACGGCTGTCGCGTCGCCCAGGCCATGGTGCTCCCGATCGGCCCCGCCGGCCGGTACCGACACCCGTGGGAAGCGTCCGGCCCGGGCGCGGCGCCGGTGACCGAGTCCATGCGGTCCGCGTAGCCGTCCGGTAGCGCAGAGTCAGCTCTTGCCCCTAGGCTGGTCGCCATGTTCCCCGAATCCACGGCCCGTGGTTCCGTGCGGTCCGCCGCCGAGCTGAACGAGCGGATCCGGGCGCTCTGGCTGCGCTCGGGCGGTTCCCTGTCGGCTCAGGAACGCGCGGAGTACGAGCTGTTGGTGGTCGAGTGGGCCGCCGCCCTCCGGGGCGAGGTCATCGAGGCGGCCTGACGTCTTCCGGCCACGTGCCGGGCACTCACCGCCCGCCCGACACCCGCAGCACCGCTCCCGTCGTGTAGGAGGCGTCCGGTGACATCAGCCAGGCGACCGCCGCGGCGATCTCCTCGGCGCGCCCCGCACGGCGCAGCGGGGTCGTCTCGGCGGCGCGCCGGGCCCGGTCCGGATCGCCCATCGCGGCGTGGATCTCGGTGTCGACGACGCCGGGCGACACCGCGTTGACGCGGATGCCGTCCGGGCCGAGCTCCTTGGCGAGGCCCACGGTCAGGGCGTCCACAGCCGCCTTGGTCGCGGCGTAGTGGACGTACTCGCCGGGGCTGCCCAGAGTGGCGGCGGCGGAGGACACGTTCACGATCGCGCCGCTCCCCCGGGGCGTCATCAACTGCGCGGCACGGCGCGAACAGAGGAGGGTGCCCAGGAGGTTGACGTCCACCACCCGCCGCAGGTCGGTCACGTCCGCGTCCGCGAGGCGGCCCAGCGGGCCGGTCACCCCGGCGTTGTTCACCAGCCCGGTCACCGGGCCGAGCCGCTCCTCGGCCGTGGCGAAGAGCCGCTCCACGTCCGCCTCGGCCGACGTGTCCACCGGCACGGTGACGCTTCGCGCCCCGGCCTCGAGCACCTCGTCCGCCACCGCCTCGGCGGCCTCGGCGTCCCGGACGTACCCGACGACCACGTCGTGCCCGTCGGCCGCCAGCCGCCGGCAGACCGCGGCGCCGATGCCCCGGCTGCCTCCGGTGACCACGGTGACGAGACGCTTCATACGGACCTCCGCTCCACCCGCCGACACCCCCGCACGTGATCACCCTAGGCCCGTCGGCGGCCGGGCACATCGCCGCACCCGTCGGCCTCCACCTCGACCCCGCCCCGCGCCCCACCGCCGTACCCCGTCCCGCCCCGCGCATCCGCCCGCACCGGGTGGATCACCCGTCCGGCGCAGCGCGTTCCTCCCCGCGAGCGGCCCTCCGCCCCACACAGTCCCGGCCGCGCCCCTTGGCTGTTCGCGTCCGGTGCCCAACACTGAACCGATGACGCAGCGGATCGAGCTCGCGACGGTGATGGACCGGCTGGCCGTGGACGGCCTGATCACGGAGTACGCGGTGGCGGTGGACGACGGCGACTGGGCCGCCTACCGGGGGCTGTTCACCCCGGACGGGCGCGCGGACTACCGGTCGGCCGGGGGGATCGAGGGCGGCGCCGGGCAGGTCGCCGGGTGGCTCGCCGAGACCATGCGGCACGTCCCGATGAGCCAGCACCTCATCGTGAACCGGCGGCTGCGGTTCGGGATCCTCGACCAGGACACGGGCGACACCGCCCGGGTGCAGGCCGACTACGTCAACCCGATGCGCCTCTCCGGCGACGACGCGGGAGGAGCCCCCGACTTGGTGTGCGGCGGCCGGTACGCGTTCGCGCTGCTGCGCACGGACGAGGGCTGGCGGGTGCGCGAGGTGGTCGTCCACGAGAAGTGGCGCTCCCTGCCCGGACAACGGTCGACGCCGACGCCCGGCTGACCCGGGTCCCGCGGGGCGAGCCGGGCGGGCCGACCGGGCCGGCTGTGCGGGCCGAGCGGGTGAACCGTCGCCCGCCGGGCGGGCCGAGCGGGTGCGCCGGGGCCCTCTGTGCGAGATCGCCCGCAGCACGCACACTGGAATGACCACGGGGTAGGAGGGCGCCGTATGAAGACCTTCGCCGACTGGCCGGCCTCCCCGTGGCGGCGCTCGCTCCTCGCCGCGCTGGCGGGCGCCCTCCCCATGCTCGCCTTCCCCGCGCCCTCGCTTTGGTGGTTCGCCTGCGTCGCCCTGGTCCCGTGGATCCTGCTCGCCCGCTCCGCCCCGACCGGGAGGCGGGCCGCGTACGACGGCTGGTGCGGCGGCCTGGGCTACATGCTGGCCGTGCACCACTGGCTGCTGCCCGAGCTGCACGTCTTCACCGTCGTGATAGCGGGGCTGCTGGGCGCCCTGTGGGCCCCCTGGGGGTGGCTCGTGCGCCGCTTCCTGGCCGGTGCTCCCTCGCCGGGGCGCGCCGCGGCCGCCCTGGTCGTGCTGCCCTCGGGCTGGCTGGCCGTCGAACTCGTGCGCTCCTGGCAGGGGCTGGGCGGGCCGTGGGGAATGCTCGGCGCCAGCCAGTGGCAGGTGCCTCCGGCGCTGCGGCTGGCCTCGGTCGGCGGAGTGTGGCTGGTCAGCTTTCTCGTGGTGGCGGTGAACGTGGCGGTGGCCGTGCTCGTCGCGGTGCGCGCGTCCCGGGTGCCCGCGGTGGCCGGCCTGGTGGCCACCGCCGCGCTGACCTCCGCGGCCTGGGTCTGGGCGCCGCGCCCGCACGTCGACGGCCGGGTCCGGATAGCCGTGGTGCAGCCGGGCGTCGTCGACGGCGTCGACAGTCCCGCCAAACGCTTCGGCCTGGAGGAACGGCTGACCCGCCGGCTGGCCGGCCGTCATGCCGACCTCGTCGTCTGGGGCGAGAGCAGCGTCGGCTACGACCTCGCCCGGCGCGCCGACCTGGCGCGCCGCGTCGCCGCACTGTCCCGCGAGACCGGCGCCGACGTCCTGGTCAACGTCGACGCCCGGCGCTCCGACCGGCCCGGCATCTACAAGAGCTCCGTGCTCGTCGGCCCGGACGGCCCGACCGGCGAGCGCTACGACAAGATGCGGCTGGTCCCCTTCGGCGAGTACGTGCCCGCCCGTTCCGTGCTCGGCTGGGCGACGTCCGTCGGCAAGGCGGCCGGCGAGGACCGCAGGCGGGGCACCGCGCAGGTGGTGATGGACGTCGGCCACGGCCTGCGGGTGGGCCCGATGGTGTGCTTCGAGACGGCGTTCCCGGACATGAGCCGGCATCTCGCCGAGGACGGCGCCGAGGTGCTGCTCGCGCAGTCCTCGACCTCCACCTTCCAGCACAGCTGGGCGCCCGAGCAGCACGCGACGCTCGGCGCGCTGCGCGCCGCCGAGACCGGCCGGCCCATGGTGCACGCGACGCTGACCGGCGTCTCCGCCGTCTACGGGCCGGACGGGCAGCGCATCGGGTCCTGGCTCGGCACCGACGCGAGCACGGCCGCCGTGTACGACGTGCCGACGGCCCACGGGACCACCGTCTACGTCCGTTTCGGCGACTGGCCGGTGTACGGCGCGCTGCTCGTGCTGCTCGCGACCTGCGCCGCGGAGGGCGTGCGGGCGCTCAGGCCGCGGCGGAACGCTCCAGCACGGCTCGTACCACCCGCTCGCACAGGGCGTGGGTCTCCAGCGCGTCCCGGGCGCTGAGCGGCTTGCCGGAGCGCACGGCGTCGAGGAAGGCCAGCACGGCCTGCTCGATGCCGCGCTGCCGGGCGACCGGCACCCAGTCGCCGCGCCGCCGTACGGACGGCTGCCCCTTGTGGTCGACGGTCTCGGCGAGGTTGACGACCTGGCGCTTGGTGTCCTGCCCCGAGACCTCCAGGATCTCCTCGGCCGAGCCGCTGAGCCGGTTCATGACGCCGAGCGCGGTGAACCCGTCCCCGGCGAGCTGGAGCACGACGTGGTGCAGCAGGCCGTCGCGCACACGGCCGCGCACGGTGACGTCGTCGACCGGGCCCGGCACCAGGAACCGCAGGGTGTCCACGACGTGGATGAAGTCGTCGAGGATCATCGTCCGCGGCTCCTCGGGCAGCCCGATGCGGTTCTTCTGCATCAGGATCAGCTCGCGCGGGTGCTCGGCGCACTGCGCGTATCCGGGGGCGTGGCGCCGGTTGAAGCCGACGGCGAGCGGGACGCCGCGCTCCTCGGCGAGGGTCACCAGGCGCTCGGAGTCGGCGAGTTCGTAGGCGAGCGGCTTGTCGACGTAGGTCGGGACGCCCGCCTCCAGCAGCCGGGTGACGATCTCCGGGTGGGCGGCGGTGGGGGCGTGCACGAAGGCGGCGTCGAGGCCCTCGGCGAGCAGCGCGTCCAGGCTGGGGTGCCGCCGGCCGGCCGGGAGGTGCAGGCTGTCGGCGACGCTTTCGAGGGTCGCGGGTGTCCTGGTCTGCAGGTGCAGTTCGACCCCGGACAGGGTGCCGAGCACCGGCAGGTACGCCTTCCGCGCGATGTCGCCGAGTCCGACGCAGCCGACCTTCACTGGGGCTCCCTCACCGCTCGCCTGTCCCCGCCTGCGTCGCAGCATACGGGGGCTGCGGCGGACGCCAGTCGGCGATCCCGTCGAAACCACGCAGCAGCAGTGCCGGGCGGGCCCGCGACAGTGCGGCCAGGGCGGTGTCGCGGACGGCGGTCCCGGCGCGGCTGCTCGTCATGTTCAGGTGGGCGGCCCGCACGGCCCGGCGGGCGACGGCGGTCGTACGGGGCAGCCGGGCCGCCGTGTAGGCGGCGAGGTCGTCGCGATGGTGGGCGAGCACGACCGCATCCTCGAGGGCCTGGTTCCCGCCCTGCCCGAGGGTCGGCGGCATGGCGTGCGCGGCGTCCCCGAGGAGGGCGACCCGGCCGCGGTGGTGGGCGGGCAGCGGCTCGGCGAGGTGGTAGACGTCGTGGCGCAGCACGTCCTCGGGGCGGGCCGCCTCGATCACGGCCGGGACCGGGTGGTGCCAGCCGCCGAACCGGCGCAGGAGTTCGGCCCGCTCGTCGTCGGCCGCGTGCTGCCCGGCGGCCGTGACGGCGGCGGCGTACGCGTAGACCCGGCCGTCCTTGAGGGGCTGGGTGCCCCACAAGCGGCCTCTTCCCCAGGTCTCGTGCGCGGCGAACGCGGCGCCGGGGACCGGGATCACCAGCCGCCAGGTGGTGAAGCCCGAGTAGACGGGTCCGGGGTGGCCGGGGAACAGGGTCCGGCGTACGGCGGAGTGCAGGCCGTCGGCGCCCACCACCAGGTCCGCCTCCAGCTCGCCGCCGGGGGTGCGGACGCGGGCCGGGCGCCGGGCGTCCCCGGGGTCGGCGAGGTGCGCGGCGGTGCCGGTGCGGACCGCGTCGGGCGGCAGGAGCGCGGCGAGGCGGTCGATCAGGGTGGCGCGGTGCAGCAGGACGAGGGGGCCGCCGAAGCGCTCGGCCGCCGCGGCGGCGTCGGTCCTGGCGATCCAGCGGCCGCCCGGGGTGCGCAACCCGCCGTCGCCCTGCCAGGCCGCGAGGTCGCGGATCGGGTCGCCCACGCCGAGCACGTCCAGGGCGCGCAGCGCGTTCGGGGAGAGCGAGATGGCCGCGCCGACGGGGTCCAGGGATCGGGCCCGCTCCAGGACGGTGACCTGACGGCCGGTCAGGTGCAGCGCGGCGGCCGCGGCGAGGCCCGCGATGCCGCCGCCGATGACGACGACGCGTGACGACTGGGGCATGGCCATGGCTCCTCCTGGCGCGCTGACTACAAGTGTAGTGTCCCGGCCCGCCGACTGTACTACGGATGTAGTAAGGGATGGAGTGAGTACGACTACGGCCGTAGTGCGCGGTGACTACGGACGTAGTCCCCGGGAGGGAGCCGCGGGTAGGTTCGTCACCATGGCCGCACACCCCCCGAGCGCCCCGCGCGCCGACCTCGTCGCCGACACCGCCCTCGCCCTGCTCGCCCGGCGCGGGATGCGCGGTCTGACGCACCGGGCGGTCGACGAGACGGCCGGGCTGCCGCAGGGCTCCACCTCCAACGTGGCGCGCACCCGCCTGGCCCTGCTGGAGCTGGCGGTGCGGCGGCTCGCGGACCGCGAGGCGCGGGTGCTGGCCCTGCACGAGATGCCGGACCCGCGCGGCGGACTCGACGCGCTGACCGACGGGCTCGCCCTGGCCACGCACCGCGCGCTGACCCTCAACCGCGAACTGACCGTCGCCCGCTACGAACTGGCCCTGGAGGCGACCCGCCGCCCGGAGCTGCGGGAGCACTTCGACGCGGCGGGCGCCCGCTTCCGCGACCAACTGGGCGCGCTGGTAAGGGCGATGGGCTCGACGGACGCCGACCGGCACGTGCTGTTGCTGGTCGCCTGGGCGGACGGCCTGATGTTCTCCTGCGTGGCCGGGGCCTTCCACACCCGGGTGCCGGCGCTGGACGAGGTGCGCGCGGGGCTGCGCGAACTGCTGGAGGGCATGTTCGGTGCCGGAAAACGGCTGGCGTGACAGCTCGGCCCGGGACAGGATCGGGGACATGACGACCGAGCGCCGAGAGCCCGCCCTGAACGCCGACGAACGCACCATGCTGGAAGGCTGGCTGGACTACCACCGGCAGACCCTGGCCTGGAAGTGCGAGGGCCTGACCGACGAGCAGGTGCGGACCGCGGCCGTGGAGCCGTCCGAACTGTCCCTGATGGGGCTGGTGCGGCACATGGCGGAGGTCGAACGGGGCTGGTTCCGCCAGGTGCTGGTGGGAGAGGACGTGGGGCCGATCTACTGCACCGGCGAGGACCGGGACCGCGACTTCCACCTCGCCGAGGAGGACACCTGGCAGGAGGCGTACGCCACATGGCAGGCCGAGATCGAGGTCGCGCGGCGCACCTGCGTCCCGTTCGCCCTGGACGACCTCTCCAAGGGCCGGAGCAGATCCACCGAGGAGCCGTTCAGCCTGCGGTGGATCTACACCCACATGATCGAGGAGTACGCGCGGCACAACGGCCACGCCGACCTGATCCGGGAGCGCCTCGACGGCGCGACCGGGGACTGAGCGCGGCGCCCGGCGTCAGCCGGACGGGCCGCCCGCACTCGCAGGGGGTCAGGAGATCACTCGTGCGGGGCATCCTCCGGCGGTCCGCCGTCCGCCGGTGGTCCCGACCCAGCAGAGTGGCGCGGGTGCATCGAACGACGACCACCGCAACGCTCCTGCTCTCCGTGGCCGTCTCGGCCCTCTCCGGTTGTGTCACGGTCCAGCAGCGACCGTCCGTCTCCGGCCCGCAGACGGCTCCCTCCCGGCCGTCGGCGCCCCGCCCGGACGGCAGCGCCGAGCCGCGGGACGTGCAGGCGCCCGCCCGGGAGGCCCTGGAGCTGATCAGCCCGCAGCGCACGCCCGGGGCGGCCGCCCGCGCGCACGCCCCGGCCGGCCCGGCGGAAGACCGCTCCCACCCCCCAGCGCACTTCCCCGCACCCCACCCGCCCCTCCCGGCACCACGGAACCGCCACGCGCCGCCGCCCCCGCGCATCGACCTCCCGAAGCTCCCGCCACAGGCGGCGCGGAGGAAGGCGGACATCTGCGCCCTCGGCCGGAAGTACGGCGACTGGAAGCCGGGCAGCCCGGAGGCGGTCATCTGCGGGCAGGCGTACGGCCGGTGAGACGGGCACGGACACCGCGCGCGTCCGGCGGCTCCGTCGGGTCCGGCGGAGATCGGGCGGGAGGCCGTCACTCCGGGCGCTGGCGTGGCGGGCTCCACCAGCCCCCGGTGGGGCCGCCCTCCCCGAGCCGCAGCGCCAGCCGGTGGATCGCCGCCCGGACCCCGTCGCCGTACCGGTCGTCGCCGAGCGCGCCGGCCGCGCCGCGGGCCCGGTGGAGGTGGACGCGGGCGGCCTCGGCGCGGCCGAGCTTCACGTAGTCGGCGGCGAGGTTCAGGTGGAGGGTCGGGTAGAGCGTACGGACCGCCGGCGCGCCCTCGGGTCCGGCGAACCGGTCCTCCCTGAGCTCCTCGGCCGCCGACAGCGCCCTGAGGTCCCAGGCCAGTTCGTCCTCGGGGTCGTCCTGGGTGTCGGCGAGGTAGTGGGCCAGGGTGCAGCGGTGCAACGGGTCGCCGTCCTCGCCGATCTCCCCCCACAGGTCGAGGAAACGGCCCCGGGCCTCCTCGCGGTCCCCGGCGTGATGCAGCAGGACGCTCTGCCCGATCCGCGTCAGCACGGCGTCCGGCGCCGCCTGCTCCTGTCGCTCCACCACCAGCGCCTCCAG
Organism: Streptomyces sp. NPDC086766; assembly: GCF_044746005.1. Lineage (NCBI taxonomy): Bacteria > Bacillati > Actinomycetota > Actinomycetes > Kitasatosporales > Streptomycetaceae > Streptomyces > Streptomyces sp. NPDC086766. The sequence goes on along the minus strand of NZ_JBIVBI010000003.1, from coordinate 43,384 downwards.
CCCTGTCCCGGACCCGATCCCCCGACGCTAACCGCAGCGCAGACCGATCCGGCTCAGGCACCCCCGAAGAACACCGCCCCGGCTGCGCCTGACCCGGCCGAGCCCGGGCACGCGGCGCACCGGATCCCCGCCCGGCCCCCGTCGCCGGGCGGGACGCTCAGCCCAGGTTCGGGATGTGCCAGTCGATCGGCTCGTGGCCCTGCCGGGCGACCGCCTCGTTGATCCGGGTGAACGGCCGGGAGCCGAAGAACTTCTTGGCCGACAGCGGGGAGGGGTGCGCGCCCTTGACGACCGCGTGCCGGGACTCGTCGATCAGCGGGAGCTTCTTCTGCGCGTAGTTGCCCCACAGCACGAAGACCGCAGGGTCGGGGCGGCCGGCCACCGCCCGGATCACCGCGTCGGTGAACTTCTCCCAGCCCCGGCCCTTGTGCGAGTTGGCCTCGCCGCCGCGGACCGTGAGCACCGCGTTCAGCAGCAGGACTCCCTGCCGGGCCCAGGGCATCAGATACCCGTTGTCCGGAACGGGCGTGCCCAGCTCCTCGTGCATCTCCTTGTAGATGTTGCGCAGCGACGGCGGGATCCTGACCCCCGGCCGGACGGAGAAGCACAGGCCGTGGCCCTGCCCCTCGCCGTGGTAGGGGTCCTGACCGAGGATCAGGACCTTCACTTCGTCGTACGGCGTGGCGTCCAGCGCGGCGAAGACCTCCTCCCGGGGCGGGTACACCGGACCCTTCGCCCGCTCCTCCTCGACGAACTCGGTCAGCTCCTTGAAGTAGGGCTGCTGCAGCTCGTCGGCCAGAACCCCGCGCCAGGACTCGGGCAGCATGGCGATGTCGGTCACGTCAACGTCCTCACGATGTGCGGTCACTTCCAGGCCTCAGAACCTACCGGCGACCACTGACAGCGGACTGCCGCCCCGGAGAACGCCCCCGCCTACCAGCTGGTCTTCCGGGACAGCTCCCACATCATCATGATGGTCGACGGGTCGAGCGCCCGCTCGCCGCCGGAGATGTCGTCGCTCGCGGCCACGTACTGCTTGCCCTGCCACAGCGGCAGCAGCCGCGCGTCGTTCACCAGGATCTGCTGCGCCTGCTCGAACTCCTTCACCACGGCCCCGCGGTCGCTCTCGCCGCGCGACTTCGGCAGCAGCTCCGTGGTGATCTTGGTCGCGGGGTAGGGCGTGCCGAGCGCGTTCTGCTGGCCGACGAAGGGGGCGATGAAGTTGTCCGCGTCGGGGAAGTCCGGGAACCAGCCACGGCCGAACACCGGGTACTCGCCCTTCTGGTAGCCGACCACGTAGGTCTTCCAGGGGCGGCTCTTCAGGGTGATGGTGAACAGGCCGGACGCCTCCAGCTGCCGCTTGAGCTCCTGGAACTCCAGGGCGGTCTCCGAGCCGTAGCGGTCGGTGGTGTACCAGAGGGTGAGCGGGACCTTCTGGTCGATGCCCGCCCCGGAGAGGATCTTGCGGGCCTTGGCCACGCTGGGGTCGCCGAAGTCGTCGAAGAAGCCGGTGGTGTGGCCGGTCAGGCCCTTGGGGACCATCGAGTACAGCGGGTCGACGGTGTCCTTGTAGACCTTGTGCGCGATCGCCCCGCGGTCCACGACCTGGGCGACCGCCTTGCGGACGGCGACCTTGTCCGCCCAGGGGTCCTTCGGGTTGAACACCAGGTAGCTGATGTCGGTGCCGGCGCCCTCGACCAGCTGGAGGTCCTTGGCGTCCTTGCGCTGCAGGGCGATGATGTCGTCGGCGGCCAGGCCGCGGTAGGTGACGTCGATCTGCCGGTCCCGCAGCGCCTTGACCATGGTGGCCGAGTCCTGGAAGTAGCGGATGGTCACCGCATCGTTTCTGCGCTGGGCGAATCCCTTGTAGTTGCCGTTCTTGACCAGCTCGGCCTGCTTGCCGTCCTCGTAGGACTTGAGGGTGTACGGCCCCGAGCCGAAGACCTTGTCGTCCTTGCGCAGAGTGCGGGCCGGGTACTCGTCGGGGTCGACGATCGACATCGCCGGGGTGGCGAGGACGAACGGGAAGGTGGCGTCGGGCTTGTTGAGGTGGAAGACGACCTGCTGGTCGCCGAGCACCTGCACCCGGTCCAGGCTGCCGAGCAGCCCCGCCGGGCCGCCGGCCACGTTGATGGTGCGGATCCGGTCGATGGAGTGCTTGACGGCCCGCGCGTCGAGCGGGTCGCCGTCGGCGAACTTCATCCCGGAGCGCAGCACGCAGCTGTAGGTGGTGTTCCCGCTGTCGGTGAACTTGCAGCTCTCGGCCGCGTCCGGCTGGGGCGTGGTCGCACCGTTCGGATAGGCCAGCAGCGTCTGGTAGATGTTGCGGAACAGCTCCCAGGAGCCGTCCCAGGAGGCGGCCGGATCCAGCGTGCTCGGGGCACTGGTGGTGCCCACGACGATCGGTCCCTGGTCGTCCGGGGTGCCGTCGGAAAAGACGCTGCACCCGGCGACCAGGGATATGGACGCGAGGCCCATTACGGGCCGCAGGCATCGGTTCCGGTTGAACACGCGCACGCTCCTCGATCCGCCATACCCAGGGTTGGCAGACCATACCGCAGTGCCCCGCCCGCTGAACCCGGTCTGAACCAGACCTTGATCAGCGCGTGATTGACTACGTTGTCATCCGTCTGCGGCACGGGTCATACATCGACGCGGGCGCCGTTTCCGTCAAGGGGTCCGCGGAAATCGTCACGGGAACGGAAACGGCGCCCGGGCCGGTCAGCCGACTCCGGCGTTGAGGAAGATGCCGCCGTCGACGACGAGCGTCTGCCCGGTGATCCAGTCGGACTGCTGCGAGGTGAGGAAGGCCGTCGCGCCGCCGATGTCGGAGGGCACGCCGAGCCGGCCCAGCGGGTACGACGCGGCCGCCTCCGCCTCGCGGCCCTCGTACAGGGCCTGGGCGAACTTGGTCTTCACCACGGCCGGCGCGATCGCGTTGACCCGCACCTTCGGCGCGAACTCGTGCGCCAGCTGCTGGGTCAGGTTGATCATCGCGGCCTTGCTGACGCCGTAGGCGCCGATGAAGGGCGAGGGCGCGAGGCCGGCGATGGAGGCGATGTTGACGATCGTGCCGCCGTTGTCCTTCTGCCAGGCGTGCCAGGTGCGCTGGGCGAAGCCGAGCGCGGAGATCACGTTGGTCTCGAAGACCTTGCGCGCCACGTTCAGGTCGAGGTCGGCGATCGGCCCGAACACCGGGTTGGTGCCGGCGTTGTTGACCAGGTGGTCGACGCGCCCGAAGGCCTCCATGACGCGCTCGACGGCCTCGGCCTGGTGCGCCTCGTCGTGGGCCTTGCCCGCGACGCCGATGACCCGGTCGGCGCCGAGCTTCTCGACGGCCTCCTTGAGGGCCTCCTCGTTGCGGCCGGTGATGCACACCCGGTCGCCCCTGGCCACCAGCGCCTCGGCGACGCCGTAGCCGATGCCCCGGCTGGCGCCCGTGACGAGCGCGACCTTGCCGGAAAGTTCCACGGAAGTCATGTTCCCGTCCCCCGGCCTCAGTCGAGCGGTCCGCCGGCGACGTACAGCACCTGGCCGGAGACGAAGCCGGCCGCGTCGCCCGTGAAGAAGGCGATCGCGTTGGCGATGTCATCCGGCTCGCCGACGCGGTGCACCGGGATCTGGGTGGCGGCGGCGGCCTTGAAGTCCTCGAAGCCCATGCCGACGCGCTCGGCGGTGGCCTTGGTCATCTCGGTGGCGATGAAGCCGGGGGCGACGGAGTTGGCGGTGATGCCGAACTTGCCGAGCTCCTTGGCGAGGGTCTTGGTGAAGCCCTGCAGACCGGCCTTGGCGGCCGAGTAGTTGACCTGGCCCCGGTTGCCGAGCGCGGAGGACGAGGAGAGGTTGACGATGCGTCCGAAGCCCGCGTCGACCATGTGCTTCTGGCAGGCCTTGGCCATCAGGAACGAGCCGCGCAGATGCACGTTCATGACGGTGTCCCAGTCGGAGACGCTCATCTTGAACAGCAGGTTGTCGCGGAGCACGCCCGCGTTGTTGACCAGGATCGTCGGCGCGCCGAGCTCCTCGACGACGCGCGCGACGGCGGCCTCGACCTGTGCCTCGTCGGAGACGTCGGCGCCGACCGCGACGGCCCTGCCGCCGGCCGCCGTGATCCTCTCCACGGTGTCCTTGCAGGCGGCCTCGTCGAGGTCGATCACGGCGACCGCGCGCCCCTCGGCGGCCAGTCGTACGGCGGTCGCGGCGCCGATGCCGCGCGCGGCACCGGTGACGACGGCCACCCGCTGCTCAGTGGTGGACATTGCTGGTTCTCCTCGCCCTTGGAAAGCCTGGAACACCTTCGGAACATCTGCGGCTGCAACGGTACGCCCCTCAGGTGAGCGACCGCTTAGTACCTTCAGCAGACGTGACGCTAGAAGCCCTGGCACCCGGTGTCAACGGCACACCCGGTGCGTGTGATCCATTACCTCACCAGGAGGTCCAGCAACCGCTCCGTCTCGGCGGCCGGATCGGCGGTCAGGCCGGTGTGCACGGGCCCCGGCTGGACGATGGTGGAGCGGGGCGCGATCAGCCAGCGGAAACGCCGTCCGGCGTCGTCGCCGGCGGCCTGCCCCGCGGCCTCGCCCCCCGCGCACACGCCCTCGACGGCACGTAGTGCGGCGCGCACGCCCGCGACGTCCGCGTCCGGGTCGAGCGCCAGCAGACGCGCCTCGTCCAGGTGGGTGCGGGCGCCGACGTAGGCCGTGGGCCGGCAGTAGACGAGCACGCCCGCGTTCATGCACTCGCCGCGCTCGATGCGCGGCACCACCCGCAGCAGGGCGTACTCGAAGACGTGCCGGTCGCTCGCCGGGCCGCCCCTGATGATGTGGCGGTCGTCCGGACGGCCGCCGCGCTGCCCGCTCATGCGGCCTCCCCGACGCCCCGGACGCGCTCGTGGATGACGGCGGCCCGTGCGAGCAGGGGCCGCGCGTAGGCCCGGCGCAGTTCGTCCGGGGTGGCGAAGCCGGGCTCGCCGGTCAGCCAGGCGTCCGGGATCTCGGCGGTCACCTCGGCGAGCAGGTCCTCGGTGACCAGGGGCGCGAGGCGGGCGGCGGCGGCCGCGACATCGGGGTGGAAGGGCAGCAGGGCGTGCTCCGAGGCGTCGTAGGGACGGGCGGCCGAGGTCTGGGCGCCGGGCCAGTTGTGGTGCCAGATCATGGTGGCGCCGTGGTCGATGAGCCACAGCCCGCTCCGCCATCTGAGCAGGTTGGGGTTGCGCCAGGAGCGGTCCACGTTGTTCACCAGCGCGTCGAACCAGACGATCCGCCCGGCCTCCTCGGGGTCCACCGGGAAGGCGAGGGGGTCGAAGCCGAGGGCGCCGGAGAGGAAGTCCATGCCGAGGTTGGTGCCGCCGCTGGACCGCAGCAGCTCCTGCACCTGCTCGTCGGGCTCGCCGAGTCCCAGCACCGGGTCGAGGCCTACGGTCACCAGCCGAGGCACCCGGAAACCCAGCCGCCGGGCGAGTTCCCCGCACACCACCTCGGCGACCAGCGTCTTGCGGCCCTGCCCGGCGCCGCTGAACTTCAGGACGTACGTCCCGAAGTCGTCGGCCTCGACGAGCCCCGGCAGCGAGCCGCCCTCGCGCAGCGGCGTGATGAAGCGGGTCGCGATGACTTCCTTGAGCATCGCCCCAGGTTACTGGCGTGCGGCGGGGCAGGTCACCGGCGTGCGGCGGGGCCCGGGCCCGGCCGGTGGAGGGCGGGCCGCGGGGCCCGCCTGAACACCTCGGGCCCGCCGGCCGTACCCCTGTGCGGACGCACGAAGCCTGCGCGGAAGGGAACGTCAGCATGACCAGCGAATCGCTTCAGCCCCCGGGGTCACCGGCCCGCCGCACCGTCGTGGCGGCGGTGGGCGCGGCGGGACTCGCCGCCGCGCTGGCCGCGTGCGGGTCGGACGACGGGGCGTCCGGCTCCTCCAGCACCCAGGACAACGGCAACGGCAACGGCGGCGGTTCGGGCGGCGGGGCCGCGGCCGGCGGCGCGGTCCTCGCGAAGACCGCCGACATCCCCGAGGGCGGCGGCAAGGTGTTCGCGAGCCAGGGCGTGGTCGTCACCCAGCCGACGAAGGGCGAGTTCAAGGCGTTCTCGTCGAAGTGCACCCACCAGGGCTGCGCGGTGAACCGGATCGCCGACGGTGTGATCAGCTGCCCGTGCCACAAGAGCGAGTTCTCCGCCACCGACGGCAGCGTCAAGAAGGGCCCCGCGACCCAGCCGCTGCCCGCCAAGGACATCACGGTGTCCGGGGAGGAGATCACGCTCGCCTGACGCTCACGCCCGGCCCGCCGGCCGGGCCCTCCGGGCGCCGGACCGTGGACGGGCCGCGCGGCCGACGGACCACGAGGTCCTCCCCGCCGACCCCGATCGCGGTCGGCGCCACCCGCACCGCGCGGGTGCCGGCGAGCCGTGCTCGTGCGCGGCGACCTGCCGGGCGACTCGGCCGGGACGGCCTCGCCGAGCCGCCGCGACAACGGCGCGGTCCCCCTTGCCGCCGGCGGTGCGGCCGGGCGAGAGTGGCCACCGTTGCGTGCGGAGGGAAGACGACCCATCCTTTTCTGACGTGATGTCAGAGACTCTCCCCCGGGCGGGCCGGGGGACTTTCCCCTCTGGCACGACGTGAGACATGGAGGGGGCCGCATGACCGCCACACAGCGCCGGGGCCGGAAGATCATGATGACGCCGGGCGAGCTGGACGAGTTCCTCACCACCCAGCGCACCTGCCGGGTGGCCACGGTGTCCACCGGCGGCGCCCCGCACGTGAGCGCCCTCTGGTTCGCCTGGGACGGCAAGTCGCTGTGGCTGTACTCCGTGGTGCGCAGCAGGCGCTGGGCCGACCTGCGCCGCGATCCCCGGGTGGCGGTCGTGGTCGACACGGGCGAGGAGTACGACCAGCTGCGCGGCGCGGAGCTGTCCGGCACGGTCGAGTTCGTGGGCGAGGTCCCCCGTACCGGGGAGCTGCACGCCGAACTCGACGTGCCGGAGACCCTGTTCGCCCGGAAGAACTTCGGGCTGGACGAGATGCCCCACGACGGCCGGCACGCGTGGCTGCGCCTGACCCCGGAGAAGATCGTCTCCTGGGACTTCCGCAAACTCGGCTCGGTCTGATCCCGGCGGGGGCCCTGGGACCCACCGGTCGACTCGAGGCGTGGCTCAGCCGATCGCCTCCCCCGCCGCGCGCAGGGCGTCGGCCGCCGCGCGGATGGAGGGGCGGCGGTCGGCGTCGGCCCGCCACACGGCGTAGACGTGCCGCCGCACCGCCTGCCGCACCGGGACCGTGCGCACGCCCGCCGGCAGCGGACCGCGCCCCAGCCGCGGCGCCACGCAGACCCCGAGTCCGGCAGCGACCAGGGCGAGTTGCGTGGCGTGCTCCTCGGCGCGGTGCGCGATGCGTGGTTCGACGCCCTTGGAGCGCAGGGTGTCCAGCAGCCACTCGTGGCAGAACTCGGCCTCGCCCCAGGTGATCCATTCGTCGTCCGCGAACTCCTCCAGGTCCGCCTCGGCGCGGGCCGCGAGGGGGTGGGCCGCGGGCAGGGCCACATCGGCGGGGTCGTCGAGGATCGGGGCCCGGCTGAGCCCGTCGGGGACGGGCAGCGGCTTGTTGTACCAGTCCAGGACGACGGCCAGGTCGACGTCGCCGCGCAGCACCGCGCGCACGGCCGCCGCCGGCTCCATCTCGGTGGTGGTGACCCGCAGGCCCGGGTGCCGGTCGCGCAGATGGCCGAGCGCGGCGGGGAAGAGCCCGCGCGCGGCGGTGGGGAACGCGCCCAGCCGCAGCTCGCCGACGACCTGCCCGCGTTGCGCCTCCAGATCGGACTGGGCGATCTCCACCTGGGAGAGGATGCGCGCCGCGTGCTCGGCGAGCAGCCGGCCCGCGTCCGTGAGCCGCACCCCCCGGCCGTTCCTGGCGAGGAGCTGCTGGCCCACCTCCCGCTCCAGCTTGGCCATCTGCTGCGAGACGGCGGACGTCGTCACGTGCAGCCCTTCCGCCGCGCCGCTCACCGAGCCGTGGCGGGCGAGCGCGTCCAGGGTGCGCAGGCGCTCCAAGTTCAACATGTAAGCGATGCTACGAGATGCAGCGCTCGAATTCTCGCTTGTGCTACGAGGTTGCCGGGCGGCATGGTTACGGCCATGACCACAGCGACCGCCGCCCCGTCGACCCCGCCCCGTCCCGCCGCACGCGCCCGCGGGCCCCTTCCGTGGCGGGTCCGCTTCGCCTTCCTGTCGTCCGTGTGGGGCTTCAGCTTCCTGTTCATCAAGGTCGGCACGGAGGGGTTCGCACCCTTCCAGGTCACCTTCGGGCGGCTGCTGTTCGGCACGGCGGTGCTCGCGGCGGCGATGGCGGTGAAGCGGGAGCGCCTGCCCCGCGGGGTGCGGACCTGGATGCATCTGGCCGTCGCGGCGTTCTTCCTCAACGCGCTGCCGTTCTCGCTCTTCGCCTACTCGGAGCTCACGATCCCGTCGACGCTCGCGGGCATCTGCAACGCCACCTCTCCGCTGTGGGGCATGGCCCTGTCCCTGGTCGCCCTCTCGGAGGACCGCCCGACCCGGGTGCGGGTCGCGGGGCTCGGGCTCGGCTTCCTCGGGGTGCTCACCGTGCTGGGCGCCTGGCAGGGCTTCCACGGCCTGGACGCCGCGGGCACGGCGATGGCCCTGCTGGCCTCGCTGAGCTACCCGGTGGGCTGGATCTACGTCCGGCGCACCCTGGCCGGTTCCACCGAGTCTCACCTGGCGCTGACCGGCGGGCAGTTGCTGCTGGCCACGCTGCAACTGGCCGTCGTCACGCCGCTGTTCACCAGTCTGCCGCGCCATGTGTCCGTGCTGCCCCTGCTGGCGGTCGCCGCACTGGGCGCCCTGGGCACCGGCCTGGCCATGCTCGTCCAGTACGGCCTGGTGGCCGAGGTCGGCCCGACGACGGCGCAGATGGTCACCTACTTCGTCCCGATCATCGCCACGGCCGCCGGTGTCGCCGTGCTCGGCGAGCAGCTGGCCTGGTCGACCCCGGTGGGCGCGGTGATCGTCCTGGCGGGCGCGGCGCTGACCCAGGTCCGCCCGAAGCGGCGGACCGAGCCCGCCCGCAAGGCCGTTCGGGAGCCGGCGCCGCGGCCCGAGGACGAGACCCTCCGCGCCGGCGACGAACTCACGGCCTGCGCCGCCCCGGCGGCCCAGGCCTGAGGCCCGGCCCGGAGACGGTAGGCCCTGACCCTGTCCTAGACGTACCCGCGGGCAGGCGCCGGTCCGAGGGCCGCGGCGACCGCGTCCGCCAGTACGGCGATGTCCTCGTCCGTCAGTGCCGAGACGGTGATCCGGATGCCCGGCGGGGCGCTCATGCGGAAGCGGGCGCCGGGCGCGACGGCCCAGCCGGCGTGGAGCAGCCGGGCGACGGCCCCCGTCTCGTCCGGCACGGGCACCCACACGTTCATTCCGCTGCGCCCGTGGACCCGCACCCCGCGCCGGGCCAGCGCGTCGATCAGGAGATCGCGCCGTCTGCCGTACTCCGCGGCCACCGCACGCGTGTCGGGCACACCGTCCGCCCACAGCCGCACCACGGCCCGTTGCAGCAGCAGACTGACCCAGCCGGGCCCGAGCCGCTGCCGGCCCCGGACGCGGTCGACGGTGACGTCGTCGCCGGTCAGCAGGGCGAGACGAAGGTCGGGGCCGTACGCCTTGGCGACCGAGCGCACGAAGGCCCAGTGCCGGGTGACCCCGGCGAGCGGGTGCAGGGGCAGGTCCACGATCCCGTGGCCGTGGTCGTCCTCGATCACCAGCGTCGCGGGGTGCTCGCGCAGGACGGCCCGCAGGGCACGCGCGCGCGTGGCGGTCACCGCGGCGCCCGTCGGGTTCTGCGCGCGGTCGGTGACGATGAGGGCCCGCGCGCCGCCCTCCAGTGCGCGCCGCACGTCGTCGGGGAGCGGCCCCTCGTCGTCGACGCCGACGCCGGCCGTGCGCAGGCCGAGGGCGGGGACGAGGTCCAGGGTGCGGCCCCAGCCCGGATCCTCGACGGCGACCGTGTCGCCGGGCTTCAGGTGGGCGGCGAGGACGCGTTCCACTCCGTCGAGCGCTCCGGACAGGACGGCGAGCGGTCCGTCCGGCACTCCGTCCGCGTCCAGCCCGGCGCGCGCGGTCCGCGCCAGATCGGGCTCCACCGCGTCGTCCCCGTAGAGCACCGGCTCCCGGTCGCCCTGTGCGGCGGCCGCCGCGAACGCGGGCGCCAGCGGCGGCAGCAGCGCCGGGTCCGGGTTGCCGCTCGACACGTCGCGCACGCCCTCGGGCACGTCCACGCGGATGTGGTCCCGCCCGGTCGTGGCGGGCGCGGGCCGCACCCGGCTGCCCCGGCGCCCGGCGGTCTCGATGACTCCCCGCTCGCGCAGGATGCGGTAGGCGGCCGCGACGGTGTTCGGGTTGACGCCCACTTCGACCGCCAACTCCCGCATGGACGGCAGCAGTTGACCCGGCTCCAGCTCTCCGGACCCGACCGCGCGCTCCACGCTCGCCGCGATCTCCGCTGCGCCTCGCCCTTCGATCCGATATCCTCCTAGCACAAACATGATTATGCACTAGTGCAATGGAGACCGCAATGCAGGGGACCCAGCAGCCGACGTCACCGCCCAGCGCGTACGTTCCGACCGACCGGACGGTCCCCACGCGCTCCGCGAAGCGGGCCTCGTACGACAGGGAGCTGGTGCACGCGATCCTCGACGCGGACTACGTCTGCCACCTCGGCTTCGTCCGTGACGGCGCACCCGTGGTGCTGCCCACGCTGTACGGCCGGATCGGCGAGCGGCTCTACGTGCACGGCTCGACGGGCTCACGCCCCCTGCGCATGACGGGCAAGGCGGACCCGGGGCTCCCGGTCTGCCTGACGGTCACCCTGGTCGACGAACTGGTCCTCGCCCGCTCCGCCTTCCACCACTCGGTCAACTACCGCTCCGTCGTGGTGCACGGCACCGCCCACCAGGTCACCGACCCCGAGGAGAAGCTCACGGCGCTGGACGCGCTGGTCGACCATGTGGTGGCGGGCCGCTCGGCCGACTCCCGGCCCGCGAACGCCAAGGAGCTGGCCGCGACCGCGGTGATCCGGCTCGATCTGGACGAGGTCTCCGCCAAGGTGCACACCGGGGGCGTGGTCGACGAGGCCGAGGACCTCTCCCTCCCCCACTGGGCGGGCCTCGTCCCCGTCCGCAGGCAGTACGGCGCCCCGGTCCCCGACCCCGGGCTGGCGTCCGGCACCGCGCTCCCGGACTACCTGACGGCCCTGTGATGCTGATACACCCCTGGGACGCGCCGCGCGACGACGAGGAGTGGCAGCGCTGGCTGGCCGCCCACGACTTCGGCCAGCTCGCCGTCAACGGCCCAGCCGGCGCACCGCCGTTCGTCCAGCCGCTCCACTTCGCCTACGACCCGCTGCGGGGCGAGGCCGTCACCCATCTCGCCCGACCCAACCCGCTGTGGCCCGCGCTGGAGGCGAACCCGACGGTGCTGCTGAGCGTGGTCGACGACTACGTGTACGTCCCCGGCCCCTGGCAGGCGGCGCCGGACTCCCCGCCCGAGCACGGCGTGCCGACGAGTCTGTACGCGGCCGTCCAGCTCACCTGCACCGCGCGGGTCGTGGACGATCCGCGGGAGAAGGCCGAGCTGCTGAACCGGCAGACGGGCCACTTCCAGCCGGAGGGCGGCTCGGCCCGGGCCGCGGCGGGCGAGGAACCGTACGGGCGCCTGCTGTCCGGCATCCGCGGACTGCGGCTGGCCGTCACCGGCGTTCGCGCCAAGTTCAAGTACGCGGGGAAGAGGTCCGAGCAGGTCCGGGACCGCATCGCGGTGGGGCTCGGGGAGCGCGGGGGCCCGCGCGACGCGGCGGCGCGCGAGCACCTGCTGCGCCGCGGCGGAGCGTGACGCCGTGAAGGCGGGGGCGAGCCCTGGTGGCCAGGGTTCGCCCCCGCGGTCACACCAGGACCGGCTCCCGCTCCGCCCGCACGGCCCGAGCCCCGCGCGCCTCGGCGTATGCCAGGCCGGTGACCGAGCCGAGCATCAGCGCGGTGCCGGCCAGGGTCGCCGCCGTCAGCCGCTCACCGAGGGCGACGGCGAGCACGGCCGCGCTGACGGGCTCCAGCAGCATGATCACCGACACGGTGGCCGACCGTACGACGGCCGCGCCCGCGAAGTAGAGGGCGTAGGCCAGGGCGGTGGGGACCGTGGCGATGTAGGCGACCAGCCACAGCAGACGCCCGGGGTCGGCGGTGTGCGGCACCAGCCCCTCCGCGAGCGCGAACGGCAGCAGGCACAGCGTGGTGACCGCGAACGCCCCCACGGTCGTGCCGGAGTTGTCCGCGCCGCCGTCCCGGCCCCACCACCGGGTGAGCAGCGTCATCAGGGAGTAGCCGGCCGCCGACGCCAGCGCGAGCAGCACACCCCACGGGCGCACCGTGGCGCCTTGGCCGCCGAGCACCAGCACCGCGAGACCGGTGAGCGCCCCGGCGACGGCGATCACGCCGCCGCGGCCCAGCCGCTCGCCCAGCGCGAGCCGGGCCCCGAGCGCGATGAGGACGGGACCGGCGCCCAGCGTCACGACGGTCGCCACGGCGAGGCCGGTGGCCGACACCGCGGCGAAGTAGGCCGTCTGGAACACCGCGAGGCCGATCCCGGTGGCACCGGACCGCACCACCCTGCGCCGCAGGGGCAGCGAGGGCGCGGACCGGTCGCGCGGACGCAGCAGACGGACGGCGATCAGCAGCACGGACCCGGTGGCGCAGCGCCAGAAGGACAGCGCGACCGGGCCCATGTCGCTGGTCCGGTAGACCAGCAGCGCGGCCGCGCCCGCGGTGCCCCAGGCGGCGCCGGCGACGATCAGGTAGAGGAGGCCACGCCCGACGGGCAGGCCGGAGGAAGCATCGGACACGAGATTTCTCCGCAGAGTGCAGAAGTTCGGGAAGGGACCCCGGTCGAGCGGGGTCGGCGGACTTCTTCTGCGGGCAGCACCGTTCGGCCCGGCACAACGCCGGGCTCGGTCACCGGAGGGCCCGCCTCAGGCGGCCGGAGGCGGAAGAACGAGTGCGTGCAGGTGCATGATCGTCACCCTAGGCCGCCGTTCCCCGGGCCGCCAACTCCCTTTCCGCGCCGCCGCTCGCCACCGGCTCCGCGGAGCCCTTCGCGGGCGCCGACGACTGGGCGATGAAGGCGCCCAGCAACACGACCGCACCGCCGACGACCTGCGGCGCCGAGAGGTGCTCGCCGAGCAGCACCCAGGCCAGCACGGTGGCGATGACCGCCTCCAGGCAGGCGACCACGCCCGCAACCTGCGGCGAGAGCCGGCGCACGGAGAGCACTCCGGTGACGTAGGCGAGGACCGTGGCGACCAGCACGATCCAGGCCAGCAGCACGGCCGCCGGGACCGCGGTGCCGTCCATGCGCGCGGTGTGCGCGAGCACCGTCCAGTCCATGGTCCAGGGGCGTGCCACGGCGGTCAGCGCGACGGCGCCGACCAGCAGCCCGTACGCGATGACGCCGAGCGGGTCCGGGGCCGCGCCGCCCGGTTCGCCGCCGTGGTCGGAGAGGATGAAGTAGCCGACCTGGCAGCACGCGGCGCCGAGCGCGAACAGCAGCCCGAGGGCGTCGAAGCCCAGGCCCGACCAGACCTCCACGACACAGGCGAGTCCGCCGACCGCGAGCACTACACCGAGGGCGGCGGCCCGGGTCACCGGCCGCCGCTGCACGAACCGCACCCAGCCGAGCACCAGGGCGGGCGCCAGATACTCGACGAGCAGGGCGACCCCGACGGGTATGCGGGAGATCGCGGCGAAGTAGCACGCCTGTACGCCCGCCACGGCGAGCAGCCCGTAGCCCAGGAGCAGCGCGGGGCGGCGGCGCAGCAGCGCGCGGTGCCGCACGGCGAGCGGGACCATGACGAGGGCCGCGCCGGTGACGCGCAGCCAGACGACGTGCAACGGGTCCAGGCCCGCCTCGATCAGCGGCTTGGCCGCCACACCCGACCCGCCGAAGGCCACCGCGGAGACGAGCGCCAGGCCGAGCCCCGCGCCTCTGCCGGAGCGGCCCCGACTGCTCTCAGACGTACGCATCGGCACATGATGACAGGCGATGACATGAGCGTCACCCCCGATGGCACCTGTCTCATCGGCTGGACAGGACCATCTCCCGGCGCCGGGCGCTCAGGGGCCGGTTCCGCCGCCTTTGGCGCACTCCCCCACGCGGCTTTCGGCATCGTTGTCGAGGCCCTTCCCGAGATCGTCGCCGAGTCGGCTGCCGAGCCCGCCGTCGAGCTTGCTGCCGAGCTCGTTCTCGAGCCTGAGGGCGAGGTCCTGGGCGTCGATGCCGGCGCGGGTGAGCACCTCGACGGCACGCGCCCGCGGGTGCGCGACGCTGCCGGCGAGCAGGTCGACGCCGCGCGCCAGGACGTCGCCGCGCCGGCCGGCCCGCGCCCGGGCGGACTCCAGGGCGGCCGCGGCCAGGGGCGAGAAGCCGTCGGTGTCCGTCACGTCGGGCCGGGCCCCCACGGGCCCCGTCGCCAGGGGCCCGGTCACGACCGGTCCGGTCGGCGGCGGGCCGGCGCCGAAGTCCTCCACGGCGCTCTGCCAGCGCAGGCCGTAGCCGATGCTGCGCTGCACGAGGTAGCCGAGCAGCCGGGCGATCTGCGGGCCGGCGAAGACGGCGCGCACCCCGGGGTCGGCCTCCAGCAGCGAGTGCAGCAGATGGGCGGTGTCGATCTGCCGGTCCCCGTCCCGGACGGCCCTCCGGCGGGCACCGGCGACCACCGTCGCCAGTTCGGCGCTGAGCAGCCCGGCTTCGCCGTCAGGGCGGCGGTCGCCCTGCTCATCGGCCGACTGCCGCGGAATACGGGGGTGCACATCCCCCACCTCATCAGCCCCCGGCGGCCGGGGGCATCCCCGGCGGGAAGCATCTTCGCGTCCCACGGAAAGTGGACTCGGGCCGATGGAATCTCCTCCTTGGGGATGAGATCAGGCCGACGGCCACAACTTCCTGACAGTTCATCAGTACGGAACATCGCCGTTCCGGCCGTCACGTTCCGCGACACCCCCACGCGCTCGGACGTCCCCCGCACCGCGAGCGAGGGCGCCCCGCGGAGGATCCGCGAGGCGCCCTGGGCCGCCTGTGTCTGGCCGCGGCGGTGGGGGCGGCAGGCCGCACGCGTCCACCGGGCCCGACGGGCCGTCAGTCCTCGTCGGCGAGGATCAGATACAGCTTCTTGCGGGCGTCGTTGATGACGGTGAGCGCCTTCGCGCGCTGCTCCTTGCTCCCCGTCTTCCAGACCTGCCCGAAGGCCTCCATCAGACCGAAGCCGGCCTGGCGGATCTCCCCCAGCGCCTCCCAGTCGACCCCGCGCGAGGCCTCCTCCCAGGGAGCGTCCGCGCCCTCGTCGGCCGCGGCGCGCCCCGCCTCGGTGAGCGAGAACAGCTTCTTACCGCCCTCGCTCTCACTGACGATCAGCCCCTCGTCCTCCAGCAGTTGGAGCGTGGGGTAGACCGAGCCCGGGCTGGGCTTCCACGCGCCGCCGCTGCGCTCGGCGATCTCCTGGATCATCTCGTAGCCGTGCATGGGCCGGTCCTTCAACAGGGCCAGGATCGACGCCCGTACGTCACCGCGCCGCGCCCTCCCGCGCGGCCCGCCGCGCCCTCGCCCACCCCAGGAGCCCGGACCGAAACCCGGCCCGAAGCCGGAACCGCCCGGACCGAAGGGCCCGAAGGCCGCCCGCCGCCCCTCGAAGCCGCCCCGACCGCCCCCGGGGCCGTCCTGCCGGTGGCCACGCTCGAATCCATGGCCGTGCATGGCCATCACTCCATTCCATCGCTGATCGGTCACGACACCTCAACGATATATCGGAACAACTCGTGCGACAATCCCCCGACGGACTATCTCCGGACCCCGCCGCCTCCCGCACAGAGGCCGCCGACCGCGAATTGGCCTTGGCCCGGGGCTTCACCGACCGCCTAGCGTCGGAACATGCGCATACGAATCGTCGACGCCTTCACCGACCGTCCCTTCTCCGGCAACCCGGCGGGGGTCCTGCTCCTCGACGCCTTTCCCGAGGACGACTGGCTCCAGAAGGTGGCGCTGGAGGTCAACCACGCCGAGACCGCCTTCGCGCACCGGCTGCCCGAGGGCGGTGAGGCCGACTGGGCGCTGCGCTGGTTCACGCCCGCCACCGAGGTCGCGATGTGCGGCCACGCGACGCTGGCCACCGCCCATGTGCTGCAGGCCACCGGAACCCACGACGGCCCGGTGCGCTTCGCCACCCGCAGCGGCGTACTCGTCGCCACACCCGCCGCCGACGGCTCGATCACCCTGGACTTCCCCACCGCGCCGCTCACCGCGGTCGAGGTCCCCGACGGCGTCGCCGAAGCCCTCGGCGCCGAGCCGCGCACCGCCTTCGACACCGGCCCGAACGTGGGTGACCTGGTCCTGGAACTCGCCGACGAGAAGACCGTCCGCGGTCTCGCCCCCGACCACCGGGCCCTCGCCGCGTACTCCACCCGCGGTGTCATCGCCACCGCCCGTGCCGAGGACCCCGCCCGCGGCTACGACTTCGTCTCCCGGTGCTTCTTCCCGAACGTCGGCATCGACGAGGACCCCGTCACGGGCAGCGCGCACACCGCACTGGCCCCCTACTGGTCCGAACGGCTCGGCCGCCCCGACCTCACCGGCCTCCAGGCCTCGCCGCGTTCCGGACTGGTCCGCACCGGACTGCGCGGCGAACGCACCCTCCTCACCGGCCGGGCCGTCACCGTGATCGACGGCGAACTGCTCGCCGGACCCGGGCCTGCCCGGTAGTCCGGACCCCTTCCCGGTCGGCTCACGCGGTGGGCAGCCAGCCCACCTTCCCGGCCAGCAGCGCGTACCCCACGAAGGCCCCGATGTCGAGCAGGGAGTGCGCGACCACGAGAGGGCCGACCCGGCCCCAGCGCCGGTACAGCCGGACGAACACCACGCCCATCACCATGTTGCCGACGAAGCCGCCGATGCCCTGGTAGAGGTGGTACGAGCCGCGCAGCACGGAGCTGGCCACCAGCGCGGTCCCCGGTGTCCAGCCGAGCTGCCCGAGCCGGCGCAGCAGATAGCCGACGACGATGACCTCTTCGAGGATCGCGTTCTGCAGCGCCGACAGGATCAGCACCGGGTACTTCCACCACACGTCGGGCAGCGCCTCCGGCACCACCGTGAGGTTGAAGCCGAGGCCGCGGGCGGCCAGGTAGAAGGCGATGCCGGTGCCCCCGATCACGGCGGCGATCCCGGCGCCCCGGCCGAGGTCGGGCCACGGCCGGGTGCGGTCGAAGCCGATGGTCCGCAGGCTGCGGCCCTCCCGCAGCAGCAGGTGCGCGACGAGCGCCACCGGCACCAGCGCCGACGCGATCCCGAACAGCTGCCAGGCGAGGTCGAGCCAGGGGCGGCCCGGGGCCGCGGAGGCGTTGAGGGTGGCCGCCTGGTCCTTGAGGCCGCCGGGCTTGGTGACCGACCCGACGAAGCTGATCAGGGCGGACACTCCGCTCGCGCCGAGCGAGAGCGCCAGCACGAGCAGGGTCTCGTCGCGCAGGATCCGCCGCGACGGCCGCTCCCGCCATACGGCCTCGGCCCCCGGTCCCGCCTCCGCTTCCACACCTGCCTCCAGTAGTCCCGCCTCGCCCCCGTCCTCACCCGATCCGCATCACCGTCCGCACCGGCCCGGACCGCGGCAGAGGCGACCGAGCCGATGGGGGACACGCGGCGACGAGGCCGTCGTGGGCAGGGGTACGACGGTCCTCGGACGTCACAGCTTGCCCCATCCGCCCGGCGTGCACACCGGCGGCCCCGGAAACACGCGGGAACCGGGAACCGTACGCAACGGAAGGACCGCACGGCCGGTGGACCGGAGGACCGCGCAGGCGGACGTGGCCCGACGCCCCTCCCGTCCCCCGGCCTCAGGCCCGGCGGATCACCCCGTCGGCACGGGCTGGGGCATGCCCACCGGCCAGGTGTGCACGGGCTCGCCGAGGTGCATCAGGCGGCAGTACTCACGCGTGGTGGCGGCCAGCGCGGCCTCCCGGCCGAGTCCCTGCTCGAGGGCCTGGTGGAAGGTGGCGACCTGCCAGGACGCGCCGTTGACCCGGCGCCGGCAGCGCTCCTCGATCACCCCGAGGTACAGGTCCCGGTCGGCGGGCTCCACACCCCAGGCGTTCAGGCCCGACTCGGCGAGCGGCAGCAGTTCGTCGCGGACCAGGCTGACGGCGTCGACCTCGGCCGTGCCGGAATGGCGGCCGCGCCGCGGCCAGGTGAGGCGGGCGTCGATGCCGTACTTGCAGGCGGCGTCGAAGTTGGCGGCCGCCGCCTCGAACGGCAGCCGGGTCCACACCGGCCGCGACTCCTCCGCGAGGGCGCGGACGAGGCCGTAGTAGAAGGCCGCGTTGGCGACCACGTCGACGACGGAGGGTCCGGCGGGCAGCACGCGGTTCTCCACCCGCAGGTGGGGGACACCGTCCGCGATGTCGTAGACGGGGCGGTTCCAGCGGTAGACGGTGCCGTTGTGCAGCACGAGCTCGGCGAGCTTCGGGACGCCGCCCCCGTCGAGCACGTCGAGGGGATCCTCGTCGTCGCAGATCGGCAGCAGGGCCGGGAAGTAGCGCAGGTTCTCCTCGAACAGGTCGTACGCCGAGGAGATCCACCGTTCGCCGAACCAGGTGCGCGGCCGTACGCCCTGGGCCTGGAGCTCGGGCGGGCGGGTGTCGGTGGACTGCTGGAACAGCGGGGGCCGGGACTCGCGCCACAGCTCGCGGCCGAAGAGGAAGGGGGAGTTGGCGCCCATGGCGATCTGCGCGGCGGACGCGGCCTGCGCCGCGTTCCACACGTCGGCGAAACGGCCCGGGGTGACCTGGAGATGCAGCTGCACGGAGGTGCAGGCGGCCTCGGGGGCGATGGACTTCGAGGTGCAGCGGAGGTGTTCCACCCCCTCGATGTCGAGCGTGAAGTCCTCCCCGCGGGCCGCGACGATCTGGTCGTTGAGGAGGGTGTAGCGGTCGACGTCGGAGAGGTTCGAGGAGACCAGGTCGTCCCGGTCGAGGGTCGGCAGGATGCCGATCATCGCGATTCCGGCGTCGACCTCTCCCGCTTTCCGGTGGGCATATGCCAGAGAGGTCGTCACCTCTTCGGCGAGCCGGTCGAATACCCGGCCGCCGAGCCGGTGTGGGGCGATGTTGACTTCCAGGTTGAACATGGCGAGTTCTGTTTGGAAGTCCCGGCTCGCGATGCGCTCCAGCACTTGCGCATTCAGCATTTTCGGCGTCCCGTCGGAGCCGACGAGATTCAATTCGATCTCCAACCCCATGAGGTTCTTGGGGCGATCGAACCGCTTTTCCTCCAGGAGCCGCTCCAGCCCCCGCAGACACCGCTTGAGCTTGTCGCGGTAGCGGTTGCGATCGGACAGGTCGAACTGGCCTGCCACGACCTTCTCGCCCATCGCAGTGTCCCTCCTTGCATGGGCGGGCCGCGCATACGGCCGCCTGGGGTCCCGGTCAGGTGTGATGATGCCCCGCGAACGCGATCGATAACGTCCCACGGCGGCCCCGCACCGACTACTCTGGATCCAGGTGACCAGAGGCACATTCACGAGGCATGGGGCACGAAGCAGTTTCCGTTCCCGGCAGAACTCGTGAAAAACGCCGACGAGAACGGGCCGACCGCCCCGCGGGCACAACCCGAGGTCAGCGCGGCGAAGCCGGTGCGGAAACGGGATCATCCCCGCGTATCCGCGGCCGAATAGACCCTTGTTCTGCGCGCCGAAAACGGCTAGACGAAACACCGTCTGAACCTGCGTCGTATAAACTCCACACCACAGGCAGAAGGTTGGCGCCCACGGCCCTGGATCCTGCCGCCAAGGTCACGTGTGCAGGCCGCACTTCGCACTCCCTCGTTTTCGCCGCTCCCGGTCCCACCCTCCCCTGCCTCGAGAGCTGACAGCGCCGTCCGCCCCCGCCCGCGCCCTCGCGCCACCGTGCCTGTCGAAAGAGAGGCGGCCCACCATGCCCCTGCACGTCCCCCCGGCTCCCGCGCCCGCACTGCGTTCCGTCCTCACGGCCCTCGCGTCCCCCACCGCCGTCCGCGAGGCCCGCACTCCCGCCCTCCGCGCCGCTCAGGAACCCGCCACCGCCGAGCTTCCGCTGCCCGTGCACGTACTGGACCGGATCACCCCCGAGGGGGTCTCCGCGACCAGACTGGCCGGCTGGCGCTTCCAGATCCGGTGCGGCAGCCACGCGGTGGCCGCCGCGGAGACCAAGCTGACGCCCGACGGCTGGACCTTCTCCCACTTCTTCGAGGGCCCCTACGTCACCTCGACCGAACGCGCACTGCGGCAGGCCGAGACCATGAGCCAGCCTTACCAGCCGCGCCTGCTGTCCGTGCCCGGCCTGTACATGCTGACGCTGTGGCTGCACGGCGACCTCACCGCCGACGGCGCCACCGGTCACCCGGCCGCCACCGACCTGCTCGTCCCGCTGGCGCCGGCTCCGCCCGGCATCGCGGCCCACCGGCCCCTGCGGGTCGCCGAGCTGATCCCGGTCCTCACGCACCGGGCGACTCCCGTCCGGCTCATGGGATCACCCGCCTGACAGCGCGCCGCACGCCCCGCCTCGTACCCCGCCGCCGGAATTCCCGGAAGCGGGGTACGTCGCCGTTTACGGAGGGTGCGGCGGCGTTTACCGAGGAAATACGCTCGGACGAGCCGGAATACGCTCGCATGAGCCGCAAAAGGACGCGTCCCCACCGGACTAGCCCCATCCGGCCACGTCGAACCACCCAAAAGGACAGGGCAGTTGGGATGAACCGCCCAGGTGGGTGACGCGTCCTCATCCTGTGAGAAGCGGTGCCGCGAAATGCCTGCGGAATCACGTCCGTGGGGCAACACTGGGTTCAGACCGACTTATCAAACGGGGGGCGGCCATGGAGAATGTCTCTAGCCGCGGATCACGCACGACAGCCAGCCCACACCACACGACAGAGCGAAAGATCCCACCCATGTGCCAGCACCAGCCACCGTGCCCGTCAGCCGACTCCGCCGACCGGGAATCCGCGCGCCTCGTGGCGCATCACCCGGAGCAGGGGTGGAGCCTGCTGTGCAACGGCGTTCTGCTCTTCGAGGACACCGGTGAGCTCCTGCCTGACGGCCAGATCATCGCCCCGCACCGCCCGCTCGGCAGCGACAAGGTGATGACGGCCGCCTGAGCGGTCCGGCGGCCCGGGCGGCCGTCCGTGATTCTCCAGGGGCCGGCCCGCACCCACGCGGTGCGCACCGGCCCCGACGCATGTCCGGGGGCGACTACTCCCGGTAGCCGATTGGGAACGCGGTCCCCCGGTGAGCGCGCCTCCCGCGAGGCGCCGGCCGGACGGGCACGCATGTGCCCCGGGCGGGCTGACGTGCGCCAACACGCCGAGGCGGGCGGCATGTCCGCGACGGCGAGCGAAGCGCCCCGGACGCGGGGAGGCGGACCGGGGCTGGACCCGACCCTATGCCCGGCACCCCGCTCCCGGACATCCCCCCGACGCGATGCTGACGGTGATCGGCCCGCCGTGGACACGACGGTGCCACCCGGGTGGCGGCTCCGCCCCGGCCGTCCGGCGCGGCCACGCTTCACCAGGTGAGGAGCCGTCCGCCACGGTCGGCCCCCGGTCCCCGATCGCCCCGGATCGGCTCCCGGGGCGCGGTGTCGATTTCAACGACCTTCACCCGCGGTTCGCCCGGGAGACCGGGCGTGCGCCGCGGGACGCGGTCCCTGACCAGCCACTCCACCCGGGTGACGGGCACACCCTTCCGCTCGGCGACCCCGTCCACCCGAATCCGCGCGCACGCCGGGGAGATGTCCGGAATCCGGTCATGGGGCCTGCGTTCCCCGCGGCGGCCTCGGGTCGCCGCTGTCAGGACGTCAAGAAAGGCCCACCGGCCGTCAGAGACGTGTCAACGCCCGCGGCACCGGCTCCACCCGGTCCTACGGTGGGTCGTATGCGACACCGTGACGACGCGCGGCCGGGCGCGGAGGACAGGACCGGCACGGCAGGCGCGGCGGACGCCGCCGGCCCGGCCGGCACCCGATCCGGCGGACCCGCCCTCCACGACCGCCACTGGGCGCGGAACGTGCGCGGCTCTGCCGGGTGCGCGGCGGCCCTCCTCGCCCTGCTGCTCCTGCTGGACTGGGCCTCGGGCAGCCTCACCTGGTGGCGTGCCGCTCTGTGGGCCGCCCTCGCGGGACTGCTCTTCCTGGTGCTCTGCCCGGCCCGGGTCTCCGCCGGCGAGGGCTGGCTCGCCTCCCGCTCGTTGCTGCGCGGGCGAGCGGTGCGCACCGATCTGCTGGTGTCGGTGCGGTGCCCGGACGGCGTCTGCCGCCGCGTGGTCCTGCGTGACGCCCTCGGGGGCCGCCTGGAGATCGACCCCGAAATCCTGGTGGACAACCCGGACCTCTGGTACCGGCTCGACGCGGACGCGCGGACATCGCCGGCCCGGGGCTCCCCGCCGTGCGACCCGGACGGGCTGCGGAGTCTGGCGGAGCAGGTCGAGCGTGAGACCGCCCTGTCCGTGTTCAGGATCTCCGGGCTGGAATGAGGGCTGCCGGGGCGGCGGACCCGACTGGCCGGGCAGTCCCGCTTCCGGCGAGGTGCGGCCGACCGGTCCCCGCCCCGCGCCCCGTGCACCGATGACGCTGGGTGCACGCCCGTGGCCCGTCTGCCGTGCGCCCCTGTCCTGCCCGATCCTCTGCGCGGCGGCGCTCGCACGCCCTCCCTGGTGCGCCTTTCCCCCGCCGGGGCCCGTTCTTAACGGAAGATTGACGCCCGCGAGGCCAGGTATCCGTGGGCCCGTACATCACTCTCCGCATACGCTGGTGCCGCCGTCCGCGGGATGGCGGCGTTCCCGTACCGCACACCAGGAGCCCGGCCGATGGCCACCACCGATCACCCTCCGAGTCGTCTGCGCGCCTGGATGCTGGAGGGCCTGTCCGACATGGGCAAGGGCGTGCAGCAGGCGCCGCAAGCCGCACCCGAGCCGGCGCACGAGGGCCAGCGATGGTGGCGGGTGATGTGCCTGACGGGTGTCGACTACTTCTCCACCCTCGGCTACCAGCCGGGCATCGCCGCGCTGGCGGCCGGCCTCCTCTCGCCGGTGGCCACCCTCGTGCTGGTGGTCGTCACCCTCGCGGGCGCCCTGCCCGTGTACCGGCGCGTGGCCGCGGAGAGCCCGCACGGCGAGGGCTCCATCGCGATGCTGGAGCGGCTGCTGTCCTTCTGGCAGGGCAAGCTGTTCGTCCTGACGCTGCTCGGCTTCGCCGCCACCGACTTCCTGATCACCATCACCCTGTCGGCGGCGGACGCCTCCACCCACCTGGTGGAGAACCCGCACCTGACAGGCGTGCTGCAGAACCAGCAGATGCTGATCACCCTGCTGCTCGTGGCGCTGCTCGGCGCGGTCTTCCTCAAGGGGTTCCTGGAGGCGGTCGGTGTCGCCGTGGCCCTGGTGGGCGTCTATCTGGTGCTGAACGCGGTCGTGGTGGTCGTCGGCCTGTGGCACGTCGTGACCGCCGGCCAGGTGGTCACCGACTGGTCCCATGCGCTGACGGCCCAGCACGGAAACGTCTTCGCGATGGTCGGGGTGGCGCTGCTGGTGTTCCCCAAGCTCGCCCTCGGCCTCTCCGGGTTCGAGACCGGCGTCGCCGTCATGCCGCATGTGCGGGGCAACCCGGACGACACCGAGGAGCGGCCCACCGGCCGGATCCGGGACACCAGGAAGCTGCTCACCACCGCCGCCCTGATCATGAGCGTCTTCCTGATCGCGACGAGCTTCATCACCACCCTGCTCATCCCGGCGAAGGAGTTCAAGGCCGGCGGCCAGGCCAACGGGCGCGCGCTGGCCTATCTGGCGCACGAGTACCTGGGCAACGCCTTCGGCACGGTCTACGACATCTCCACCATCGCCATCCTGTGGTTCGCGGGCGCCTCCGCGATGGCCGGTCTGCTGAACCTCATGCCGCGCTACCTGCCCCGGTACGGCATGGCACCGCACTGGGCGCGCGCCGTGCGTCCGATGGTCATCGTCTTCACCCTCATCGCCTTCCTGGTCACCTGGATCTTCGACGCCAACGTCGACAAGCAGGGCGGCGCCTACGCCACCGGCGTGCTGGTGCTGATCAGCTCGGCGGCGATCGCCGTGACCATCGCCGCCCGCAAGGCGGGCCAGCGGGGGTGGACCGTCGCCTTCGGGTCGATCGCCGCGGTGTTCCTCTACACGACGGTGGCCAACGTCGTCGAACGGCCGGACGGCGTGAAGATCGGCGCCTGCTTCATCGTCGGCATCATCCTGGTCTCGCTGCTGTCCCGGCTGGCCCGGTCCTTCGAGCTGCGGGTGACCGGCGTGACGCTGGACCCCATGGCGGAGCGCTTCGTCCGGGACATGGCCAGCCGCAAGATACGGCTCATCGCCAACAAGCCGGGACTGCGCGACAAGGCCGAGTACCGCGACAAGGTCGAGCAGATCCGCCAGGACAACGACATCCCGGCCACCGAGGACTTCGTCTTCGTCGAGGTGACGGTCACCGACCCGTCCGAGTTCGAGGCCGGCCTCACGGTGCGCGGCGAGGTGCTGCACAACCGCTACCGCGTCCTGAGCCTGGAATCCGCCTCCATTCCCAACGCGCTGGCCGCCCTCCTCCTGCACATCCGCGAGCGCACGGGCCGCACCCCGCACATCTACTTCGAGTGGACCGAGGGCAACCCGTTCGCCAACTTCCTCCGCTTCTTCCTCTTCGGGCAGGGCGAGGTCGCCCCGGTGACCCGCGAGGTGCTGCGCGAGGCGGAGCCGGACCGCGCCAAGCGGCCGCGGGTGCACACCGGCTGAGCCATCGGCACGGGCAACGGGGCCGCCCGCCGGTGACAGGGCTCCCCACCTCGGCCCCACGTCCGCGGCGAGCTCCCAGAGGGCCCTATCGTGACCGGCATGCAGTCCTACACGATCGGTCAGGCCGCCCGGCTGCTCGGCGTCAGCCCGGACACCGCCCGCCGCTGGGCGGACGCGGGCCGGGTCGCCACGCACCGCGACGACGCCGGGCGGCGGCTCATCGACGGCCGCGACCTCGCCGCGTTCTCCGTCGAGCTCGCCCGCTCCGGGGACGGTGAGGAGATCCCCTCCCGCACGTCGGTGCGCAACGCCTTCCCCGGCATCGTGACCGCCGTCAAGCTGGGCGACGTCGCCGCCCAGGTCGAGATCCAGGCGGGCCCGCACCGTCTCGTCTCGCTGCTGACCCGGGAGGCCGTGGAGGAGCTGGGCCTGGAGGTCGGCATGGAGGCCACGGCCAGGGTGAAGTCGACGAACGTGCACATCGACCGGACCTGAGCCGGACGGCCGTACGAACGCACATGCGGCCCTCGACGCAACCCTTGCCCGGCTCATGCGATGCGACAAGGGACTTCCGCCTCGCACCTGCGGCAGTATGATCGCCACATGGCCGCCGAGAGGCCGTGGCAGGACCGGGGGTCCTGGTGAGCAAGCGCCAGAGGGAGTCGACCGTGATCATCCGTCCCGTGCGCCGGACCCGCCGCACCCTGCCGGCGGCCGGCGCCGCGGCCGCCGCGCTGCTGGTTCTGAGTGCCTGCTCCTCCGCGTCGGACTCGTCGGACTCGGCGCGGTCGCAGAAGGCGGCCGGCTCCGGCCCGTCCTCTCCCACGAAGCTGTCCGGAACCGTGACCGTCTTCGCTGCGGCCTCTCTCGAGGAGAGCTTCACGACGCTCGGCAAGGAGTTCGAGAAGCAGCACCCGGGCACGAAGGTCACGTTCAGCTTCGGCGGCAGCGACAGCCTCGCCGCCGGCATCACCGGCGGTGCCCCCGCCGACGTGTTCGCCGCGGCCAGCCCCAAGACCATGGCGATGGTGACGGACCAGCGGGACGCCGCCGGTGCGCCGGTCACCTTCGTCCGCAACCGGCTGGAGATCGCCACCCTGCCCGGCAACCCGGACAAGGTCTCCTCCCTCAAGGACCTGACCAGGCCCGGGCTCAAGGTCGTGCTGTGCGACAGGACGGTGCCGTGCGGCGCCGCGGCCCGGAAGGCGCTCGCCGCCGGCGGTCTCGAACTGACCCCCGTCTCCTACGAACAGGACGTCAAGAGCGCCCTGACGAAGGTGGAGCTGAAGGAGGCCGACGCGGCCGTCGTCTACCGGACCGACGTGCGCGCGGCCGGTGGCAAGGTCGAGGGCGTGGAGTTCCCCGAGTCCGCCCGGGCCGTCAACGACTACCCGATCACCCTGCTGAAGAACGCGCCCAACGCCCGGGCCGCCGAGGCGTTCGTCGCGCTGGTGCGCTCCGCGGCGGGCCAGAGGGTGCTCACCGCGGCGGGATTCCTCAGGCCATGACCGCCACCGACAGGTCCGACGCGGTGACCCCGGCGGGCGGGTCCCGGCGCGGACGCCCCTTCCGCCCCGTACCGCTGCCCCTGCTGGTCCCCGCGCTCGTGGGTCTGGCGTTCCTGCTGCTGCCGCTGCTCGCCCTGCTGGTACGGGCGCCGTGGCGCGGCCTGCCGGACCAGCTGACCAGCCCCGAGGTCTGGCAGGCGCTCCGGCTGTCCCTGGTCAGCGCGACCGCCGCCACCGCCGTGAGCCTGGTACTCGGCGTGCCGCTGGCCTGGCTGCTGGCCCGCACCGCCTTCCCCGGGCGCGGACTGGTGCGGGCACTGGTGACGCTGCCGCTGGTCCTGCCGCCGGTGGTGGGCGGTGTGGCGCTGCTGCTGGCGCTCGGCCGGGGCGGTGTCGTCGGGCAGTGGCTGGACTCCTGGTTCGGGCTCACCCTGCCGTTCACCACGGCCGGGGTGGTGGTCGCGGAGACGTTCGTGGCCATGCCGTTCCTCGTCATCAGCGTCGAGGGCACCCTGCGCGCCGCCGACCCGCGCTACGAGGAGGCGGCCACCACACTCGGCGCCTCCCGCTTCACCGCGTTCCGCCGGGTCACCCTTCCGCTGATCGCACCCGGCATCGCCGCGGGTGCGGTGCTGGCCTGGGCGCGGGCCCTCGGCGAGTTCGGCGCGACGATCACCTTCGCGGGCAACTTTCCCGGCCGTACCCAGACCATGCCGCTCGCGGTCTACCTGGCACTGCAGAACGACCCGGCCGCCGCCATCGCCCTGAGCCTGGTGCTGCTCGCCGTGTCGATCACGGTCCTGGCGGGGCTGCGCGACCGCTGGATGACGGCGTCATGACCGACCTCGACGACACCACGCGCGGCGCCCTCGCCGCGGACACCCGCGCCCCGGGTCTCGACGCCCGTCTCGTCGTCGAGCGCGGGGGCTTCCGCCTCGATGTACGGCTGACCGCCGCCCCCGGCGACGTCGTCGCGCTCCTCGGCCCGAACGGCGCCGGCAAGACCACGGCCCTGCGCGCGCTCGCCGGTCTGACCCCGCTCACCGCCGGGCATCTGCGCCTGGACGGCGCCGCGCTGGACCGTACGCCGCCCGAGGCGCGCCCGGTCGGTGTCGTCTTCCAGGACTACCTGCTCTTCCCGCACCTGTCCGCGCTGGACAACGTGGCCTTCGGGCCGCGCTGCCGGGGCGCCTCGAAGGCGGAGGCCCGCGCTCAGGCCGCCGTCTGGCTGGAACGGATGGGGCTCGCCGACCACGCCGGTGCCCGGCCCGGCCGTCTCTCCGGCGGCCAGGCGCAGCGCGTCGCGCTCGCCCGCGCCCTGGCCACCCGGCCCCGGCTGCTCCTCCTGGACGAACCGCTCGCCGCGCTCGACGCCCGTACCCGTCTGGAGGTCCGTGCCGGGCTGCGGCGCCGGCTCGCGGAGTTCGAGGCCGTCGCCGTCCTGGTCACCCACGATCCGCTGGACGCGATGGTGCTGGCCGACCGGCTCGTCGTCGTCGAGGACGGCCGTGTGGTCCAGGAGGGCGCCCCGTCCGACATCGCCCGCCACCCGCGGACGGACTACGTCGCGCAGTTGGTCGGCCTCAACCTGTACCGGGGCCGGGCCGAGGGCCATCTGGTCCGGCTCGACGGCGGTGCCGCCCTCACCACCACCGAGATCCTGACAGGCCCGGTCTTCGTGGCGTTCCCGCCCGCCGCGGTCACCCTGCACCGCGACCGGCCCGTCGGCTCCAGCGCCCGGAACCTGTGGCGCTGCGAGGTCGCCGGTCTGGAGACCCACGGCGACCAGATCCGCGCGGACCTGAGCGGCGAGCTGCCCCTCACCGCGGACCTGACCACGGTCGCCGCGGCCGAACTCGACCTGCATCCCGGTGCACCGGTCTGGGCGACGGTGAAGGCGGCGCAGACCCACGCCTACCCGGCCTGAGCCGGCCGCCGCGGCTACGGTGAGGACCGCCGGGGAGAAATCCCCCCTCTCTCTGCCGTGTCTTCCGTTTCTCCTCACTCTGCGAGGCGTGCCGATGAGCCTGAGCATCCGCAACCGACTGCCCGGTACCGTCACCGCCGTCAACCCGGGCGAGGCCATGGCCACGGTCGGGGTCCGTCTGGACGGCGGGCAGGACCTGACCGCCGCGATCACCCGCGAGTCCCTCGACGAACTGGGCCTGACCGTGGGGTCCGCCGTCCGCGCCCTGGTGAAGTCCACGGAGGTGTCCCTGGCCACCGGGCCGGTCGAGGGCCTGTCCATCCGCAACCGGCTGCCCGGCACGGTGACGGGCATCGCCACCGGCCGGGCCATGGCGTCCGTCAAGGTAGGCGTCGACGGCGGCGAGCTGACCGCCGCGATCACCAGGGACGCCGTCACCGAGCTGGGCCTCGCGGCGGGCTGCCCCGTCGTCGCCCTGATCAAGTCGACCGAGGTCGCGCTCTCGACGCCCTGACGTGACGTGCCGCCGAGGACACCGGCCCCGGGGAGCCGTGGCCCGTCCGGGCAGGACCACGACACGGCGAAGGCTCCGCCCCGGCCTCCGAAGAGGCCGGGGCGGAGCCCACACGCGGTGCTCAGTCCTCGTACGCGTCCAGCGGCGGGCACGAGCAGACCAGGTTGCGGTCGCCGAATGCCTGGTCGATGCGGCGCACCGGCGGCCAGTACTTGTCGGCGGCCGAGACCCCGGCCGGGAAGACCGCCTCCTCACGGCTGTAGGCGTGCTCCCACTCCCCGCCGAGCGCGGCGGCGGTGTGCGGGGCGTGCCGCAGCGGGTTGTCCTCCGCGGGCCACTCGCCCGAGCCGACCTTCTCGATCTCGGCACGGATCGCGATCATCGCGTCGCAGAACCGGTCCAGCTCGGCCAGGTCCTCGGACTCGGTCGGCTCGATCATCAGCGTGCCGGCCACCGGGAAGGACATCGTCGGCGCGTGGAAGCCGTAGTCGATCAGCCGCTTGGCGACGTCGTCGACGCTCACCCCGGTCGCCTTGGTCAGCGGCCGCAGGTCGATGATGCACTCGTGCGCGACCAGGCCGCCCGGGCCGGTGTAGAGCACCGGGTAGTGCGGCTCCAGACGCTTGGCGACGTAGTTGGCGGAGAGCACGGCCACCTGCGTGGCCCGCTTGAGACCCTCGCCGCCCATGAGACGGACGTACGCCCACGAGATCGGCAGGATGCCCGCCGAACCCCACGGCGCGGCCGAGATCGGACCGACCCCGCTCTCCGGACCGGCCTCGGGCTGGAGGGGGTGGTTCGGCAGGTACGGCGCGAGGTGCTCGCGGACCGCCACCGGGCCGACGCCCGGACCGCCGCCGCCGTGCGGGATGCAGAACGTCTTGTGCAGGTTCAGGTGCGAGACGTCGCCGCCGAAGTGGCCGGGCTCGGCGAGGCCGACGAGGGCGTTGAGGTTGGCGCCGTCGACGTACACCTGGCCGCCGGCCTCGTGCACCGCCGCGCAGATCTCGGCGACGTGCTCCTCGAAGACGCCGTGCGTGGACGGGTAGGTGATCATCAGAACCGCGAGCTCGTCGCGGTACTGCTCGATCTTCGCCCGCAGGTCCGTGACGTCGATCTCGCCGTCCTCGGCGGTCTTCACGACGACGACCTTCATGCCGGCCATCACGGCGCTGGCGGCGTTGGTGCCGTGCGCGGAGGAGGGGATGAGGCAGACGGTGCGCTGGGCGTCGCCGTTGGCGCGGTGGTAGCCGCGGACAGCGAGCAGACCGGCGAGCTCGCCCTGGCTGCCGGCGTTCGGCTGCAGGGAGACCTTGTCGTATCCGGTGACCTCGGCGAGGCGCTCCTCCAGCTCGCGGATGAGCGTGAGGTAGCCCTGCGCCTGCTCGGCGGGCGCGAAGGGGTGCAGCTGACCGAACTCCGGCCAGGTCACCGGCTCCATCTCGGTGGTCGCGTTGAGCTTCATGGTGCAGGAGCCCAGCGGGATCATGCCGCGGTCGAGCGCGTAGTCGCGGTCGGCCAGCCTGCGCAGGTAGCGCAGCATCGCGGTCTCGGAGCGGTGCTGGTGGAAGACCGGGTGGGTGAGGTAGTCGTCGGTGCGCAGCAGCGCCTGCGGCAGGGCGTCCGCGGCGGCGGCGTCCAGCGCCTCGACATCGCCCTCGATCCCGAACGCGGACCACACGGCGCCCAGCTGGGCGCGGGTGGTGGTCTCGTCGCAGGCGATCGAGACGTGGTCGGCGTCCACGAGGCGCAGGTTGACTCCGTCGCGGCGGGCGGCGGCGACCACGTCGGCGGCACGGCCCTCGGCCCGGACGGTCAGCGTGTCGAAGTAGGCGCCGTGGACGACCTCGGCGCCGCCCGCGGTGAGCCCCTCGGCGAGCACGGAGGCGTAGCGGTGGGTGCGGCGCGCGATGGTCCGCAGGCCGTCGGGGCCGTGGTAGACGGCGTACATGCCCGCCATCACGGCGAGCAGCACCTGGGCGGTGCAGATGTTGCTGGTGGCCTTCTCGCGGCGGATGTGCTGCTCGCGGGTCTGCAGGGCCAGGCGGTAGGCCCGGTTCCCGTCCACGTCGACGGAGACGCCGACCAGGCGGCCCGGAAGGCTGCGGGCGAACTTCTCGTGCACCGCCATGTAGCCGGCGTGCGGCCCGCCGAAGCCCATCGGCACGCCGAAGCGCTGCGTGGTGCCGACCGCGATGTCCGCGCCGAGCTCCCCGGGCGACTTCAGCAGCGTGAGGGCGAGCAGGTCGGCGGCGACGGTGACCAGCGCGCCCAGCTCGTGCGCCTGGTCGATGACGGGCTTGAGGTCGCGTACGGCACCGGAGGCGCCCGGGTACTGCAGGAGCACGCCGTTGATCTCCCGCCCGGCGACGTCGGCCGGAATGCCCTCGCTCAGGTCCGCGACGACGACCTCGACGCCCGACGGCTCGGCGCGGGTGCGGATGACGGCCACGGTCTGCGGCAGCGCGTCCGCGTCGATCAGGAACAGGCCCTTCTTGTTGCGGCCCATGCGCCGGGACAGGGCCATGGCCTCGGCCGCGGCGGTGCCCTCGTCGAGCAGGGAGGCGCCGGAGGTCGGCAGGCCGGTCAGCTCGGCGACCATCGTCTGGAAGTTCAGCAGCGCCTCGAGGCGGCCCTGGGAGATCTCCGGCTGGTAGGGGGTGTACGCCGTGTACCAGGCCGGGTTCTCCATCACGTTCCGCAGGATCACCGGGGGCGTGAAGGTCCCGTAGTACCCGAGGCCGATCATGGAGCCGAGGACCTCGTTGCGGTCGGCGAGCGAGCGCAGCTCGGCGAGCACCTCGGCCTCGGTCCGCGCGTCCGGCAGGTCCAGCGCGCCGGCGTTCTTGATCACATCGGGGACCGCGGCGGCCGTGAGGTCGTCGAGCGAGCCGTAGCCCACCTGCGCGAGCATCTTGGCCCGGGCCTCGTGGTCGGGGCCGATGTGGCGCTGCTCGAAGGGTGTTCCCTGTTCGAGCTCGGAGAGCGGAATGCGGTGGGCGGTCATTGCGGAGGCCTCCTGGTCTGACGCGACCTTCGAGGGGCACCACGGCGCGGGTACCCGAACGGCCTCCCCCTCTGTCATCTCGACCTGAGAGCTTCACCGGGTCGCACTGAGGCTCCCGGCTTTCACCGTCGGTGAGAGCGGAAGCCGTCGACACCCGCCCTGCTTTCCAGAGTGACCTCGTCCGTGCGGTACGTGGGCCTGAGAGATTCCGGGGAGGATTTGCTCCTTCGGCGCCTCCGATGATGCTGGAGGACTCTCCCGCACGGGGTCAGCAGCCGCTGCCAGCGTACCAGCGGGCCCACCACACGGGCTTTCGAGTGGCCGCCTATCGCGATGTGCTCTTTTGTAGTGCTTACGGATGTATTGCGACCATGTGGAGGGCCCGTGCAGACCGACATCGATCCGCGCAACCTGATCGGCCGCAAGGCGTTCGACCGCAGAGGCATCAAGATCGGCACGGTGGACGAGGTCTATCTCGACGACGCGACCGGCGTGCCGGAGTGGGCGGCGATACGCACCGGCCTGTTCTCCAGGGACGCCTTCGTGCCCCTGGAGCCCAGCGAACTGGTCGAGGGCGCCCTGCGCGTCCCCTTCGACCGGGCCCTGATCAGGGACGCCCCCGACTTCGGCGTCGGCCGCCATCTCTCCCCCGAACAGGAACTGCAGCTCTACCACCACTACGGCCTCGACGTGGCCGCTCCGCCGGCGGTCCCGGACCGTGACTTCGGCAAGCTGGCGGGCTCGGAGGAGGCCTGAGCCACGGCGTCGTCCGCCTCCGCCACATCCCCTCCGGCCGCGTCGGGCGACCTCGCCCCGTCCGCGTCCGGCGACACCGCCCCGGCCGCCTCCGGCGACGTCATCGCGGCGGCGTCCGCGCCCCGATCGGCCGAACCCGCCGAGGTTTCCCCGGGCCCGCCGGCTCCAGGTCTTCGCGCCACCAGCGGCAGCGGATCCGCCGGCTCCAGCTCCGGGTCCTCCACGCGGAACGTGCGTACGCGTCCCGGCCCGGAGTCGGGAGTCTCGAAGCGGACCGTGACCCGGCCGAGCCCGCTGCCCTGCACCCACCCGTGGCCGTACACCGTGTGCCGCACGTCGTGGCCCGCCGGCCAGCGCCGCTCGGCGGGCGCCGGCCGCTCCACGGCCGGCTCGACCGCCGGTTCCTCCTCGGGCCCCTCCGGCCGGGCGCCCGCCGCCTGGGCGAACAGGTCCTCCTGGGTGTAGTCGGCGAGCCCGGTGACGCCGACGCCGAGCAGCCGCACCCCGCCCGTGGTGTCGACGGAGTCCAGCAGCCGGGCCGCGGCCTCCCGCACCACCGCCGGATCGTCCGTGGGCCCGCGCAGCGTCTCCGACCGGGTCAGGGTGGAGAAGTCGTACCGGCGGACCTTCAGCACGATGGTCCGCCCCGACACCCCGGCCCCGCGCAGCCGCCGTACGCAGCGGTCGGCGAGCCGCTGCACCTCGAGTCCCACCCGCACCCGGTCGTGGATGTCCACGTCGTAGGTGTCCTCCACCGACACCGACTTGGCCTCGCGCTCGGCGACCACGGGCCGCTCGTCGTGGGCCAGCGCCATGGCGTACAGCGCGTGCCCGTGCGCCTTGCCCACCAGCCGGACGAGCTCGTCCTCGCCCGCCTCGGCGAGCTCCTCGACCGTGTGGATCCCGGCCCGGCGCAGATGGTCACCCGTGGCCGGGCCCACCCCCGGAAGGGTCCGCACCGACAGGGGCCCGAGCAGGGCCCGCTCGGTGCCGGGCCGGATGAGCACCAGCCCGTCCGGCTTCGCCTGCTCCGAGGCGATCTTGGCGAGCATCTTGGACGCGGCGAGACCCACGGACCCGGTCAGGCCCGTGACGGCCCGTATGTCGGCACGCAGCCGCCTCCCCACCCGGCCGGCCGACTCCTCGTCCCAGGCCGCTCCCCCGGCCTCCAGGTCCACGAACGCCTCGTCCAGGCTGAGCGGCTCCACCAGCGGCGACAGCGCCCGCAGCAGCTCCATGACCTGCTCGCTGATCGACCGGTAGAAGGCGAAGCGCGGCGTCAGGTACGCCGCGTTCGGCGCCAGACGGCGCGCCTGAGCCGTCGGCATCGCCGAGTGGACACCGAAGACCCGTGCCTCGTACGACGCGGTGGCGACCACCCCGCGCGGTCCGAGGCCGCCCACGACGACCGCCTTGCCGCGCAGGCTCGGCTTGGACGCCTGCTCCGCCGAGGCGAAGAAGGCATCCATGTCGAGATGCAGGATCGTGGGCGCGCTTCTCACATGTCCGATGCTGCACCACACCACTGACAATGCGACGGGCGTCCCACCGGCGGGGATGCCGGAGCGCCGTCAGACCGCCCGGTTGCGCCGCCGGGCCAGCTCGTCGCCGGGGTTGTGGCCCAGCAGGGTCTCCCCGGTGTCGACACGCTCGCCATGCAGCTGCGACAGCGCGTTCTCCACGTCGCGCCACACCACGCCGACGGCGATCCCGAAGATGCCCTGGCCGCCCTGGAGCAGGGCGTGGACCTCGTCCGGCGAGGTGCACTCGTAGACCGTGGCGCCGTCGCTCATCAGCGTCATCCGCTCCAGGTCGCTGAAGCCGCGCTCCCGCAGGTGCTGAACGGCGGTGCGGATGTTCTGCAGCGAGACCCCGGTGTCCAGGAACCGCTTGACGATCTTGAGGACGACGACGTCGCGGAAGCTGTACAGCCGCTGTGTGCCGGACCCGTGGGCGGGCCGCACGCTCGGCTCGACCAGCCCGGTGCGCGCCCAGTAGTCCAGTTGCCGGTAGGTGATGCCGGCGGCCGCGCAGGCCGTCGGACCGCGATAGCCGATCTGCTCGGACGCCACGGACGTCGCCCCTCCGCTGTTCGGCACGGCTGCGGGCCGCTGCGGAACGTGGTCGGCCGCG
The DNA here is from genome assembly GCF_044746005.1 of Streptomyces sp. NPDC086766. NCBI lineage: Bacteria > Bacillati > Actinomycetota > Actinomycetes > Kitasatosporales > Streptomycetaceae > Streptomyces > Streptomyces sp. NPDC086766. Next base: position 8,678 of record NZ_JBIVBI010000003.1, on the reverse strand, counting down.
CCGCCGTGAGAGTGATATCCCCTGCTCGCGCGGAGCCGGGAGTGCGTGGGAGGGTACGGGCCGTTCCCCCCGACACCGCGTTCGGGGGCACCCCCAGCCGTACCGTCGCCGCTGCTTCTCACGCCGACCTCCGTCCTTGACCTGCCTCCTCGACGGTAGGCAGTCACCTGGGGTGCGTCAACGATCGCCACACTAGGCACGCCGAGTGATAATCACCCTAAGAGTGGTTTCCCGTGCCCTACCGCGGGGAAAGGCTAGCCGAATGACCTCGCGGAAACCCGCAGGACGCCCTCAATGGCCGACGGCATGTGCCGACGGCCGGTCCGGCACCGAGCGGACGGCCGCCCCGGCAGGTCACTGCTCCGGCGGGCACGGCCCGCCTCAAGCCCGGTCGGTCACTGGCTGCTGGTGCCGAAGTCCTCCGGCGAGATCTGGTCGAGGAACTCGCGGAACTTCTCCACCTCGTCCTCCTGCTCGTCCGGGATCGCGATCCCCGCGTCGTCGAGCACCGTGTCGCTGCCGTAGATCGGCGTCCCGGTGCGCAGGGCCAGCGCTATGGCGTCGGACGGCCGGGCGCTCACCTCGACCCCGCTGGCGAAGACCAGCTCGGCGTAGAACACACCCTCGCGCAGATCCGTGATGCGCACCTCGGTGAGCTCCTGGCCGACGGCCTCCAGCACGTCCTTGAACAGGTCGTGGGTCAGCGGCCGTGCGGGCGCCATGCCCTGCTGGGCAAAGGCGATGGCCGTGGCCTCCCCCGGCCCGATCCAGATGGGGAGGTAGCGGTCGCCTCCCACTTCACGCAGGAGCACGATCGGTTGGTTGGAGGGCATTTCGACCCGGACACCTACGACATCGAGCTCGTTCACACAGCAACCCTAGGCCGTGCCCGCAAGGTTTGGGTAGTCGGGCCGGAAACGGGAGGCCGATCCGGCCGCCTCGACGCCCGGCACTCAGGGCAGGCGCACCCCCAGCGCGGTCTGCACCAGCGCCGCGTGCAGCTTCACCGTCAGCGCCGCGAGTTCCTTCGCGCGGGCCTCGGCATGGGTGCGGGTCTGCGGGTTGCGGTGGCGCCTGAGCGGGGCCACCACCTGGTCGACGAGGCCGGCCTCGCGGTCGGCGGCCGCCTTCATCACACGCAGATGCCGTGGCTCGATACCGAACCGCCCCAGCTCGGTGACGAGCGAGGCCACGGTGATCGCCTCGGAGTCGTAGGCCCCGCCCTCCAGTGGGGTGATGAGCCCGTACGACTCCCATTCCCGCAGGTCCGTGTCGTCGATCCCGGCGGCGGCGAGCAGCTCGGCCCGCCCGACCCGGGCCACCGCCGGACCCTCGGCGGGCGTCGGCGCGGGCTCACCGTCGCGCTGGCGGCCCGCGGCCGGCAGCGGGGCGGCCTCCCCGCGCTCCATCGCGTCCAGGTGCTCGCGGATCACCTTCAGCGGCAGGTAGTGGTCCCGCTGCATTCGCAGCACGTGCCCGAGGCGCTCGACGTCCTCGGCACTGAACTTGCGATACCCCGAGGGGGTCCGCCGCGGCTCGATGAGCCCTTCCGACTCCAGGAACCGGATCTTGGAGATGGTGACTTCGGGGAACTCGTCGCGCAGCGCGCTCAGCACCGCGCCGATGCTCATCAGCCCACTGTCCGCGGCGGCGGTGCCGTGCCAGGCACCGCCGCTCGGTGATTGACCCATGGACCTTCCCTCGACATCCCCCCGGAACTAGTCCGGGAGAGGGTCAGATGGCCTGCCGGCTCGAGTAGAACACCAGCCGGTACTTGCCGATCTGCACCTCGTCGCCGTTGGACAGCGCCACCGAGTCGATCCGCTCCCGGTTGACGTACGTGCCGTTCAGGCTGCCCACGTCGGCCACCGTGAACGAGCCGTCCGGGCTGCGCCGGAACTCCACGTGGCGACGGGAGACGGTCACGTCGTCCAGGAAGATGTCGCTCTGCGGATGACGCCCGGCCGTGGTCAGCTCACCGTCCAGGAGGAAGCGGCTGCCCGAGTTCGGACCACGGCGCACCACCAGCAGGGCGGAGCCCAGCGGCAGCGCGTCGACGGCCGCCTGCGCCTCCGGGGAGAGCATCGGAGTCTGGCCGGTGGCCTCGGAGTCGTACGCCTCCAGACCCGAGATGGAGATCGTGGACGTCGTCTCCGAGGGACGCTCCGGAGCGACGCCCGGACGCAGCGGGGCACCGCAGTTGGAACAGAAGCGGCTGTTCTCCGCGTTGCGGTTACCGCACCTCGTACACACCAGGGCCGACATGGACGGATCCTCCTGCCGAGGCTGCCCCGCGGGGGCATGGGACGCGTACGGGTCGGGAGCAAACCCTCCACCCGTACCTGAGGTTGACGGTTGCCCGAAACCTATGTCGCCCGCCTGGGCAGGGTCAACAGACGGCACGCCCTGACCACCGGAAATGTCGCCGCCCGGACCGGGAACCTGGTCCCGGAACAGCGGGCGCCGGCCTTCCGCGTCGGGCTGTGCGCGATGCCGAGCGGTCGCGTTGTCGCTGTCCTCTCGCGCGCTCTTGCCGAACAACTTCGCAAACAACTTCACGGGCGATTCCCCTTGACCGAAACAGACCCGCCCGTGGGGCAGGACGAACCCTGATTGCGTACACCGGTCGACCCGGACATCCTCACAACGTCCGTATCCACCAAACAGTTTCCATCACGCACCACCCAATCGGTGCGCCGACCCCCCGCAACCTCATGCCCCTGCCGGACGGCCGCCATGCACCCCCGGTTCACTGGGAGGACGACCGAGCGTAGTCAGGCCGCTTCGCCGCCCGCAAGGCGTCGACGACGATCTTGCCCGACTGCTCCACGGTAACGGTGGCCTGCTCCTTCTCCAGGGTCTGCACCACGCCTCCGGGGATGTTGAGCGCCGGCTCGAGGTCCTGCGGCTTGCCGATGACCTTGAAACGATAGGGGGCGTTGATCTTGTTCCCGTCGACGTCCACGCTCTTCCCGGAGTCCGTCAGGTAGGTGCCGGCCACGACCCGCACATCGTTCACCTGGATCGCCTCGGCACCGGCGGCGCGCAGCTCCTGTATCGCGTCGAGCAGCATGTCCGCCTGGACCGTCCCCTTCGCGTCCTCGATCGTGATGGTGATGCCGGGTCCCTGCGCGGCCACCGTGCCCGCCAGAATGCCGAGTTGCCTCTCCTTCTCGGCCGTCTGCCTGCGTGCCTCCGCGGCCTGGTCGGAGCTGTTCTGGAGCTCCTGACGCTGCTTCTCCAGACCCTGCTTCTCGTCCTCGAGACGCTGGGTGCGGCCGTCCAGTTCGTCGAGGATGCGCACGAGATCCTCCTGGCGGGCGCCACGCAGCGCGCTGTCGCTGTCACTGTTGGACGCCACCTGGACGGCCAGCCCGAAGCCGAGGCCGAACAGGAGCACGGCCACGATGAGTTGGGCCCGGCTGACGCGCGGCGGCCACAGGCCATCGGCCAGTCGCCGACGGCCGGTCAGCGCCGGCTCGGTCCGCTCCTCGTCTCCGGAGGGACCGCCGGGGCCGGAGGTCTGCTCGGCCCCGGGCGCCGCAGCGGCCTCGGGCGCGGCCTCGGCGGTGGCCTCAGGGGCGGCGCCGGAAGCCGCCGCGGGAATCTCCTCGGGCAGTTCCTTGCGCAGCCTGTTGCCGGAATGATCGCGGTGCGGTTCGCTCCCGGCCGGCTCGCGGGACAGGCCGTCGCGGGGCGTCTGGGGCAGTTCGTCCTGGTTGCTCATCGGTCTCACGCCCGGAACACGTGGCGCCGGATCGCCGCGGCGTTGGAGAAGATGCGGATGCCGAGGACGACCACGACGCCCGTGGACAGCTGCGCCCCGACGCCCAGCTTGTCGCCGAGGAACACGATCAGCGCGGCGACGACCACGTTCGACAGGAACGACACCACGAAGACCTTGTCGTCGAAGATGCCGTCGAGCATCGCCCGCAGACCGCCGAAGACGGCGTCCAGGGCCGCCACGACGGCAATCGGCAGATAAGGCTCGACCACCGCCGGAACCTCCGGCCGGACCAAAAGGCCGGCCACGACTCCCACGACGAGGCCCAGTACGGCGATCACGATGTGCCCTTCTCAGTGCTCGGCTGTGCTGTACGTACGATCACGCTCGGTGCGGCGGGCAGCCGGAGGTCGCCCTCCGTGGAGATGCTGGTCCGGATGCCGTAGTTCTCCTGCAGGGCATGGAGGTACAGCCCGTCCGGGCTGTTCTGGAACCGGGTGCTCACCTTGTCGCCGTCCCCCACCGCCAGCACCGTGTAGGGCGGCACCAGCGGCTTGTTGTCGACCAGTATGGCGTCCCCGGCCGCCCTGATCGCGGACAGGGCGGTCAGCCGCTGCCCGTTGATGGAGACGGCCTCGGCGCCCGACTGCCACAGTCCGTTGACCACGCGCTGCATGTCCCGGTCGCGTACCCGGCCGGTGTCGGAGAAACCCGACGTCTCGCGCGGGTTGCCGCCCCCGCCCGAGCTGGCCTCCTTGGCGTCGTTCACGACCAGCTTCACCCCGGGGCCGTGCACCGCGGTCGCGCCCGCCAGGATGCTCACGAGATCGGCCTGCGCATTGCCGCCGCTCTTCTGGAGGGCCTGCCGCTGGCGCGCGCTCACATCGTCGCGCAGCTTGTCCACGGTGCCCTCGAGGTCGTCCGCCGCCGCGGTCTCACGGTCGATGCGGTCGACCAGCTCCTGGCGCTCCTTGGCGACGACGGGAGCGGCCACCCTCGCCTGTGCCGCGCCCACCGTGACCACGAGCGCCGCCAGCACCAGGCCGGCGGCCAGTCCCAGGCGCGCCCTGAGGGTCTTCGGCATCCCGCTCTCGCCCGCGGCCTTCTTCCGGGCCGCCGCCTCGGCGTAACCCTCGTCGAGACTGTGGTCCATGACGTTGGTGATCAACGACATGGAGGCATCCGGACGGGAGGGCCGCGAGGGGGTGCTCCGAATGGGGGGTTGCTGCGGCATGTCGCACATAGTCGCATGGGGCGGCCGTGTCCTCCGAATGGCCCCACCGGCGTGCCGGACAGGCCCCCTTGGGGACACTTGTCCGGCACGCGTGCGCGCTGTCCGTTTTGCTACCGGTCAGCGCCCGGCGCTGTCCACGACCGCGGCCCACTCGTCGAGCAGGGCCTGGGCGGAGGCGTCGTCCGGACCCTCGGCCCACAGGTGCGTGACGGCCTCGGCGGGGTCGGGCAGGACCATCACCCAGCGGCCGTCGGTCTCCACCACCCGCACTCCGTCCGTGGTGTCGACGGAGCGGTCTCCGGCCTCCTCCACGACCCGGCGCATCACCAGTCCCTTGACGGCCCACGGCGTCGCCAGGTCCCGCTTGATGACGTGCGCCCGCGGGATCCGCGCGTCGATCTGGCTCAGCGTGAGCTGCGTACGCGCCACCAGACCGATGAGCCTGACGAAGGCGGCCGTGCCGTCGTAGACACTGCTGAACTCCGGAACGATGAAGCCGCCCTTGCCGTCACCTCCGAAGATCGTGCCCTCCTCGCCGCCGACCCGCTGCAGGTCGTCCGGAGAAGTGGTCGTCCACTCCACCTGCGTGCCGTGGTAGGCGGCCACCTGTTCGGCGATCCGGGTGGTGGTCACCGGCAGCGCGACCCGGCCACTGCGCCGCTCGGCCGCGACGAGATCGAGCATGACCAGCAGAGCCCGGTCGTCCTCGATGATGCGGCCCTTCTCGTCCACCAGGGACAGCCGCTCGCCCACCGGGTCGAACCGGATACCGAAGGCCGCCCCGGAGGACGCCACGATCTCGCCGAGGCGCACCAGCCCCGCGCGCCGCATGTCGGCGGTCTCCGTCGGCCGTGACTCGTCGAGACCGGGGTTGATGGTCAGCGAGTCCACACCGAGCTTGCCCAGCAGGCTGGGCAGGACGAGCCCGGCACTGCCGTTGGACGCGTCGACGACGACCTTCAGTCCCGACTCGGCGATCCCGGTCGTGTCGACGTTCCGCAGCAGCGATCCGGTGTACGAGTCGAAGACGCTGGACGGGAAGTACAGGTCTCCGATCTCGCCCGGGAACGCGCGCCGGTACTCCTGCCGCGCGAACACCCGGTCCAGCTTCCGCTGCTTGGCCTGCGACAGGTCGGCGCCCTGCCCGTCGAAGAACATGATGTCGACGGAGTCGGGCACTCCGGGCGAGGTCCGGATCATGATGCCGCCGGCACTGCCCCGGGCCGTCTGCTGCCGTGCGACCGGCAGCGGCACGTTCTCCAGGTCCCGGACGTCGATGGCGCTGGCCTGGAGCGCGGAGATGACCGCCCGCTTGAGCGCACGGGCACCACGGGAGTGGTCACGGGCCGTGGTGACCGTGGAGCCCTTCTTCAGCGTCGTCGCATAGGCGCCGGCGAGCCGCACGGCGAGTTCCGGGGTGATCTCCACGTTCAGGATGCCGGAGACCCCGCGCGCCCCGAAGAGGTGCGCCTGGCCCCGCGACTCCCAGATGACCGAGGTGTTGACGAACGCGCCGGCCTCGATCGTCTTGAACGGGTAGACCCGGACGTTGCCCTGCACGATCGATTCTTCGCCGATCAGGCACTCGTCGCCGATGACGGCGCCGTCCTCGATCCGCGCCGCCCGCATGATGTCGGTGTTCTTCCCGACGACGCAGCCGCGGAGATTGCTGTGCTGCCCGACGTACACGTTGTCGTGGACGACGGCCTTGTGCAGGAAGGCACCGCTCTTCACGACGACGTTCGAACCGACGACGGTGTGCTCGCGGATCTCGGCGCCGGCCTCCACCTTGGCGTAGTCGCCGATGTAGAGCGGGCCCCGGAGCACGGCGTCGGGGTGCACCTCGGCGCCCTCCGCGACCCAGACGCCGGGCGAGATCTCGAAGCCGTCGATCTCGACGTCGACCTTGCCCTCCAGGACGTCCGCCTGGGCCTTCACGTAGCTCTCGTGTGTGCCGACGTCCTCCCAGTAGCCCTCGGCGACATAGCCGTAGATCGGCTTGCCTTCCTTCATCAGCTGCGGGAAGACATCACCGGACCAGTCGACCGGAACGTCGGCCTCGACATAGTCGAAGACCTCGGGCTCCATCACGTAAATGCCCGTGTTCACGGTGTCGGAGAAGACCTGGCCCCAGGTCGGCTTCTCGAGGAAACGCTCGACCTTCCCCTCTTCGTCGACGATGGTGATGCCGAATTCCAGGGGGTTGGGCACGCGGGTGAGACACACGGTCACCATCGCGCCCTTTTCCTTGTGGAATCGGATCAGGTCGGTGAGGTCGAAGTCGGTCAGGGCATCGCCGGAGATGACCAGGAAGGCATCGTCCTTCAACGCCTCTTCGGCGTTCTTGACGCTTCCGGCGGTTCCGAGAGGCTTCTCCTCGTTGGCGTAGGTGAGCTCCATGTCGAGTTCTTCACCGTCACCGAAGTAGTTCTTGACCAAGGAGGCCAGGAACTGGACGGTGACGACGGTCTCGTTCAGCCCGTGCCTTTTGAGCAGCCGGAGAACGTGCTCCATGATCGGCCGGTTGGCCACCGGCAGGAGCGGTTTCGGCATACTCGAAGTCATGGGACGAAGGCGAGTGCCTTCGCCTCCGGCCATCACGACGGCCTTCATGTCGGAAGCGTCCTCCTCAGAGACGACGGTCTAGCCGACTTCACCCGTCCAGATTGTCCCGCACTTTTCCCCAGCGGGCCATCGAGCCACCGCAGCCGCCCCCATTGGCAGGCTCAGTCGGCCATGGCGTCCGCACGGACCAGGCGGCGGACTTGTACCACGTAGAGGACTCCTGCCCACCAATACAGGGTTGTACCCCATCCGGCGAACGCCCATCCGAAAACAGCGGCCAGTGACGCGATCCATCCGCTTCCGTCGCTGAGCAGCAGAAGGGGGAAGGCGTACATCAGGTTGAACGTCGCGGCCTTGCCCAGGAAGTTCACCTGCGGCGGCGGATACCCGTGGCGCCGGAGAACGGCCACGGCCACCAGCAGCATCAGTTCCCGCGCCAGGAGAAGCGCGGTCAGCCAGGGCGGCAGAATCTCACGCCAGGTGAGGCCGAGCAGCGTCGAAAGGACGTACAACCGGTCGGCCGCGGGGTCGAGAAGCCGGCCGAGGCTGCTGATCTGGTTCCAGCGCCGTGCGAGCTTGCCGTCGAGGTAGTCGCTGACGCCGCTCAGGGCGAGCACCAGCAGGGCCCAGCCATCACTCTTGGGACCGCCGAACTCCGGCCGGAGAATCAGCCACAGGAAGAGCGGCACACCGACGAGCCGCGCCATGCTGAGGATGTTCGGGATGGTGAGGACCCGGTCCGTCTGGACACGGGTCTCCTGGACCTCCACCCGGGGGCCTCCTGTGGTAAACGTACCGATCGATTCCCCCCGACCCTACCTCAACGCAAAAAAGCTCCGGCTCCTGGGCTGTGTGCCCAGGAGCCGGAGCTCTAAAAGGAGTTCGGCGGCGTCCTACTCTCCCACAGGGTCCCCCCTGCAGTACCATCGGCGCTGTGAGGCTTAGCTTCCGGGTTCGGAATGTAACCGGGCGTTTCCCTCACGCTATGACCACCGAAACACTATGAAACTGTGAACGCCACACCGCCTCTTACAGCGGGGCTGTTCGTGGTTTCAGAACCAACACAGTGGACGCGAGCAACTGAGGACAAGCCCTCGGCCTATTAGTACCGGTCACCTCCACACGTTACCGTGCTTCCAGATCCGGCCTATCAAC